>NZ_KV812023.1 GCF_001813295.1 Streptococcus sp. HMSC072G04
GTAACATACGTGAAAGATGCTCAAAAAGCGATCATCAAATATGTCAACGAAAAAGGCAATGTGGAATTAGATCGTGATGTGGTCAATGGTAAATCCGGTGAAGCAATTGATTACAGCACAGATGGTAAGATTTCAGCATTTAAACGCAAAGGTTATGAATTAGTCAACGATGGTTTCACGAATTCTGTGAATAAGAAATATGACTTTGATGCCAAAGTAGACCAAGAGTTTA
>NZ_KV812024.1 GCF_001813295.1 Streptococcus sp. HMSC072G04
TTGACAGTAAGAGTAGGTCATGATATACTAATATAGTTGTCGCGCGAGAGCAACAAAGACCTTTGAAAACTGAACAAGACGAACCAATGTGCAGGGCGCTACAATGAAAGTTGTAGTAACTGAACAATAAAAAAACAATAAATCTGTCAGTGACAGAATGAGTTTAAGACAAACAATTATTTTAATGAGAGTTTGATCCTGGCTCAGGATGAACGCTGGCGGCGTGCCTAATACATGCAAGTAGAACGCTGAAGCTTGGTGCTTGCACCGAGCGGATGAGTTGCGAACGGGTGAGTAACGCGTAGGTAACCTGCCTCTTAGCGGGGGATAACTATTGGAAACGATAGCTAATACCGCATAAAAGTCGACATTGCATGATGTTGATTTGAAAGGTGCAAATGCATCACTAAGAGATGGACCTGCGTTGTATTAGCTAGTTGGTGAGGTAACGGCTCACCAAGGCGACGATACATAGCCGACCTGAGAGGGTGATCGGCCACACTGGGACTGAGACACGGCCCAGACTCCTACGGGAGGCAGCAGTAGGGAATCTTCGGCAATGGGGGCAACCCTGACCGAGCAACGCCGCGTGAGTGAAGAAGGTTTTCGGATCGTAAAGCTCTGTTGTAAGAGAAGAACGAGTGTGAGAGTGGAAAGTTCACACTGTGACGGTAACTTACCAGAAAGGGACGGCTAACTACGTGCCAGCAGCCGCGGTAATACGTAGGTCCCGAGCGTTATCCGGATTTATTGGGCGTAAAGCGAGCGCAGGCGGTTAGATAAGTCTGAAGTTAAAGGCTGTGGCTTAACCATAGTACGCTTTGGAAACTGTTTAACTTGAGTGCAGAAGGGGAGAGTGGAATTCCATGTGTAGCGGTGAAATGCGTAGATATATGGAGGAACACCGGTGGCGAAAGCGGCTCTCTGGTCTGTAACTGACGCTGAGGCTCGAAAGCGTGGGGAGCAAACAGGATTAGATACCCTGGTAGTCCACGCCGTAAACGATGAGTGCTAGGTGTTGGGTCCTTTCCGGGACTCAGTGCCGCAGCTAACGCATTAAGCACTCCGCCTGGGGAGTACGACCGCAAGGTTGAAACTCAAAGGAATTGACGGGGGCCCGCACAAGCGGTGGAGCATGTGGTTTAATTCGAAGCAACGCGAAGAACCTTACCAGGTCTTGACATCCCTCTGACCGCTCTAGAGATAGAGTTTTCCTTCGGGACAGAGGTGACAGGTGGTGCATGGTTGTCGTCAGCTCGTGTCGTGAGATGTTGGGTTAAGTCCCGCAACGAGCGCAACCCCTATTGTTAGTTGCCATCATTGAGTTGGGCACTCTAGCGAGACTGCCGGTAATAAACCGGAGGAAGGTGGGGATGACGTCAAATCATCATGCCCCTTATGACCTGGGCTACACACGTGCTACAATGGCTGGTACAACGAGTCGCGAGTCGGTGACGGCAAGCTAATCTCTTAAAGCCAGTCTCAGTTCGGATTGTAGGCTGCAACTCGCCTACATGAAGTCGGAATCGCTAGTAATCGCGGATCAGCACGCCGCGGTGAATACGTTCCCGGGCCTTGTACACACCGCCCGTCACACCACGAGAGTTTGTAACACCCGAAGTCGGTGAGGTAACCGTAAGGAGCCAGCCGCCTAAGGTGGGATAGATGATTGGGGTGAAGTCGTAACAAGGTAGCCGTATCGGAAGGTGCGGCTGGATCACCTCCTTTCTAAGGAAATGGAAACCTGTACGTTGGTCTTGTTTAGTTTTGAGAGGTCTTGTGGGGCCTTAGCTCAGCTGGGAGAGCGCCTGCTTTGCACGCAGGAGGTCAGCGGTTCGATCCCGCTAGGCTCCATTAACACTGTAAGGGTGTTAAGATTGAACATTGAAAATTGAATATCTATATCAAATAGTAACAAGAAAATAAACCGAAACGCTGTAAATATTTAAAGAGTTTAGGTCGCAAGACCAAAAATAAGGTTAAGTTAATAAGGGCGCACGGTGGATGCCTTGGCACTAGAAGCCGAAGAAGGACGTGACAAACGACGAAATGCTTTGGGGAGCTGTAAGTAAGCGACGATCCAGAGATGTCCGAATGGGGGAACCCACTAGCTAATGGCTAGTACTCCTATCTGTTAAGGATAGGTAGAGGAAGACGCAGTGAACTGAAACATCTAAGTAGCTGCAGGAAGAGAAAGCAAAAGCGATTGCCTGAGTAGCGGCGAGCGAAACGGCAGGAGGGCAAACCGAAGAGTTTACTCTTCGGGGTTGTAGGACTGCAATGTGGACTTAAAGATTATAGAAGAATGACATGGGAAGGTCAGCCAAAGAGAGTAAGAGCCTCGTATTCGAAATAGTCTTTATACCTAGCAGTATCCTGAGTACGGCGGGACACGAGAAATCCCGTCGGAATCTGGGAGGACCATCTCCCAACCCTAAATACTCTCTAGTGACCGATAGTGAACCAGTACCGTGAGGGAAAGGTGAAAAGCACCCCGGGAGGGGAGTGAAATAGAACCTGAAACCGTGTGCCTACAACAAGTTCGAGCCCGTTAATGGGTGAGAGCGTGCCTTTTGTAGAATGAACCGGCGAGTTACGATATGATGCGAGGTTAAGTTGAAGAGACGGAGCCGTAGGGAAACCGAGTCTGAATAGGGCGCATTAGTATTATGTCGTAGACCCGAAACCATGTGACCTACCCATGAGCAGGTTGAAGGTGAGGTAAAACTCACTGGAGGACCGAACCAGGGCACGTTGAAAAGTGCTTGGATGACTTGTGGGTAGCGGAGAAATTCCAAACGAACTTGGAGATAGCTGGTTCTCTCCGAAATAGCTTTAGGGCTAGCGTCGACATTAAGATTCTTGGAGGTAGAGCACTGTTTGGGTGAGGGGTCCATCCCGGATTACCAATCTCAGATAAACTCCGAATGCCAATGAATTATGGTCGGCAGTCAGACTGCGAGTGCTAAGATCCGTAGTCGAAAGGGAAACAGCCCAGACCACCAGCTAAGGTCCCAAAATAATTGTTAAGTGGAAAAGGATGTGGGGTTGCACAGACAACTAGGATGTTAGCTTAGAAGCAGCTATTCATTCAAAGAGTGCGTAATAGCTCACTAGTCGAGTGACCCTGCGCCGAAAATGTACCGGGGCTAAAACAATTTACCGAAGCTGTGGATACCTTTATAGGTATGGTAGGAGAGCGTTCTATGTGTGGAGAAGGTGTACCGTGAGGAGCGCTGGAACGCATAGAAGTGAGAATGCCGGTATGAGTAGCGAAAGACAGGTGAGAATCCTGTCCACCGTAAGACTAAGGTTTCCAGGGGAAGGCTCGTCCGCCCTGGGTTAGTCGGGACCTAAGGAGAGACCGAAAGGTGTATCCGATGGACAACAGGTTGATATTCCTGTACTAGAGTATGTAGTGAAGGAGGGACGCAGTAGGCTAACTAAAGCGTGCGACTGGAAGTGCACGTCTAAGCAGTGAGGTGTGAATTGAGTTAAATGCTTAATTCTATAACATTGAGCTGTGATGGGGAGCGAAGTTTAGTAGCGAAGTTAGTGACGTCACACTGCCAAGAAAAGCTTCTAGCGTTAATCATACTCTACCCGTACCGCAAACCGACACAGGTAGTCGAGGCGAGTAGCCTCAGGTGAGCGAGAGAACTCTCGTTAAGGAACTCGGCAAAATGACCCCGTAACTTCGGGAGAAGGGGTGCTGGCTTTCAGTCAGCCGCAGTGAATAGGCCCAAGCAACTGTTTATCAAAAACACAGCTCTCTGCTAAATCGTAAGATGATGTATAGGGGGTGACGCCTGCCCGGTGCTGGAAGGTTAAGAGGAGTGCTTAGCGGTAACGCGAAGGTATGAATTGAAGCCCCAGTAAACGGCGGCCGTAACTATAACGGTCCTAAGGTAGCGAAATTCCTTGTCGGGTAAGTTCCGACCCGCACGAAAGGCGTAATGATTTGGGCACTGTCTCAACGAGAGACTCGGTGAAATTTTAGTACCTGTGAAGATGCAGGTTACCCGCGACAGGACGGAAAGACCCCATGGAGCTTTACTGCAGTTTGATATTGAGTGTCTGTGCCACATGTACAGGATAGGTAGGAGCCATTGAGATCGGGACGCCAGTTTCGATGGAGGCGTTGTTGGGATACTACCCTTGTGTTATGGCCACTCTAACCCGGATAGGTGATCCCTATCGGAGACAGTGTCTGACGGGCAGTTTGACTGGGGCGGTCGCCTCCTAAAAGGTAACGGAGGCGCCCAAAGGTTCCCTCAGAATGGTTGGAAATCATTCGCAGAGTGTAAAGGTATAAGGGAGCTTGACTGCGAGAGCTACAACTCGAGCAGGGACGAAAGTCGGGCTTAGTGATCCGGTGGTTCCGTATGGAAGGGCCATCGCTCAACGGATAAAAGCTACCCTGGGGATAACAGGCTTATCTCCCCCAAGAGTTCACATCGACGGGGAGGTTTGGCACCTCGATGTCGGCTCGTCGCATCCTGGGGCTGTAGTCGGTCCCAAGGGTTGGGCTGTTCGCCCATTAAAGCGGCACGCGAGCTGGGTTCAGAACGTCGTGAGACAGTTCGGTCCCTATCCGTCGCGGGCGTAGGAAATTTGAGAGGATCTGCTCCTAGTACGAGAGGACCAGAGTGGACTTACCGCTGGTGTACCAGTTGTCTCGCCAGAGGCATCGCTGGGTAGCTATGTAGGGAAGGGATAAACGCTGAAAGCATCTAAGTGTGAAACCCACCTCAAGATGAGATTTCCCATGATTTTATATCAGTAAGAGCCCTGAGAGAAGATCAGGTAGATAGGTTAGGAGTGGAAGTTGTGTGAGCAATGGAGCGGACTAATACTAATAGCTCGAGGACTTATCCAAAGAGTCAGAAGATATTGACAATGTAAGGTTAACTTGTTAGAATATAGATGTTCAATTTTGAATGTTTAATCATTCAGAGTTAAGTGACGATAGCCTAGGAGATACACCTGTACCCATGCCGAACACAGCAGTTAAGCCCTAGAACGCCGGAAGTAGTTGGGGGTTGCCCCCTGTGAGATAAGGTAGTCGCTTAGC
>NZ_KV812025.1 GCF_001813295.1 Streptococcus sp. HMSC072G04
TTTGTCAGCATCGAATGATACAAATGCTGGACGTCCAACTGTAGCTTCAACAGCTTCAAGGATAGCTGGAACCTTAGCTGATTTTTCGCGAACTGAGATCACTTGACCTGGAGTTACACGGTATGAAGGGATATCAACGCGTTTTCCGTCAACAAGGATGTGACCGTGGTTAACGAATTGACGAGCTTGACGACGAGTAGTCGCAAGTCCAAGACGGTAAACAACGTTATCCAAACGACGTTCTAAAAGAAGCATGAAGTTGAAACCGACAGTTCCTTCTTTAACTTTAGTAGCTTGTACGAACAAGTTACGGAATTGTTTTTCACCAAGTCCGTAAGAGAAACGAAGTTTTTGTTTTTCAGCTAATTGCAAACCGTATTCTGACAATTTTGAACGGTTGTTTGGTCCGTGTTGACCTGGTACGTAGTTACGACGTGCCAATTCTTTACCTGTACCTGTAAGTGACAAGCCAAGACGGCGAGATTGTTTCCAAGATGGTCCTGTATAACGTGACATTTGAAATGTCCTCCTATAAAAATAATTTTTGTAGGAAATAACGTTTTAGACAAACCTGATTCGTTCAGAAAGCCTTCGCCCAAACAGCAAAGGTTACTTTTCTAGCTGACTTCCTGTTGACGAGCTTCATTTTGTCCTGCTGTCATTTCGCACAAA
>NZ_KV812026.1 GCF_001813295.1 Streptococcus sp. HMSC072G04
TAGACATTACCCTTAGGTTGAGTTGGTTCTTCCTTCACTTCTTTGTAAACATAGGTGATGATTGAACGTGGTTTATCAACTTTACCTTTAATTGGATCAGATGATTCCAAGTGTCCATCGCCATCAACTTTACCTACTGGGTAGTCACCTTTCGGTACGATCTTGTAAGTCTTACCGTCTGGAGTCTTGATAGTATTAGGTTTTTCACCTTCCTCAGTTGTGTTATATGGTGTGTCATATGGTGAGTTTGGTGTGTCTTGACGAGGTTTTTGAATTTCTTTACCATTTTCGTCTACGTAAGTGATGATGACGTCACCTTCTTTAGGTTTCGTTGGATCTTCTTT
>NZ_KV812027.1:0-98230 GCF_001813295.1 Streptococcus sp. HMSC072G04
GCGAGACGGACTGAAAGTCACATAATAAAAAATAGCAGTCTGTAAGAATCAGACTGCTTGGTTTTTTGCTTATAAGGGAACTCCGAAGACCTCTAGGGACTTGAGTTCAGAAGGCTGGAGTCTCCGCCATTCTCCCAATTTCAGGCTTGGGTCTAGCGTTAGAGGACCCATAGAAATCCGCTCTAAATCCACCACTTCCTTGCCACAGGCAGCGACCATACGCTTGACCTGATGGAATTTTCCTTCAGCGATTTCGATTTCGACGTAGGAGCTGGTATTTGCCTCATTCACCTCTAAGATCTGCAATCTCGCAGGTAAGGTGGTGAAGTCTTTGAGGGCAATGCCTTCTTCAAAACGGGCTACATCTACCTCATCTACGATCCCAGCCACCTGGGCACGGTAGATCTTCGACACATGCTTCTTCGGCGAAAGCATGGCATGAGCGAGCTTGCCATTATTGGTCAAAAGGAGCAAGCCATGGGTATTGATATCTAGACGCCCGACAGGAAAGACTTCCTTGTGATGGGCTGTCTCATCCAATAGATCTAGCACAGTTTGGTGGTGGTCATCTTCAGTCGCTGAGATGACCCCAGCTGGTTTATTAAGCAGATAATACACGAAGGTTTCATGGACCAGGTCTTCTCCCATAAAGGTCACCTGATCCTTGTCTGGATCAATCTGCAGCTTTCCTGCTGTCTCTTTTTTTCCATTCACTGCAATTTTCTTTTGCTTGAGGAGTTGCTTAACCTCGGTCCTACTCCCCACACCACAATCTACTAAAAATTTATCTAGGCGCATAGTTATTTCCCACTCTTTCGCACAATCCAAAGACCAAAAAAGGAAACCAGGATCAAGAGGATACCAGAAAATCCAAAAATGAAGACTGGAGCAGATGAGATCGTCCCTAATAGACTAAGGACAAAGGTCGTTGCGATCGAACCTGTACTACATCCCAAAACCGCAATGGACGTTGCCTGGCTCAAGACCCCTGCTGGCATCTTATCAGATAAGACATTGTAAACTGTTGTAAGAGCCACACTGTAGGCGAAGCCAGAAGCAATGGTTACAAGGGCAAGAATCAAGAGATTTGGAGAGACCCCGATCAACATTTGGGCCACACCAAAAGCTACTCCCGAAACTAATAATAAACGATCACGGAATAGATAGGTCAAGGGCGAGAAGGCCAAACCTGCCAAGATCCCAACAAATTGCATGGCTGCTAATATAACCCCAGCAGTTTGGGCCGTGCCATGTCCAACTTGTTCTACCACACTTGGAATCCGAACGGTGATCATGACATTGGACAAGACGATAGCTGCCGCAACGACCGCTAGGCCGAGCGCAGTCCGCCATTGACCCCCTGTCATCTTGACATCCCGGTGTTTTTCCTCCACTGCTTCCGTCGTAGATCCATAAGGCACAAATAAGAGATACAAAAGTAAGATAGGAATACTGATACCGTATACGAGAAAGGCAGCCTGCCAGCCAAAGCGAATCAAAAGGCTAACTCCAAAGGTTAAAACGGCCGTCCCAACAACCTCTGCAGAACCACGAATACCAAGGGTTTGGACGCGTTCTTTTCCTTTATAGCGCTCACTGATAATGGCAATGGCAGAAACATTAAGCAAACCAACTGCCATCCCGAAAATAATCCGAGACAAAAAGACAACCGGATAGGCTGGACTGATTAAGGGAATAAAGCCACATAGAGCGTAAGCAACTAAGCCTGTCACAATCATCTGGCGCTCTGAAAATAGACGTCCAATCCATTTATTGAAGATGAGTGAAACCATGATCCCAGCTGAAGGAAGCGAGACCAAGAGCTCAATCATGCTATGAGGAATTCCCTTGTAATAGGCAAACATGGCCGACTGCGCACTCGAAATAGAAAACGAGGTCGTCAAAATAAATGAAAGCGCGAGAATACTCACTTTCTCCATGATTCTTTTCATTATTCTATCCTTTAAACTAATCTTTTTTTCACACTCCTCCTATAATAACACGAGCTAGTGACAGGACGCAATAGATTGAATTAAAAAAAACGAAATGATTTCTCCATCATTTCGTTCGTGCTAGCAATTGTGAGGCAAATACTCCCGTTAGGACCATCAAAGCGCCAATCCAGACAAAGAGCAGGTGATTGGAGGGAGCTAGTGGCGTCACCAACTGGATGAAGAAAGAAGAGAGGGCTGATCCGAGATTGCAGCCGATCAAGACCAGCGAGGTCGCAAGGTTCAGGAGATTGGTCGGTATTTTTTCAGATAGGTGATAGAAGATACTGGTGACTCCCGTACTGTAGGTAAATCCTGCTAAAAGGGTTCCTAAAACCAGGCTCCACAGCTGTCCGGACAAGCCAATCAAGGCCAGAGCTAGTCCAAAACCAAAGCACATGATCATGAGCAAGTTCTTTTTGAAAACATGTGTCAAACTAGCAAAGCCCACTCCTGCTACAATCCCTGTCAATTGCATCAGACTCAAGACGGTTCCAGCTGTTGTCGCTGTCCCCATACGAGCATCAACGATGATATCCGGCACGCGCAGACTAATAATAGAATTGAAGCAAATGATGATACCAGCAATCACAGCTAGCATCAGACTAAAACGCCATTGAGGGGAGCGAAGGCGTGCGGAACCTTTCTTTTTCTCCTTCAAGCTAGCCTGTTTTTTCTCCTTAGGATAAGGGACAAAAAGGAGATAGAGGAGTAAAATCAAGTAACCACCACCATATACGGCAAAGATCGCTGGCCAGCCTAGGGGTAAGAGTTGTCCCACCATAAAGGTCAAGATGGCAGAGCCCACCACTTCAGCAGACCCCCGATAGCCCAGCATCCGGGTCTTATCATTGCCTGAGTAGCGCTCACTGATAATCGAAATAGCCTTGGCATTGATCATTCCTGTCCCCAAGCCAAAGAGCAAACGACTCAGAAAGATGAGAGGATAGTCCTGCACGACCAAAGGCAAAAGCCCGCTAGTTGAAAAGAGCAAAAGTCCTGCAACAATCATCTGGCGCTCACTCATCCACCGCTCGATCACGCTATTTAAAAAGAGCATGGCCACGACCGCAAAGGCCGGCAGGGAAACCAAGAGTTCTACCTGACTTGCTGTATAGCCGAAGCGGCTAAAATAAGCCTTCATAGCTGGCAAACCGGCTGTAATTGAAAAGGATGAGATCAGCATGAGCGACAAGCTCAAGAGACTGATTCTTTCCATTGTTTTTTTCATTTTTTATTTCCTACACTTTACTGGTAACATTTTGATTTTACTAGTTTTTTCAGAAAAGATTCAAACTAGTATTTTCAATAGAATCCTAGTATAATCAATTTAGAAATAGAAAAACAGGACATTTGTCCTATTTTAGGAGATTAAGATGAAAAAAATTTCCCCATCTACAAGACTCAAGGAAATCATCACAGACTACCAATTGGACCAGATCTTTCCGGGCGACTGCCTCAGCCAGCTGGACCTCGTTCTCTACCAGGCTGGAGATTATATCTGCCGCCAGGGTTCTGAGCAAGATGTCATTCCTTATTTTCTCAATGGCCGGCTCAAGATCGTTCATAGTCTTGAAAACGGCAGTGACACCATCCTTGAAATCCAAGAAAAACCTGGACTCTTAGGAGAGATTGAGCTCCTGCTTGATCGGGTCTGTATTACATCGGTCATTGCAGACCAAGACTCACTAGTCATCCAGCTCCCAGCCCAGCACTTTAAGAAGCGCCTTCTGCTTGATCCAACCTTTTTGCGCTCTACGGCCAAGACCTTGGCTGAGAAATTGCACCAGATCAACTATTTAGCTCCTGCTAACTTTCATTATTCGGTCAAGGAACGCCTCGCTACGCATTTTCTGGAGCATTGCGATGAAAATGCGACCCTCAAGCCCAAGATGAATCAGCTGGCCCTGCGTTTTGGGATCAGCTACCGCCACCTTAGCCGTGTCATCAAGCAGATGATCGAAGAGGGCTTAGTCCAAAGAGAAGGACGGATCTATACGATTTTAGATGCAAAAAGGATGAGTGATTTGTCCATCAAACATGCGGAAACCGTCGACAGATAACTTTAATTTTAGGCTCTTTTGTGTTATCATGGAGGGTAGAAAGAAAGTGAGAGTAAAACGATGAAAGCAATTGAAAAAGTTACAAGAGCGTCCCATTTGATTGATATGGATGACATTATCCGCGAAGGAAATCCAACACTTCGAGCTGTTGCGGAAGACGTGACCTTCCCTTTGTCTGATCAGGAAATTATCCTGGGTGAAAAAATGATGCAATTCTTGCACCATTCTCAAGACCCTGTTATGGCTGAAAAACTTGGCCTCCGTGGAGGAGTGGGACTCGCAGCACCACAGTTGGATATCTCTAAACGGATTATCGCTGTTTTGGTTCCCAATCCAGAAGATGCCGATGGCAACCCACCAAAAGAAGCCTATAGCCTTCAAGAAGTCATGTACAATCCAAAGGTTGTCGCCCATTCTGTTCAAGATGCAGCTCTTGGCGACGGGGAAGGCTGTCTCTCAGTAGACCGCAACGTCCCAGGCTATGTGGTTCGCCATGCCCGCGTGACCGTTGAGTATTTCACAAAAGATGGGGAAAAGAAACGCATCAAACTCAAAGGCTACAACTCCATCGTCGTTCAACATGAAATCGACCACACCAACGGCATCATGTTCTATGACCGCATCAACCCAAATAACCCATTTGAAATCAAAGAAGGCCTCTTGATTTTAGAATAGCGTAACCGACAAAAATACCTAACTGAGGAAACTCTCAGTTAGGTATTTTTTTGTTATTTTTTGCCTTGCTTTTTATTCGAAAACTTACGCATGATAGAGCGCACTATACTGATAAATAGATCAAGCACGATTGTATAAACTAAAATTCTTACTCCCCACACTAGCCAAAATGGATATTTTATACCTGGTTTAGAATATCCTGAATTATAGGCAATTACTGTAAAGGATATAAAAACTAAAATTTCTAATAAAATACGATGTTTAGCTTTTTTTAGACTGAAGCCTTTCAACCAACCCCATAGTAAATCCCACAACGTCGGATTCTCCTCAGGTTCATCCTCCCAGTAATCCTTGCTTTTTGTTTTCAAATACAAGAGGTAGCCCACTTCTGTCAGCAACTGAGTAAAGGCGTAACTGAACAGTATGCTTACGGATACTCCTAGCACCACTCCAAAATAGCCAGTAAGGGCCGCTCCTATCATGGAGCAGACGAAGATGATCGTTAGGGCATTGCTACTGTAACTACTTGATTTTGCGAAATAATTTCCCAGGGTTCTAGTTGGTGAAAAGCCAATCTTTAACTGCTTCTTAAGCCAAAAATAATGATAAATAAAGCCCAATAAGGTACAAATCACAAGAAAAGGAATGACGATGAAGCCATATTTCGGGAAACCTACCTCAAATTCTTTATTTGCCAGAGCAGAAACAATGATGAGCAAGCCCATGACTTGGAGCGATAAAAACATCCCTGCATAGGTGAATAAGAGTAGGGTCGTTGACAATACTTGTCTTCTATATATAAATGCCCCCATTAACGGCAAGAAAAATGTAATGATATGGTAAAGACAATAGATGACGAGAATATCAAAAAACCAATGATTAAATGGTTTTATACCTTTTGATACATCATACGAATAAAAGCAAAGGATTTCAATCGCGAACAGAAATACGCCTGTCCACGAATTGATCATCATAGCCGCTGAAGCACGTGTATTGGCTAAACTTTTAAAGTAGACTTTGTTCGCCTGCTCAATATCGACTGTCTTTTCGTTTTTCATGACAAATCCTTTCTAAAAAATTCTTTTAAGATCCAAAAGCAGATGGATGTTGCTCTTGCTTCTGAATTTCACTTAACTTGATCTACTTGATTTTGGCTTTGAAAGAGATGATTGGGGAATAAAAAATTAAATTCCCAGCTGATAAAAATAGAAATGAAATACTTAATAAAACTATATGAAAAATAAAATTAGGGCTAAGGTTTAAAAGAATCACGTAACATACTGCAATTGATACTACCAAAGCAAATAATGTTAAAGTCAGAATCAATAGTATTTTCTTTATCTCACTTGGGAAACAATATACTTTTCGAGGTGTTTTATCTGCCACAATTTCACGCATCCCTTCTCCTCTACCCATCCAAATCCGAAGTCCCACTACAAAAATTAAAATCAACATCATCAAGGTTAGATTGACGAAGCGAGAAGTAAAATTGAGGAATTTTTCGATTGGAAATACCCTTGCTAATAGCATGGAGGTTACACCTATACTAAGCGATGCCCTCCCGATATTATTACTCACTAAACTCTGATGATGCTTATCCCTCTCAAACACTTTTGGAGCTAGGACTTCTACTTCATCCTCTGTTAGCTGATAGGCTTTATGAGGGATAAAATAAACAAACCACGGCAGAAAATAGGTGATGATAATCGGACGATCAACTTCCATCAAATACCACTCTCCATCAACTTTTAACAAATGGTAGCGAAAGTTCATTTTGGGCAACCGTTCGATTTTTGCTGGTTTAAACATAGATCATCCTTTCTTGACATTTACACTTTTTCCTATTTTTTAATTTTTGCCTTATAATCCTCGCCTGAAGCATATAATAATAAATTACCATGTGATAAAAAAACCAATGAAAAAGCAAATAAGGCCACATGAAGAATTAGATTGGGTTTACTGGTACTCAGAACAAAGCAAAATGATACAACTGAAAGAAATAAAGCCAATGTTACTAATAGAAGATTTTTTAGTAGTAACCTAAATCTTACTGGGCGACAATACATTTTTTTAGCTTTCTTGGAAGACTTTATGACCGACTCTTTTTTCCCAATACTGATCCAAATGCGAATTCCAAAAGCAATGATTAGAACAAGGATCATTAGCACTAGATTCAGTAGATGGGAAGTAAAATATAAATAATCCTCTATCGGAAAAGCTCTACCTAGTAAAACTGCTAAGGAACCAGCACCAAGTGTTGAAATCCCTGCTTTAGTCTGAGTTGAAAGTATGTTCTTATCTCTTTTAAGAACTTTCGGAGCTATTGCTTCTACTTCATCCTCTGTTAGCTGATAAGCTTTATGAGGGATAAAATAGGTAAACCATGGAAGAAAATAGGTGATGATAATTGGTCGATCGACGTCCATTAAATACCATTCATTCTCTACTTTTAACAAACGATATCGAAAATTCATTTTCGGCAAACGATCGATTTTTGCTGGTTTAAACATAGATTGATCTTACTTTCTATACTATTTTATTCTTAGGCAGTCATAATTATATTATTTATTCATAAAAGAACATACCATCCATCATACCTGATTTTACTTTGATGATCAAGTTTTGACCAAAAAAAGTATCCAACTTCTTAGCAGTTGGATACTTTTTACTCTATTATTTTTTGGGCACAGGGGTTGATGGCTCAAAACACTGTTTTGAGGTAGTAGATAGGGATTGCGAAGCAAGGCCCCTTCTTAATCAACTGTGCGGGGGTACTAAAAAGGTCCTGCGGACCTTTTTTGCCCGAGCCTTAAAACCGAAAAGCGAGGTAGAAATCAAACTCTTCGAGTTACTGATTTCTGTCTCTCGGCGCAGTGGTTGATTGCTCAAAACACTGTTTGAGGTGGCAGATAGGGATTGCGAAGCAAGGCCCCTTCCTAATCAACTGTGCGGGGGTACTAAAACCGAAAAGCGAGGTAGAAATCAAACTCTTCGAGTTACTGATTTCTGTCTCTCGGCGCAGTGGTTGATTGGAACTACTCCTACCTGCGGTACTCGTACTTCCTAATCAACTGTGCGGGGGCAAAACTACGAAATCGAGACTGCGTCTACCGATTTCTGTCCTGCTCCCTATATTGCCCAATCTCCGTTGCGGAAGACTGGGACGCGGGTGCCGTCTTCTCGGATGCCGTCGATATCCATTTGGCTTGAACCGATCATGAAGTCGACGTGGACGTCTGAGCGGTTGAGGCCGGCTGCTTCGAGTTCTTCTTCTGTGAACTCTGCGCCACCTTCTACACTGGTTGCATAGGCTGCTCCGATGGCCAAGTGGTTAGAGGCATTTTCATCAAAGAGAGTGTTAAAGAAGGTAATTCCTGACTGTGAAATTGGGCTTGGATCTGGTACGAGGGCACATTCACCCAAGGCACGCGCTCCCTTGTTTTTGAAGACCAAATCTTTCATGACTTGATCGCCTTTTTCTGCTGTGATATCTACGATTTCTCCATTTTCAAAGGTCACTTTGATGCCTTCGATGATGTTTCCATTGTAGCTAAGCGGTTTTGTAGAGGTGACATAGCCTTCTGCACGGCGGAAGTCAGGAGCTGTGAAGACCTCTTCTGTCGGCATGTTTGGCAAGAAGCTTTCACCTTGGGCATTGATGGCTCCGGCAGATTCCCAGACGTGGTTTTTCGGCAAGCCAAGGGTCAAATCAGTCCCTGGGGCTGTGTAATGAAGGGCTGAGAAGTGTTCCTTATTTAATGTATCTGCCTTGCTCTTGAGAATAGCAGCATGCTTTTCCCAAGCCTTGACTGGATCTTCCTCGTAAACTCGGCAAGTCTTGAAGATTTGATCCCACAGGAGATCCACTGCTTCTTCATCGCTCGCCGCATTTGGGAAGACCTTTTTCGCCCATTCTAAACCTGCTGCTGCAGCAACCGTCCAGCTGACCTTGTTGGATTGAGTAGCGATGCGCATTGGTTTCATGGCCATGCCCAAAGCCTTAGCAGAAGCAGAAAGCTTCTCAGCATCAACGCCGTTTAAAGCACCTGGATCAGACGAACGCACACCCAAACGACTGGCCTTGTGTTCCAAGAGGTAGTTCATCTCCGCGATCTTGTAGTCTGGCACATTGTCCAAACGATCCATCGGTGCATGGAGGAATTTTTCCCGGGTAGTGAAGTCATCGGCCCATTGGACAATCACTTCGTGCGCACCCAAGGCATAGGCTTCCTTCACAATCAAGTGAGCCAATTCTCTTTGTTCCACATCAATGTTCAAGACCAAGGTATGGCCAGGTTGCACGTTGATGCCGTTCGCCACTAACAATTTAGCGTATTTTTCGAGGTTTTCTTTAAAATTTGGTAAAACCATTTTTTTCTCCTTCATAAGTGAATAATCTTCTCCTAGTATACCATAAGTCCATGCAAAAAGAGAGTGGGACAGAAATCGGTAATTCGTTAGAATTCGATTTCGTCGTCCCACCTCCGCACAGTTGAGTAGGGCTGTAAAAACTGATGAAATCAGCGTAGTAGAGCCCACTCAACCACTGCGTCTTGCTCGACAATCCAAAAATAATTGAGAGGCTAGGACTTTTGTCCCAGCCTCTTTTTCTTGTTCCTTCTAACTTAAGGAAGAACATAGCCTTGATCATCCACGGTATGGGGTTGTTCAGAACTGCTATTCTCTCTCAAGGCTTGCAAATCTTGATCCAAAATGGAATTGTAATCCGTACTACCTTCACGGGTTACCCGAGTCGATACTTGGCGCAAGAGTTTTTCATTAAGATTGCGAACCCAGCGACCATTACTATGGTCATTGGCACGCATATAATTCCCTTTCACAATCTCTCCATAAAGGGCTTCATTGACCTGGTAACCTTGCTTACGCAATCCTAACAAACCGATCTCCACGATCTCATCTGGGCTGTAGTCTTCAAAATCAAATGTAGTTGGGATCCGGCTTTGCAGACCTGAATTGACCTGCAAGAAGTCGTGCATCTCTTTCGTGTAACCAGCAAAGATAATGACGATATCGCGGCGGTGATCCTCCATAAATTTGAGGACTTCGTCCAAGGCTTCTTTCCCAAAATCATCATTTAAACCGGTATAGAGCGTGTAGGCCTCATCGATAAAGAGGACTCCACCCAGTGCACTTTCTAGGACTTCGCGCGTCTTCAAGGCTGTTTGACCTTGGTAGCCTCCAACCAGATTGCTCCGTGATACTTCGATGAATTTCTTCTGCTTGATAACCCCTTTTTGGAAGAGGATATTACCCAAAATGCGGGCCACAGTCGTTTTCCCTGTACCGGGGTTTCCAAGAAAGAGAGAGTGCAAGGTCGTATCTTCAACGATGCCACCTTGTTCAGCCCGTTTTTGGTTGAACTCAGCCATAGCCACAAATTGTTCAACTTGCTCTTTCACCTTAGCAATTCCAACCAAACGGTTGAGGGCAGCCATCCCATCTTCTTCCTTGTCGGCTCCTGCTTGATACTTGCCTTGGTTAAGAACAGCATCAATATCGCTATTGAGGATGGTCTCAATATCGTCAGAACCTTGAGCCACCACCCGATCTGCCATGGTCTTGGTCAATTGTTCATCCAGGTTACGGATCCAGCGACCATTGCTCTTATCTAGCGAGCCATCATAAGCCCGCTTAACATGCCGCGCATAGTAATCCCGGTCTTCGAGCTTGTAGTCTCCTTTGCTTAGGATCATTTCGCCTAGTTGGACAATCTCATCTCCTGTGAAATCTTCAAAGATGAAATTATTTGGCACCCGAGAACGAAGGCCTGGATTGGTCTTTAAGAACTCCTCCATTTCCTTGGTATAGCCGGCAAAGATAATCATGATGTCGTCACGATTGTCCTCCATAAATTTGAGGATGGTATTGATCGCCTCGATCCCAAAGTCCGCACCGCTGTCCTTTTTATCCAAGCTATAGGCTTCATCAATAAAGAGGATGCCCCCTCGCGCTTTTTCAAGCAGGGCTTGGGTCTGTTCAGCTGTTCCCCCAATATTTGAAGAGATCAGATCGGACTCCGTTGCTTCCACGAAACGGAATTCTTCCCCTGAGAGAACACCCGCATCAAAGAGCACTTGTCCCAACAGACGTGCCACAGTGGTTTTCCCTGTACCAGGGTTTCCCATAAAGGCAGCATGCAAGGTTTGCTTTTCCGGTGCCTTGCCACTGGCGATTCGTTTCTTGTTAAATTCCACCATGTTGATCATTTTCTTGATCTCATGTTTGACTTTTTCAAGACCAATCAGGCTATTGAGTTCTTGAAGAGCATCTTGATTTTTCTCTGGTCCAGAGCCCGTTGTAGGGGTTGATGCCACCGTTGCATCCGTCGCCTGTCCCGTAGGAACGACTTGCGCATTGCCCTTCGCCACTTCTCTACTGACAAGATAATCACAATCATCCTCGATTTCCTTGGTCAGATCACGCGCATCGCCCTGCCTATAGGTCACGGTGCCCACCTTCGCAAAAGCTCCACCTTGAAGCCGTATATTGGGATCCGCAATCTTATGACAAATCATATGCTCAGCCATCAGCACACCATCATCAAAAACTCCAAATGAAATGGTTTCGGCATTCTCATTCAAGAAGGTTGTTTCTCCAGTCAGGGAAGCAAAGGATTCTTCATAGACGCATAAAAATTCTGAAAATGTAGCTTGATGAGCTCGGATCATACTATTGTATGAATTGATGGAGGTCATATGATCCGAATCCGAATTGAATTGAACATTATTATCAAGACAGACCCCAGTACCAGTAGGCAACTCAATTTTACAGTTTTCAGACTCCCAGATGACATTCCTCAACCAAACTGGTGGAAAGTCCTTTTCCAGATCCCCGCCTGTAATCGTTGAATTTTTTGCGATCACTTCTGAGTCCTTGGCATGGATGGTATTATTCCCAAATATTTCAATATGGACATTTTCTAAGGTCAATTTAGATCCTTCTGACAGATCAATCTTAGAAAAAATCGTTGAATTGCGAATGGACAATTCCGAAGCGGACATACCGATGGCACTTTGGTGTTTTTCCGGAACCTTCATCCCGACTCCTTCCAGTGTCAACTTCGAATGCGTATCCATATAGATAAAAAATTCACTATTTGTCGGAGTGGTTGCTTCAAAATAGACCTGTTTACAGGTGATATCTGAGCTATTCCATAAGAGCAAGGTAGTATAATTCCCACCAACTTTAAACCACAGATCTTCAAATGTCACCTGAGCTCCCTCTACAAATCGGAAGGAAGCCTCAATGATGTTGTTAAACATGCGCCCATTGCCATTTGGATTTGGGACCACATGCCCCACAAAATGAAGGTTCTTGTCGATCTCGATCACTTTATTTGTCGGCCATTGAAAGACATACCCATTTTCAAATTCGATGGTATCACCATCCTGCGCTTTTTCAACCGCATCCATAAAGTTCCAACTATTGTTGTAAGGCCCTACTAAATATCTTGCCACGCACTTCTCCTCTATTTCCTCTTTTTGGAAGAACATCCATTGTTTTTCTGTTTACTTGTTACAAACACTTGTCACTAAAAATTGTAACACAATCCAGTGCCAAAGAAAACACTTATCAGATCTGAAAAGACTGAAAAACCTCTATTTTCAAAAGGAAAATAGAGGCTGTCCGTTAATCTTTTAAGGTTGAAAACAAGCCGGCTAGAGCAATCGCTCCTGAGAGCATGGCAGTGGAAAGGAGCAGCACATTGTCTGCCACTTCTAGCTTGTACTCAAAGACTTTTTCAGCTGGTTTGTCTTCTGCAAAAATTTCTAACTTCATGTTCTATTCCTTTCTTAGTCATCCTCCTCACCCAGATAGAGACGTCGTGCTTCTGGGCTGTTGGTAAGAATATCGAGATAGGTTTCATACTCATCGGGCAATGGCTTTCCCAAAGAGATATCTAGCTCTGGATTCACATTTTTCCCAAAAAGAAAGCAGAGATAGAGACGTTCATTGAGCGTTGGAAAAACTTCGAGAGACATGAGCTCAGCCTGCCCTACTCGCTCCCAATCTTGCTCTTGGATATCTGGTAGGATATAGGCTTGAAAGAGTCCCAGCAGAGGATTATCCTCTGGTTGACCACTTTCCTTGTCCGCCTGAACCAAGGAAAGCAGTTGGCCAAAACCAGCTACTTGGCGCTCCCGTCCCTTCACCGAAACCGTAATCGGGTGCCCACCCATATGGCTATAAATCCATTCTTTGGGTAACCGATAATCTAACAGGGGCTCAAGGTCTTTGACAATCGTTACAGGGCTAGAGCGTAGAAACTGACGAGTGACTGCTTTACAAAAGAGAATATCCTCCTCTTTCAAGGTCACTCCCTTCCAACAATTTTCCTCCTTAAAATGGTTAAAAAACACCAGATAGGGCTCTCGCATCATTTGTGCTAAGACATAGACACCATTTCGTAAGCGAATGGAAATGATCTTCCCTGACTTCCAGGGTATTGCTCTTTTTTTCTTTTCTATCATTAGCCAACCTCAAATTTAGCGAAGATCGTTAAATCCATCAGAATAAATCACTGTGACTTCCTGTCCTCAGCAAGTTTAAAATCAATTCGTCCTTATCTACTTTGTAAACCAAAAGCCAATCCGGCTGGATATGACACTCCCGAACACCTTGGAAATGCTTGGAGTTGGTCAGTTGATGGTCACGATATCTGACAGGAAGTTCTTTTTCTTGAATCAGAAAATGTAAGACTTCTTCTAATAAGTCTGCCTTCAAACCACGCTTCATTGCCAACTTAAAATCTTTTTTAAACTGTTTATGATAGCGAATCTTAAGCACGCAAGTCCTCCATCAAGTCTGAGACAGATTCAAAAGACTGACTCATATTCCGATTTTGCTCTACATCCGTTACCACTTGAAGCAATTTCCTGTTTTCGTCTATCTTAACATCAAAAGGTAGACCCTGATATTGAATAGCCTGACGGAGGAAAATGTTGATGGCTGTAGTCATATCCATTCCTAAGTGGTTAAAAACCTGTTGAGCCTGCTCCTTGACCTTACTATCCAAACGAATACTCATACTCGTCTTTGACATATTCTCACCTTCTTTCTATTGATTATTGTAACAAAAAAGAAGGCTGTTGTAAATCTATTGGATATACAATAGCCTTTTGAAATTAATGATCGAGGAAATTCTTATGACTTACTTTCTATGAATCTTTTGACCATAGGTAAAATTTCTTTTTCAAGTCCTTTTATTTGATATGATTCCCATTTAGTTTTTTCTGTTATATTAGCCATTATTTGTAACTTTAGACTCTGACGATCAAAAATTCCTTCCCACTGTTTATATTTTGCACTCGGGACTAAATTTCCAAATTTTGAATTTTGACTATCTGTAATGATACAAAGGTTCCCAAAAGAGTGTAAGAATTGATCATCCATTTTCTCAACTTTTTCATCACTATTTGGATGTTGTGGGAACCAATGCTCTATGGAACGACGATAAGCAAATTTGAAATGATCAAATTTAACACCTTTATACTCCCTTCCTAACTCTTCACGATTTTTCCATAAGATGTAATCAATAAAATTAAATGCATAAACAGGAATGTCACCATATTTCTTAATAATATCTTCCTCGGTGAACAATCTTCCCTCAGCATATCTCACAGCCATTTTTTCAAGAAAATCCTTAAATCGAATAGCAAATTCTTGATCATTTAGTTCCTCAATATTCTCGAAGAGGAATTGCAAAATTTCATATAACCAACGACTATCACGATTGGCAGTGAAAGTCACAGCAAACATAGATTGAAGAAGAATAATGTTTTGGTTAATTTCCGAATCTGAAAATGTATTCTTAGTAAAGCGTTCTTCAACTATGTAATGCTCTTTCGCTTTTCCGTTAGGTTGATATTCATAATAAGTTCCCTTCTGCAAAAACCATTCATCCTTATTTCTGCTTGAAGAATCCATATTTGAATTTCTAACGATGTAATTATCAAAAATATGTTTTATTTTAAGAAGAAATTCACTGAATTCAATAATCCAAGTCTTATTTTTATTTTTTATATCAAATAGAGTTAAGAGTTTCTTATCGTCTAGCTGAACCTCACTGGGATCTCTACCTTCCCAAATAGCCAATACATGGAGTAAGAAGGTAGGAAAATCTATAACTTGGGTATAATCACCAAAATCTTTTTCTACTTCTATATTTTTTTCATTTATCTTTTTTCCTAATACATCTGATAACTTTCTTCTTTCATTTTGATAAAAATCAATGTCATCATAAATATTATGAAATGAGTAATTTGAAAAGTGCCATCCAAAAATACGTTCACGCTCCTGAAAACTGTCTGCCCTCTTCCGCCTCATCTTAAATTGACTTGCTACCGGCTTATCAAATTCAGCGCAAGCATCCCAGATTCTAGCAAATTTTTCTGCTGTTTCTTGATTTTCTCCAAACTTAGCCATCATTTGTGCCTTAAGAATTTCATGAGCTTCTAGTTGTTCTCCCCGAGAGTTAAAACGTTCGAAATAAAGATTCAAATCTAAATCTTTAGGAAGTATACTTCGAAAAATGATGACTTTATTAAAAAGATAATCAACGAAGTACTGAGGTTCAAGTTGGCGCTCTCCTAGCACTTTTTTCAAGGCATCTTTAGCATGTCTGTAACCTCTAGTTAATTCATTTTCATCGTTCTCAGAAATTTTTTCATTGATAAATAGTTTTTGAATATTCTCATTTGATCTTCTCCGAGCCGGGAAAGTTAAGTTGACCGCCTCTAATTTGTCAAAATTAAACTCATTTTTCAAAACCAAAGCAATTAAATTAAGGGCTGTTGTTCGTTGTTGACCATCTATAATTTTAAAAAGACCATTCTCTTCATTGACAACTAATGTTCCAATATAGTAATTGTCTCTCTTTTCTTGATAAGCATCTGCTACATCGTTCAATAACTGCTCGATCTCATCATAAGTCCAGGAAAAATTTCTCTGATAAAGAGGAATAGCATAGCTATCTTCGTTTAATAAACGATCAACGGACAAGCTGATATGTGTCTCTACCATTTCCCTCTTTCCTCCTCTATAATCTGCTCCACAGTATAATTTTCAAATAATTCTCTATCTATCTTAAGCATGAAATCATTTGGAGTTACAGCATGGGCTAAAATTTGGAAAAGTTTTTGAACTTCTCTTTGTCTGAACTTCCCGCCTGCAGCGTAGTTTCCTAAAGTAGCATCATATATAGCACGAGACTTTACACGCGGGTAGTAAGCCCAAATAAACAAGGTCTCTACTATTTCTTTTGATAGCTCTTCTTTTCCAAATCTCTCTGCAAAAAGCAAGCAAATATTTAGAAACAAATTATGACACTTGATATAGCGTCCTTTTGAACTATTGTAAATTTTCAACATACCTTTTGGATAATCTGAACTATTTTCTGCCCTTTTAGAATCATTAGAAATTCCTAACTGTTTATTCAAAATATCTATATGATCTTTAATCGTTTGATGGACAGATTCAATATACTTAAAAAATTTACTTCCATCAATGATTGGCATGGTTATTGACATAGGGAAATTTTCAATATGACGGTATAATTCTAGGTATGGAAAATTCTGACTTAAATCAACACCTTTAAAATCATCAATAAAAGATTCTGTAAAACGCAGATATGAACCATAACGCTTATTGGTTAATCCTGTTTCTCCCCTCGACCAACGTCTCATACGAAAAAGATGCTTATCAAATAGATCTTTCAGACTTAAATCGTTATCTTCCACAAACTGCTCCCATTTCTCAACAATTTTTTCATCTTCTGAATCTTGTTGACGCAGATGGTAGGCTTTGAGTAAATCATGAGGTTCTAAAGATTTGCCACGATTATTCTGAGAGTCAAATAATTGAAAAGCTTCTGATAAACGTTCCTCTGGCATGACGATACAAGAGATAGAACAATTTTCTAATAAAAATTCGCAAATTCCTTTTGCCTGGTTTGAACCAACCAATTGAGCTAAATTTTCCCACTCATTATAATTTTCGCTCGCATGATAGCAGGATATCTCTCCAAATTCAGCACCTAAAAGTTGATTAGCACCTTCATAATTCTCTAATTTCTCTAATAAATGAAGAAATAAAGAAATAGAAATTAGCCGTTGTTGCCCATCTACAATATCTAAGTATCCATTATTATCATGCAAGATAACAGAGCCAACTTGATATTCCTTTTTTTCCATAGCATCTCGTAAATCATAAAAAAGATTACGGATATGCTTTCTGTTCCACTTATAAGGTCTTTGATAAGAAGGAATCCGCAAATTACCTTCTTTCAATAGTTCCCCAACCTTTTTAGAAGTAAATTGAATACCCATTTCATCCGCCTTTATTGTATTTTAAAAAAACTACAAATTCATATGAATCTGTAGTTAAGAGTAGCTAATTCTTTGGAATAACACTTGTATTAGGAATATTTTTTGAATACTGCTCTGCTGCTTCCTTTGTCCAAAATCCTTGTGCAATCATATTACCAAACTGATCAATAACAATCCATTCAGTCATATCTACGCCTCTTCCAACTTTTTAATCATATATTAATCATTTATTATCAGAGATAGTATAGCATGTACAAACTATGATGTCAATATTATATAGAAAGAACATAATATTATTTTTCTCAATTTAAAATCAACTGCAATAAACTCTCTCTATTTGAGCATACAAGTATAGAAAAATAGGAGTAAGGCAGTACGATTTTTAGTAAATTTCGTTCTGTCCTACTCCTGAAAAGATAATGTAACATTCTTCCAAACTTAGAAAATGAACAATTCAATAAATTAGTTACTTCATCATGTAATTATGACTTTTGTTCATCTAAGATTGATAACTTTTGAATAAAAATCATTTATCTATCAAAACAAATCATCAAAGAGACTGAGCTGGTTGTCTTCTGGCATATTACCAAGGATTCCCATCTCGTCCATCTTTTCCACCAAGGTTGAGGAGACGCCTCCACGTTTTCGCAACTCTGTTTTAGAAAGGAATTCTCCTTCTTTGCGAGCTCGTACAATCTGCTTGGCTACGTTCTCTCCCAATCCATCCATGGCGACAAATGGCGGGATAAGGGTGTCTCCATCGATGATGAATTCAGTCGCATCACTGCGATAGAGGTCCAATTTCCCAAACTTGAAGCCACGCTCCCACATCTCATTGACAATTTCAAGGGTGGTGTAGAGGTCGATCTCCACATTAGAAGCTTCGTTGTTCTTACGTTTTTCAGCAATGTCCTTCATCCGCGCTTTCACAGCTTCTAGGCCCGCTCCCATGGTCTTGATATCAAAGGCCTTAGCACGAATAGAGAAGTAAGCACAGTAGTAATAAAGTGGATGATGCACCTTAAAGTAGGCTACACGAAGGGCCATCATAACATAGGCCGCCGCATGGGCTTTCGGGAACATGTACTTGATCTTTCCACAGGACTCGATGTACCATTCAGGGACATTGTTTTCCTTCATGGCTTGGATGTAGCCATTGCGCTCTTCTTCAGGAATCTTGAGCCACATGCCTTTCCGCACCCGCTCCATGATGGTAAAGGCCATTTTTGGATCCAGGCCAGCGTGCATGAGGTAAACCATGATGTCGTCCCGACATCCGATAACGGTTGATAGGTCGGCAATTCCCGCCTTGATCAAGTCTTGGGCATTTCCCAACCATACATCGGTACCGTGAGACAAACCAGAAAGCTGAAGCAACTCTGCAAAGGTGGTCGGATGGGTTTCATCCACCATGCCTCGAACGAAGTTGGTCCCAAACTCTGGGATCCCCAGCATACCGGTTGAGGTACCGATTTGCTCCGGTGTCACTCCTAGGATATCGGTACCTGAGAAGAGGGCCATGACCCCTGGATCATCCATCGGAATATCATTCGGATCAATGCCTGACAAGTCCTGGAGCTTGCGAATCATGGTCGGATCATCGTGTCCCAGAACATCGAGCTTGAGGACGTTCTCATCGATATCGTGGAAGTTAAAATGAGTGGTCTGCCATTCAGCCGTCACGTCATCAGCCGGGTACTGCACAGGAGTAAAGTCATAGACATCCATATAGTTTGGAATAACAACGATTCCCCCTGGGTGCTGACCAGTGGTACGCTTGACCCCAGCTGCTCCTTGGGCCAGACGTTCTACCTCTGCATCCCGGTAGTACTTGCCATAATCCCGCTCATAACCCTTGACAAAGCCATAGGCCGTCTTGGCAGCCACAGTACCAACCGTTCCTGCCCGGAAGGCATATTCTTCCCCAAAGATATCCCGGACATCCAAGTGGGCACTCGGCTGGTCTTCACCGGAGAAGTTCAAATCGATATCGGGTACCTTGTCCCCATCAAAACCAAGGAAGGTCTCGAAGGGAATGTCTTGGCCATTTTTGCTGAGCTTGTGGCCACAGTTTGGACAATCCTTGTCCGGCATATCAAATCCAGAACCGTAAGAACCATCCGTGATAAACTCACTGTACTGGCATTGACCACAGACATAGTGAGGAGAAAGAGGATTAACCTCGGTAATCCCGATCATGGTCGCGACAAAGCTAGATCCAACGGATCCACGCGATCCAACCAGGTAGCCCCGTTCATTGGAACGGTGCACCAGCATCTGTGAAGCCAGATAAATCACGGCAAAGCCATTCCCCAAGATGGAGGTTAATTCCTTTTCAATCCGCAAATCGACGATATCAGGGAGCGGATTGCCATAGATTTCAAAGGCCTTTTGATAGGTCAATTCGGCAACTGTCTCTTCGGCCTTGTCGATAAATGGCGTATAGAGGTCACCCTTGACCACTTCAACAGGTTCAAAGATTTCTGCTAAAGTGTTTGTATTTTCAATGACCAATTTTCGCGCCAAGTCTTCTCCCAAAAAGGCGAATTCATCCAGCATTTCATTGGTTGTACGGAAATGAGCTTTTGGCAGGGGTGCTGGTTGAGCATTTTCTCCATGACCAATGGTCCGGTTAATGATAGCCCCTTGCCCAAGACTGCGGACAATGATTTCTCGATAGATCTCTTCCTCAGGCTCAAGATAGTGGACATTTCCTGTCGCCAGGACCGGTTTGCCAAGGCGATCTCCCACCTCAATCAAGCTCTTGATGATGGTATGGAGTTCCTCCATATCCTTAACCTGCTCTTTGGCAATGAGGGGGGCATAGATGGCTGGAGGCATCACCTCAATAAAGTCATAATACTTGGCTACTTCGACTGCTGCGTCAACTCCTCGAGAAACGACCGCATCAAAGACTTCTCCTTCAGAACAAGCCGATCCCAAAATTAACCCTTCCCGATGGGCATCTAAAACTGTCCGGGGAATCCGAGGAACGCCCTCAAAATACTGAGTATTGGAAAGAGAGACCAATTTGAACATATTTTTCAAGCCGGTCTGATTCTTGACATAGATGGTTGCGTGTTTGACCCGTGCCTTTTTATAGGAATCTGGACTAATCAAATCCAAATTCAGCTTGGCTAGATTGGTCACACCATGTTTTTCTGCGACATCCTTGATAAAGATGAAGAGCAAGCGACCGGTTGCTTCCGCATCATAGTTGGCCATATGGTGATGTTCCAAGGCGACCCCAAAGCGCTTGGTCAAGGGGCCCAAACCATGCCATCTAAAATCTGGGTAGAGGTTGCGGGCAAATTCCAACGTATCGATAACTGGTTGGGTGATTTTTGGAAGGCCATGACGCTCGTAGTTGACATTCATGAAGCCCATGTCAAAAGTGGCATTGTGGGCAACCAACACCGCATCCTGACAGAATTCCTGGAACTCCTCCAAGACCTGTTTCAATGGTTTGGCATTGCGAACATGGTCATCGGTAATACCTGTCAGATCTGTTGTATAGGCGGAAATGGGGTGCCCTGGATTGATGAACTCATCAAATTCAGCAATGACATTGCCCTTGTACATCTTAGAAGCGGCAACCTGGATCAAGTCATTGTAAATAGCTGAAAGTCCCGTCGTTTCCACGTCAAAGACCACATAAATCGCTTCATTGAGGTCCAGATCCACCTCGTTATAGGTGATGGGCACCTTGTCCTCTACGATATTGGCTTCCATCCCATAGATCAGCTGGATCCCAGCCTTCTTGGCTGCTTTAAAGCCATGTGGGAAACTCTGCACATTGCCATGGTCAGTGATAGCTACCGCCTTATGCCCCCACTCAGATGCCTTGGCGATCAGCTCTTCGACTTCCGGCAGGGCATCCATCGTCGACATATTGGTATGCGCGTGGAATTCCACCCGGCGCTCGCCTTCTGGCATCAGGTCCTTGCGGGCATAATGGACGACTTCCTGGATGTCTTGGACATTCATGGTCAAGTCGCGCGTGAAATTGTTCATTTCGATATTTCCCCGCACCCGTAGCCAGCTGTTCTTCTTGATCATGTCAAACTTCTGGGCTTCTTCCTCATTTTTCACCCATTTCTGAAGAGAAAAACTCGAGGTATAGTCGGTCATCTTAAAGCTGATCAAGACCCGACCGGTCCGCGTCACCTTGTGCTCCACGTCAAAGACCACACCCTCAAAGACAATCCGGTTCTCTTCTGTCGTAATCTCGATCATCGGAGTGATCTCAGCCTTGTCTAGCTTAGGTTTAGCCGCCGCCTTCTTAGCCTTGAAGTCAAAAACTGGCTTTTCTTCAACAGCTGGTGGCGGAGCCATCTGGGCCAAGGATTCCATAGCCCGCAAGGTCTCTTCATTGGCCGCTTGGAAGATCTTTTCATTTTCCTCCTCAAAGCGCGCCACTTCTTGCTCTGTCAACTCCTCATCAGACTCCACCCGACAGGTGAAATGCGGAAAACCAAAGGCTTCCAACTGCTTGGCAAGATTAGGCAAATGGTTCTTACGAAAATGCTCCGTATCAACCGAAGAAGGCCCCGAGATGATCAATTCCTGCCCTTCCGCGCGCACCTGCAAGTCTTGATAAAGCCCCTTAAAGCCTTGACTGGCACAAGGACCATCCTCAAAGACCTCACGATAGTAGGCCTGCAATAAATCCGCAGAAAAATCCGGATTGGCCACCTGGATGGTAAAGGTTGCCTGGTTTCCCGTCTTTGAAAATTCGTCCTTCAAACGCTGGCGCAATTCCTTAAACAAAGCAATCGGCAAGACTTCCGCAAAAGCAAAGCGGAACTCCCAAACCCGACTGACCTTGTGCACCACGACTTCTTGAATCTCCGCATGCAAAAAGGCACTGGAAGATCGCATATCCAGCGGCATATCCAGCTGATCCATTAAAATTTCAAAGGTGTTGGACATTGTTTCTCCCTTGATCTTGATTCTTTTGCTCGCTTTTGAGTGGCCCGACTTCTAAGCAAAAACAGACCATTCAAAAACATTCGTAACCTTTATTTTATCACAATTTAAGGATTAATTCGAGGGAGAAGTGAAGACAAAAAAATCACCGATAGGACGGTGATTTCTCGATGATCGGTCAACAGCAGGCAATCCTGATCACTCTCCACTTGTCGCCTCTGTTTCTGAGCTGGAGCTCGGTGTCCGCAGCAGATCCTTCATCTGTGACTGGACCGCTTCTCGTGAGCTTTGTTCTTGCTTTTGGATATTCTCCATAGCAGGTTGCAACTTCTGCCGGATTTCCACTTTCTCCTCTTGCTCTTTTTGCGCTTGGAGGGTCGGACGATACATGGCAAAGAAAGCCCCGATGACCACGAGCAAAGCGATCAGACTCACCCCATAGCGTTTTGACTGTTCTTTAGAGTCGACCTTGACGCCCTTCGTCAAAAGCTCCTTCCACTCCGGATGCTCTTTCTCACAGGCATCTTTCTTGGTCTTGGTCGGCATGACCAAGACTTGATTCATTAAGGAAATCATCCCCATGACTACGAGCAAGTAGGGAATATAGCGTGATTGATTGAAAATCATAATCATCAATAACACAAGACCAATCCCCGCAATCCCCACATTAAAAACAAAACGCATCAAAAATTCTTTTTTCAGCTGTAAATAAGCTTCTTTAGACATAGGTCACTCCTCATTTATCATTTATACATCATTCCTTACTATCATACCGGAAATTAGTTTGAAGATCAAGTTAGTTACTAGGTGGAGAAAGTTGGGGGATGAAAAAGAGAGAACCGTGGTTCTCTCTAAGGTTTAACTTTTCATCAACCAATACAGAGTTGGTAAAGAGCCTAAATTAATCAAGGTAAACCATCTGCTGCAGCTTTTTCACCATCAGTAGGCGATGTATCTGTAGTATTATTTTTGGGTTTTCCATACGATTCTACCACACCACCTTTTGAAATGGAGCTGGCTATAGAAATATCTGCTTTATAAAACGATGTCGCTACATGGTCTAAATAGTTATTTAGTTTACTCACCACTGTGGCAACATTCCCCACTATTGACTTGATTTCATTTGTTCCAGATGAAATCAAATCCCCTGAGTCATCGGAAACAGCTGAAGCTCCATCAGTGATCTGATCACCTAGTTCTTTTGCAGCAACTTGAATACCATGAATATGAGCAACATCTATTTCAACTGTCGAGTCCATTACCATATAATTACTTCCTCCTCTTAAATTCTATATACATTAATTTATCCCCATTCTACCATTATAATATTTCTGTATATCCTCATAGTTTGTGATTTTTGTTGTCTTCCCTTCGATACTCCATTTAGCATCTAAGTATAAACCATCATAAACAGATACTCCAGTTTTCAGGAATTCTGTCTCAAGATTGATGAGTTCCCTACCATTTATAATAGTCCCATTCTCCTCATTAATTACTTTATAAGCAAAGCTATTCTTATTAGAAAAAAGCTTGAATACTGATGGGTCGGAATATTTTAAATTGATGTCTCCGTTATAATCTTGTGATTTCCAAAATCCGTTATCAAAAGGCTCAACACCCGATCTGTTTTTTTCATCTGTGAACAACCTGATGTCAATCTGATTTTTCACATTAAGCTCTTGCTCTGTTTTCTCAGCATCTATTTTTAGAGTTCTAAGATTTAGTAAAAAGTATCGATATTTTTTCTGTTCGGTTATCGAGAGAACAACATAATCATTGTCACCTATTCTTCTAAGAATTGGCAGCGTACCATGTAACTCTATATGATCATTTTTTAAATAATTTACCATTAATTTCCAAACATCTATTTCTTTTTTAGGGGCTTTTTTATTGGTTAAATCAAAGATGTCCAGATATGCATATTCATCTGACTTCATTTCTTTACTAGCAGTCACTCGTCTTAATTTTTCGCGCTCTCTAACAAGAAAATTTGGATTTACTCTAATCCAATCAGAGGAATTAATAGCTTTCGCCACCTTGTTATTTTCAAAATCCCACTCAACAATAATACCGTTTTTATCATGAATAAATTCAAATTTGTGAATGTCTGCATTGAGGTTATAAACACTGAAATCTTCATTTCTATCTGAACTACTAGATTTTTTTTGGTCATCCTCTAAATGGTTTGAACAGCCAAAAAGAAGAAAAATAAAGATTATTCCTAATAATAATCGAGAAGAGACAAAGATACTATTATTGCTTTTGCTATTTAGCACCATACGGCTTCACCTCTTCTATTTGGTATTCTTTATCAAAATAGTCTCCCAAGCCTGACATACCATCTCTTCCGAGATTCTTAACGATAGTAGTGAATTTTTCCAATTGTTCTGGAGACATATCTTGTAATTTTAAAGCTGTTTCTTTACCTCTCGCATAGGCAATGACATCCGAATAGGCTTGTTTGTCTTCTTCTGTAAATGTCTTATTGATCGCAGCATCTAAATCATTCTCAGTAAGATTTGTCGCATTATTAATGTAACCCTTTAGACCTAACTTATTTAATTCCTTCACTCTCAGAATTGCATTAAAATCATAGTACTGACCAAATCTTCCATTTGCTATAGTAGATTTCCCATTTTCTGATAGGTCCCATCCTCCATAGTCCAAAATCTTTTCCATAAAATCGTTTCTAGCTTCGGAAGTTTGCTGATCAATCTGACTAATAGCAGAGTTATAAGTGTTTATAGCTTTTACTCCATCAGATATTCCGGAGCTCAACTTACTCCAATGATCCCATAATTTATCAAATTTTGTATCAGGGATATCCTGACCTGTAGTTTTCTTATAGAAACTTTTATAATCATCTCTTGCCGACTTAATAGCATCCGTACCGTTAGACTGAAACTCATTACCTTTAAATCCATCACTCACTGCACCCAAAGTCTTGACGACCGATAAAGCAGTCGAACCAAATGGAATAAAAGATATTCCTGTTTCAGCTACTGCTTGTAGGATACTATTGTTAAAATCATCATGCGCTTTCTGTCTTTCTTTCCGAAGTCCTTCTAACCGTTCACTGTACTCCGAAGCTTCCATTCCAAAATCAGAATATTCCGTTGTTGCTGTGTATTCATTATACTCTCCCCAGGTATAATCTTTGTCAGTAGGCTTAAGTTCCCTCTGTTGATAAGCTGTCTGTATCGTGTTAACGTCGAACTGAAAGAATCCTTTATCTGTTTTAATATTAAACTGACCGTTATTTAATTCAACTTCTGCTACCTTTTTATAGTAGTAATATTCCATTGTTCTTCTGTTTTCGAAGAATTTGGACTCCACTGAAGTTCCTATTTCTAAAACTTGTAGAGAGTACATCAAACCTGTATTACTATTGATTGCATTCAACTCCGATTGATAGGAATCATACAGAATTTGATAATTTTTCATCTTTTCTTCATATTCCTCTATTTGTTCAGGAGTTGCATTCTCTGGTAAAGTTGACTTATGATTATCCTCATACAGTTGATACATTTGGAGCATTAATATTTGTGCAAGAGCATCCTCTGCCTTTAATATACCATTTGTGAAAATGTCATTTCGTTCAACTGAATAATCACCTAAAGCATTTACAAAGTGTTGCCACATTTCATTATTCTCAGCTAGCGTCCAGTCATTCTGTTCATTAGCAATAACCGCATACATTTGTTCAGAAATTTTATTCGGATCTACCTTCAATACGTCACCAGGCTTATCACTAATAATAGCTTTCAGTGCCTGAGCATCCTCCTTAGTTTTTGGAATATTCAAATAATACATTTGCGTTGCTGTGAGATGTCCATTTGCAATGGCTTGAAAGATTGCTGAACTAGGAATATCAGAAAAACAGATTGCATTATTTAATATATCCTGGAAGCTCTTTATTGTAACAGTCTCGTCTTCAAGATTCTTTGTAAATTTACTATAGGCTTCTTGTACCGCCTCATCTTTTTCAATTCGTTTAGTAGCTGCATTCTCTAAATCTGTCGTAGCTTTATTAAGATCTCCCTCTGTATTATATGGAGAATTTCCCATAGCATCCGCTGCCTGTTTAAAAGCTTCATCTAAATCTTTGGACAGATTGAAAATATCATTTGTTTGTGCTCCTTTAAGTAGGCTCGATAAATCATTCGCTCCTGTATAGCTACTATAACACTTATCAACAAACTCTGTCGCTCTAATTTCACTAACATACGTTGTTACAACTTCCCCATATTTTTTAATAGCAGACGGTAATTGAGAAAAGATTTGACTTTGTATTGTATTTAACTTTTTAAAGTAAGCATTTACGGCAGCCCCTTTACTATCATTACCTGCTTTATCAGTAAAATTGCGATACAGAGCATTGGTTTCTACTTCATACTTATCAGAGAAGTCTTTTATATTCTTTCCATATGACTCTAATTCTGAAATACTATTAATTTTAACTTTAGCCATATTGTCCTCCTTAACTGAGTTGTTTTTGCAATGATTCCAACAAATAGCTATTACTACTTATAATAGTATTTTCTTGTTTAATAGCTTGCTCTAACTCATTTGATACAGTCTCCCGTACTTTTTTAAAATCTGTATTTGCTTGAGTAATAACTTGTTTTTCATCAGTAGCCATCACATCATATGGAGTGCCATATAAATCATAGGAATCTTTTATGCTTTCTGCATTTTCGGGAATATACTTCAACGCAATCTCTATCGTATCTACTTTGCTCTTAGCGGCTAGTAGTTTTTTTAATTTCTCTCTTGAAGTATTTACAATTGCATGAATTTTGTTAATTTGTGCTATAAGTTCAGATTTACTCATATTGACTCCTTATCTACTAAAACCTTAATTTTATTCAAGGTATTTTGTCTAATATAATAATGCTCTTGATAGCCTAGTTGCCCTTCTCTCATCGGTTTATTAACTGCTGTAACAATTGTCTGATCTGTGTAGCGAAGGCCTAAAAGAACCTGTGATATTTTCTTCACTTCTTTTGTTACAGGATCATAACGGCTAGAAATACCTGAATCACTCATAATTACAGAACTATAACCTACGCGATAGCCTTTTTCTAATACACTGATTAATTTTTGCTGTGTTACTGAATCTAAACCATCAACAAAATGCGCAAAATCAAGGATAATGATTTTAACTACGTGATCTGTCAATCGTTTACCTAGTCTCTCAGAAACTTTTAATGCTAATCCGCCAATCATATCCATTACATCTTCTTTTGAACTTAATACTTCTATATTTTCTATTTTAGGTAAGAAATTATGTTCAGGTGCGAATACAACTAACTTCTCTTGATGTTTTTGACCATACTGGATTAATTGTTTTAGCAGATTTGTCATTTGACTTTCTTTACTTGTTAAATAAAGTAAGTTTGATACATCAGGATCCCATGTTACCGGCTCAACTGTTTCCAGATCCAATCCGAGTGGTACTTTTCCTTCATCCAACAAAGCTGCTACATCCTCACGTCCATAGAAGGCTGCTTCTGTCAACTCATCTGGCACCATTGGGATACCTGCTGGGGTGCGGCCTGTCCACATCTCTTTGAGGCTTTGGACTTGGTCGCGGAGGTTGTTGATGATTTGGATATCATTATCCCCTGCGACAGGTAGAGCGAACTGGACGACATCGACTTCGTCACGTTTCATGAGCGCACGTCCCTTGATGTCTTCCATCGTAGACGCTAGTGGGGTTGCTCCCACGATACCGCGGACTTCAGAGATATCATTTTGTGGCAAGGTCAGCTGGTGTTTGAAGTTTGAATAGAGCTGAGCCCGTAGGTTGTTCTGACGGCTAGCTGTGATGATCAAGTGCACTCCGATGCTGAGACCTTCACGAGAGATCCGCATGAAGAGTTTGAAGAGGTCTGTCTCATAAGGCTCGTCCTTCATAGACTCATAGCTATCCATGAGGATGACCATGGTTGGCTCTTGCTTGCCGGTCACTTCACGGTAGAGGGCGATGGTGCCGACACCATGCTCAGACAGGAGCTTCTTGCGACGATCCAACTCGCGGTTGATGATTCGGATGAATTTCTGGATTTTCTCCGTCTGATCAAGTAAAAGGCTATCGGCCACATGTGGCAATTGAGTCAGGGGTGCTAGACCATTGGTCCCAAAATCCAGCAGGTACATGGTCAGATTTTCTGGACTCTGCTTGCGAGCTAGATCCATTGCAGCTGTCTGTAGGAAAGTGGTCTTTCCTGTACCTGGACTTCCGTAAAGGAGGATATTGCCATCTTTTGACAGATCGATAGCGACTGCTTCTTGCTTTTGCGCTTGCGGGATATCGGCGACCCCGATCAGGACGCTTGGAGCTGTCCTTTTTTGCCAAGCCTCGATCGGTACGACCTTGTCCAACTCATCCAGCGTAATTCGCTCTTTGAGCGGTGGCAACCATGGTTGAGCCACAGCTGCGATGCCTTCTTGTTGGTGCAAGTGATTAATCTCTTGCACGATGACATCCAGCTCTGTCGGCACTTCCTTGATTTCTTCTGCCATATCAAGACCAGAGAGGTCTTGGTTGAGGACTTCGTATTGGCCCAGTTCATTGATCAAGTAGATGGTATGGTCTTCGATTCCTAACTGGTCCTTCTCAGGCTGGTAGTCTGCTCCTGACCAAGCGGTTTGGAAGAGTTCATAGACTTCGTTATTCCCGACTTGGAGATAGGCACGACCAGTCTGGGTGATCTCAGCTGCATCTGCCGTCCGCAGCATCTCCATAGAGTCGCCACGGTCTGCCACCTTAAGGGCTAGCTTGAAGCGGGAGTTGGACCAGATCTGGTCGTCCACGACCCCAGAAGGTTTTTGCGTCGCAAGAATCAAGTGCACCCCAAGGGAACGCCCGACACGCGCGATAGAGACCAATTCCTTGATGAAGTCTGGTTGGTTGACCTTGAGTTCGGCAAACTCATCACTGATCAAGAAGAGGTGAGGTAGCGGTTCGGTCGCTTCACCGAGTTTAAATTTCTTTTGGTATTGGTTGATATGGTTGACCCCATATTGTCCAAAGAGCCGCTCCCGACGATGAATCTCTGCATTGATAGAGGCTAGGGCCCGCATAGACTGGGCACCATCCAAGTTGGTGATAGTTCCAAGCAAGTGAGGCAGATCCTTGAAGAGGTTGGCCATTCCCCCACCCTTGTAGTCGATGAGGAGGAAAGCCACATCGTGGGGGTGGAAGTTGACAGCAAGGCTCAGGATATAAGACTGAATGGTTTCAGACTTACCAGACCCGGTCGTCCCTGCGATCAAACCGTGTGGTCCATGAGCTTTTTCATGGAGATTGAGGTAGACCAAATCGTCCTTCCCGCGCAGACCGATCGGAACAGCCAAACTTTGGTAAGGGGCATGGCTCTCCCAACGACTCAAGACCTTGAGGTCATTGAAGGTCTCTGCCTGGTACATTTCAAGGAAGGTCACCGAGTCCGGAATTGAGCTCTTGAGCTGTTGGATATGCTTAAGAGGGGCTAGGCCACGCGAGATGGCTTCCTTGTCATAACCTTCAGGGAAGTGATCCAATTGGAAGTCAAGTTCTCGAAGAACCCCTTCTTGCAAGAGCAATTGCCCTTGGTTGCGGTCCTTGATAGAGATAACCGTTTGGATATTTTCAGAAAGTGATGAGAGCACATCTGCTACATAGATGATGGAGCAGCCGAGCTCTGTCGGATCCTCACGGAAGAACTCCATGATGACATGATCCAAAATCAAGGTTTCATCGGTGATGAGGACCACATAGTGAGGGTGGAAGATCTTGGTATCATTGGCTTTTTCTTCCTCTTTTTGCGCCTTGCGAAGCTTGAGGATCTGGTTGAGACTGTTTAAGACCTGATCGCGTGTCCGCTGATTGTAGACAAAGCTACGGACATTCATGTCTTGCAGAGTCGCATGAGGCAACCAGCGCATCCAATCCCAGCTTTCTTTTTCCTCTTCTGGAATGATCGGAATAATGGTCAGATCATGGTAAGAGTGAAAGACTGCCAATTGGGCAACCAGGAGTTGCAACTGCTCTAGCACGATAGGACGAGGACCGACGTAACCTACAGGTCCCCGATTAAGGCTGGCTACAATCGGAAGATTGTCGATCTTTTGATGAGCTTGGAAAAGGGCATAGCCTTCTTCTTCCAAGGCGTCTTTCTTCCCACTGCGTTCTTCCTGACCATATTTGAGCTCATAGCTGGTTGGAACCTTGCCCAAGCCCAAACGATAAGCCAAAAAGTCAAAATGAAGCGGTGTTTTTTCGTAGATCCGCGAATCATAGCGTTTGACCATCTTGGTCAAATCTTCGATCGCTGGGAAATGGTAAAACATGCCTTCTCTCTGCTTACGAGATAGCTGTTCCAAGTCCTTAGCCTTATCCTTGAGATAGAGATGGTAGAGCTCCACGCGCTCTTTCTTGTCTTCTTTGTATTTCTTACGATTCTTGAAGAATCCTTGGATCGAAAAGATCACACTGACCACAGACATGGATACCGTCGCGATGATATAGAGACCCCGCGGTTGGAAAATGGTGATCAAGAGGGTCACCCCAACCATGATGAGGGGTGGCATGATCAACTTCAAGAGTTCATCTGATGGCTTTTGAGGCTCCGCTCCCGGAGGATTGATCAAGATCTTGTCTTCCGAACTCCGGTAGATGATCCGCGGAGACCGGTGGTACTCTGGATAGTCCTTGTAGAAGTCATAACGTGAATGCAAACGCGGCACTAGATAAGGACTCACTTCGACAGCCCCTTCCACGCCAAATTCTTCTGGATAGAGTTTAAAGGTCACATCTCCAATGGCCAACTCATCCCCAAAGGCCAGTGGAAAAGTCGCTTCACTGACGAGTTTGTGGTTATGGTAGAGTTTTCCAGATAAGAGCTGGCAAGTCCAGGTCTGCTCTTTTTTCACAAGGAGAAAGCGTACTGGATAGTGCAAGCGCACATCCGCACCCTTTTCATCTGCTACGAGGATTTCTTCCTTGTCTAACAGTTCATAAGTATGGACTTCCCCTGTCGCCAAGTAGCAGACCACATCCCCAAGGATCTTGCTATTTTCAAGCACACCCTTGTCTTCACCATACTGGTAGAAGATTTCTCCTTGACTCCATTGGAAATGAAGGGGGGGTTCTTGCGAAGCCAGGGTCAACTGAGCTGTTTCTTGATTCGATACGGTCGCTGTTTTTCCCTCTTCTAGCGCTAGCTCATAGCGAAAACCTTTTCTATAGAGTATGATACGTTTTTTCATAGACTACTCCTTGTGGTCGCTAGACTCAGTCGAGCTTGCAGTTGTAGAAGACGAGCTTTCTGTTGAGGAGCCTTCTGTAGATGAAGCTGTTGTTGAGCTGCTAGTGGAAGATTTGGTTTCATCTGTCTCTGCTTCCAAGAGTTTAGAGCGGGCATCCCAGTATTTCTTGTATTCACCCTCAAGCTCAGAGAGTTTCTTCTCGCGCTGTTCACCAGAGAGTTTTTCGCTATCACGTGTCGCCTTGATTTCTTTACGAAGGGCATAGATAATCAAGTCTGAATCGTCGATCCGCTTGGCCGTATCCAGCGCTTGAGTAAAGTCATGACGGCCGATATAGATCCAGTAGTGGAGATAGAGGCTATCTGACTTGAGCGTGACGTTGTTAAGGATGACCTTTTTTTGGTCCTCTGAAAAATTCAAGCCTTGCAAATAAGACGTTGCCAACTCATATTTCTGTGTCGTTGGAAGACTGCTTGGAGCTACTCCCTCCAATTCATCGATCACACCGGTGTAGTCTACCTTGAGATAGGCTGTATCCGCTTGAAGCAACTTTTCTTTAAAAGGTGCTTGGAAAAAGACCAAATAAATCAAGGGCAAGAGTAAGAGGGCCACTACAGCTGAAAGCCATACTGTTGCCAACTTAAAGATTCGGTGTTGACGACTTGAAACCAAGGTCAAGGTCTTTTCTTCCTCTTCCTTGCGTTCTTGGTAGGCTTTCTCTAAGAGAGCTTTCATCTCTTCTAAGCTAGTAGCATCACGGATTTCTACCAAGAAATCAGGCAGATCTTCTAATTCAAGTGTGCCTTGATAGAGCTCCATGAAATCCCAGTCCCCAAAAAGAGTGACCGCATAGCACTTGGCCTGACGCAAGAATTCATCCTGATCCCACTTGCGTGGCACCATCATTCCCGGAACCCCGCGATAAGCGATCTTGACTTGCGCATCCTTGGTCACAAACAAATTGATGGGATGCAACATAAAGGTCACCGGAAGCTCCAAGGCCGGCGCCAAATCCAAGACATTGATGGCTAGACGCAGACGGTCTGATACTGGTAATTCTTGGATTTCTTCAGCACTCAAGCCTAGCGCATCCGTCTGATAGGTCAGATGAATCTGGTCTTGATCCGCTGTCATGCTCTGCTCTAAAAACAAGGGATGATGGAGATCCAAAATCCATAAATTGCGTAAATCCTGGCTATCCACTTCTGAACGCTTAAGGTCCAGCCGCCAGCTTGTTTCTTCTTTTTCAAAACGGAAGACTTGTTCTTCCAGTGTAAATTGTTCTTCTTTCACCTTACCACTCCTCAATCTCGATCAGATCACCACTCGTGATCGGATACTCTTGTACCACCTTGCCTTCATCTAGCAAGATGCCCTTATTTACCACGCGCAACTGATACTTGCTTCTAGGCTCCATGGCAGACCCAAAGATCTGATCCAATTCCCGAATCAAGCGTCGCACCTCCATCCGTGTTGGGATTCGGAGGTCATGGCTTGCACCATTCATACGGAAGGTGACATTGATATGTTGGTCCATTTAGGCCTCTTTTCTATAGATTCGATAGGAAATATAGCCAGCAATCCCAAAGAGAAGGGCACTCCAAGCCAGCATTTGCAAGGCTGGAATAAAATCCGACAGGCTAGCCGAATTGTCCTCCACATTGGACTCGAATTTAGATAATTTTTGATTTTCAGGCTGGAACAGGTCCGCTTCAGGCCCTGTTTTTTTCTTTCCCTTTATAGCAGAAAACAACTGGCCGTCAGAATCGGTCAATTGTTTCTCTTGCTTGCGTTTTTCATCTGCTAATTTTTTCTGATCCTTCTCATTGAAAAGAGACTCAGTGGCATCCAATTGGCCACCAAGTGTCTTTTCCTCTTCTGTCTCAAGACGTGAGTTGTTGACCTGCAGACGATTATCAATAAAATCATCTGCAGAAACAACAGCTACTGGCAAGAGACTAAAGACAAAGAGAAGATACATCATTTTTTTCATAAGCTTGATTCAATTTCCTTTGTTTGAGTAAACTTCTTAGGAATGAAGATATTGGCAACCGCCAAAAGTCCGAAGAAGACCAACAATCCGAAGAAGACGCCGATACCGGCTGTTTGTCCATCAAAGTAACCCGCAAACTGTCCTTCTAAAATAGAAAGGAGGTTGACATTTTTCACCAGTGCTGGAAGGCCTGACAAGGTCGCAGTCGTTCCGATCGCACTTGATAGGTAGACGTAGCTGATCAACATGAAGAAGGCTAGTCCCATTCCAATCACACGGAAGTGTTTCAAGAGAAGGTATTGCAGTTGTACCAAGACAAAGCTTGCTAGAACCGCTAAGAATACCCAAGAAGGTACATATTCACGACCAACAGAGAGTTGGATACTTGAAATCATTCCGATCACCAGTCCAAGGATGAGAGAGAGTCCCACAAGGACACCGACAGACAAGAGATCTGATTCTTGCAAACGATCCAATTTGAAACGGTCCTTAACCTTACGGATGATTGGCTGAGTCGCAAAGAGATAAGCTGTAAAGAGGCTCAAGACTTCCAACATAAAGATCCAGATAAATGGACGGTAGACGTTGATGGTCGCTTTCACAGAAGAAGATTTCTCTGCGACTGGATTTGACAAGAAGTCGAGCAAGACTTCATTCGGCACTCCGTTTTCATAGGCATTGTTGAAGACCTTACGGAAGGCTTCAACGAAGTTCCCATTTTCAGACAATTCCTTGTCGAATTCACCCATCAAACTTTCCGCATTGCTAGACAATTTCTCTGTATTGCCTTGGGCTTTTTCCAATTCTTTGTTCAATTGACTAAAGATTTCATTGGTAGAGTTAGCCGCTTCTACATTGCTACGAGACGAGCTCTTAACGCCTTCTGTCGAGCTCAATAATGACGTGTATTCAGAACCAAGGGCTGACAAATCTGCATCGGTCTTGGTTTGAGCCTGTGTCACTGTTTCTTGTGCAGCTGAGATAGCTTCTAAGCGTTTTTGAAGATCAGCATATTGCGTCAATTGATCGTTGATATTTTGGGTTAGATCTTTGTTAGTATTTTCGATTGCTTGAAGATTGGCCTGCAATTGTGGTCCCAAGTCTTGCAACTGTTGGAGTGTACCGTCTAACTGGGCTTTCACACTCTTCGTTGCATCCCCAGATTCATCAGTTTCAATACTCTTACGGTAGTCCTTCATGTTACTTGAAACAGCAGCCTTCACGATGTCGACCAAAGCGTTTGTCAAATCCATATCTTCGATTGGATCATAGAGTGAATGACGATCTCCCTTTTCATCTTTTGGATAGTAGGCATCGATCAATGCTCCTGTGCGTTGATAATCCAGAGCAATTTCACTAGCTTTCGATGCATAGTTAGCGACAGCTGTTTTCAAATCTTCTGCAGATACGGTCACACTAGTTGAAGGAACCCCATTCACAAGGACTTCAACATCAATCGCGCTTGGCATAGCTCCTCCATCTTCAACAAGGTGAATTTGAATTTGTTTGCCATCTTTTAGTTCGACTTCCTGCTCACCACTGCCTGCATAAGTCTGTCCATCATAGGTCCAAGTATCAACCTTGACTCCTGCAGGTACTTGAATGCTAACTTTTTGTTTTCCAGATTTAGCATTAAGAACATCCGCAACTGCCGTTGATTTGGCATCCACTTCTGCAGCCAATCGTTTTAATTCATCGGCATTCCCTTTTGCTTGCGCCTTCGTTCCAGCAAAAGCACTATCAAAATCAATCGCTGCGTTGAGATTCCCATACTTATTCAGATTCAGACTAGCAGGATCTAAAGACGGAAGCTTTTCAATTGCTTGACGAATGTCATCATCCGCTTTATCTCGAGCCTTGCTGATAGTTTCGATTTTTGGCTTTCCAAGCAAGGTACGAAGAGTGACTTTGTCTCCTTCTTTTAGACCATAGTAGTCAAGGATCTTCGCTTTTACAGAAGACTCGATGTTATTTTCGTGCTCATCTAATTTGTCGCGTTCTGCCTTGATCCCTTTTTCGAGGTCTGCCACACGATCATTCACATCTTTTGTCAAACCTGCATAGGTCTTGGTCCCTGAAGCATCTCCTTCTGTTTCAGTTGGTTGACTCAATTGTTTGGTAATTGCTTCTTGGTTTTGTTGTAGATTCTTATACAACTCTTGGGTCTTTTCACTGACAACAGACTGGTTCATAGACATCAGCTGGTTCATGAACTCTTCATGGCTGATCTTGTCCTCAGAGCGTTGCTTGATCAATGTGTCGAAGTTTTGACCGTACTGATCCTGAGATTGGGTCAATTGATCAAAAGCCTGTGTATAAGACTCAAGGACTGTCTTCAAGGCATTATTCGACTCAACAGATGACGCAGACAAGCTATAGAGACTTGGGAAGATATTCTTGGAATCCAAGGCCGAATCCAGCAAGTTGCTTCGGTATGAACCAATGTTGGTCGATTGGATCTTGTTACTTGTTTCCACGTTCTTCTGAGCTGTATAGAGGTTGCTCAAAATGCTGACCATATACATATCAACCAACTGGCTATTCAAGTCTGAAACGATATCTTTAGCGACTTTATTGGCTTCGTTTTCAACCTGAGAATTTCCAGCCGCATTGACCTTATACGTCACCGTGGTCTTCTCTGCATTAACCGCATTCACTTCCAAGACCTTCTCTGAGAAGTCACTTGGAATGACAATCATCAACTGGTACTTGCCATCTGCAAGCCCTGACTCAGCGGCTCCACGAGGGAGTACAGACCAGTTTTGCGAATTATCCCGTTCGATATTCTTTACATAGCTAGCCCCAAGGTTGTATTCTTTATCATTCAGTTTGACCGCCTTGTCTTCATTGACAACCGCAATATTAAGCTTGGTGTTTTCTGTCGTTTGTACGGTCTTGGCTTCGTTTTGCTTTTGGTCCTTTTGAACCGTCGTATAAAGACCCACTACAGATCCCATCAAAAGGAGCACAACTGCACTCTGACCGATGTATTTTAACCATTTTTTCTTTTTCACTTCTATACCTTTTCCTTTTTCTAATTCATAGATACAAAATAGGGGTTAGGAATTAAGAATCTAACCCCTATTTTCTATATATCAAAAGACAAAAGGGTGATCTACCTACAAGAAGTAAGATCACCTCCAAGACTATCTTAGTGGATTTGTGCAGCGATATCTTGGTCAGTTTGTTCAACGATATCAGCAACTTTGATCAATTGAGCGTTGATGTCTTCCAACAATTGAGCGAATTGTTTGATTTTTGGAGACAATTCGTTGAATTGTGCTTCAAAGCTATCAAATGCAGATCCATCCCAGTTTGCGTCGATGACTTGTTGTTCATGAGTCAAAGTGTTAAGGATTTGATCGATTTCTTGAGAACCTTGTGAATAGCGTTGTGCTGATTGACGTAGTTCTTCCGGAGTTAATTTAATTTGAGCCATATGTTTCTCCTTTTGGGCTGATACCCTAATATTTTTTTCATAAACAATACATTTAGTACGAATTAGTAAAAATCCAAAAAACTGTATATTTACCTTTTCACTCCCTATTTGTATTATTTACTTAAAGATATCTTAATGAAATATTGCGAGAAAGTCAAGTTTTGAGCCCCAACTGATAAAATATTGTAACTTTGTTACATTTTTGAAATAATTTGTTATACAAACGTAACATATATCTGAAATTCCTTGCCCCAGTAGTCTCCAACTAGTATTATTTCTGATAAGAAAAGAAGACACTCTGTCCTGTTATATTAACTCGACACATAGATAAAAAATGTTGATTTTAGGTGATTTTAGATACAATCTTTGATGATTTTTGTATATTTTTTCATTTTTAAAACTTTTATGGTATAATGAAACCTGTTCAAAACTTGTTTCATACAAGATCGAACACCATTAACCTATAAGGAGTATATATGAAAAAATTTCTACTTGCCTCTGTCTGTCTACTAGCTCTTACCGCTTGTAGCCAAGGCCAACAAGGCAAAGGAACTACTGCCGCTTCTTCCAAGCAAGAGGCCACTCAAAACAAAAAGGAGCAAGTCCAAACCAAGACCTTTGTTCGTGACCTCGGTGATCACTACCAAAACAAAATTCAAATTGGCTACAAGAATGAGGAAATTGTCTCTTTTACTTTCCTTAGTTTTGAACCCATTTCCTCAGATTTGCAAGACATGGATCTTCCTGAATTAAAGGAAATCTACCAAGAAGAATTAGAACATAGCGATATCTATAAAACCTTAAATGGTAAGCCTGGACTTAGCTTCCGCATTCAAATTTCAAAAGATAAACAATCCTATGCTAAAGTCTTACAGGCTGACTTCTCAAAAATCAAGAAAGATGAGTTTGCTACCATCTACGGAGATCAAGGGGAGGAAGAAAGAGCCGAGTTCAAGAAATACCTCAATGGCAAACCTCAAGATCTCTTTACCTATTTCAAAGATCAAGGTCTCAAAGAAGAAAAATAAAAAGAGCTTCCTGAGTTTCATCACCACACTGGTGAGGGCTCAGAAAGCTTTTTCTTATTTGTTCAAGATTGAAAGAGTTTCAAGGAGATTGTCCGCATGAACTTCGATGGTATCTCCTGTCGCTTTGATTTTCACTTCAACGATGCCTTCAGCTGCTTTCTTACCAACTGTTACGCGGATTGGAAGTCCAATCAAATCACTATCGCTGAATTTGACACCAGCGCGTTCATTTCGGTCATCCACCAAGACTTCGTAGCCTTTATTCACCAAGGCTTCTTCGATCCGATCGGTCAAAGCAAGGCTTGCTTCATCCTTAACATTGACTGGAATCAAATGCACATCAAATGGCGCCAATTCTTTAGGGAAGTTAATTCCCCAAGCGTAACGGTACTCCCCTTTTGGAGTCTTATTGACAAAGAGGCGTGCATGTTGCTCCATAACGGCTGAAAGAAGACGGCTGACACCGATTCCGTAGCAGCCCATGATGATTGGAACTGCACGACCGTTTTCGTCTAAGACATCTGCTCCCATGCTAGCGGAGTAGCGTGTACCGAGTTTGAAAATGTGACCGATTTCGATCCCACGTGCAAAGTTCAAGACCCCTTTCCCATCTGGTGAGATTTCGCCTTCACGAACTTCACGGATATCGACGTATTCTGCAGTAAAGTCACGTCCTGGGTTGACACCAGTCAAGTGGTAGCCTGTTTCATTGGCACCGACTACTGCATTGCGGCTGTCTTGGACCTTGCGGTCTGCGATAATCTTAACATTTTCAGGAAGATCTACTGGACCGAGAGAGCCAAAATCTGCTCCTAATAATTCTTTCACTTCCACTTCGGTTGCAGGTTCAAAGAAGTCTGCGCCGAGGTGGTTTTTCAACTTCACTTCATTGAGCTGATCATTACCTACAAGAAGGGCTACAACAGGCTCACCATCTGCAATGTAAACCAAAGTCTTGATAGTAGCTTCTTCTGGAACATCCAAGAATGCAGCTACTTCATCAATCGATTTGACACCTGGTGTTTCCACGCGTTTCACTTCTTCTTCCGCTACGACACGGTTACTTGGCTTGTATTCGTTAGTAGCCATCTCCAAGTTGGCAGCATAGGTTGATTCACTTGAATAGGCAATGGTATCTTCACCAGAGACCATCCATTTGAGCAATTCTGCTTTGATTTCTTCTTGGACTTCTGCTGGGATCTCATCAAAGGAAGCCACCGATTTGTCTAAAACAACCCAACGGTCCAAGTCTGTACGAGCAGGCGTAACAGCCATAAACTCTTGGCTATCTTTTCCGCCCATAGCACCACCATCACCGATGATGGCTTTGTAGTCGATACCACTGCGGGTGAAGATTCGCTCATAAGCTGCCTTGTATTCATCATAAGTGACATCTAAGCTATCGTAGTTAGCATGGAAGCTATAGCCATCTTTCATGATGAACTCACGGGTCCGAAGAAGACCGTTCCGTGGGCGTTTTTCATCGCGGTATTTTGGTTGAATTTGGTAGAGATTCAACGGCAATTGTTTGTAAGATTTTACTGAGTCGCGCACAATAGCGGTAAAAGTTTCTTCGTGAGTTGGACCTAAGATAAAGTCAGAGCCTTCACGGTTTTTCAACTTATAGAGGTCTTCCCCGTAAGTTTCGTAACGACCAGATTCACGCCAGAGATCCGCACTCAAAAGGGCTGGAGCAAGCATTTCTACTGCTCCAATTTTTTCAAATTCTTGGCGCATGATGCCTTTTGCTTTTTCAATCACTCGATTTGCTAATGGCAGATAAGAATAGACACCAGCTGAGACTTGGCGAACATAACCTGCACGCAACATCAAAGCATGGCTAATGACTTGAGCATCGCTTGGCATTTCGCGAAGCGTTGGAATCAACATTTTACTTTGTTTCATGGACAATATCCTTTTCTATTTCAAAAATAATTTCATAATATCATTCCAGGTGACAGCAATCATCAAAATAACCATTACAGCTACACCTGCAAGCGTCATGTAGGTTTCTACTTCCTGTTTCAGTGGCTTTCTCCGGACGACCTCGATCAAATTGATCAAGATTTTCCCGCCATCCAAAGCGGGAATCGGGATTAGATTGAAGATCCCAATATTAATAGAGAGCATGGCCATAAGAGATAAGACTGCTGGAATCCCTAATTGAGCAGCTTGTGAGCTGGCATTGTAGATGGCGACCGGACCACCCAGTTTATTGAGACTAAAGTGGAAAATGATATCTTTCAAAGCTCCCAAAATCCGTGTCGCTGTATTCCAGGTATCTGTAAAACCAGACAAGAGTTTATCCACAAATCCTGTCTTGAGGCCATTTGTCACACCCAAATAGTAACGATTCCCTGACTTGGTTGGCTTCACTTTGACTTCTTTTTCTTGGCCGTCTGTTTTGATTTTCAGGGTCAATTCAGGAGCCGTCTTGCTGTCCTTGGTTGCTTTTTCGACAGCATCTGTCAGCTCATCCCAGTTGCTAACGGTATCGTTATTGACTTGAAGGATCTGAACATTGCTTTTGACACCGACCTTAGCCAGCGCCCCATCGGGTGCCACCTGAACATTGTTGCTGTAGTAGTCAATCGCACCGCCTCGCATAAAAGCTAGAAGTGAGTAGACGACAATACTGAGGATAAAGTTGTTCATAGGACCCGCAAAGTTGGTGATCAACCGTCCCCAAATGCTGGCATTCTGATACTGAACATCTCTCGGTGCAATCCGCACCTCTGTCCCATCTTCCTCAACGATGGTCGCATCATGATCGACATCATAAGTCTTGGTCTCATCGAGAACCAAGCCTGTAATTTCCAGTTTGTCTTCAAAGTCAAACTGGGTAACATTCATGGGAAGGGCTGTCTGATCCAGATTCTTTCCTGAAAGATTGATCCGGACAACCTTGCTAACCTCATTTAGCGTCAAGCTGACAGGTGTTCCGGTTTTAATCTCAGTTGTATCCTCACCCCAGCCAGCCATACGAACATAGCCACCTAAAGGTAGAATGCGAATCGTATAGGCTGTTCCATCTTGACCAATATGGGCAAAGATCTTGGGACCCATCCCGATCGAGAATTCTCGCACCAGGATGCCCGATTTTTTTGCAAAATAGAAATGACCAAACTCGTGAACGAGAACGATCACTCCAAAAATAACAATAAAGGCAATAAACTGCATCGTTCTATACGTGGTTTCCTTTCTATTTCTTCTGTCTTAGAACAAACCCAAGAAATGCATCAAGGGAAAGACAAAAATCAAACTATCAAAGCGGTCTAGAACACCACCATGTCCTGGAATAAATTTCCCAGAATCTTTCACACCGAAATGGCGTTTAATCGCGCTCTCTACCAGATCTCCAAACTGACCTGCGATACTAAAGAGGATGGTAAAGAAGATCATAGCAAGAAAACCATGTCCACCTGCCACAGAGCGATCCACGATCATATAGATCACAGTTACCGCAACTGCAGACAAGATTCCCCCAAGACTGCCTTCAATCGTTTTATTAGGAGAAACCGCAGGCATGAGCTTGCGTTTCCCAAACCGGCTTCCTACCAGATAAGCACCTGAATCTGTAGCCCAGACAATAAAGAGGGCTAACAAAACCTTATCAATACCAGCGATTCGCGCATCTACTAAGGAATGGAAGCCGAGTCCAACATAAAAGCTGGACGCAATGGGGTAGACCACATCTTCATAATTATAATTCTGAGCAAGAACAGTTGTCCCCATGAGAATCAAGACAACCAGACCATAGGCAATCATATTGCCATCTGCTGGAAGGTAAGGGAGGTAGTCCTCGATCGGCAAAGTCAGGACGAAGGCCGCTAACATGGCTAGCGCTCCTTCAAAAGTCGCTGTCTCAAGCCCCTTCATCTTGAGCAATTCATGAACCCCTAGCATGGCGATCAAGCCAATCACAATCTGGAAGAATACCCCTCCAACCATTACTGTTGGAATGAAAAAGAGCAGGGCAATTCCTCCAAAAATCACACGTTTTTGTAAATCTTTCGTCATCATCTTCTCCTAAACACCACCAAATCTCCGATGGCGATGGCTATATTCTACTATGGCACTTCGTAGTGCTTCCTCTCCAAAATCTGGCCACATCACATCTGTGAAATACAACTCACTATAAGCAGCCTGCCAAGGAAGGAAATTACTCAAACGGATCTCTCCGCTGGTACGAATAATCAAATCCGGATCCCTTAGGACACGTGGCAAACTCTCGGTATAGAGAGAATCTGCGATCATCTCTTCTGTGATATCTTCTGGACTAAACTTCGCATCCAAGACTTCTTGGGCGATCTGCTTCACAGCCTGAGTGATCTCTGCACGTCCACCATAATTGAGTGCGAAATTCAGGATCAAGCCTGTATTGAGATGGGTCATCGCTTCTGCTCTTTCCAAAGCCTCCAGCGTTTCTTTTGGTAATTTCTTGGTGTCACCAATCATTTGAATCTTGACATTGTTGCGATGCAATTCGGGGAAGAAACGATCATAAAATTCGACCGGCAAGTGCATGATGAACTTGACTTCATCTTCAGGGCGTGTCCAGTTTTCCGTAGAAAAGGCATAGACAGTCAAGACCTGAACCCCCATATTTTTTGCTGCAATCGTCACTTCTTGGAGAGCTTCCATCCCTGCCTTATGACCGAAGACGCGCGGTTGCATCCGCTTTTTCGCCCAGCGACCATTACCATCCATAATGATCCCAATGTGTTTCGGGACTTCTAAAGGTATCTCGATTTTTTCTTTTTTCTTAAAACGAAACATGTTTTTCTACCTATTTCAATATTTATCGCTTCATTATACCATAAATCCCCATAAAATAGGGACTCTGGCCTCTTTTTTGAACCAGCAAGGCTTTCCTTCATCACATCGTCCTATTTGCCCACCAAAAAAGAGGCCTTTGCCTCTTCTTTGATGATTATTCTTCGATGGCTGAATCAGCATCTGAGCTAGCACCTTCTGTAGCAGTGGCTGAGATTCCTTCTGATACAGGAAGAACTGTTTTGATCGCTCCCAATTCAAAGGTCAGGTAGACACCATCAACATCCAAGACAACGGTCTTGCGGTCTGTATCGACTTCATCGATGGTTCCGTACAAGCCACCAATCGTGATGACTTCATTTCCTTTTTGAAGTTTATTCAAACTTTCCATCCGTTTTTGGTACTGTTTCTTTTGGCTACGGCTCATGAAGTACATCAAACTGACCATAAGAACGAGCATAATTAGCAAACTTCCGCCTTGCATATGTTTCTCCTTTAATTTTCATATATGCTATACTATATCAAATTTCGCCCGTCTTTTCAAGTTTTCCCATCCTCTTCAAGTAAAATCAGACTCCAGTCTCAGAGAGGAGGCAAGTTTTGATGAAAAAGAAAAAAACCACGAAAAGTGGGCTACTGACTAGTCAATCGTAATGCCATACTTTTCATGATTCTCATCATACCAATCAATCAAGGCCAAAGCCGTTTGATAGGTAATATTTTTGATTTTACTCGTTCCCTTCGTCAAAGTCGCTAAGCTCATTTTGCTGATGTTTGTTTCAGTTGCGACACGATAGCTCGTCAAGCGACCGTCAACCATCAGTTGAACAACGGCTTCCACTTTTCTGTATTCGGGAGTTGAGTAGATATCAATTGTATTGCTCATCTTACTTCCATTCCTCAAATTTTATTCTTGTATAGATTATATACTTATTTTCTTTATTTATTAATAATTTTGCTCAAATTGGATTAATTTCACTAATTATTGATGTTTTTTTAGCTCAAATAGGAGGATTTTGGCCTTATACGGCGAATAATTTCCCCCAGGTGGGAAGAAAAAATAAAGACTGCTATATGATAGCAGTCTCTATTTTTCACAAACTAATTCGCCTTAATCTGCTTGTTTATCAGCGTTTTCTTCCTTCTTTGTGTCTTTTTCTCTAATCACAAGGACACCATCTTCCATGTCTGCTTCGAGATGTTTGGCATCCAAGTTATCCAAGTGGAAGTCTGTGACTTTGTCACGGATTTGTTGTTCAACTACCCGACGGAGTGGACGAACACCCATCACTTCATCATAACCTTCTTCAGTCATGTATTCTTTAGCTGCATCGCTCACTGCTAAGTCGATTTCTTTCTTAGAAAGGGTCTTATTGACATCTACCAACATCAAATCAACAATCTTAGAAAGGTCTTCCTTGCTCAAGTGTGAGAATTCAATGACAGCGTTGAAACGGTTCAAGAATTCTGGACGGAAGTAAGGTTTCAAACGATCCATGAGTTCTGGTTTATCCGCATCTTCTGTCAAGTTGGCTTCGTAACCAAAGCCAGCGTTTGAAGTGGCGATAATCACAGTGTTCTTGAAGTTGACCGTGTTCCCTTGACCATCTGTCAAACGACCATCATCCAAAACTTGGAGGAGAAGTGTGATCACTTGAGGGTCCGCCTTTTCAATTTCGTCGAGAAGAACGATTGAGTATGGGTTACGGCGAACACGTTCTGTCAAGGTATTGCTGTTGTCATCGTAACCAACATAACCAGCTGTTGTACCAATCAATTTAGAAACGGCTGTACGGTCGCTGTATTCTGACATATCCAAACGGATGATGGCATCTTTGGTTCCGAACATATCAAGAGCCAATTGTTTAGCCAACTCAGTTTTACCAACACCAGTAGGACCTACAAAGAGGAAGCTACCGATTGGGCGGTTCCCTTCGTCAAATCCTGCACGGTTCCGACGGATGGCACGTGCCACTGCTTCAACGGCTTTATCTTGACCGATAACCTTAGTTTGCAAACGGTGACCCATATCTTTCAAACGTTCGATATCAGTTGCACCCATTTGTGACACTGGAATACCCGTCATCCGTTCTACAGATTCAGCCACATCGTTGATTGTTGCCGTTACTTTATGGTCTTCCGTATGGTTTTCAATTTTCTTTTCAAGTTCTTCGATACGAACTTTTGCATTAAGAGCTGCTTCGTAATCTTCTTTAGCAGCTGCAGCTTCTTGTTTAGCTTTTTCTTCTTCAATTTCATGTTCCACAGCATGGACATCTGTTACTGGATGTTGGGCTGCCAAGTGAGCAGCTGTCACATCGACCAAGTCAATGGCCTTATCAGGCAAGCTACGTTGTGGAATGTATTGGATCGAATAATCAACCGCTGCTTTCAAAACTTCATCTGGCAAGATGACATTGTGGTGTTTTTCATAAAGATCACGGATCCCTTGGAGAATCTTGAAAGTATCTTCAGCTGATGGAGCATTGACTTTCACTTCGTTGAAACGACGAGCAAGAGCTGCATTCTTCAAGATGGTGTTACGGTATTCATCTTGAGTAGTTGCCCCAATGACTGTCAATTCCCCACGTGAAAGAGCAGGTTTGATGATATCCGCAAGACCTTTAGATCCTTGACCATCACCTGTGCTACCTGCACCAAGGATTTGATGGATTTCATCAAAGAAGAGAATAACATTTCCCATAGCCTTGACTTCTTGGATCAGATTTTGAATATTTTCTTCAAAGCTACCACGGTATTGCGTACCAGCTTCTAGACCAGAAATATCAATCGAGATGATTTCTTTGTTCTTGATAGCAGCTGGAACATCTCCGTTCACAATAGCTTGTGCCAAACCTTCTACAACTGCTGTTTTACCAACACCGGCATCCCCTACAAGGACAGGGTTGTTCTTGGTACGACGTGACAAGATTTCAGCAGTTTCTTGAATTTCTTTATTACGTCCGATGACTGGATCCAATTTTCCTTCACGAGCTTCTTCGGTCAAGTTGCGACCAAGTTTTGCAAGGATCCCATCTTGTTTCATTCCTTTACCTTGATGGTGTTGCACTTGCTCGCTTCCTTCATTTGGAAGTTGACCGGTTTGGCGGTAAATAGCGAATTCTTCAGGTGTCACTTCACGACCGTTGATCATGTAGCGACGGCTTTCAGAACGAAAACCACCCATGTTTCCCATTAGTTGATTGAAAAGATCATCCATATTGTTAAAGTTGTTATTCATATTGTATACCTCTAATTTACATAATTTTAATTCATTCTTGAAAATTAGCAGACCAATTGGCTGCCATTTGATTGTTTACATAATTTTAATTCATTTATTTAATAATAGCCCTACAGGCTAACAGTTTCTATTTTTCCTTTTATCAATTAGTTGTCTTAATTCTGGAAATAGCATATCACCATCTCCTTTCCACTATTGATCTTGTAAACCAGTAGGTTTTTCCAACCTCTTTTTGTTTACATAAATTATTATAACGCAGACTGATTTCTTTGTCAACACTTTTTTACATAATTTTTAAAATTTATTAAAAAAATCTGGATGTCACTCCAGATTCCATATTTAAATAGAAGTTCTTGGCTAGATAGATTTAAATTTACCAGCTTTTTCTTGAATAGCTGTCTGTACATTTTTAGCAAATTGCCCCACCATGGATTGGTCTAGTTGCTTTCCGACCACTTGGACGTCTTCTTCAGCTACTGTTGCAATCGCAGTCAAGCCATCATTGTAACGCTTCTCAACTCCTGCCTTGCAGGTCAATAAAACGGGCGCATAGACAACCCGGATTAAATCTTTTTCAAGTTTCTTTCGGCTTTCGATGATCCTCATCTTATCTTTCATATCTAAATCAAAGAAATCTTTGACTGGACTATCACCCATACTTCCTCCTCTTCTATACTATGAAACTTTATCTTGTGCAAACTCCTCTTCCAGTTGGCGTCTATCTTTCCGGTAGGATTGCCATAAATTCTCTTCCTCGATTTCGATCTGTTTTAAAGCTACTTGTGCAGCTTCTCTAGCTTCGAGATCATACTCTTCGATACAGCGATGGAGGGACTCCCATCCACAACTGACATCAACCTCCTGCTCTTGTAAAAAGGAAGCTGCCAACGCATACTCTTCTTCCAGCATCTGGGTGAAGAGCTGCTGTTTTCTTTCCACTAGGCAACGCTTTTCATCTAGCTCCAAGCGCGCTTTTTGGAACTCTCTTTCCAAGTGATCTAGTTTCTTTTCCTTTTTCGAAAGAGTAGATGAAATTAATAAGCTAGTTGTTCCCACTGGTTCATTTCTCCTGCTATTTCTTGATCTTTTGCTTTTAAGAGCTCAATTCCTGCATTCACTTGCTCGTTTAAAGTATGAAATTCATTCGATAAGGACTGATATGCAGCCAAACGATTGTCAAACCTTTCTCTTACTTCAGTGACAACTGTTTGCTTTGTTGCACCAGCCTGTGCATAGGCCTCTTCTACTTCCGCAAGATTGAGAATGAAGCCTTTCGGAACGGTATGTAATACTTTCTCCAAAGCTTCTAAATCTGTATCCAGTTGTGCCTTAGATTTCTGAGCTTGCTCCAGCCCTTCATCCACTACTCGAAACAGCTCATCAGAAGCCAAGCGCGCCTGCAAAGCATCCAGATAGATCCGTTCACTTGAGCTCAGTCCACCACCTGTTTTTTGCAATTTATCCTTTAGGCGATAGTAAACCTTCATCCGCTCTTCAATGATTTCCTTCCGAGTGATGGCTTCCGTTCCCTTTTCAAGAACCAAATTCCCATCCTTATCATAGATATAACCATGCATCATGTGCTGCAGGCCAGTATTTATCAAATTCTTAGTTTTGAGGTGCTTGACAATCCCACTGGATTCCTTGCTTCCAGAATCCTGATAGCCCAAGCTAACCAAATCTTTATGGTCAATGTGGTTGTAGATTTTGTACTTCAGCGAATCTATACGCGCTTTTTGCTCGGGTGTTAAGATGGAATAGGCATTAGGGCCATTGTATAGATGGACAGTCCCAATATGAGACGCTTCTTCTTCCGTCAAGCAGGCAAGCGCATACTGAATATTCATAGACCCCAGAGAGTGACCGTATAGATCGATCTTGGCATTGGGGTATTTTCGGATCACCTCTTTCAAATGAGCTGCAGCATCTTTAAATTGCGGAGGCGGGAAAGTCCCGTTTTCATCATTGTATTTTTTTAAAAAAGCAGCTCCCATTAAAGCAGGAAATTTAACCTGTTCTTCGGCTGTTCTTTCTGCAAAAAAGCCGACCATATCTGATGCTTTTTCCTGTACGAAATTGCTGACAGGATTGTCCATTGCTTTTTGTATGAACCTACCAACGGGAGTGGCCTCCGGTGGAAGATTAACAGATGTAGGAATAATTGCATCTTCAAAAGCTTCTACAGCATTGTTAAAACTATCTTTAGCCTTATCTCGCGCATAATTCTTCGCATATTCTGTTGCATACTCACTTGCACCACCAGGGTTCAAAATATTGGAAGCTGCTGGCAAATCTGTCTTTACCCAATCCGTATATGTATCATGGAGTAATTTTTGTGTACTTGTATCAGTTTCAGATCCCTTCATCAAGACAGTCACGTCATGGATTTGGGCACGCGCTTCATCAGAAGCAGTATAGGGGACTGCATTTTGTTGCGCGCCTTGGCCATTATTAGTAAGAACGAAGACTTGCTCCTCATTGTCATTTACATTATCATAAATATGGGCAACATTACCAATGTATTCGTCTTTCTTCGTCCCAATTTTAAACTTTCCATTTATTTTGACATCTTTTTCGTATTCAAGTAGAGCAGCTTTAACATTTTGTTGATCATTGAAATTTAAATTATTAGCCATTATCACTCCTTATCTAATAAATCACTTAACTCCTCTGTTTCCCCAAAATAGGTCTCTTCATATTTCCCTGTTGTAGCATCCTCTTGTATAGTTGTGCTTAAAACTAATTTTTCATCATTATTTATAACTATTTTTACTAATAGCCCTCCCATCGGATTATAATCTAAATCATCTTTAGAGATTTTATATGATTTTATTTTTCCTTCTGGAGTAAGAGCTTTAGGATCTAATTTTTTCAACATATTTTCAATCGCTACCTTCATCTTCTTACTCTCTGCGATTTGAATCATTTCTTGTTTCTTGGCAGATTGTCCATTAAAAAAGCTACAGCCTCCTAAGCTCAGGCTAAATACTACCATTATCAACACAATAAATTTACTTTTTTTCATCTTCTTCCCATTCTTTCTTCAGGTTTCTTAGAATTTATTATACAAAATTCTATTCATACCTGAAATGTTACTTTTGTTAAAAAATGTTGCCAAAAGGTTACAAGCACTACATATTGATGTAACATACTTGGCCCAATCAATAAATTCTATAAAATAGATGAGGTTGCTATTGCTTGTCTCTTTCTATTAATTTCGTTAATTCTTTAGGCGTTCCTGATGTGGCAACAAGATATTCTCCTGAATCCTCTTCTATGACCGTCATATCAATCGTCAACCGATCATCCCTATTAATGACAATTTCGACAATAATTCCTTCCATTGGATTATATTTTAATTTATCTTTTAAAATTCTATAAGACTTTATTTTCCCATTTGGAGTTAATGCCTCTGGATCCAGATTTTTTAAATAGGTTTCAATTGCCACTTTCATCTTCTGACTCTCTGCAATCTGAATCATTTCCCTTCTCTCAGCAGCTTTATCTGTAAAAAGACTGCAGCCTCCTAGAAACAAAGTCAGTAAGAATAGTAGCATTAATCGTTGTTTTTTATCAGTCATATGTTCCCTCTCACTTATATTATTCGTAATGATTTTTAAAAAATGACCCAATTTTTAAAAATTTTTTCCAGAACCTAAAAAACACACCCTTACTGGGTGCGTCTCTTGTTAAATCATGTATTCGACGCTATAAGTAGCATCAGATAAAATCCGTGAAAGGAATTGTTTGGTTCGTTCTTCTTTTGGACTGTTGAAGAATTCATGGGGTTCGTTTTCTTCGATGATGTGTCCGCCATCCATAAAGATAACGTGGTTGGCTACATCACGCGCAAAGCCCATCTCATGGGTTACGACAACCATGGTCACTCCTTCTTGGGCCAATTGCTTCATGACATCTAAGACATCACCGACCAACTCTGGGTCTAACGCTGAAGTCGGCTCATCCAGCAAGATCACGTCTGGTTTCACTGCGATGGCACGCGCGATTCCGATTCGTTGCTGCTGACCACCTGACAATTGAGAAGGATAGTAATCTTTATAAGCGAGGAGACCAACTTTTTCAAGGGCTGATTCTGCCCGTTGGATGGCTTCTTCTTTTGGAATCTTACGAGCTACAACCAGTCCTTCTAAGATATTTTCAAGCGCTGTTTTGTTGGCAAAGAGATTATAATGCTGGAAGACAAAGGCTGTCTTTTGGCGGATTTCTAGAATCTCTTTTTTGCTGAGTTTTGAGAGGTCGTACTCTTTTCCACCTAGGGTTAGGTGGCCTGTATCTGCCTTTTCCAAGTGGTTAAGGCAGCGAAGGAAGGTTGTTTTTCCTGATCCAGATGGACCTAAAATAACGACGACATCCCCTTGGTTGACCTTGAGATTAACATCTACCAGGACTTGGTGGTCCTTAAATCTTTTCGATACGTGTTCTACTTCTAACATCTTCTTATTTCTCCTTCTTCTATGCGAGTGTCAGGCGTTTTTCTAAGCGATTGAATCCCCACTGAATCACCCCACAAATGACAATATAAAGAATAAAAATCACTAGATAGGATTCAAAATATTGATAGCCATAAGAGGCTTCGACCTTGGCAATAGCGGTGATATCCTTGATGGTCATGACAAAGACAAGGGATGTTCCTTTGACCAAGTTGATAACCAGGTTACACAAATTAGGCAGGGCTGAACGCAAGGCTTGTGGAAAAACAATGCGGATGTAGGCTTGGCGATTGGTCAAACCAATGGCTTGCGCTGCTTCTAGCTGGCCCTTATCCACAGTCAGAATGGCTGACCGTAGAATTTCAGCAAGACTCCCCGTTGTCATCAAGCTAAAGATGATAAAGGCATAGTAAATGGGATTGATCTCAAAGACATTAAAGTGACTGCCAATACTCTTAAAAAAGCTATTTAAGAGGCTGGGAAAGAGACTATAAAAGAAGAGAATCAAGAGAATCGGAGGCGTCGCGCGGATAAAGGCTAAGTAAACCACTGAGAAACTGCGAACACCTTTGACCTTATAAATCTGACCGAGTGCCAAAAAGAGGGCTGGAAAGAAACTCAAAAGAATCGATACGACCATGATCAGAAGGGTCACTGGAACACCACCTAAGGTGGCTAGAAATGCTTTACTAATAAAATTGAAATCCATAAGCTACCTTTCTGTTACACTGAGTCGTTTCTCAAGGAGTTGAGCGGAGAAGGAGATCACAAGGGCAATTCCCCAGTAGATCACTGCTACAGCTGTATACGTTTCGAGGGAATAATTCCCAAGATTGCGGCTAATCAAGTTGTTGCCTGCTCCCATGATATCGATAAAGCCAATGGTATAAGCCAAAGCGGCATCGCGCATGAGGTTCAAGATGGCAGTCGTCATATTTGGAAGAGCCACGCGAAATGCTTGGGGAAGGATAATCCGCCAAATGGTTTGGGCTGGCGTCAAGCCGATACTCAAGCCCGCTTCCATCTGACCTTTTGGAATGGCCAAATAGGCTGCCTTGAAAACTTCAGAGATCATAGCGGCAAAGAGAAGAAACATGGCAACAAGGACAAAGACAAACTTGGACCAGTGGTCAATGTCAATGCCCAACCACCAGTTCAAAAATTGGGGGAGTCCATAAAAGACCAAAAAGAGCAAGACAATCGGAGGAGTACAACGCAAAGTAAAGACATAACCTTTTGCCAGACCTGCTCCTACCTTATCTTCTGATACTTGTGCCCAGGTTAAAACCAAGCCAAATGCAGAACCGAGAACCGTCGTTAAAACCATCAAAGCGAGGGTCGCTGGTAGAGCTTGGACCAAGGTTGGAAGAAATGACCAGACCTTGGAAATGTCGTATGAGACCATGTTTCTTTTCCTTTCTGTATCCGTATAGAAATAAGGAAGCTGGGGCTATGCGCACCCAGTTCCATCTTATTTCTCTTTATCTACATAACCGAAGACATCTTCACCGAAATACTTTTTCGACAATTTAGCAAGTGTCCCATCTTTTTCTAACTCTTTGATAGCCTTGCTGTATGCTTCTGCAAATTTTTCGTTTTTCTTATCCTTATGGATCAATGGGTAAGTTGGAATTCCTTTGTAGGCAAACCAGCTCAGTTTGTCCGCATATTGGTGGTAAGAACCATCTTTATCTGTGATAGCTTTTTCAAAGGAAAGTTTGATGTCAAAGAAGGCATCGTAACGCCCTTCAAGAACCCAAGCATAAGCATCTGCGACTTTGAAAGATTCCGCAGCTGTTAATTCGATTGGTTGGTCCTTATGCTTTTCATTGTATTCTTTAATAACATTCCATTGTGCATTTTGTGGTGAAATTGGAACCAATTTTCCTTTTTCTTTAGCGAAGTCATCGATGTTCTTGTATTTATTCGCATCTTCTTTCCGTACGGTAAAACCGATGATACTTGCTCCAATTGGTTCTTTTGGAATGATAAATTTCTTGGCACGTTCTTCGGTATACCAAGCTCCTTTGGTTCCGATATCGTATTTACCAGATTCTAGACCGATCAAGAGATCGTCATCACTCGTTCCAGTGTACTCAAACTTGTAGTCTGGTAGTTTTTCATCAATGGCTTTGAGAACGGCTACTTCATAGCCATCTGATTCTCCTTTTTCATCGACGAAATCATACGGTACATAGTTTTGAGTGTGGGCTACTTTCAAGGTTGTTACCTTGTTCGATCCTGTTGAATCTTTGCTGTCGTTTGCATGGTTCAAGCTCCGTCCAAGAATGGTTGCACCTGCAATGGCAAGTACTGCCACCCCACCGATAATCCATGTTTTTTTACTCATACTTTGTTCTCCCTTTTTCTATTTTCCTTATTCTGCTGCAGCTTCACGAACCCATTCGATTCGTTCTTCATCAATGTCACTTGGAATGGTACAATCGGCACCAATGACCAAGCCTGTCGTTCCTGTTTCTGCGATGATGCGTTTGGTTTCTGCTTGGATCGCAGCCTTGTCTCCTGTGTAGAGAAGACCATTTTTGCCATTTTCAAAACCACCAAGAACCGTGCGTCCACCGAAGATTTCGCGTCCTTCTGCTAGGCTGATTCCTTCTGGTCCGACTGCCCAGTTAATGACTTGGGCTGGGTAGTCTGTGAAAAGATGGATATCATTGCGGGCTCCTTCGTAGCCACAGATATGAAGGATATTTACGCCATCGGCTTCATTAGCTGCCTCTAAGACATGGAGTTCGCTCGGTGCAATAATGTTTTTATAAACTTCTTGTGTAACCCGCGCATCTTGGATACTTTGAACACTGAGGTAGATCCCGTCTGCTCCTGCTTCTTTGATGATTCGTTGGCTCAAACTGGCAATATCTTGGCCAATCGTATCCAATACTTTTTTAAGAGTTGCTGCATCTTGATCGATGAAGTTTGCGATCAAGTCATCTCCTCCTGAAACTTCTCCGACCAACCATTTGAAGTAGGTCACCGGAGCAAAGATATTGTAGATAGCCACAATGTCTTCTTCAAAACCGGCACGGATTTTTTTAACGAGCTCTACCTGCTCTGTGATCCATGGATGATCTGCTCCGAGTGGTTCAATCCCTGCTAAGTCAGAGATATTTTCAAGGCCTTTGTGAATGGCTGGGTTTGGATAAGCAAAGTAACCATCACTCATGAGTTTGACAAAGTCTGGTTTGACCTTGTGAAGGAAGTTTTTATGGCCATTGAGGTTTTTTTCAATAATTTCCGGATTAGAAAATCCTTTCAACCATTCTTCTTCTGTTGTAAAATGATGCCAAAATCCAACTGGCACACGGTCAACCGCTTCTCCTTTAAAAGCTTTTAAGACTAATTCTCTTTTTGCTGACATGTTCTTACCTCGTTCTATTCTTTTCTTGTTTGTTATCTTATCACTTCAATGATGCTTTTACTAATATATATTTTTTATCAAGCTCTTCATCTTTTTTTATCACTGATCTTCGAGAAGAAGAATTCCTGCTAGATCAGACGGGCGAAGGAGGGAGAAACTATGAGTTGGAATCTTCTCCAGTCTTGCCATATCTGGATCTTTTTTTGCTTTCCCCTGGTTGCTTGCTAGAGCGACTTTACTGAGCCCTAGAAGCAAAAACAAAACGGTTACCAGAATACACCATACATTGATCTTTTTCATCTCCCTCTCCTTTCTTCTTACAATACAGCTGCTTGACGCACCCAATCTAAGCGTTCCAATTGGAAATCATCTGGCACGGTACAGTCGATCAAACCACGGCTTCCAGCTTCTGCCACCAAGCGACGCGTTTCTTGCTCGATCGCTTCTCGTTCCCCTTGGTAGAGCAAGCCTTTCTTGCCATTGACAAAGCCACCCAAAACGGCACGATCGCCGAAAAGTTTACGACCTGCGGCTAGGCTAAGGCCTTCATGATGGGTCGCCCAGTTAATGACTTGGGCTGGATAATCCTTGAAGAGCTCCACTTCATTGCTGGCCCCTTCAAAACCACAGATATGAAGGATATTGATGCCTCCAGCTTCATTGGCCGCTTCTAGGACAGCGATATTGCTCGGTTCAATGATCTTGCGGTATTCTTCATCTGTCACACGCTCATCTTGGACCTGCTGGGTTGAGAAGTAAATCCCTTCAACACCTGCTTCTTGGATCAAGCGGCGACTTAAAGTAGCGATATCTCCTGCAATCACGTCAAGGACATGAGCTAAAGTTTCTGGATCTTCCTTGATAAAGTCTGCAATCACTTGGTCTCCACGGGATTGATCCGTACGGAACCAGCGTTTCAAATAAGAAATGGGCGAGAAAATATTGTAGAAAGAAGCAATCTCTTCATGGAAATGAGAACGAATTTCCTTGACCACTTCAATTTGTTTTTCAATCCAAGGATGATGCTCCCCGATGGGCTGAATATCCTTCAATTCTTTGATTGATGTGATCTCTTTCGAATAAAGTGCACTCGGATAGCGGAAGAAGCCATCGCTCATGATCTTGACAAAATCAGGTGAAATTTCTTCAACATAGTGTTGGTGTCCTTGAATACTTTTTTCTACTACAGCCGGATTGTCTAGCCCCAATTCTTTTTCTTCTTGGGTCACATAATGGAGCCAAAATCCTACAGGGATTCGTTCTACTGTTTCGCCTCGAATGGCACGAAGAACCAATTCTTTTTTACTCATACTGTACATCCTCCTCATCTTTTCTCCAAAAGAAAGACTAACTGCTTCCCTTCTGGAATTTGTAACCATGATATCACCTCGAAAAGTGGCTGACTAATATATTTTCCCTATCAAGGCCTTAAAATTTCTTTATTGAGAAAGGCATCAAAAAAAGGCAAGTCCTTGAAAATAGGGACTTGCGAGTATCTTTCTCGATTGTTTCATTTTAAAAGAAAAGAGCTGCTTTGATCTTTTTTTGATCCGGTTATAGCATAAAACTATACCCCTTCTTTTAAGCTGAAAAATGGCATCTATTGAGGTGAAAAAGCCCTTCATATCAACATTTCTTTCTTCCTATTCATTTTACCATTCCCTGGATCCCCTTCTTCTCTTTCTTGTCAGGCAAGATTGAAAGGAGTATAATTTTTATAGAATAATTTTAAGGAGTGTACGGTTTATGAAAACAACAAAAACCACCTTTACCATCGTTTCTGCTCTTGCTTCTGTCATTTTACTGACGAGTTGTGGAAGCAACACCAACAAAACGCAAGAGACAAAAGCAAGTAGCACTAAAAATCAGGTGACGATGACCTATGATCAGCAGCGCTCACAAGAAAATACCATGTCTGTTCTCTGGTACCAAAAGGCAGCAGAAACCAAGGCTTTGTATTTACAAGGCTACAATGTCGCTACTGACCGTTTGAAAGAGATCCTCCAAACTCCTTCTGATAAGCCTTATTCCATCGTCTTGGATTTGGACGAAACTGTTTTAGACAACAGCCCTTACCAAGTTCAAAACGTCAAAGATGGTACGGCCTTCAATCCTAAAGATTGGGATGTTTGGGTGAAAAAAGCAGCCGCAAAAGCGGTGCCAGGTGCCAAAGATTTCCTTCAATATGCGGATCAAAACGGGGTTCAAATCTACTACATTTCTGACCGTACAACCTCTCAAGTAGATGATACCATCAAAAACCTTGAAAAAGAAGGCATTCCTGTTCAAGGACGTGACCACCTCATGTTCTTAGAAGATGGCGTCAAATCAAAAGAAGGCCGTCGCCAAGCTGTACAAGAAAAGACCAACCTTGTCTTGCTCTTCGGGGACAACCTGGTCGACTTTGCAGACTTCTCTAAGACCTCTGAAGCTGATCGCGACAAGAAATTGGACGAATTGCAAAAAGAATTTGGTGAAAAATTCATCATCTTCCCAAATCCAATGTATGGATCATGGGAATCTGCTGTTTACCAAGGTAAAAAACTAGATGCCAAGGGACAAACAGAAGAACGCCTCAAAGCCTTGCAAGGTTTTGATAAATAAAGCAAACATCCTCGCTAGGAAAAACCTAACGAGGATGTTTTTTTCTATATAGATAATTTTATTCAACTGTTACAGACTTAGCAAGGTTCCGTGGTTTATCAACATCGAGCCCACGATGAAGGGTTGCAAAGTAGGCAATCAATTGGGTTGGTACCACCATTGAGATTGGAGAGAGGTAAGGGTGAACCGCTGTCAAGACCAAATCATCTGTCTCTTTAGCGACATTTTCTTCTGCAATGGTTAAGACATGAGCCCCACGTGCTGCCACTTCTTGGATGTTTCCACGTGTGTGGCTGGCTAGGACTGGATCAGACAAGAGGGCGATAACCGGTGTACCCTCTTCGATCAGAGCGATAGTACCGTGTTTCAACTCACCCGCAGCGAAGCCTTCACATTGGATGTAAGAAATTTCTTTTAGTTTCAGACTGGCTTCCATAGCAACATAGTAATCTTGGCCACGTCCAATATAGAAAGCATTGCGGGTTGTTTCCAACAAGCCACGAACTTTTTCGTCGATCACTTCTTTTTCTGAAAGGGTTGATTCGATCGATTGGGCAACGATAGACAATTCGTGCACCAAATCAAAGGCTTTGGCCTTCTCATTGCCATTGGCTTCCCCAACAGCTTTAGCCAGAAAGGCAAGGGCTGCGATTTGAGACGTATAAGCCTTGGTGGAAGCGACCGCAATTTCAGGACCAGCATGGAGCAACATAGTCATGTCTGCTTCACGTGAAAGAGTAGATCCTGGAACATTGGTCACTGTCAAGCTTGGAATGCCCATTTCATTGGCTTTGACCAATACTTGGCGGCTATCGGCTGTTTCACCAGATTGGCTGATAAAGATGAAGAGTGGTTTCTTGCTGAGAAGTGGCATGCCGTAGCCCCACTCAGAGGAGATACCGAGTTCTACTGGAGTATCCGTCAACTCTTCTAGCATTTTCTTAGAAGCAAATCCAGCATGGTAAGAAGTTCCAGCTGCAAGAATGTAGATGCGGTCTGCTTCTTGAACCGCTTTGATGATAGCTGGCTCTACCACTACTTGACCAGATTCATCTGTATAGGCTTGGATCAACTTACGCATGACAGTTGGTTGCTCATCGATTTCTTTGAGCATGTAGTATGGGTAAGTCCCTTTTCCAATATCAGAAAGGTCGAGTTCAGCCGTGTAGCTAGCCCGTTCTTTGACGTTGCCATCATAGTCTTGCACTTCAACGCTGTCAGCCTTGACAATGACCAACTCTTGGTCATGGATTTCCATGTATTGGTTGGTTTCACGAATCATGGCCATAGCATCAGAGCAAACCATATTGTAACCATCTCCAAGACCGATCAAGAGTGGTGACTTATTTTTCGCTACATAGATGGTGCTTGGATCTTCCGCATCCATCAAAGCAAAAGCATAGGCCCCACGGATGATGTGGAGGGCTTTTTTGAAGGCTTCAAGCGTAGACAAGCCCTCTTCTTCAGCAAATTTTCCGATCAAGTGGGCTGCGATTTCTGTATCTGTTTGCCCCTTGAAATGGTGACCAGCCAGGTATTCTTCCTTGATTTCAAGGTAGTTTTCAATGACGCCATTGTGTACCAAAACAAAACGACCTGTCTCCGAACGGTGTGGGTGAGCATTGTCCTCAGTTGGTTTTCCATGAGTGGCCCAACGGGTATGTCCAATTCCCGCTTCCCCTTCGACACCTTCTGCCTTAGCTGACAATTCTGCAATGCGACCAACTGCCTTTACCAATTGGCTCTTGCCTTCACTAGCCAGAAAAACACCTGCAGAGTCATAACCTCGGTATTCGAGCTTTTCAAGTCCTTGAATCAAAATATCAGTAGCATTTGTATTTCCTACAACACCAACGATTCCGCACATAGTCTTTACGATATAGTCTTGCTATACTTTCCCCTTTACTTAGTCAAACGACCCATGGTCGATTTCTCAGTTACTGTAAATTGGTCTAGTCTAATTTACCAAAAAAGTAACCATTGGAGTCAGTATACAATGCTTTTTCCAGTTTGTCAACTAGGAAATATAAGAAAATTGGTCTAGTTAAGGAAGGGTTAAGAAAAACCTATCAACATCTTGGTTGATAGGTTGCTTTTTCTACTCTTCAAATCCATTCTGCTGGCTCAATTCACGGAACCAATGGCCGGATTTTTTGAGGGTGCGTTTTTGACTTTCGAGATCCAACTCAACTAAACCATAGCGGTTCTTGTAGCCATTGAGCCAAGACCAGCAGTCAATAAAGGTCCAGATCAAATAGCCTTTACAATTGGCACCATCTTGAATAGCCCGATGGAGCTCACGAAGATGGTCTTTGACAAAGTCAATCCGGTAGTCATCTTGGATCACCCCATTCTCGCGGAATTTTTCCTCGCCTTCGACCCCCATCCCATTTTCTGTCAAAATCCACTCGATATTGCCATAGTTTTCCTTGATATTTTTGGCAATGTCATACAGGCCTTGCTCATAGATTTCCCAACCACGGTGGGGATTAATCTTGCGACCTGGCATGACATAGGGTTCATAAAATTGCTCAAAGAGTAGGGGAGAAGCTGGATTCGGAGCATAACGAGGAGCTGCTACACGGAGTGGTTGGTAATAGTTAACACCTAGATAGTCGACGGTATTTTCCTCCATCAAGCGCAACTCAAAGGGATCATAATCTGGCAAGAGATCACGCTCCCGCAAGATCTCCACTAATTCTTGAGGATAATGGCCAAGAACAGAAGGATCTAAAAAAGATTTGGCTTGGAAGAGCTCGGCGATACGAGCGGCTTTAACATCTTCTGGATGCTGGCTCCGAGGGTAGGCTGGTGTCAGATTGAGCACAATCCCGATCCGGGAATTGGGATCCACCTCGTGACAGGCCTTGACCGCTAGAGAGCTTGCTAACTGGGTGTGGTAGGCTACTTTTACAGCTGTAGCTGCATCTACCTTATGAGGAAAATGGGCATCATAAAAATAACCAAACTCCACAGGTACAATGGGTTCATTAAAGGTGATCCACTGGTCGACCAGATCCCCATAGGTCTTGAAACAAAAACGCGCATATTCTTGATAAGCATAGGCGGTTTCCTTGTTTTCCCAACCATCGCCCTGCTCTTGGAGAGCCATCGGCAAATCAAAATGATAGAGGTTGACCAAGAGGTGAATCCCTTTTTCCTTAATCTTTTCAAAGACACGACGGTAGAAATCGACACCTGCTTGATTGATCTCCCCTCGGCCTTCTGGGAAAATACGGGACCACTGGATAGAGGTTCGAAAGGCGGTGTGCCCAGTTTCTAACAAGAGATCCAGGTCGTCTTCCCAGTGTTCATAAAAAGTGGATGTTTTCTCTGGTCCCTGCCCTTGATAAAAGCGATTGGGTTCGATCCTATACCAGTAATCCCAGAGATTGTCACCTTTTCCATCCTGATCTAGACGCCCTTCTGTCTGTGGACCCGAGGTCGAACTCCCCCATAAAAAATCCTTTGGAAATTGAAACATGTCCTAATCCTCCTCATTCTACTAGCTCTATTGTAACGAATATCCCCCCAAAACCTAGGCACAATTTACAGTCTTTCTTACGCAGATTAAAGAAAAAGCTCCCTTAGAAAAATTCCTAAGAGAGCTGGTCCTCATTATAAGTCATTCACGACATATTCAAAGAGTTTGTGGTCTGCTGGACTCTTGTCAAAACGCAATTCCGGATGCCATTGAACGCCGAGAAAACGACTTTCATCTATGGATTGAACCGCCTCTATGACGTCGTCTTTGGGATCCCGCGCGATCACTTCTAAGCCATCTGCCAAGTCTTTAATACTTTGATGATGGAAAGAATTGATGCGACTGGTCTTACCATAGATCTCTTGCAGGACCGTCTGATCCTTGGTCACCAACTCTTGGCTGGTGTACTGACCTGGATTGTCTTGCCAATGGTGTTCAATGTCTTGATACAGCGTTCCCCCTAGAGCGACATTATAGAGCTGGGTCCCACGACAAACGGTAAAGATAGCTTTTTTAGCCGCACGCGCTTCTTCAATCAAGGCCAACTCAAAGAGATCGCGTTTCAAGAGGTAGTCATCACTGTCGATGGTGATTTCTTCTCCGTAAAACTTGGGCAAGACATTTTGTCCACCGGTGATGATGAGCTTATCAATCATCGATATGTAGTCTTTGGCCAAGGCCGCATCTCCAATCGGCAAGATCAAAGGAATCCCTCCTGCCTCTTTGACCGCTTCGACAAAACCAGTCGCCGCATAACTCATGTTCGCGTCTGGATCATCCGGGAAGGGTCTTTCATTTCCTGTAATTCCAATCACTGGTTGTTTTTTCATACTTTTTCCATATACTTTCATTCATTTTCAAAGCTTATTGTAACACAATTTTAAGCCAGACTCAATGGAGTTTTTTTGAAGAGAAGGTCTTTCCCTCTACCCCAAAAGCATTTAAAATTGCTTTCTATCAAAAAATCCTCAAGTGCGAAGACTTGAGAATTGTTTGTTAATTTTTGATAAATCCTTCTTTCACCAAAAAGTCACGCGCTACTTGGGCAGCAGGTTTTCCTTCTACTCCCACTTGGTAGTTCATCTGGCTCATCTGGGCTTCCGTAATTTTACCCGCCAACTTGTTCAGAATGCCTTCTAATTCTGGATGTTTCTTAAGGAGAGCTTCTTTCATGAGGGGCGCCCCTTGATAAGGTGGAAAAAGTTGCTTGTCATCTTCAAGGACCACCAGGTCATAACGAGCCAGCTCGGCATCCGTTGAGTAGGCATCTGTTATCTGGATATCCCCAGACTGGATAGCCTGGTAGCGAAGAGCTGGCTCCATGGTGGAGACTTGTAGATGAAGACCATAGACCTTCTGCAAGCCCTTGTTTCCATCCTCTCGGTCGGTAAACTCCAAGGTAAAGCCTGCCTTGAGTTGTCCTTCCACCTTTTTCAAATCTGAAATAGTCTTGAGTCCATACTCTTGGGCAATCTTCTTAGGCACTGCAACAGCATAGGTATTTTGATAAGCCATCGGTTTGAGCAAGGCCAGGTCGTCTTGTCGCTTAATCCCATCTCGGGCTGCTTGATAGACTGCTTCTGGATCATGGCCGACTTGTGGTGCTGGCTTGAGGAGACTCTCGGTCACAGTCCCTGTAAACTCTGGATAGATAGCGATATCCCCTTTTTTCAGGGCTTCATAGAGGAAGGTGGTCTTGCCAAAATTCGGTTTGACAGTCACTGTCATATCCGTATTTTTCTCGATCAAGATCTTATACATATTGGCGAGAATTTCAGGTTCAGGACCCAACTTCCCAGCAATGACCAGATTTTCTTTTTTCGGTTTGGGAAGAAGACTTGGCGTATAAGAAGCTCCTAATCCAATAACCATCACAGCAAAGGCTGCAAAGATGGTCCGCAATTTGGCCTTTTCCATCCATTTGAGAAGAAGGTTAAATGCGATGGCTAAGAAGGCAGAAGATAGGGCACCGATCAAAATCAGACTGGCATTATTGCGGTCAACCCCTAGGAGGATAAAGGAACCGAGTCCCCCAGCTCCAATCAAGGCAGCTAGGGTAGCTGTCCCAATAATCATCACGGCTGCCGTGCGAATCCCAGACATAATGACGGGCATGGCCAAGGGAATCTCGAACTTCTTGAGTCGCTCCCACTTGGTCATACCAAAGGCGATTCCTGCTTCTTCAAGGCTTGGATCAATCCCCTGTAAACCGGTGATGGTATTTTGAAGGATCGGGAAAATGGCATAGATAACGAGAGCTGTCAAGGCCGGAAGCGTTCCGATTCCCATGATGGGTATGAAGAGGCCGAGAAGGGCCATGGAAGGAATGGTCTGGAAGATCCCAGCTAGCTGTAAAACCCAGTTGCTTGTTCTTTTGTGAATACTCAAATAAATAGCTAGAGGAACAGCCAGAAAAATCGCAAGGAGCAAGGTCAGTAATGACAGTTGCAAATGTTGCCCCAGTGCAGTGAGCCAGTCCCCAAAGCGCTCTTGAAAGGTTGCAAATAGTTTAGACATGGTGAGCACCTCCAAATAGATCTGCAACAAAGTCGTTGGCTGGCTGGTCTAAAATGGACTCAGAATCCGCTACCTGTACAATCTCTCCTTCTTGCAGTACTGCAATCCGGTCGCCTAATTTTAAGGCCTCGTCCGTATCGTGGGTCACAAAAATAGTGGTCATACCGAACTCCTTGTGCAATTCTTTGGTAAGAGCCTGCAACTGCTTGCGAGAGATGGCATCCAAGGCTGAAAAAGGCTCGTCCATCAATAGAATTTTTGGTTCCCCAATGATGGCGCGCACAATGCCAATCCGTTGCTGCTCTCCACCAGATAACTCGCTTGGTAACCGATGAGCATAGTCTGCCGCAGGAAGCCCCACCTTGGCCAAGAGTTCTTCTGTTTTCGAAGCGATTTGCTCCTTGCTCCAGCCCTTCATCTCAGGAATCAGAGCTATATTTTCAGCAACGGTCAAGTTTGGAAAGAGGGCAATGGCTTGAAGGACATAGCCGGTGCTGAGACGTAACTCCCGTTCATCATAGTCCTTGATACGTTTCCCATCCATATAGATATTGCCATCAGTCGGCTCCAAGAGACGGTTGACCAGCTTGATCATGGTGGTTTTTCCAGACCCTGAAGGACCCACTAGCACCATAAATTCTCCATTTTCAATGCGGAGATTGACATCTTTCAAAATGTCCTTTTCCGTGTAGCGCAAGGCTACATGTTTGTATTCAATCATTTAATCTTCCTCAAGCAACTGTCTTTCTTTCAAAACATCTATTAAACTCATAGCTGGACGTCCTAATACCATTTCGACATCTGTTGAAACCCCAGCTTGTTCCCCAACTTTGATAGCTGTATAGGTACTGACCCAAGCATCGTACTCCCAGTTTTGTGCTGGCCATTTTTTCCGTGACTCATAGGCCTCTTCTACCGATTCGTCTACATACGTGATGGCATTACCGGTCTCTTTTGAGAGAAGCGCTACGATTTCCTCCATAGAAAGTTCCTCTGGTCCTGTTAGATTCAAGGTTTGATTTTTCCACTCCTTAGGATTTAAAAGAATTTCTGCTGCAACCCTAGATGTGTCCTTACGGGCAACAGCTGACACCTGCCCACTGCCAGCCGGACCACGAATCTCTCCATTTTCAAGCGCAATATCAATCAAGAAGTCCAAGTAAAAATTATCTCTCAAAAAAGTGTAGGTGAACCCTAACTCCTTGATATAGGCTTCCGTCTGGGCATGATCTCGAGACAAGGTAAAGGTTGCTTTTTCATCTGCTCCGTAAAAGGAGGTATAGACGATATGCTGCACCCCAGCAAGCTTTGCAGCATCTAAAAACTCCTTGTGCTCCTTGACACGCTCTGGATTTTCCCGAGCAGAGACCATCAATAAGACATCGATACCCTTTAAGGCCTCAACTACTTTTGGAGTATTGGCATACACCATCTTACGAATTTCCGCTGACGCGTAGACTGTTGCCCGCTCTGGACTTCTTGCCAGATGGATAGAAGCAATTCCTTTTTTATCGACAAGATCAGCCACATAGGAACCTAATTTCCCTGTTACACCTGTAATTCCAATCATAACTGTTGCCTCCTTTCCCTAGATGTCATTTTCTTTAGCTTTTAGATTGTCAATAATACGCTCTTGATAGGCTTCAAATTCTCGGATTTCTTGATCTGAAAAACCTTGGTAAAAAATCTCTCCCAGTTCTTTGCTGACACGGTTTCCAATTTCTTTTTGCGCCCAACCAAGGTCTGTCAAAGAGATATATTTTTTCCTTTTATCCTGTGTGCAAGGTTGAATCGTAACCAAGCCTTGTTCTTCCAATTTCTTAACCATACTGGTCAATGTATTATTAGCTAGACCCGTCGCAAGAGCGATATCGGTCGCAGTAGCGCACCCCAACTCTTGCTTCCACAAAATCGTTAAAATTTTCCCCTGTTCACTTCGGTATTGGGCATCTGATTCCTTGCTCAAGAGTTTTTGAAAAAGTCGCCCGTTCAATAAGCGTATCTGTAAAGCTTGGTAGCCCCCTTGTATCTTGTCCATTTTGTCTCCTTTTTATTTCTATATCGAAATATTAAAGTCATTGTACCACTGCCTGTTACATCTGTCAACTGTTTCGATATAGAAATAACATTTTTTTCTAAGATACTCTTCAAAGGATTCTTGACGACCTCAAAATTGCCAGACTTATTCTCTTTTTTCACAATTTTTCTTGGAAGAAGAGCAACATTTAAACTCCTTGTAGAACAACACTGAGTTTTACATCTGTTCACTGTAATGCAGAATGAAATTTGTTAAAAAGCCTCGGTAGGGTTCTTCCTACCGAAGCTTTTTTTGATGAAAGAGATAAGGGTTAATGTCCTTTATGCTTGTCTCTTCGTTTTTGCTGTTTGCGTTCGAATTTCTCTTGTTTGAGCAATTGCTTTTGGACACTAGATTGATGTTTTGAAATCTTTTTCCTTTCCTCATACTGCAACTGCAATAGTTCTTTCGACTTGGAAGAAATTTTCTTCTTTACTTGTTTCTTCACAGCTCGCTGTAATCGTTTAGGATTCTTGATTTTTACATGTTGCTTAACTGTAGCTTCTGGACTAAAAGATAAATGAGTAAACTGAGTCTGTAACATCTCTAGAATTTCATCATCTTTTGGCTCCTGACCAAATGTCACACGACAAACTTGATAAGCTTCTCGATACACTTGTTCGAACAAACCATGCCAAAATCCATCTTCAAAATAAACTGTCAATCCAATTGAAATTGTTTCCACGACAGCACCTCCTTAAATCTATCCCTAAGAATGGACAACCAAGGAGGAAGGTTACTGATAGGCTTGCCTACGTCTGGACTACCAACCAGAACTGTGTTTTTATCTTAGTTGGGACTATTATAGCATATTTATAATCTTATGTTATTGCTTCTTCAAATGCCTATCAAAAAAATGAATCGTAGCCAACCAAGAATCCTTACTCTCTTTCATCAATAAACGCCAATCTTTTCGATAGCGATGATTGGGTTGATAAGCCACTGTCAACATGTGACCTATTTCATGATATTTTTTAAATGTAATGTGGTGGCCTTTATAATGTGAGACAATATTGGCTATTGCTGACGAGGCATCCCATATTTCATCAACAGTACTTCCGAGCAATAAGATTGGCGAAGAGAGTCTACTAATGTCTATCCTAGCAGAGCGATCTTTAGGGATAGGTTTTCTAAAAAGTTTGCTAAACAGATAATCTCTCAGTCGAAACTTTTGATAGGTAAGTTCCTTTTGCAAATACGTCCAAGAAGAAGTATGGGAGTTCCATTTCCCTTTTATCCCTTCATACACCACATCAGAGGGTGAATTTAGTACCAAACATTGAACGTCATTAAAAATGCTCTCCTCAGCTAAAACTAACTCTGCTCCCTTAGAACGTCCATAGATTCCAATTCTTTCACTATCTACTTGATGATACTGACGTAGATAATCCTTTGCTTCCACAAGGCACTCTAAAGGAATACGTTCCAAATTTTTTGGCAACCCCTCTAAACCAAAGTAGGCAACTGCTAAGCAAATATAACCTCTAGAAGATAGAAGCTGAGCTATATTCTGTGCCTTTTCAATCCTTCCTTCACTACCGCTCACAATAATCAATGCTGGTGCTTTTATTGCCTTTTTATCATAAAATAGTCTCCCTTGAAAATGTTTCCTGTAAATATCTTGATGACTAATTTGCGAACTCATGTAATGTCTTTTGAAAGTTCTCTCTGCAACGACAGTATTACCTTGTATAATTTTGATTTCCACAAAAAAGTGATCTAATAAGGGAATTTTAGAAAGAGAGTTTGGAAGTTTCTTTTTCCTATTGGTCAAGGGCTTGGTATTAAAGAATAACCCCATTGTTGCAATATCTTCATAAGAGCCAGAACAAGATGGAGTTTGCGAAATATCAATAATACCATTCTTATCTGATACAAAAGTCGCTGTTGATTTCCATAAAACATTATGAGCTAAAAGCATAGGAGCATTGATACAATAATAATCAGATAAATACATTTCGACTCGATAGGTTTCTCTTGGTTTTAAGCCATCGATGACAATATTAAAAGATTCGTCTGCTAAATCAGACTCTGAGATCAGTTCAATTTGTATATTCATATCTTCCTCTTTTTGTTAATATAATTAACAATATAGTTTTAAAATTACCGTGATTTTTACCACGGCAATTCTTGCCATACCTGTTCAACATCATCCATCAGTTTCATAACCATTTGAAGATCCTCCTCACTATAGTTTCTTAAAACTGAAAAAATGGCCTTTTCAATATGTTCTTGCTGCTCTTTATGGATATTAAAAACTTCAACACCTTTTTTGGATAATATCAGATATTTATTTTTTTCATTATCCGGTGCAAATTCAAAAGTAACGAGGTCTTTCTTGGTTAAACGTCTAACACTCTGAGTAATGGCACTCCTAGATACTTCAAGTAACTCAGATAATTTCACTAGATTCACAGGCTGATTGCGACCTATCAGGTCGATCAAATGGACTTCATTAATAGTGATTGATTTATCAATACTGTTCCTATGCTGAGCTTTTTTCAACTGTTCAAAAGCTAAAGCAAAGCTGTTAAAACGATTATTAAACTTATACAGTTCTTTCTTATTCATAGCGCCTCTCTTTTGTTAATGATATTAACAAAAATACTATTTATTGTCAAGCTGAGCCTAAAAAATCCTCCAGAGCTGAACTCTGAAGGATTCATTTTTATTTTACAACAATATTAACCAATTTAGTTGGCTTCAATAGTCCAGTGGACTATTGAAGGTGGCAGATAGGGCTAATAAACTCGTTATTTAACGACGATGTTAACGAGTTTATTAGGGACACTAATCACTTTCACGATGTCCTTGCCATCGATTTCTGCTTTGACTTTTTCGTCAGCTAGAGCGACTTCTTGCAATTCTTCGCGTGAAAGATCTTTCGCGACCATGAGTTTAGCACGGACTTTTCCTTTGATTTGAACGACGATTTCAATTTCGTCTTCAACCAATTTGCTTTCGTCCCATGTTGGCCAAGCCACATAAGAGATAGACTCGCCTGTTGCTGCGACTGTTTGCCAGAGTTCTTCTGCCAAGTGAGGCGCAAATGGAGCGATCAATTGGATAAAGCCTTTGGCATAATCCACATAGAGTTTGTCTTCCTTGTTCGCCGCATTGACAAAGACCATGAGCTGAGCAATGGCTGTGTTGAATTTCATAGACTCGATTTGCTCAGTGACAGACTTAACAGTTTCGTTGTAAACCTTGTCTAGAGCGCCATTGTTTTCCGCAACGATTTCTTTACTTGTGATCAAACGGTAAACACGGTCAAGGAATTTACGGCTTCCTTCCAATCCTTCTTCAGACCAAGCGATAGAAGCATCGAGTGGTCCCATGAACATTTCATAGACACGAAGGGTATCCGCACCGTATTGTTCCACCACATCGTCTGGGTTGACAACGTTCTTGAGGGATTTCGACATCTTAGCTGGCGCTTGCTCCAATTCTTCTCCTGTTTCAACATGGAAGAAGGAACCGTCACGTTTTTCAACCTTGTCAGTTGCCACAAGAGCTCCACGGTGGTCACGGTAGCTTGTTCCCAAGATCATTCCTTGGTTAAAGAGTTTTTGGAATGGCTCTTTAGTCGGTACAACACCAAGGTCATAGAGGAACTTATGCCAGAAACGAGCGTAGAGCAAGTGAAGCACAGCGTGTTCTGCACCACCTACGTAGATATCGACTGGCAACCATTGTTTGAGGAGATCCTCGTCAGCCAATTTCTCAGTGTTGTGTGGATCGATATAGCGGAGGTAGTACCAGCTTGAACCGGCCCATTGTGGCATGGTATTGGTTTCACGACGACCTTTGACACCATCCTCACGAGTCACTTCAAGCCAATCTGTCAAGTTAGCCAATGGGCTTTCCCCAGTACCTGAAGGGCGGATGTCCTTGGTTACTGGCAAGACAAGCGGCAGTTCACTTTCTGGCACAGCTGTTGAAGTTCCATCTTCCCAATGAATGATTGGGATTGGTTCACCCCAGTAACGTTGACGGCTAAAGAGCCAGTCGCGGAGACGGTAGGTCACCTTTTCTTGACCAAAGCCTTTTTCTTCTAGCCAAGCTACAATTTTAGCAATCGCTTCTTCTTTGTTGAGACCGTTCAAGAAATCAGAGTTGACGTGAAGCCCATCTTCTGTGTAGGCAGCTTCTGCTACGTCTCCACCTTCCAAGACTTCTACGATTGGAAGACCAAACTGTTTAGCAAATTCCCAGTCACGCTCATCGTGGGCAGGTACGGCCATAACAGCACCTGTTCCGTAGCTAGCAAGAACATAGTCCGCAATCCAGATTGGAATTTCTTTGCCATTAACAGGGTTGATAGCATAAGCACCAGTCCAAACTCCTGTTTTTTCCTTGGCAAGGTCTGTACGAGCCAAGTCTGATTTGAGGCTAGCTTGGTGTTTGTAGTCCGCTACAGCTTGAGCCTGCTCTGGGCTTGTAATAGCGTCAACCAAGTCATGCTCAGGCGCCAAAACAGTGAAGGTCGCACCAAAAAGTGTATCTGGACGAGTCGTAAAGACGGTGAATTCCTTGTCTGTTCCTTTTACTTTGAAAGTTACGTTAGCACCAGTTGATTTACCAATCCAGTTGCGTTGCATGTCCTTGATAGACTCTGGCCAGTCAAGATCATCCAAGTCATTGAGCAAGCGCTCCGCATAGGCCGTGATTTTAAGCATCCATTGGCGCATTGGTTTGCGGACAACTGGATAGCCCCCACGCTCAGAGGTTCCATCTGGAAGAACTTCTTCGTTGGCAATAGCTGTTCCTAGTTCCTCAACCCAGTTTACTGGCACTTCCGCTTCATAAGCCAAGCCTTTTTCGTAAAGCTTGGTGAAAATCCATTGCGTCCACTTGTAGTAGTTCGGATCTGTCGTATTGACTTCACGGTCCCAGTCGTAAGAGAAGCCAAGCGCATTGATTTGACGTTTAAAGTTGGCAATGTTTTCTGCTGTGAATTCCGCTGGGTCATTCCCTGTATCCATAGCGTATTGCTCTGCAGGCAAACCAAAGGCATCCCAGCCCATTGGGTGAAGGACATTGTAGCCTTGGGCACGTTTGAAACGGCTAAGGATATCTGTTGCTGTGTAGCCTTCTGGGTGTCCTACGTGAAGACCCGCTCCAGATGGGTAAGGGAACATGTCCAATGCATAAAACTTAGGTTTTGAAGCATCTGTTCCTGTCTTAAAGGTGTGATGGTCAGCCCAGTATTTTTGCCACTTAGGCTCGATTTCTTTATGATTGTAAAAACTCATAGCGTCTCTCCAATTTTCGTGATGCTCCTATTATACCATTTTTAGGCGATTTTTAAAGGTTCAGACAAAGAAAAAGACAGGTCCCATACGGGACCTGTCTCTCCTGTTTTCTTCAAGAAAAGTCTATTTCACATGCTTTTCAAGTTCTTCTTGCGCTTTTTTATTGGATTTTTCTTTTTCTTTCTTCCATTGTTCACGCGCTTTGTCGTAGTCTTTAGCAGATACGACCTTGTCTTGAACTTCCAAATATTTATAGTTGAAGGATTGACCCTTGTGGCCTGTCCAAGCAAAGGCTGCAGAGTATGGTACAGTCTTACGAACACCTGGAGAAGCTCCATCTGAATGGATCGGAATCAAGAGGGCACTGTCGGTCAACCAAGCTTGAGCAGCAGCATATTTTTCGTAACGCTTGTTCACATCTTTGGTTTCATTGTGCGCATCTTCGATCAATTGATCATATTCATCAAAACCAGCTGCTTTTGCGGCTGCATTATCCGTACCAGCATCGAATCCAAAGTAAGAATTGGCGTTTTCGCCGGATTTACCACTAGTGATATCAATGTAAGAAGATGGGTCCGTATAGTCTGGTCCCCAACCCAAGTTATTGTTCAAATCCCAGTCTTGTTGCGATGCATTTTCAGCAAAGTAGGTGACCCGTTGAAGATCATCATCTGAGATCATTTTCAGATCAATAACAATATTTTCTGCTCCTAAAGTTGACTCGATCGACTGTTTGAAGGATTGGGCTTGTTTGATTCCTTCTGTATAAGTTGAAGAAGTTGGAAGGTCCAAATGAATTGGGAATTCAACTCCTTGAGCCTGCAAATCTGCCTTGGCTTTTGCAAACTCTTCTTTGGCCTTGGTTGGATTGTAGAGGGTATCTTTTCCATCTGCGACAGAGACCCCTTTCCATTCATCCCCATAAGCTTCCAAGTCTTTTTCTACTGCATCCCCAAATTGTTGGCCATTGATTTGGACAAAGTTTGGTGGCGTAAAGGTATTACGGATGACCTTATTGGCAGCAGCTTCCCCGTTCGCCTGAGCTACATATGCCTTACGGTTGAAGGCAAACATAATGGCTTGACGGAAGTCCTTATTTAAGATTGCTTTCTTAGTTGAAGTCTTTTGTGCATCTGTGGTCTTGGCTGTAATTTCATAAGACTGACGGTCAATGTTGAAGGAAAGGTTGTAGGTAGATGAACCTTGGTCACTAAAGACGATATCGTCTTTGTGTTTCTTCTCTACACTCTTATAGTTAGAGCCACTTGGGAAGACACGGGCAACCGTATAGTCACCTTTATCAAATCCACGGATCAAGGATTCTGAATCTTGTCCATCATAATAGGTCAACTTGACTTTACCGATCTTGACATTGTCCGCATCCCAGTATGTTGGGTTCTTTTCCAATGTCGCAGAAGATTTAGAAGTGATGGATTTGATCAAATAAGGACCACAGTATAGGATACTAGATGGAGAAGTTCCTTGACCATAGTCATCTCCTTTAGATTTCAGGAATTCTTCGTTGACCGGCATCAAGATCCCCATCGTAGTCTTAGAATTCCAGAAACTTTCTGGTTGACTCAAAGTATATTGAACGGTGTAATCATCAATAGCTTTTACACCAACAGTTGAGAAATCAGATGTCTTCCCTGAAACATAATCATCCAAACCTTTGACAGATTTTTGGACCAAGTAAATCGCTTGTGATTTCTTGTCTGCCGCGTGCTTGAGACCTGTGACAAAGTCTTGAGCCTTGACTTCTCCATATTCTTCCCCTTCAGAAGTCATCCATTTGACCCCTTTACGGAGTTTATAAGTATAGGTCAAGCCATCCTTGGAAACAGTCCAGTCTTTAGCAAGCGATGGGATCAAGTTCCCGTACTTGTCCACTTCCAACAAGCCATCTATCGCATTTCCTGTAAACTCGGAAGTCGATTTTTTATTAGAAATCGAGTAGTCTAAGGTATCTGGATCCTGGGTATAGACATAGCTATAGGTCTGACCACCAGAGCTACTAGATTTCCCTCCTGAGCAGGCTGCCAGTACACCAGCTGATAAAAGCAGAGCGCTGGTAGCTAAGAGTACCTTCCCTTTGTTCATATAAATCACCTCATTGTAAAAAATGTTATACTCAATTTAAATTATAGCACTTTCTAGGGAAATGTAAACGCTTTTACTGTGAAATTATTCTATTTCTTCTTTATTTTTTCAATTTCTTCTTTTTCTAGAATTTTTTCAAGTTGAATCTCTGGCCTGTATGATATAATGGAATCTATGAATTATGGGAGACATTTACACAAACGACTAAAACACAGCCTCTTGTCCCTCCTTGTAGGAGTCTTGACATTAGGCCCTATTTCCACTGCCTTTGCGGACGACATCTACCAGCAAGAAGATGTCATGAAAATCGCAGCTGATGCTGGACTGGTATTGGACGATTTTTACAAACCTAAGGCTGACATCGTCATCGACGCCAATACTGGAGCTATATTGTACGGAGATAATATCGACACGGTCCGGGACTCAGGAAGCATGGCCAAACTCATGAGTGCCTATGTGGTCTTTCGGGCCCTTAAGGAAGGCAAGATCAAGTACGATACCGTGGTCACAGCAACAGAGGCAGACCAAGCCATCTCGGAAAACAATCTTTTAAGTAACTCACCTATTGTAGCTGGTGTTGACTACAAGGTATCGGAATTGATCAAGATGCTCTTTGTTCCATCTTCTAGTGCAGCCGTGATTATGCTCGCCAACGCCGTCACTGACAATGATCCCGATAAGTTTTTGGACTTAATGAATCAGTACGCGCAAGAAATGGGGATGAGCCATACCAAATGGCACAATCCAAATGGGGCGATGATTTCGGTCCTTCAGGGCTACTACAATCCTCAGCGCTACGATGTCAATGCGAATAACGAAATCACAGCGCGGGACATGTCTATTCTGGCTTATCACATCGTAAACGACCTGCCAGAAATGTTGGAATACACCAAGCAAGCTCACACTACGATCATGGAAGGAACCCCCTACGAGCAAAGCTACGATAACTACAATACTTCCCTCGAAGGTGGAAAGTTCGCCCTTAAAGGAACAGATGGACTCAAAACTGGATCCAGCCCAACTGCTGACTACAACTACACCGCGACAACCAAGCGGGGTAAACAGCGGATTATCGAAGTGATTTTGGGGGTTGGAAACTACGATGTCGAGATCGCCGAAAGCTACCGCAATCAAATCGGGAATACCTTGGCTGAGAAAATGTTCGCAGACTACCAGTATAAAAAAATCCTTTCTGCAGGCGATCATACCATCGACGGGAAGACCATTCAGCTGAAGCAAGACTTCTATGCGACCGTTAAGAAGGGGACGAAGCCAGCCCTTAAACTGGAAGACAACCGCCTAGTCGTTCAGAACGGCTTGCAACAGGTATCTCCAAGTATTAAAGCGGGAGTGACCGTCAATGAGTCTAAAACAACGACCTTTAGCAGTAAAAGCAAGGGACTAGATGTTATGTGGCTCTTCTGCTTCCTGCCTGCCGGAATTTTATACCTGATCTTTAAACAAACCGATCCAAAAAGAAGAAAATAGAAAAAGAACTCCCATTACCATAAGGTATGGGAGTTCTTGGTTTGTTGACAAAGTCATCTTAGAAACTTTCCTTAGGTGAGTACGGACGTCAGCGACCTTCTAAGAAGTTCCATGACTTAGTTTTGAGCCTAAGGTCTCAAAACTCCCGAGTGCCTGAAACAATTGTTTTCAGGCACTTTTCTCACGGCGGAAAGTTCCTAAGTATTTTTTAATGAGCCTTAAAAAGTATCTAATTTTAATTTTTTAGGCATCCATTAGTTTGTTTGATGTAAAAAATCAGTTTGTCTACATTATCTGTGAATGACAGATATTGATTTAGTCTAAACCTTGAACGTAGGCATCTACTGCTACGATGGCTTGGGCAATATCAGAAGCCTTCACTTCAAATGGCATTTGATGGATGGTTTCTCCTTCGATGGTGGCTTGTTGACCAACTTTGAGAAGATCTTCATAACTTGCAGTTTCAAGATGCATTTCTTTCAGAGTGGTTGGCATGCCGATTTGTTGATAGAAACGAATGTATTTATTCAATTCTTCCTTAGGACGGTTTTCCAAGAACAATTGAACCAAGGTTCCATAAGCTACTTTTTCACCGTGTGTCAAATGGTGGATGTCCCCAGTAAGGGCTGTAAAGCCATTATGGATGGCATGGGCCGCTGCTAACCCACCACTTTCAAACCCAATCCCACTAAGAAGAGTATTGGCTTCGATAATGTTTTCAAGAGCAGGGGTTACGACTTTGGCTTCACAAGCAGCCATGGCTTGGAGACCATCAGCAAATAAGGTTTCTTCACAACGTTGTGCAATGGCGACACCCGCTAAGGTTTGTCGTTGACCCAACATGGTTTTTCCATTCGCTTGCAAAACCGCACGCGCTTCTACCCAAGTCGCTAGGCCATCTGCGATACCAGAGGCGAGCAAACGTTTTGGTGCTTGAGAGATCACTTTGCTATCCACCAAGACCAATTCTGGGTTCTTAGAATAGAAGATATAGCGCTCAAAGGCACCCTCATCCGTATAGATAACCGACAAGGCTGAAACGGGAGCATCTGTAGAGGCGATGGTCGGAGCAATCACAACTGGTGATTTTAGAAGATCAGCAATAGCTTTTGCACTATCGATGGTCTTTCCTCCACCAAGTCCAATGACCAAATTACAGCCATTTTCTTCTGCCAGACTAACCACACGATTGATTTCGTTGTCAGAAGCTTCTCCATTGAAGAAGACTGGCAAAACCGTGAGCCCATTTTGACCAAGGTATTCTTCAAAACGCTTCCCTACGATATCATAGACCACTGAATCACATAGCAAAACAGGGTGAGTCCCTAATTCTGAAATAGATTGCGCATTTTCAAATAAGGCATTCTCACCTTGAATGTAACGTGACGGACTTGCAAAATTTCTCATAGTCTACTCCTTTAAAATTTATTTAGTTCACACTCATAGTAGCATTTATTTCTATGAAAGTCAAAGAATTATACAAGGCTGCAATCAATTAAATTTATCTGTTCAGGCAGCCATTGAAAACGCTTCATTATTATTTGATTATTTGATATCTCTTCTGATTTCTAATCCACTCAAAAATCCCCAAAGCTAGTTTCAGTAGATTGAAACTTGGCTTTTGGGATTTTTATTTTTTTACAAGCATTGAGAAAATCAATCAATGGCTTAACTGAAGTCGAGACTACTTCCTTTGGAAAAAAGATAAATCAATTGGCATTCAGGGAATGCGGCATTGATTTCCTATTTTTCTGCAGGAAGTTTCGGTAAACCGAATCGTCTCTCCTATCTTAGTTTACCAAATAATCACACGATCTTCTGGTGCGCGCCACATGCCGTCGCCTTCTTTGACATCAAAGGTTTCAAAGAATTCGTCAAAGTTTGGCAATTGAACATTGGTACGGAGTTTTCCTGGTGCGTGGACATCAACACTTGCGAGGAGTTGCATGTACTCTGTCCGAGCTTTCATGCGCCAGATGCGAGCAAAGTTGGTGAAGAATTCTTCTGCTGAGAAGTCTGCTTCTTTCTTAGCGGCTTCAAGGGCTGCAGCGATTCCTCCGAGGTCTGCTACGTTCTCAGAAACAGTCAATTTCCCGTTGATCTTAGCACCGTAAGAGTCTTGACCTTCGAACTGATCGATAACTTTTTGCGTGCGAGCTGTAAAGGCTTCGTAGTCCTCTGGCTTCCACCAGTCTTTCAAGCTACCGTGCTCATCAAAGGAAGCACCATTGGTGTCAAAGGCGTGGGAGATTTCATGGGCAATGACTGCACCGATTCCGCCGTAGTTGGCTGATGATGATTGGTGAAGGTCATAGAAAGGTGCTTGTAAAATCGCTGCTGGGAAGACGATTTGGTTTTGTTGCGGATCATAGTAGGCATTGACCAGATGGGCTGGCATGTGCCATTCGCTTCGATCAACCGGTTGGTTCCACTTGCTCCAAGTATGGGCAATGGAAATTTCGTAAAGGGCTTGAGCATTTTCAACCAAGGTCTTGCTTTCGTCGATGATCTTTTTGGCGTATGTTTCTGGTAATTTTTCAGGGTAGCCGATATGTGGTGTGATGACATTGAGTTTGACAATGGCTTTTTCACGAGTTTCAGGAGCGAGCCAGTCTGCTTTTTCTAAGCGCTCCTTATAGACGTCAATCATGGTCGCTACTTTATGCTCTACGTCTGCTTTTGCTTCTGGTGAGAATTTTTCTCCCGCATACCAGAGTCCAAGTGCTTGGCTATAAGGTCCTTCTGCCAAGGCCAGAGCGGCTTTTTCTTTTGGACGAGGTTCTGGAATCCCCGTGATGATCCGTCCATATTCACCAGACAAGACACGGATTTCTTCCGTCAAGAAAGACGTCCAATCTAAAGCTGCACCAAGTTTCAATTTGGCATGAATGGTTTCCCAGTTGGCTGCCGAGTAGTATTTTGGTGCGAATTCCTTCCAGAAACGCTCTTCTGGCACGATGATTTTATCTGGTGTTTGTCCGATCACTTCAGTAAAGAAGGCATCGAGTGGCAATTCTGGGACCAAGGCCTTGAAATCTGCCCACTCATAAGGATGATAGAGTTTGTTGTACTCTGATCTTTCTTCATTTGACAAAACATATTTGGCCAATTCTGCATCCGCCGCAATGACCTTATCCAGGATATCCTTGATTTCTTCCTCTGAGAATTCAAATTTAGGTAAGAGTTTTTCCATCATTTGGCGCCAGATAGCCAGTAATTCTGGGCCTTTTTCGTTGCCATCTTCATAATAGGTTGTATCTGGCAAGATGAGAGCAAGAGACTCTCCCCACAAGACATTCATTTGGGCATTCATAAAGTCTGGTGACACGCTAAATGGCATGAGATTTGGTTTGCCAGCTAGTTCATAGGTCCCCAACTTGCTGGTATAGTCTTCAAAAGAAGACAGAGCCTTAATTTCATTGATCAAGGGCATGACTGGTGCCACACCAGCTGCTTCTCGCGCATCAAAATCTGCCACCATTTTATGGTATTTGACAAAGTTTTGCAGAATGCTATCTTCAGGCAGCTCTTCTCCCCGTTGCCATTTTCCAGTGATATCCAACATCAAGTTTTCGATGTCTTGGATCAAGTCCATAAAACCACCAGTTGACGGTTTGTCATCAGGAATCACAGCTGTCTCAGCCCATTCCCCATTGACGTAATCATAAAAATCATCTTGTAAACGTACCATGATCTTCTCGCTTTCATTCTTTTGTAATAACCTTATCAAAAATAGGAACTTTTTTCAATGATTTCAAGAGATTTAAGTTGAATTATTTTAAAAATTAACTTGACTTAACTTTTTATTCGTGTATAATTATTTCAAAAATTAACTTGACTTAATTTTTTTATTCATGTATATTAATGGTAAAGGAGCAAAATCATGATTCAAATTGAACATCTCAGTGTTGCTTACCAGCAAACACTGGCCTTGGAGGATCTTTCCCTCACCATCCAGGGTCCAACCATCCTAGGCATTCTTGGCCCCAATGGGGCTGGAAAATCAACCCTAATCAAGGCCATGCTAGGACTTCTCCCTCATGCGGGAAAGGTCCAGCTCGATCAAAAAGATCTCAGCCAAGTTCTTCAACGGGTGGCCTACGTCGAACAGAAATCCGCTATTGATTTCCACTTTCCCATCACGGTGAGAGAGTGCATCTCACTGGGTCTTTATCCCCACCTTTCTATCTTCAAGAGAAAAAGCAAAGAAGATCTCCAAAAAGTGGAAAATGCCTTGAAACTTGTCAATCTTCTTGATCTAGCGGATCGCCAGATCGGCCAGCTTTCAGGAGGGCAATTCCAACGGGTGCTGATCGCCCGCTGCTTGGTCCAAGAAGCGGATGTCATTTTTTTGGATGAGCCCTTCGCAGGGATTGACTCTGTCAGCGAAGACATCATCATGCAGACCCTCCAGACCTTGAAACAAGAAGGCAAGACCATTCTGATCGTCCATCACGACCTCAGCAAGGTCCCAGCTTATTTCGACCAGGTCCTCCTCCTTCATCGTAAACTGATTGCATTTGGGAAAACAGAGGAAACCTTTACCAAAGAAAATCTGCATGCAGCCTATGGGCATGAACTCTTTATAGGAGGTGGCGTCGGATGATTACAGAATTTATCGATGGATTACAGCAATTCCACTTCTTACAGAATGCCCTGATCACAGCCATCGCCATCGGGATTGTCGCTGGAGCCGTTGGATGCTTCATTATTTTAAGAGGCATGTCTCTCATGGGAGACGCTATCTCACACGCAGTTCTTCCTGGTGTGGCTCTCTCCTTTATCCTGGGCATCAATTTCTTTATTGGCGCTATTGTCTTTGGCCTCCTGGCGTCCGTCCTTATCACCTATATCAAGAGCAACTCCATCATCAAGAGCGACACTGCAATTGGGATTACCTTTTCTTCTTTCCTCGCCTTAGGAGTCATCCTGATTGGAGTCGCTAAAAGTTCCACCGACCTTTTCCACATCCTCTTTGGGAATATCTTGGCCGTCCAAGACCGGGATATGTGGATAACCATCGGTGTTGGTGCTGCGGTCTTGCTGGTGATTGTCCTACTCTTTCGACCCTTACTGCTCACATCTTTTGATCCTGTTCTGGCTCAATCCATGGGCGTCCGGGTCAAGGTCTATCACTACCTCCTTATGGTGCTCTTGACCTTGGTTTCTGTCACTGCTATGCAGAGTGTCGGAACCATTCTCATCGTCGCCATGCTCATTACACCCGCTGCGACGGCCTATCTCTATACCAATAGTCTCTGGTCCATGATGCTCCTTTCATCCGGATTAGGTGCTCTTGCATCCATCCTGGGACTCTTTATTGGCTATAGCTTAAACATCGCCGTCGGGTCTTGTATTGTCCTCACTTCTGCTGTCTTCTTTCTCATCAGCTTCTTTATCGCTCCTAAGCAGAGAAAGAATAAGCACGCTCTTTCATCTCATTAAAGGAGAAAACCATGAAAAAATTCACTTCTATCCTCGCCCTCTTTGTGGCGCTCTTATTTGGTCTGTTGGCCTGTAGCAAAGGCTCTTCTTCTGGAGCTTCTGATAAATTGAAAGTGGTCACCACCAACTCCATCCTTGCAGATATCACCAAAAATATAGCTGGGGATAAGATCGAGCTGCACAGTATCGTTCCTGTCGGCAAAGATCCTCACGAGTACGAACCGCTTCCAGAAGATGTCAAAAAGACTTCGCAAGCAGACCTCATCTTCTACAACGGGATCAACCTCGAAACCGGTGGCAATGCTTGGTTTACTAAATTGGTCAAAAATGCCAATAAAGTTGAAAACAAAGACTATTTCGCAGCTAGCGACGGAGTCGACGTCATCTACTTGGAAGGCCAAAACCAAGCTGGAAAAGAAGACCCTCACGCTTGGCTCAATCTCGAAAACGGGATCCTCTACGCTAAAAACATTGCCAAACAATTGATCGCAAAAGATCCCAAAAACAAGGACTTCTACGAAAAAAATCTAGCTGCCTATACTGAAAAACTCAGCAAGCTCGACCAAGAAGCCAAACAAAAATTCAACAATATCCCAGAAGAGAAGAAGATGATTGTAACCAGCGAAGGCTGCTTCAAATACTTCTCCAAAGCCTACGGCGTCCCATCCGCCTATATCTGGGAAATCAATACGGAAGAAGAAGGCACACCTGACCAAATCAAAACGCTGGTAGAAAAGCTCCGGCAAACCAAGGTGCCTGCCCTCTTTGTTGAATCCAGTGTCGATGAACGTCCTATGAAAACTGTGTCTAAAGATACCGACATCCCAATCTATGCAAAGATCTTCACTGATTCCATTGCCAAAGAAGGAGAAAAGGGCGATAGCTACTACAGCATGATGAAATGGAATTTGGAGAAAATCGCAGAAGGTTTGAACAAATAAGATTCCAAACTGATTAGATTCTCAAACAAATCAGTGGCTCTTCCCCCTTCATTGATGTACAATGAAAAGAAAAAAGGAGTCTTTGCTATGACAACATTTTTAGGAAACCCTGTTACCTTTACTGGATCTCAACTTCAAGTTGGTGATACTGCTCATGACTTTTCACTGACTACACCAAACTTGGAGAAAAAATCTTTGGCTGATTTTGCTGGGAAGAAAAAAGTTCTCAGTGTGATCCCTTCTATTGATACAGGTATCTGTTCCACTCAAACACGTCACTTCAACCAGGCCCTCTCTGACATGGAGGACACTGTGGTCTTGACGGTTTCCGTCGACCTTCCTTTCGCCCAAGGCAAATGGTGTGCTGCTGAAGGGATCGAAAATGCTATCATGCTCTCAGACTACTATGACCATTCCTTCGGGAAAGCTTACGGTCTCTTGATCAATGAATGGCACTTGCTTGCGCGCGCTGTCTTGGTCTTAGATGCAGACAACAAGGTGACTTACGTTGAATACCTAGACAACATTAACAGCGAACCCAATTACGACGCTGCAATCAAAGCCGTCAAAACACTTGGATAAACATAAAAAGAGGTCTGCGACCTCTTTTTTTAATATAAACAAACTACTTTTACGTAAAAGAACCTAAATGATGCTGAAAAAAAATAAAATGAGGTAGACACTATTAGGCTCATTCAACATATACTGAAACTTTCCACCGTGAGAAAAGTGCTAGAAACACGATTGTTTCTAGCACTCGGGAGTTTTGAAACTTTAGGTTCAAAACTAAGTCATGGAACTTCCTGGATTGCTGAAATCATCCACTGGATAATTTCACCTAACGTCCGTACTCACCTAAGGAAAGTTTCTAAGAGACCTTTGTCTTCAATCTGAAAGAGGACTGCTATAAAATCCGATGGAGCCCATTCTGGAGGAGGACCCGCCAGCGTAAGCGAGGGATGCCTCTGAGGAAACTTCGCACGCGCTGTGCTACTTGTTGCTTATAGCTTTTGCCTCCTTGTGCAAAGACTCCTTTTCGACTCCAATAACCTTGCTCTCCGCGGTCATTCTTCGGAGCTAGATAGCGAACACCTTGGCGATAAAGGACCTGCTTGCGAAAGGCTGGGTCCCAAGCTTTGACGGGGTCAATATCTAAGTCCTTATGGGTCCGGCCCCTAGCCAACCCGTAGTTAAAACTGGCACCATTGACAATGCCATTTTCAGAAACTTCTACTGGATCGACTTCATTGAGGAAATGCCCAGCTTGGTCGAGAATATACTCCGTATGAAAATTTAACAAGACCTTGAAATTGACTTGTCGGGAGGCTCCTGATGGATAATGAAGGTGACCATCTGGCCCTAGGGAGACCTTGTTGTGAAGGCGAGCAGCCGCATAAGCATCCACCGTGACCGCTCTAGCCTCCTGTAGGTAAGCTTGTAAGGCCTCCTCGTCAGTCTGTCCAGCTCTCGCATTATGCATCCTAATCCATTGTGCCTGGTAACTTGAAAGTAGGTAACGCAACTGGTGAATCTGGCGTTTCAAGAGCTGATCTCCCGACTGGTCCGCCAAGGGATCCCTTTCAAAAGCGACCTGCACGACGCGTGAAAAAGCCTTCCAAAAGTCGGAACCTGGTGGACAATCTGGAGCCATCCTACTCAGAAGAAAGGCTGTTTCTTCACAAGTTCCAGACAAGTCACTCGGCATTAGGAGAATTTTCATGACGCCCCTCAGCAAGTCTTGGGCAGCAATTTCCGTTAGATCCTTGATCTCTTGAAACCACATTTTTTGAAACAGAGGACTGGCAAAGAAAAAGACAGACTGGTATTGTTCTTGGTAGGCTTGTGGGTCTTTGTATCCCTGCAAGTGCTTCTCTAGATAGGCTAAACTTTTTTCTCTCCAGCCTAGTCTCGCTAATTCCCGTCTGTTCATAATGCCGTCCTTTCTATGCTTCTATACTACCATCTTTTGGAGCTTGAGACAATTCTCATTACTCCACTAGCGTTTTTGAGGATTTTTTTGATATACTAGAAGTGAGCGAAGAAAAGAGGAAAGCATGACACCAAACAAAGAAGATTACCTCAAGTGCATTTATGAAATTGGCACAGAAGTAGAAAAAATCAGTAATAAGGAAATCGCTAGTCGCATGCAGGTCTCTCCACCCGCTGTGACTGAGATGATTAAGCGGATGGTCTCTGAGGGTCTCCTAGTGAAAGATAAGACCCATGGCTATCTACTAACGGATCTGGGCTCGCAATTGGTCTCTGATCTCTACCGCAAGCACCGCTTGATCGAAGTATTTCTGCTGAAAAATCTTGGCTACACAACTGAAGAAGTCCATGAAGAGGCAGAAGTTCTCGAGCATACCGTTTCTGAACATTTCATCGACCGGCTGGATCACATGCTTGGAAATCCTAAGACATGCCCTCATGGTGGGACAATTCCAAAGAAAGGTGAAAGGCTTGTCGAAGCCTACCAAGACCGTCTCAGTGAAACGACTGAGCCTGGTCTGTATATTCTGCAAAGAGTCTATGACACCTATGAATTGTTAAAATTCTTAGACCAGATCCATCTCCAGATTGGCGATACCATCGCGTTTCAACGGTATGATGACTACACAGGCCTCTATCACTTCGTTATCCATGGACAAGAAATTTCTATCAACCAAGTGATCGCCCAACAACTCTATATCGAAAAACATGCAGTCTAACCCGACTGCATGTTTTCTTACTTATGGATTTTTTGTATCTAGTAAAATCGTCACCGGACCATCATTGATCAATTCAATCGCCATATCGGCTCCAAAGATCCCTCGTTTGACAGGGACTTCTTTTTCTAATTGATCATTAAAGGCATCATATAACTGACTGGCCATCTCTGGCTTGGCAGCCCCTATAAAAGCAGGACGGTTGCCTTTTTTTGTCTCCGCAAAGAGGGTAAATTGAGAGATCGACAAGATTTCTCCTTGAATATCTTTGACCGAAAGATTCATCTTATCTTCCTCATCTGAGAAAATACGCATCTGCGATACCTTGCGGACCGCATACTCCAAATCCTTCTGGTCATCCTCAGGCCCTACTCCCACTAAGAGCAGCAAACCTTGCTGGATCGCATTGTAGACTTGACCATCAATGGAAACCGAGGCACTCTTGACCCGTTGAATTACTAATTTCATTTTATTATCCTATTTTATAAATCTATTGAGCATTCACTGATGCTCTTGAAAGAACATCAACCACAGACGACGAGCTAACCAAGCAATAAAAGACTTCTGAGCATGTCCTAGCTTCTTCAAAGAAAATCGACATCAGACAAGGCAGTGAGACGCAGGCACACCATCTGAAAAGTAAAGGCTGTTCAGTTGCTTTTAGTGCGAGGCAGCGAGACCAAGACAGTACTCTAGAACGGCGAGACTAGCTAACCAAACAATAAAAGAGTTCTGAGCACGTCCTAGCTTCTTCAAAGAAAATCGACATCAGACAAGGCAGTGAGACGCAGGCATAACTGTAGTTAGGCCAGTCGAAACTAACGCAGTATGAAGTCGATTTTCGCAGAAGACTAGCCATTGGTACGCTTAACAGAGTACACCTCCGGCACACTCTTAATCTTATCCACAACCGTTGTCAACATAGACAAGTTTGGAATCCCAAAGGAAATGTGGATATTGGCAAATTTCATGTCTTTGGTTGGTTGGGCATTGACGGTCGAGACCATCTTAGCTGTATTGGAGAGGACTTGTAGTACATCGTTCAGAAGTCCGGCACGGTTGAGTCCGTAAATATCGATGTGAGCAATGTAGTCCTTGGTCGTATTGTTATCTTCCCATTCCACATCAATCAAACGTTGCTCGTAGTTGTCTTGAGCTCGGAGGTTCATACAGTCCTGACGGTGAATGGCAACACCGCGTCCTTTGGTGATGTAGCCGACGATTTCATCGCCTGGAACTGGGTTACAGCACTTAGCAATCCGAATTAAGAGTCCAGAAGCACCTTGGATGACCACGCCACCTTCGTGACGGACTTTCAAGGTGTCTTTTTTATTTTCAACCTTGACCTCGCCACCTTTGACTAGCTCTTCTGCTTCTGCGCGTGCCTTAGCCCGTTCTTCTTCCCGGCGTTCATCCTCCGTCAAGCGGTTAAAGATGGTAATAGCCCCAATCTCTCCAAAACCAATCGCCGCAAACAAGGCTTCTTCTGTCTTGTAACTTGATTTTTGTAGCACTTTGTCCATGTGCTTTTTGTCCATGAACTTATTGGCTACCAAGTCATGCTCGTGGAATTGGGCCATCAAGAGGTCCCGACCACGGTTAATAGATAATTCCTTGTCTTGATTTTTAAAGAACTGACGAATCTTGTTGCGCGCCTTGCTGGTTTTAACAAGGGTCAGCCAGTCACGGCTCGGACCAAAGGAGTTGGCATTGGTGATAATCTCCACCTGGTCTCCCGTCCGTAGCTTGGTATTAAGAGGCACCATCCGGCCGTTGACCTTGGCACCAATCGCTTTTTCCCCAACCTTGGTATGGATTTCATAGGCAAAATCGATCGGCCCAGAATCTTTCGGAAGCGAGCGCACGGTTCCATCTGGTGTGAAGACGTAAATCTCTTCTGCCAGGATGTCTTCTTTTACATTTTCAACAAATTCTTTGGCATCGCCTGACTGGTCTTGGAGTTCCATCATCTCCTTGATCCAGTTCATCCCAATAGCCGATTCCTTGCTGTTGACCTGACCCTTAATGCCTTTTTTATAAGCCCAGTGAGCCGCAACCCCATACTCAGCAACCTCGTGCATTTCCTTGGTTCGGATCTGGAACTCAATCGGTCCTTTAGGGCCGTATACAGTCGTATGGATGGACTGATAACCATTGGCCTTCCGGTTGGCAATATAGTCCTTAAAACGCCCCGGCATTGGCTTCCAGAGCTCATGGATGTAGCCTAGCATAGCATAAACATCACTTGGGGTATCCAGGATACAGCGGATGGCAATCAAGTCATAGATTTCATCAAAGCGTTTCTTTTTATCCTGCATTTTGCGATAGATCGAATAGATATGCTTTGGTCGACCATAAATTTTCCCATGCAAATGGCGTTCCCCAGCATAGGTCTCGATCTTGTGGACAACCTCTTCGACCAACTCTTCTCGCTCGCGACGTTTTTCCTTCATCATATGAGAAATCTTGTAGAATTCGACTTCATTCAGATAACGGAAAGACAAATCCTCAAGCTCCCACTTGACGCTGGAAATACCGAGACGGTGGGCTAGTGGCGCATAGATCTCCATGGTCTCACGCGAAATGCGCTCTTGCTTATCCTTGCGCAAATGCTTGAGGGTACGCATATTATGCAAGCGGTCTGCCAATTTGACCAAAATGACACGGATATCTTGAGACATGGCCATGAGCATCTTGCGATGGTTTTCCGCCAACTGCTCTTCATGGGACTTGTACTTGACCTTCCCGAGCTTGGTCACCCCATCGACAATCACGCGCACATCATGACCAAATTCGCGCTCTAAATCATCTAAAGTCGCATCCGTATCTTCTACGACATCATGCAAAAAGCCGCAGGCGACCGTCACAGCATCCAGTTTCAGCTTGGCAAGGATTCCTGCCACTTGAATCGGATGAATGATATAAGGCTCTCCAGATTGACGGAATTGCCCATTATGGCAATCAACCGCATAGACCAAAGCCTTTTGTACAAAAGCAACATCTTCAGGTGATAAATATTTTTTTGTAAGGGCAACGACTTGGTCCCCTGTTAAATTCTCTTCTTTCGGCATTCGTTTTCTCCAGTTTCTTGGATACTATTTTAACACTTTTAGAAGCAGATGGGAACCAATGAAGCTACTTTAATATACGGATACTACTTTGTCTTACAAAACTCTTGCAAAGCGTTTAACTCCAATTTCTTTCTTTCAACTCCTTCTTTAACAGAGTTTGAAAATTTTCCAGCCAAATCCGAATCAATAGTTCCAATAACCTGATCTAAAGAACTTTCAAGTTCTGTTAAACTAGATAAAATTCTTTTTTTAATGCTTCTTTGGTCAACAGTTGCCTTTGTTAAGGCTATTTCCCCCATAAATTTAACACTAAGAAGAGCTGCCATGAAACGCTTATCTTCGTATGTTAAATCATTTGTAAGATCAATTTTCGACATACATCTCCTTTCGTAATTTTGCAATCTCATTCGCATATTTTTCAGAGGCTACCTGTAATTCTTTTTGTTTTAACTGATGCGCTTCCTCAATATGAGCTAGTTCGTGATAGTGCTCTGCATTCAATTCTTCATAAACATCTGATAATTCACGATAATAATCCGATAAAATTTCCGTATTACCCATCGTCTTAGAGAAATATCCGACTTCCTCTTCCATCATTTCAATGTTTTGTTTTGTAAAACAATACTGATCATGGATATGATTCATTCTTTTCTCTAGTTCTTTCATCTCCATTTTTAATTCTTCTTCAGTACCATTCCATTTTTCTTCTACTTCTCTAATCGCATTAATGTATTCAATCTCTTTGTTGCCCATTCTTTACCATTGCAATTGAAGTTGGCTTGCTAGAGAAACATCCGTGCCTATTACAGTTGCAATTCCTTTCGCTATGTCTGTTGATAGACTAAAAATACTTTCTTTTATTTTTAGAGTATCTTTTTTAATTTTTTCTAATTCTGTGATGCGATTCGTCTCAATCGTTTCTTTTGTTGCACCAATTTGAGCAAGTGCGCTTATGATATCACTTTCTGTGCAACGGGTCCCTAATACAGTTGAACGGCAAGAAATTAATAACGTCTCCCAGGTTCCTTTTATATCCGCAATACGGAAATCACAGACAGCTAAAATATAATCAGAGGCAATGAGGGTAAACTCCTTCAGCGACTCCACTATTCCCATTGCCTGAATGGTATCCATGGAAATGAGGTCACTTCCGGAGAGTCCGCTTTTCTTCCAAGACTCCAGCGCTTGTTTCTTTAACTGCAGTTGTTCTTTTGTCTGCTTTATTCGAGCTAACCGATAGTCATCTAAACTCTCTTCTTTGACGTTCAAGTAGCCATACTTGTAGTCGTAACCACCCCACATATGTTGTTTTCCTAAATTGCCAGCATCCTTACTGTCAATTCGAACAAGTGTTCCAACAACTCCTTCATTCCCTTCTTCAGAATGTTCCCATGTGACCAAGTCACGCTTGTCTATAAAATTAAAAATTTTATATTTAATCTTATCGACCTGTTTCTTTTCTGCATCACTCAACTGTGGATAAAGGTTGGGTGCTTCATATATATAAGCCCCATCAATTCTATCTAAATATTTATCCTCTAAAGAACCCAGTGAAGATTGGATATTTAAGCCCCCTAAAGAATGAGCATAAAATTTGAAACGAGCATTCGGATATCTATCCATTGCTGCTTTTACTTCTTTCGAAGCCGCATCAAGCTGGGAGGTTTTCCCAGTTTTGATTCCAAGTCTTTTAGCCATTGATATTTGTAATGCAGTTGGAGCATCGGTAAGTACCCAATCATCTACGGCTCCCATGAAATTTTTATCAAATTTAGCTTCCGATCCCTCAAACAAAATTGTTACTTCATGCACATCTTCTGGTCTGGTTTCATGAGTGATTTTTTTATCTGTCACAATATATCCATTTAAACCAGATAGAGCTCCTTGAAACCGTGCTTTCAAGTCTTCGAGAGAGGAAACCATATCCTCTTCTGGTGCCTGGCCAAAAACTTCAGAAACATAGCCTATTGTTTTTTTCTTATTATCTGTATCAATTTTTACTTTATTTCCAACTTTATATTTCGTATATTCCTGCCATGCAATATCATTCTTTTGTTCATCATTAAATACCATTTTTAATCTCCTATTAGATTCTGTAGTTCTGTAGACTCAGACATCCCTACAGATCTAATCGGGCCATCTTCACTACTCTTCCTCAATCCCATACTTCCAGTTATCTCTTTATTTCCATTTATAGTCACTTCAAACATTATCCCCCCCATTGGATTGTGTTCGATCGTTTCATCATTAATTTCATACGATTGGATCTTACCTTTTGGCGTCAAGGCATCTGGATCTGTTGCCTTTAGTTCTTCTTCTATCAACTTTTCCACTTCCTTACTATGCACGATCTGAACCATTTCATGTTGAAAATCAAGATGGTTCTTTACAAGTAGACCTCCCCATAGCAAGACTCCTAATAGCAACACTCCAAATATATAACGGCCGATTTTTCTTTTTTGTTTCATTTTCATCCTCCATAAATTCCTAGTAGTATCACTTTACACTATTTAGTTTTCAAATTTATTACTCTTACTTTAATAATTCGTAAAAATTTTCAAAAAAAGATCCTTTTAAAAAATTTTTTCTAAATATACAAAGCGCTCAAAGAAAATATATTTCATATTCGAATCGAATATGCTTTTCTTTTATTTTGATTATCATTTCTTTTCTACCAGATCTTGAAACTCAATAGATTTACGCACTCCCACTTGTTCGATTGGTGCATCCTTACTATCTTTTCGTAATCCAAAATTTTCGGTTATTTCTTTGTCTCCATTAATGATGATACGAAACATAATCCCTCCCATAGGATTGTGTTCAATCGTTTCATCATCAATTTCATACGATTGGATCTTACATTTTGGTGTTAAGGCATTTGGATCCAACTCCTTCAGTTCTTCTTCTATTAGCTTTTCCACTTCCTTACTACGGACAATCTGAACCATTTCATGTTGAAAATCAAGATGGTTTTTTACAAGTAAACCTACCCATATCAAGATTCCCAGTAACAACACTCCAAATATATAACGACAATTTTTTCTTTTTGGCTTCATCTTCATCCTCATAAATTCCTAGTAGTATCGCTTTACAATATTTAGTTTTCAATTTTATTACTCTTACTTTAATAATTTGGAAGAAAGCTAAATAAACAACCCGATTGCTCCCATTGATGATTGATTTTCCCGCAAATATCAAGCTTACTCTTCCATAAGTTCTTGAAGACCTACAGAGGTATCCATCCCTACAGACTCAATAGGGCCATCTTCACTACGCTTCCATAATCCCATACTACCTGTTATTTTTTTATCTCCATTAATTATTACCTCAAACATAATTCCTCCCATAGGATTGTGTTCGATCGTTTCGTCATCAATTTCATACGATTGAATTTTTCCTTTTTCTGTAAACGCATCCGGGTCTTTCTGTTTCAAATCATGTACAATTAACTCTTTCACTTCCTTACTATGTACAATTCGGACCATTTCTTGTTGGAATTCTAGATGATCCTTTACTTTTGATCCTACCCAGATCAAGATCCCAACAACTATCACAGAAAATACCAAACGTCGTCTATTCTTTCTTTTATTCATATGCACCTCTCCTCAATATTATAATTCGTAAAAATTTTTGAAAATAGAAGATTTTTGTAAAAAAATAACGAAGCGATTCCTTCACTTCGTTAGTTCATTAATTCTGTAACAACACTCACGGCGCTGAGGGCATAGAGTGGTGCGGTTTCTGCTCGAAGAATCCGAGGACCAAGTCCTGCAGGGACTGCTCCTTTAGCTGTAAAACTTTCAATTTCTGCAGGTGAGAGACCGCCCTCTGGTCCAAAGATCAAGAGCAGTTTGCTTCCAGCTTCCAATCCGGTCAGAGACTGAAGTAAAGCTGCTGCCTCTCCTTCTTTAGCCGACTCTTCATAGGCCACCACGATCCGGTCAAACTGGTCGAACTGAGCCAGAAAGTCTGCTTTTTTCTCAAAAAGGGTAATGCTTGGGACAAGATTACGCTTGCTTTGCTCGGCTGCTCCAAGGGCGATTTTTTCTAATTTCTCGACCTTTTTACCCAACTTCTTGCCATCCCACTTGGCGACTGACCAGTCTGCAGGAAAGGCCCAGATTTGGCTAGCACCGAGTTCCGTCACTTTTTGAGTGATGAACTCCAGCTTGTCTCCCTTGGGAAAGCCTGATGCGATGGTCACTTGGACTGGCAGTTCCACATTGTCAGCTAATTCCTCGATCAGCTCCAACTGACGGACTTCTACATTGACCACGCGCGCCAAGCGCTTGATCCCATCATCGAAGACCAAGGTCACCTCATCCTCTTCTTTCAGGCGCATGACCTGAAACATGTGCTTGCTGGTCTCCTTGTCCTCAATGGTGACAGGTGAGCTAGCCAAACCTTTTACAAAATACTGCTGCATGCTAGCCTCCAATCACACCGGAGACATCCTTGGTCTTCTTGAAGACGCAGGCATTCCATTCCCCTTGGATCATGTGGGTTTCAAGGAAAAATCCAGCTGACTCAGCCGACTCACGCACCATGTCCCACTTGTCCTTGATAATGCCACTCATGATCAGATAACCTTCGTCCTTGACCAAGCGATAAGCATCCTCTGTCAGATGGATAAGAATATCCGCCAAGATATTGGCCACGATGACATCTGCCTCAATCTCCACGCCTTTCAGCAAATCGCCTGGAGCTACATGGATGTTTTCCATTCCCGGGTTGAGTTCAATATTTTCCTGAGCGACGCGAACCGCTACATCATCCAAGTCATAGGCAAAGATTTCCTTGGCACCAAGAAGGGAGCTAGCAATAGAAAGGACGCCTGATCCTGTCCCCACATCTAGCACTGTCTCCCCGCCACGAAGGACTTGCTCCAAGGCAAAGAGGCTCATCTTAGTGGTCGGGTGAGTTCCTGTTCCAAAGGCCATACCAGGATCCAGCTTGATAATCTTTTCTCCAGCAGTCGCCTCATAGTCCGTCCATGACGGCACGATGGTCAAGTCATGAGTGATGCGAGCTGGTTCATAGTATTTCTTCCAGTTGTCGGCCCAGTCTTCCTCAGCCAAGGCAGTCGTGCCCATCTTGACCTCTCCTAGATCCATAAAATCCGTCAATTCTGCTAAGCGATCCTGCAAATCCGCTTCAACTGTTGCTACATCAACCGTTTCCGGGTAGTAGGCGGTCACCACGATTTCTTCTTGCTGCTCGACATCAGGAAATATCTCACCAAAGCGATTGACGTTGCCCACATAGTCCATGCTGTCTTCGATTGCGACCCCTTGGGCGCCTAACTCGATCAAGAGATTAGAGACTAGCTCCTCACCCTCACGCTTCACTGTAACTTTTAACTCTTGCCATGTTTCCATCTGATTCTCCTTAACAATCCATTGTTTCTTCTAATTCTTTTAAAGTCTTACCGTCCTTATTTTTCCAATCCGTTCGTCCATTCGTATTCATTCCTAGTACAAAAGCAGCTGCATAAGATGGACTGGAGAACAGTTGTTTTTCTTGTAAAACACCATCTTTAATCACATTTGATTTGATTAATTCCTTACGCAATTCTTTTAGACTAGCTGGTATTGCGGGTGAATCAACCTCATCCACTTGACTGCCTTCTAAAACAACAAAACCTTCCGAAGTCTGTTCGCAGATAGCTTCAATCATTCGATTTGATTTCTTTGTTTTTCGCTTCAAATAGAGATAAGTTGAATTTTCATCAGAAACATTCTGATCCGTTTTCTTGGTCATAGGAACAAACACTCGGTACCCTAAGGTTCCTACAATCATCAAAGTATTTTCTACAACCTCATCCAACTCAGACTGCTTTTCTTCTGTTACATTCCCAGAATTGGGCTCATTCCCATTTTTGACAATAAAGCGCCCCGCGTCCTTTGCTAGTTGTGTAAATTTATTTTCCAAGTAACTAATTTCTGTGGGACCAAAGGAATTATTCTGCGTCGTCAAAATAATCACATCATTAAAATAATCTGCATGGTTATCACGAGTATGTTCCTGAACACGTAAAAGGACACCTTCACCATTTTTGCGATTCGTCGCCTGCCCAATGTAGGTAACATCCTTTTGCTTATTTTCATCACGACCAAATAAGAAATAAATGCCACTTTGCTTCATTTCGTCACGTGATTTTAAATCTAATAATTGAATGCGTGGAATTTTATAGATCACACCTGTCCAATTGGACAAGGTACATTTGATTATACCAGTAACTTCTCCATCCATGAGAAACATGTTGATATTTTTACTACCCTTCATCCTAATTTCTTCTCCACATAATCTCTCACTCGTTCTTGTAATTGGGGAACTACCCGATCCGAAGTTAAAAACTCTTCAAAGCTCACTAACTTATAGCCCTGGCCCTCGTCTCCAAATATGATACTTTCGAACTGTTCCTGCGTCAACTTCCCAACTAAAAAGACAGATTTCTTGTTCCCATCTAGCATACTGGGATAGATCCCAGACCAGATCACTTCCTCTTTCGACAGTTGGATATTTAATTCTTCATAAACTTCACGCGCTACACACTCGAAAGAACTCTCGTCCCCTTCACGACCACCACCTGGCAACTCCCACATATTGGGCCAAGGGATATTTTCCTTGTCATCACGCAAGATGGTCAGTAGCTTATCTCCACAAAAGAGGGCAATTTTACAACCCGTAAAATCCAAGTGTTTATCCAACAATTCCATGATGATGACCTTTTCTTATCATAACTACTACTCTATAGAAAACCCCTAGCTAGCTTTCTTCAATCACCTTTTGGCACTCTGCATCCCAGTACGCCTGCCATCTGCCATGTTTTTTAGCAAAATAAACCGTAAACTCATCATTTACATAATCTGCAACATAGCGAAGATTAGGAGGATTTTCATCAAAACTTAATATCCAAGGGTGGAAGTAAAAGGTTTTCTCCCACCTCTTCTGAGTATAGCCGAGATTCTTGGCAAACTGAGGGATAGGTTGTTGCAACTCGCTTTCCAAATGGGACTGAATGGCATTGTCAAAACTATTCAAACGAGCTAATAGTTGCTTAAACTGATCTTTCTCCTCAATTTTGAAATCACCTATGAACTCAAATTCTGCAAAGTCTATAGAAAATTCAAATAATGTGATTTTACCATCCTCAACATAGTGCCCATCTTCATCAACACAACAACGAGTTCCTGACTTCAATACTCGCTCAAAATCTAAATCCGCAAAGCGATTGCGGGGAAGAATGCAAACTGATTGCTCAGATTTATCTGACTTTCTCCTGAAAAACTGTTTGATTTTTCCTAGCATAGTTTTCCCCTTCTCCTTGAATCTAGTATTCAAAAAAAATACTTAGAATCTTTTCTAATATCTTGGATAGGGATAAAAGGTGCTTTCTTCTAGGCCAACTTTGCCTTCTTCAAAAACTTCTTGGTTCCAGACGATCTCAAAACTCTCTGCTTCTTCGTCTGCTAAGAAATCCATGAGCTCATCCAAGGCCAGCTCAGCTGTATCTCGGAGAAAAGTCGCAAAATAGGCTAGAAACTCACGAGACAAGCCTTTTTTAGGCTCATAAGGAATCGCTGTTAAATAGGTATCTTCCTCCACATGAGACTTGGCTGGATTGTAGAAGATGACAGCTTCTTCAAAGAAAATATCCTCATCAGATTCTTCGCCAGCTTCATCAACCAGTGCAACCCCTCCCGTATTCTGTGCTTCCAAGAGAAAAGCCACTTCTACAGCATGGTTTTTCTTATCCCAATTGATCTCAAAATCAAAAGGAAAAACCTTGTCCATCTCCTCTTCTAAAACATCCAAAAATCCGTATTTAGACATAGCGTCCTCTTTCTAATTTCCCACTCTTAGAGCGGAATATGATACAATAGTTACTACAATCTTACCATAAAAACCGCCTCTTTGAAAGGAGACAAAGCTAGAAAGGAGAAGGAAATGCCCGACAATCTCGCACTCCGTATGCGACCACGAACGATCGATCAAGTCATCGGTCAACAGCACCTGGTTGGAGAAGGCAAAATCATTCGTCGCATGGTCGAGGCCAATCGTCTGTCCTCTATGATTCTCTATGGACCTCCGGGGATCGGAAAGACCAGTATTGCTTCTGCGATCGCAGGAACGACTAAGTATGCCTTTCGGACCTTTAATGCAACAGTTGACAGTAAAAAACGCCTACAAGAAATCGCAGAGGAGGCCAAATTTTCTGGTGGCTTGGTCCTGCTCTTGGACGAGATCCATCGCCTCGATAAAACCAAGCAAGATTTTCTCCTGCCTTTGCTCGAAAGTGGTCTTGTCATCATGATCGGTGCAACGACTGAAAATCCCTTTTTCTCTGTCACACCCGCTATTCGTAGCCGCGTACAAATATTTGAGCTGGAACCTTTGACGATGGAGGAGGTCAAGCAAGCTCTGAAAACGGCGCTGGATGATCCCGAGCGTGGCTTTGACTTTCCTGTCGTGCTTGACGAGGACGCTTTGGATTTCATCGCTACCTCGACCAATGGAGATCTTCGCTCTGCCTTTAATTCTCTCGATCTGGCGGTGCTGTCGACTTCTGAAAATGCAGAAGGCATCCGCCATATTACGCTAGGGATCATGGAAAATAGCCTCCAGCGTAGCTACATCACCATGGACAAAGATGGAGACGGCCACTACGACGTGCTCTCTGCTCTACAAAAATCTATCCGTGGTTCGGATGTCGATGCTAGTCTCCACTACGCCGCTCGTTTGATCGAAGCCGGAGATCTACCCAGCCTAGCTCGTCGCTTGACCGTCATTGCTTATGAGGATATCGGTCTGGCCAATCCAGATGCGCAGATTCATACGGTGACGGCGTTGCAAGCAGCTGAGCGCATCGGCTTTCCTGAGGCCCGTATTCTCATCGCCAACATCGTCATCGATCTAGCCCTTTCGCCTAAATCTAACTCAGCCTACGTTGCGATGGATAAAGCGCTGGCTGATCTTAGAAGTTCTGGCAACCTTCCTATTCCTCGCCACCTCCGTGATGGTCATTATGCCGGAAGCAAGGAACTGGGAAATGCGCAAAACTATAAATACCCTCACAACTACCCTGGCAACTGGGTCAATCAGGACTACTTGCCAGACAAGCTCAAACACGCTTCCTACTTTATTCCCAATGAAAATGGCAAGTACGAGCGTGCTCTCGGAGCCACCAAGGAGAAGATTGATCAATTTAAGAAAAAGTGACATCGGTTTCAAAAAATTGAGATTTTTCCTTGAAATATTTTCAAAATGTGGTATCATATACATATAGAAACGCTGTGGTGTACGACTTCACACTTAAGTGTTGACCGACTATTTTTTGTATTATTAGGGAAACAAAAGACTTCTGGCAGTATGCAGGCCGTTTCACGCGGAAGCAGCTAAGTCAGAGCGAGTTGCCCACCTGCTTAATTGCGCGGGTTCAATACAAATCGTGAAGTATCGGCACCAATACAGCTTTTTATATTTGCCTCCTTAGCTCAGTTGGTAGAGCAGTAGACTCTTAATCTATGGGTCACAGGTTCGAGCCCTGTAGGGGGCATCTAAATCAACAGGAAAAAGCCTTGATTTATAAGGCTTTTTTGCTTGTCTATAACTGATTTGCCCCATCATTTGCCCCACATTTTTTTATGAGCAATCTTTCCAGACATCTCTAATTTGATTAAATTCTTCAAAAATTTTCTCTTCTAAAGTGTGTCCATATACTTCTACTAACATTGAAATATCTTTATGCCCTAGAATTTTTGCAATAACTCCAAGGTCAAATCCTTTGTGCCAGAGGTAGCTTCCATAGGTATGACGTGCTCCTTTTGTCGTGATAATTGGATAAATATCTAATTCATTTAAAAGAACACTCAAAGCTTTATTGACACTTGCAATATCTGGTACCAAGTGAATATATCCATAATGCTGAAAAATCATTTTATACCTATTCTTGATTCCTAGCTCTTTATTAGCCTTCTCCTGTTCAATTTTTAGGTCTTGTAATATCTTAATACATTCTTCGTCTATCGGTACCATCCGAATAGACGTTTTGTTTTTTGGAGGGACAAATTTATGAGAAAGGGTATTAAACCTCCTATATGTTTTTAGCAGTCCTCTGTCAAAGTCAACTTCATTCCAAGTTAACGCTATTAACTCTCCAAACCTCATGCCTGTTTTTAATAGAAAATAGATGATATAAGGAACAATTGAACGTTGGTAATCAAATTTTTTCTTTACTGCTAAAAGTAAATCCAGATAGTCCCTTTCTGTATGTAAATATTTCTCTTCTGTCATCTGTTGTTCTTTGGATGAAAATAACTCGACATGTTGTGTAAAATCATCAATTAGAACTTTGTCGGCAATTGCCATTTGGATGCTTTGATGAATCCCAGTATTCAATCTACCAAGAAAATTTCTACCAACTGTTTGCCCATACTTATTCATTATTCTTTGGTATTCACTCGCACGAATTTGAGTGACTTTTTTATTTCCAAATAATCTTTCAATTGTGTTTTTACGGAGAAGATATTTTCTCTTTGTCTCTTCCGACCTACTACTCGGTAGAATTTTTAGTTCAAGCCATTCTTGATATAGATCGACAAGAGAAATATCTCTAGAAATTCTTTTTCCTAAACGAAGTTCTTGCAGAATCGGTTCAGCTTCTGACTCTGCAAGTTTTTTTGTTTTAAAACCGCTATTATGAGCAATAGTTTTTCCTTCGCTACGAATTTCATAGGTCCATAAATTACTATCTCCTCGCTTTCGATAACGAACACTCGCCATATTACGCCACCTCTGTTCCTAGAATCTCATTTACAACACTTTTTGGAACAACCATCAAACGTTTGCGATTATAAAATGTATAGCCTCGTGATACAAGTAATTCTCTTGCCTGATGGATGATATCATTTGCAGTGTGAGGGCGATAGCCCATTTCAATTAATTCTTTGTTGCTAATTAAATTATTATCCATAGTTATCCTCCTTATTGATTTTCTAAAGTCAGAAACTCACCTACAAGTAGTTGTAATTCTGTATTTAATTTAGGGAGATTCTGTATTAATACTTCTTTTAATTCTTCCGCAAATTGATTCGTTTCTTCTCTCAATAGTTTGCGGACTCTTGTTTTTTTCTTTTTGATGCTGTCTGATTTTAATTTTGGAAAAGCCAATGACAACAGTTCAGGATTGTTGAGAAAGATAATTGTAAATGCTCTTTGATCCACTCGAATATGATCTAGCTTATAAAATCCGAAATTATCAAGTCTACTCATAATATCTTGGACCATCTCCTCACCAATCGCTTTGGTTCTGAGTTGGAACTCTAGTCTCCACCAAAACGGATTTACATCCAAATCTAGCTTCTCTTCTCGCTTGTGAGCAATGATTTCTTTATTCTTATCATATAACCTAACTTGTACATTACTACCGCTAGAACCCCAATATTTCGTCTCTAATTCGCCCCCTCGACCATAGAAGACCTTATGGGTAACACCACCTTTAATATGTTGCAAATTAACGATCTCAGGCCTGTTGAAAATGTCAAATGCCAAATCAAAACGAGACAAACGTACCGTCAATGAATTCAATCTGGCAAAGTACATTAATTGCCTCCATACTTTCATTCCATCAAATTCTTTTAAAGTGTTAGGATTGAAATCAATCCGAATCAATTGTTCACCTCCATAAGTGGATAATTGAAAAAATATAATATTGATTGAATCATACTCATTAAAATCTTTAGCTAAAGTAAAGACATCATCTCGAACATTATCATATATTTCAAATGAATCAACTCTTGTACTTATTGCCTGTTTCAGATTTTTGAAAATCCGCCTTAGGGAACCAGTATCTGTATCCCAGATAACCGTTAATCTATCAATACTGACATCTAACCTCTGTACTAATTCTCCTATTTCACATCGTTCTTGAATGCTTCTTAAATCTTGTATAGAAACCAACAAAATTGTCCCCCCTTCTTTTAGATTTTTTAGGTCTCAGAAACACCGTCAAATCAACGTTTGCTCGTTCCGTCGTTCTTTGGACGTTGTCCTAAGTGTACCTTTTTGCTGGCTGTTAGAATAGCCAGTTTTTGCTTGGCTAGAAATTGTCTGGACGGCAGTCTGCAGGACTTCGCCTGACTTCCCGTCAGGCTCGTCCCTTGTCCTTGTCCACACAATTTCTAGCTCCAAGGCTTCGAATAGTCATAAGTCATAGTCTCGTCTTCAACTTCCTCCTCACTCACTATTCCTAAACAGATGAACTATTTTGCATTATTTATAACTTATTTTTAAGTTATAAATATATTTTATAAAAAATATTTTTGGAAGTCAATTAAAAACTTGATTTGTAAGTTTATAGGTGATAGAATAAGTTTAAAATAAAAAACAGGAGTTCATCATGACCTTTATTATTCAAAATTTTGGACCCAATTTGGCACGACTACGCATAGAAAAAGGAGTGAGTCAAACTCAACTTGCGGAAGATTTAGGAATCGGTAAACAATCCATCTCTGACTACGAAAAACAAAAAAGCTACCCCACCTTTGCAAATTTAGATAAGATAGCAGAATATTTTAATGCAACTCCAACTCAACTTTTTGGAACGAGTAAGGAGATTGAATTAGAAAAGAGTGTTCTTGAATCGAATGAATACTCTGATAAAGTAAGTGAGATCTTAAAGGCTGTCAAATACATCGAACATTTTCTACAAACTGATGGACAGTACTTAGAGGATTTACTTTACCTAACAAGAGGCAACCAGCTATACACAGAAGATGGAGATGAGTTGTATATTGATCCAACTTCTCAGAAAAGAACATTTCATAACCAATATGAACCTGGTTTTATTGTAGCAAGAGATAAATCCCCACTAGAACTCTTAATTGAAAATAAGGACCTATTAGATTAAAAAAAGCGAGGATATGTACTGATCCCAAAAGTTAGATTTTTTCTGTCTAACTTTTGGGGTGCAGTA
>NZ_KV812027.1:98330-105307 GCF_001813295.1 Streptococcus sp. HMSC072G04
TTTTTTCTGTCTAACTTTTGGGGTGCAGTACATTTTCAACTCTCTTATTTATTTTCTTATCTCACATAATTACTTCACATATCCAGGCTCATCAAATTCATTTTTTTCAATAACATATGCCACATTTGCATCCTTATTGATCAAAGAACATATATCTATTAAACTACAAAAGCTCTCTGACCGCAAAATTCCGTTAATTTACAACCTTATTCCTAATTTCTATTTTACTTTTCTGACAGATAAGATTATAATAAGGAGTATTTATTTTCGGAGGTTTTTATGTCATTTCTATCAAAAAATTGGGCAGGACTGTTAGTCTGTCTGATCATTTCTATCATCTCTTGGGTTTTAGGAGGCTTTCTGCCTGTTGTGGGAGCACCTGTTTTCGCCATTTTTATCGGAATGATTCTCTACCCCTTTCTCACTCCCTATAAACAACTGGATGCTGGTTTGACTTATAGCTCCAAAAAATTGCTTCAGTATGCTGTTATCTTACTTGGTTTTGGACTCAATATCTCTCAAGTTTTCGCAGTTGGAAAATCTTCCCTCCCTGTCATCCTTTCGACTATTTCTATCGCTTTAATTATTGCTTTCTTTTTCCAACGATTTTTTAACATGGATACAAAGCTAGCTACCTTGATTGGGGTAGGCTCTTCTATCTGTGGCGGTTCTGCCATTGCAGCGACTGCTCCTGTTATTCACGCCAAGGAAAAAGAAGTAGCCCAAGCCATTTCTGTTATCTTTTTCTTCAATGTCTTGGCAGCTCTTATCTTTCCAACTCTAGGTTCTTGGCTCCATCTCTCCAACGAAGGTTTTGCTCTCTTTGCGGGTACTGCGGTCAACGATACTTCCTCTGTAACAGCCACAGCTAGCGCCTGGGATAGTCTGTATCATACCAATACTCTAGAATCTGCAACCATTGTCAAACTGACTCGTACCTTAGCTATTATCCCTATTACTCTCTTCCTCTCCTATTGGCAAAGCCGTCAACAAGACAACAACCAAGGAGTAAAGCTTAAAAAAATCTTCCCCGTTTTCATTCTCTACTTCATCCTAGCTTCTCTGCTAACTACCGTCCTTACTTCTTTTGGTGTTAGCAATAGCTTCTTTTCACCTCTCAAACAGCTCTCCAAATTCCTCATCATCATGGCTATGAGTGCTATTGGTCTTAAAACTAACCTCGTTGCTATGATCAAATCCAGTGGAAAATCCATTCTTCTTGGAGCCCTTTGCTGGATCGCTATCATCCTGACTAGTCTTGGCATGCAATTACTCATCGGTATTTTCTAAGAAAAAAGGGAGCCTAAAGGCTACCTCAGAACGTAGACAAACGTCATTTTTGGCGTTTGTCTTTTTGTATCTTCAAAGATATTTTGTCTTATCATCTACTATTCCATCCAAAAATCTGATTTAAAGCAAAATAAAAAGGGATATTCCCTATCCATTTCGATAATTTTTTCATTAATTTGTTTTTCCATTTTATCCTCCGATTAGTCTCGCACTGATATTTATTGATAACAACACTATATTTCTAGTATAGCATAATCATTAGATATTATAGGTTTTCAAACCAAATGAGAGTCATTCGTTTTTGCCCCACTTTTGCCCCATTTTTAAATCATGACATTGGAAATACCTAAAAGTACTTCCCTAAAATCACTTATATTTCAATATTTTTAATTACTCTCAATATGAAAATCCTTTCCAAATCCATGTAGGGGGCATTTTCTTATGCACAAAAAGCCTTGAAAACAACTCAAGGCTTTTTTGCTTATTTCAAAATCATTTAGCTCACTTTTTTAGATACTATAATTTAGCGTACGAAGTTAAATCATTCTGCACCATTGTTATTCCATTTATAATAAAAAAACCACCTTTGAACCCTAGCAAACATTTGACAGCTCTTCACCGAATCCGCTATGATAAGGGTACTTGAAATTCCAAGTTTTCGTTGCATCTTAAGTGTAAGGAGTCCAAAATGAAAATCTATTATTCAAAATATATCGGATATGGCTCTCTGGCTTTTGCTTGTGCGCTCTTTGTCCACTTAGCTTTTTTATCGGTCCTAGGTTTCGAGGGGGTTCCCAAAGTCAGTTTCGTCACCCTCATTCAAATCCTTTTATTGTTAATTGCGATCTATGCAACCATTGCTGGGATCAAAAGACTGACCAGTCGTCAGATCGCCTTTGAGCTGACTTCTGATGGGATCTATGCTTATCAGGGAGTGATTCTGACAAAAGATATCTTTATCCCCAAGGATAATTTGGTAACTGCAGCCTATAAAGTGGCTGACGTCAGTGACCCGGATCACCAAAATAGTAAGAGTTATTTCATCGAATTTCAACTGAGGGACAATACTACACTAGAAAATCTCTCAAAATCCAATATCATCATTGATCCAGAGCACCATACCGTAAAAGTCTTCGTCAATCTTTGTAAATTTAAGGAAAAAGAATGGCAAGATCTTTCCAAGTACTTGACGGAAGAATACCGAATAACCGTTTTATAGCAAAGAAAAGAGAGTGGGACAGAAATCGGTAATTCGTTAGAATTCGATTTCGTCGTCCCACCTCCGCACAGTTGAGTAGGGCTGTAAAAGCTGATGAAATCAGCGTAGTAGAGCCCACTCAACCACTGCGTCTTGCTCGACAATCCAAAAATAATTGAGAGGCTAGGACTTTTGTCCCAGCCTCTTTATAACTGCTCCTAGTTCCCCATTTTTCCTTTGGGTACGAGCAGATAGAAAAATAGCAAATTCAATCCAAATACGGCAACAAAGAGCGCCAATTGAGAGACATCGATCGTTTGTTTCTCGGTCAAATCTTGGATCAGCTTTGTATAATAATAGCCTGGGAAAGCCCGTTGTAGCTTGCCAACCAGGTCCATAAATCCTCCACTTGCGCCAAGCGTATCAAAGGGAATAATGGTCATAGCGGCCAAAATAATAACCGGAAATCCTATAGTATCAATTGTCTTGGCATCTACCCTGACCCCAAGTACAAAGCCAATCACGCTAAAGTAGATCCCCATCAAGGATAAGAGGAAAAATTGTACCAACAGGCTAGTCGTCACTGGAAAGTGAAAACCTAGAACAGCAACTACTAGCACTGCTAAAAAGATCAAGCTGTTCAGAATCAGTTGCACAATCGATTGATCCCATAAATAGTTCTCGACACTATAACTTGTAAAATGGGATTCAAAAGAATAAAACCCGATATCTGAGGCGATTCGCTTACTAAAGGTTGCAAGGCTATTGCCAATGACCCCGATAAAGACGGCAATACCTAATAAAATACTTGGCGAAACCCCTTTTTGAAGCTGATAAAAGAAGATATACCAGCCTATGGGTAAAATAATGGTGAATAATACAAAGCGCTTATTTCGTAAAACTTGTTTTAATTGAATCTTTTTCATGCTTGTTCCCCTCCTTTATTCATCTCTTCTCGGAAATACTGCTCAATGGTTTGACCAGCCTGGTGAATATCCTCGACAGACTTTGTGGCAGCAATTCGACCATCTTTTAAAATCAGGACTTTTGTAAAAAAGGCATCAATTTGGTTGAAATCATGGGTCACCACAACAGATGTAAACTCTTGCTGCTCCAGCAATTTCCAAAAATTATCCACTGCTTCCAAGTCCATACCAGTCGTTGGCTCATCTAAAAAAATCAACCTTGGATGATTCAAAATGGTTAACAACAAGGACAAGCGTCTCTTTTGACCACCAGAAAGACTTCCCACCATCTGCTCTTTTGAGCCTCTCAATTCGACCATCTCTAAGAGTCCATTGATATCAGCCTGCTTCAGCTGATTCATCCGGCTTTTTAATTCGACGAATTCAGCAACAGTTAGATCCTCGATAAGCAGATCCCCCTGAGGCATCATCCCAATTTCTCTTTGAAAATCAAGCGAAGTCTTTATCGTTCCCGAATCGGCCTGGAGCTGCCCAACGATAATGTTGAACAGGGTACTTTTTCCTGCCCCATTATTTCCCAGCAAGGCAATTTTGTCTCCTTCTTCTATCGAAAAAGACACTCCCTTTAATACAGCTTTCTCCTTAAATGATTTTGTAATAGATGCTACCTGAAACATACGATCCCTCTTTTCTTATTGATCTTGTGTACAGTATACTTCAAAGGGACAGGCTTTGTGGCTCTCTGTCAGAATCGGTCATAAAATCGTCGTGAATGGTCAAAAAAGAGGCTGGGACAAAAGTCCTAGCCTCTCAATTATCTTTGAATTGTCGAGCAAGACGCAGTGGTTGAGTGGGCTCTACTACGCTGATTTCATCAGTTTTTACAGCCCTACTCAACTGTTCGGAGGTGGGACGACGAAATCGAATTCTAACGAATTACCGATTTCTGTCCCACTCTCTCTTCTATTATTCCTTCCAAAAGGTCAGACTCTGAGTAAATCGGTAGTTTGAACTCTTGGTAGACACTGTCGTTTTGGGATACTTTTCCAGTAATTGTTGGATCTTGTACAAGCCAAGACCGCGGCCCTCTCCTTTACTGGAGTAGTCCTTTTCAAAAATTCTCGCCAGATCTATTTTTTCAGCTTTTGTACTATTTTCAACTATTAAGATGAGGGAGTTTTCCTCCTGGAGCATGGCAAGAGTCAGCTGGGGGTCGTCTGATTCGAGACTCGCTTCGATAGCATTGTCACAAAGGATAGATAAGAAGGTGATGAAATCTAAAACCTCGATGAATAAATCTCGAACAGGTTCATCGATCTCGACAGAGATCCCAATCCCTTTGTTTTGAGCCTCCAATAATTTTGCGGACAGAACACTTTTTACAGCTGGATTTTCAATGTGACTGAGTTTGGCAATATCAAACTTGCTATCGTAAAATTGCTGGCCACTCTCTCGAAGAACATTCTCATAGACTTCCCTGATCGCGTTAAGATCTTCATGCTCAATACTTAATTTGAGACTGGTTAAAATATTCAGGTAATCATGACGAAAGGCACGAATCTCCCCGTAGAGCATTTCGACGTGTTGGCTATAGGTGGCTAACTCCTGCAGTTGCCTATCTTTTTGCTCTAGAATCTCTTGTTTCAATCGTTCTTTGGACACTGCATTGAAATACAAGAGCATCACAAAAAACAAAATCAGATAAATACTATTTAACTGTTCCCGTAAAGCATCTGCATGAGGAATAGCATCCTCAAAAACCACCAGACCTACAACACTGAGCAAATACACAAACATGGAAAGATCCATTGGGAGTAGGAAACGATTAAAATACTGCCGTTGAAACCCTACTTTTAAATCTGTAAAATCTAGTTTTAACAATTTAGTGATTCCTATATAAACAGGAAAGACCAGCAATTCAAGTAGAGCATCATACCAGCTGACAGATGCCTCATGAACAAGTATGATCCCTAACATTGGAAAGACATAAAAGGCTAAGAGACGCCCAATGAGACTCTCCATGACAACCGGATAGAGCCCATAAAAAATATTCAAAAGGTGTCGTATGTTACGATTTCGGTAGAAACTATAGGCAATAAATACTAAGAAATAGCCAAAAAAGCCTACCGGTGGTACAAGGGTAAAGATAATTGCGAAGAGGAAGGGGCACAAAAAGAGCCAGCGCAAGGTGAACTCTTGTCTACTGATATGACGATAGATCAGCATGCTGACGAAGAACTTTAGGTAAGACATTAGAATAGTTAACAGCAATTCTTTCTCCCTCTATTTTTTCAAAGCTTCCAGTAAGCCTCTATACTTGGTCCGTGAGATCAAGCAATTGTCTCCATTTTCAAAAAAAGCTTTCTTGGCTTCTTTATCAATCTTCGTAATATTTTGCGGATTCACCACAAAGGAGCGGTGGCACCGATACAAGCGGGGATCTGCTTTTTCGATATCGGCAATACTAGCGTAAAATTCCAAGCGCTCTTCCTGGGTGTGTAAAATGACCTTGTGAATGGTTGGAGACGTTTCAACATACAAAATCTTATTAAAAGGAACTTGTACACGCGCCATCGCACTCTCAAATGTAAAGGCATCTTGCGCAATCGTGGTCCCAGCTTGCTCCAAGGTATAATCGATAGCTGAGCTGATTCTCTCTCTGAACTCTTCCTCACTCAGCGTTTTATCGATAAAATCCAAGGCGGCCACTTTGTACTGAAAGGTAATGGGCATAAATTCAGAGTGAGTAGTGACAAAGACAATGGTCGCGTGGGGATCTTTCTTACGAATCTCTTTTGCGATCTCTAGACCCTTTTTCTCCTCACCTTTAATCTCGATATCTAAAAAGAATAGGTGATGGGCGCCTCTCTCTGTGATAGCATCCAGCAACTGGCTTGACTTCCCAAACACTTCTGGCGCTTTGCATTGCAAGGATTTTTGATGGATGAGATCCTGCAAGACCACTTCAATACGCGATTGCTGGATCCACTCATCTTCTAATACAAAAATCTTCAACAAAGTCCTCACTCCTTCCCCTCTACGAATATGTTCTATTTTACCATAAATGATGCCTACTGAGCCACTCTTTCAAAAGAGACTTGATAGGCCTTCTACCTTTTATCCTAAACAAAAAACTCTCCCGGAGGAATCCGGAAGAGCTTGCGCAAGGGGAATTTGAAAAATATTTTTTAATATGAAAAAGGTCGATAAAATCTATGCTATGTTCAAACTCTCATTTTACTAACAGCGATATTACGATCAAGTTTTATTGTCAATAGACATGTATGTGGGAAGTTCTCCCCTTGCAACAATGTAGACCTGTGATCTACTCTTACTAGCATACACTAGAATTATTACAAAATCAGTTAATTTGTATTGCAATTTGTTGGCAAATATCCCTCTTCCTGAAAACACCACAAACGCTTGATTCCCAAGCATCTACGCAAGTCCTCTTTAATTAGTATTTATCATTTCTGTTACAAAATTTAAAATAAAAATATTATTCCATAACAAATAAAAATCCCAAAGCACGATAAAAAGAGGCTGGGACAAAAGTCCTAGCC
>NZ_KV812027.1:105407-168587 GCF_001813295.1 Streptococcus sp. HMSC072G04
AACGAATTACCGATTTCTGTCCCACTCTCTTTGAGCTAGTAAGACACTTCGGCAAGACACCATGGTGCTTGCCGTAGCCTAATGAGGTGCTTTAGCACCCATTAGGCTAAGTGTGTTACATCATCCCACCCATCATGCTTGGATCCATTCCTGGTCCTGCTGGGGCTGCTGGTTCTGGTTTGTTGGCTACGACTGCTTCGGTCGTCAAGATAAGACTCGCTACGGAAGCGGCGTTTTGAAGGGCTGAGCGGCTCACTTTAACTGGGTCGATGATTCCTGCATCAATCATATTCACCCATTCACCTGTTGCAGCATTGAAACCTGTTCCGACTTCGGCATTTTTCAAGCGATCAATCACAATAGATCCTTCGTAACCGGCATTGTGGGCAATTTGGCGAACAGGTTCTTCCAAAGCACGAAGAACGATATTGCGTCCGGTCGCTTCATCCCCTTCTAATTCAAGGGCTGCGACTGCAGAGATAACATTGACAAGAGCTGTACCACCTCCGGCAACGATTCCTTCTTCAACGGCTGCGCGAGTCGCATTAAGGGCATCTTCGATACGGAGTTTCATTTCTTTCAATTCTGTTTCTGTTGCAGCACCGACCTTGATCACGGCAACACCACCAGATAATTTGGCCAAACGTTCTTGTAATTTTTCACGGTCAAATTCAGAGGTTGTGGTTTCGATTTGTGACTTGATGACTGCAACACGGTTAGCGATCGCTTCTGGGTTACCAGAGCCTTCAACGATGACAGTGCTATCTTTATCAACTGACACTTTAGCTGCTTGACCAAGCGCTTCAATGGTTGCATCTTTCAATTCCAAACCAAGATCGTCTGTAATGACTGTACCACCTGTCAAGATGGCAATGTCTTCTAGCATGGCTTTGCGGCGATCTCCAAATCCTGGTGCCTTGACAGCTACAACATTAAAGGTACCACGGATCTTGTTCAAGACAAGTGTTGGAAGAGCTTCGCCATCGACATCATCTGCGATGATCAAGAGTGGACGGTTGCTTTGAAGAATGCTTTCCAACAATGGCAAGATTTCTTGGATATTTGAAATCTTCTTGTCAGTGATCAAAATGTATGGATTTTCAAGGTCTGCCACCATTTTTTCATTGTCAGTGACCATGTATTGTGAGAGGTAACCACGGTCAAATTGCATGCCTTCAACGACTTCCAGTTCTGTCTCCATTCCACGAGACTCTTCAATGGTGATGACCCCATCTTTACCAACTTTTTCCATGGCTTCAGAGATGTACTCACCGACTTTTTCAGAACGAGAAGACACAGCAGCTACTTGAGCAATGGCTTCCTTGCTCGATACTGGAATCGCATTGTTTTTCAAAGCTTCTACTGCTGTTGCAACAGCGGTCTCAATCCCACGGCGGATGCCAATTGGGTTAGCTCCTGCAGTGACGTTTTTGATCCCTTCACGGACGATGGCTTGGGTCAAGACCGTTGCGGTAGTTGTACCGTCACCTGCGATATCATTGGTCTTAGAAGCCACTTCTGACACCAATTTGGCACCCATATTTTCAAAATGGTCTTCCAATTCAATTTCTTTTGCGATGGTCACCCCATCATTTGTGATCAAGGGTGAACCAAATGATTTTTCAAGAACCACATTGCGTCCTTTAGGGCCCAAAGTGACTTTCACTGTATCTGCTAAGACATCGACACCACGGACCATTGCAGAACGTGCATCAGATGAAAATTTAATATCTTTTGCCATTTCTCTTACCTCTTTCTTCTCTTACTCTACAATTGCAAGAATGTTTGATGTTCCAACGATGGTGTAGGTTTCTTCCCCATCTTTAACTTCAATTCCTGCATGGCTTTCAACCAAAACGTGATCTCCTGCTTTTACGGCTGGAGCGATGAGTTCACCACTTAGGGTACGCACACCTTCACCAACGGCCACTACTTCAGCTGTTTTTGTATCAGCCTTGCTCGCACCTGCGAGGACAAAACCTCCAACAGTCTGTTCTTTTTCTTCTACTTTTAAGACCACACGGTCTCCTAATGGTTTTAACATGTTCATTCCTCCATACGTGTTTTTAGCACTCTCTATACGTAAGTGCTAACTTATGTTTCTATTGTATCACTTGGTCAGAAATAGTCAAGAAAAAAACACCTCAAAAATAGATGAGATGTTTCTAAAATATCAATTTAAAATTGTCAATTTTTGATTGAAATCATCGATCACTTTTTGAAGATTGATCCGCCCGCGGTAGATGCCATATCCAAAAACAATCATGCCTAAAATTCCAACCAAGGCTAGTAAAATCCCGAGGATCAAGAGTGGAAGGAAACTTTTGTGAAAGAGATAGATCAATACCACACCAATACTGGCAATGATAAAGAGTAAGCTGAACCAACGACCAAGGTTTTCAAGCATGTGGCGTTGGTAGTTGATTTCTGTTTCATATCCATTGACAAGTTCTTGTTTTGTAACCATGGGATTCCTCCTGATAAAAATTGAGAATGAAGTGCAAGTAAAGGAGGTCCATTCACTTCATTCTCAAAAACTCCTACTAGCAAATTCGTTTTTTCTTGACCTTAGTATTTAAGATGTGGGTCGAAGATACCAAGGGCAACACCGATCAAAGCCACTACAACGAGAAGTAACATAACTTTGTTTGGTGAAATTTTTTTCTTAGACATCAACCACCAGCAAAGAGTGATGAAGGCTGCTGTCAAGAGACCTGGATAAACACCATCGATCTTTTCTTGAATGTTCAAGAAGACTTTTCCTTCAGAATTCTTGAATTGAAGGGCTGTTGTAACAGATACCCAAGTAGCTGCTACGGCACCGATAACCATACCACCGACAACGCTGATCGCTTTACGAAGAGCTTGTCCTTTTGGTCCTACAAGGAATTCAACGGCTTTATCCCCTAATTGGTAACCTTTGAAGAAGGCAAAGCGCATACCAAAGTAGACTAAGAGGTTCCATACGACGATGTAGAAGAGAGCACCAGCGACGTTACCACCTTTAGAAAGTCCAAGGGCAATCCCCAAGAGAACTGGAATCAAGGTACCAACGACCAATGAGTCACCAATACCAGCGATTGGTCCCATCAAACCGGCACGCATACCGTTGATAGTTTCGCCATCTACTGCATCTCCGTTTGCACGCGCTTCTTCCAAACCAGCTGTGATCCCTACAACAAGAGATCCAAGTTGTGGTTCAGTGTTGAAGAAGGCCGTATAGGTTTGCATAGCATCCTTTTGTTCTTCTTTTGTGTCATACATTTCTTCTACGATTGGAAGCATAGAAGTCAAGTACCCGAAGGTTTGCATATGTTCTTGAGAGAAACAAGTCAAATGACCATAATACCAATGATGGAATGCTTTTGCTAATGTTTTCTTTGAAATTTTCTTTCTATCAGCCATTTTAAATATCCTCCTCATCATCGTCTAGATCCACCACTCCAGCGGGAGCAGCTTTCATCGATTTGATCACTTCAAGTTCATAGTAGATTACTGCAAAGATTAATGAAACAACGGCACTTGATACCAAGTTCAATCCGAGAGATTTCGCCAAGGTAAATCCAACAAAGAATGGAATGAAGTCAGTTGCTTCTGTAACAATTTGTTTCAACAAGATGGCAATACCGACACATGGGAGAAGAGCACCGACTGTAAAGAGGGCTTTCATCCAGTAACCATCCATAGGAAGGTATTGTTTCATCAAATCAACCATGTTTTCACCGTATTTGGTGATAATCATTGTTGGAAGGAAAGAGAAGAGGAAGTGAGAGATCCAAGGGTAAAACCAGTCAACTGCGTAGAGTTTTTTGAAGTTTCCTTCTTCAACGGCTTTCCAACCAATGTGTTGCCATACCAAGTTCATAGTAGCGGTACCGTAGAAAAGAACTGTACCGATTGTCCCAACGGCTGCACCAATTGGAGCTGCAGCTGCGGCGATTCCTGCTTCATCTGTGATGTTATTGGCATGCACAAACAAGATAGCAAGAGGAACACCGATATAAGAGATGGCACGAACATCGGCAGATACGGTACCACCAGGTGTTACCAAGGCGATATAAACGACTTGAAGGGCAACCCCGACCATAATACCAGTTGTCACATCTCCAAGAATTAAACCTGAAATCAACCCACCGATCAAGGGACGACCGAGTGTATAGTTCCCGATACTGGAACCTCCCATACCAGGCATTGAAGACAAGCTGGCGAAAATACCAAGCAAGATTGCTTGAATCCATGAAATTGTCATAACAAACGCTCCTTTTGTTTGTAAATTTATTTACCTAACAGATAAGACTGTTGGGTTTAAAAACCAAATTTTGATTTGAAATCATCCCAATAACCGATGGAAACATCTGGCAACAATTGGAATTTCACCTTGTAGCCTGCTGCTTGAATGGCTTGGAAAGCTTCTGCTTCTTCCTGAGTGATGGATTGGTTATTCCCCAATTTCACAGCTCCAGGACGATCATTTGCAGGGCCAACGATGATTTCTTTGACATCACCTGGGACAAACCCTTGGTCGACCAAAATTTCCTTCATATCGATTGGATTTTTGGTGATCAAGAAGTAACGACTATCTGATTCCGTTACTTTTGCTGATTTTTCCTTAAAGGCTTCCTTTGTCCATACAAAGGTTTTCTTGTCTGATGCGCCTTTGTAAGCTTGGATCAAAACCTTGTTTGATGCTGCTGCATCGTTTACGGCAATCAAACCATCACATGGTTTTTCTTTTGCCCAGCGTGTGACTGTCTGACCGTGAATCATGCGGTCATCAATCCGTACAAATGTTACTACCATAAGGTACCTCCCTATTAAATATCGTCATCATCTTCTTCAGCACTAGTGGCTGAAACTTCAAAAGGCTGTAGTGCAGATCGTGCTTCTGATAAGATGGTGGCTGACAAATCGTCTCCATCCAATACATCCTTCATCACAACTGCCGTCAAGGCCATGGTAAGGTTCATCCCACCAAGGATCAAGGCTCCATCGAGCTTTCCAGCTTCTTCTAGAACCGTGGCTGCAGTGGTTAATGGACTACCACCTACGATATCTGCCAAGACCAAAACAGAATCATCAGCTGTCAATCCTGAAATGCTCTCTCTGAAATCAACTGCGAAGTCATCGACCGATTTTCCTTCTTTGAGTCCAACCGCGATGACCTGATCCATCTTATCACCAGCAAACATGGCTAGTGATGTTTTTAGACCTTCTGCCAGTCCACCATGACTGACCAAAACGAGGTATTTCATTTTGCTACGCCTCCTTTATTTGACTCTATTGTAGACTATTTGAAAGCGCTTTTACATTGTCAAATGTCACATTCCCAATATGACATTTAGCAATAAAAAAATGACATCTGTCACTTGACAAAATGCCATCTTATTTTACTCTAAACTCCTACCTGTAGACTACTTTCAATCTCCCTCTGAATTTGAGGCAAGCGGTTCTCGACATCCTGATCGCGCAAGGCATTGCCGATCAAGTAGTCTAGCTTTTCTAACACCTCTTTTGAGACATTTTTCGGACTACTTTCAACAGCTTGTTCCATGATGCGGTTCAAGGTCTGATTGGTCAAGGAATCTGTTCCAAAATCATCCACCTGCAGAAGGTCTTTACTAGAGCGACTCTTGACTACCTGTGGCATGACAGAGATCCCTTGGGATTGAGCAAAGAGGGTTTGTTGAATTTCTGGATCCTCTGTTAAGAGTTGCATCAATTCCCAAGCCAACTTGGAATGAGAACTCCGAGCTGACATAGCAAAAGAAGTCGTCGTGACTAAGGTTGCCTTGGTCGTTTTTGACTTAGCAGGCATCGGGATACAGGTCCAGGTGAAGTTTGAATATTTTGAAACGTGGTAGGGATAAGGTTTATAGGTCCGATATTGGGCCAAGGTCATGGGATAGAAGGCGACTTTCCCCTGGTCAAAATCTTTAGAGCTCACCTTGTAATTTTTATTTAGATCTTCCAATTTTTGCAGAAAAGTCAAAGACTCTTTCACTTCTGGAGCTGTCAGCTTGAGCATGCCACCTTGGAAGAGATGACCTCCATTTGCTGCCAAGGCTTCTTTCCAGGTGTATTCTGTGCTTCCAAATTGGTCCAATTGCCCATCTCCATTGGTATCTTTGGTTAGTTTCTTGCAAATCGTATAGAACTCTTCAAGGGTCCAACCTTCTTTGGGAACCGCGATGCCTTCTTTATCCAAGAGATCTTTATTGACACACATCAAAATAGGATTGCTTTCATAAGGCAAGGCATAGGTTTGCCCCTGATAGACACCCGATTCAAAGGCAACGGGATAAAAGGCAGCTTGATCTTTTCGATCCATATAGCCGTTTAACTTTTCTAATACGCCTCGCGCTGCTAATAAAGAAAGATCTTGCTCAGAGACCATAAACACATCTGGCGTCTTTCCTGAGACAATCTTTTCGGAGAGCCAGTCTGAATAATCTGACTGCGGAATCCCATTTTCATACTCCACACGGACGTGGGGATGGGATTTTTCAAATTTTTGAATCGCACGATCCAAGGCATGGGAACGTTGACTGGTCGGCACATCCCAGCTAGAACCTGCATAAATGCCGATATGGAGTACGGTCGGTTGCTGTTTCCACCAATAAAAACCTGCGCTCACACAGAGTACAACAAGGAGACCGATCCCCCAACAAAGATGCTTTCGCTTCAATTTCATTCTGTATTTCCTTTAGAAAAATCACGTCTCGTCACTCCTGTTTGGACTGACCAGATCGCTAATTGCGTTCGATCTCGTAGGTTTAATTTTGCCAAAATCGTTGATAAGTAATTGCGCACGGTTCCTTCTGACAAGAAAAGTTTGGCCGCAATTTCTTTATTGGACTCCCCATAGCCGACTTCTTGGATAATGCGCCATTCCGTCGTGCTCAAATCCTTGACATTGTCCTCATCTACAGCAATAGAGAAGTTGGTTTTGGCCATTTGTGAGAAAATTTGAAAGACTTTACTAGCGATATTCGGATTGATCATGGCTCCGCCTTGATACACCACCTTAATCGCTTCATAGAGTTCCTCTGTCGAGGCTCCCTTTAAAAGATAACCTGAAGCACCATACTTGAGTGCACTATAGATAAATTCATCATCGTCAAAGGTCGTTAAAATAATAATTTTGATATCCGGATAGTGTTCTTTTACTTCTTTTGTCGCCAAAACCCCATCCATCCCTGGCATCCGGATATCCATCAAGATTAGGTCAGGATGGGTTTGGGGAATGCTAGACAGGACGTGATTGCCGTCTTCCACTGTGGCCACCACTTCGATATCGGGGTGGGCTGACAAAATAATTTTTAGAGATTCTCGAATCAAGGCCTGGTCATCTGCCACCATTACTTTTATCACCATCTCTATCTCCCTTCTTTATATTTCGGTAAACTGACGCGCGTGAAAAATCCATCGCGGTTTTCAAATTGAAGCTGTCCTCCTAGGATAGAAATTCGTTCCATCATCTGCTTGAGCCCATAGCCATAGGTCAAGGTTTCAAATCCAACCCCATTGTCCTGCAACTCGATCAAATAATCTTCTTCGTCCTCAAAAAAATGAAGGCTCATCTGACTGGCATGACCGTGGCGAACCGCATTGGTCATAGACTCTTGAATCACACGAAAGATCGTATCTTCAATCATGACGTCCATATCGACATCGACCCATTCATAGTGTAAACCAACCTGCAAGTTGGAAAGCGTCTGGTACTCGCGGATCATCTTTTCCAAAGCATCTTTGAGGGTTCGTCCCTCAAGGGCACCTGGACGGAGGCGGTTGAGAGAGCCCCTCACATCCTGGATTCCTTCACGAACCACTTCTGATACACTTTTTACCTGCTCTTTTGCCCGATTGGGATCGATATCAATCAAGACTCCGACAGCATCCAGCCCTGCCGAGATCCCTGTTAGTGCGTGTCCCAAGGTATCGTGAATCTCCCGAGCAATCCGCTTGCGCTCCCGATCTTCTGCAATCTTCTCAGACAAGGCCATATAGTTGTTCAACTCCGTATTGACCTTCGAAACCATGGCCAACTCTTCTTCCACTTCGTGGTTTTCCGCAAGAACATTCATAATATAGAACAAAAGCGAAATAATGAAGAGCACCATATTCAAGGCATAGAGGGAATTCTTTAAGAAAAAGGCCAGAATCCGAATGGAGGCAGGATAAAAATGAATATAGACATCCAGAGAAGGAATCGGAAAGAAAAGCGAAAAGACGTCTGAATTGGTCACAAGAAGCATCAAGAAACTCACTAGGATAAACGCAAACCAATACTTGCGGTCTCGCTTGGTATTCAACTCTTTGGAACCATAGAAGATATCCGCAAAAACCAAGAGAATCAGCCCGTTATAAGCTACATTTTGGACCCACATCAAGAGCAACATCAGGAGGATCTCCAGAATATTCCACTTATCAAAAATGGACCATCGACTCGTTTGAGACCGGTAACGACTCATGGAGATCAAGGCAATCCCAGCAAATAAGAATGCAGACAACCAAAAAGTTGTAGAGGGCGCAAAAGGAATGCGCTCTAAGCGTTCTACTAATAGAGAAGCTTGCCGTTGGGCAATGATATAATTGGTTGCTTGAAGATAGATGATACTGTTGAGCATCACAGCGATAAAATTTACGACCATCAGGATGGCCAAACTGTATCTCACACCTCTAAATTTTCTCATTACTGCCACCCATTCACATCAAATTGATCGATGTTTTCCTTTGTCATCATTTGAACCGGAATGGTTATTTCTTTTTGGTAGCTCTTCCCATCAGCCATATCTTGGATGACCTCCATCACCCGGTCTCCCATCTTCAACGGAGACTGGGCAACGGTTCCTACGACATCATCTGTCGAGTGCAGCAAGGCTTTCATATCTGGTGAGCCATCAATCCCATAGATCGCAATGGGATGGGTGATCCCTTGCTCCTTGATCGCTGCTAAAGCTCCTATAGCTGAACGGTCATTCAAGGAGACTAGAGTATCGACATTCCCCCCTGACTGCAAGAACTTACGGACAGCTGGCATGGCGATCTCCGTCTGACCCTTGGTTTCTAGTTCCGAGATAATCTCATATGACCCATGTCCTTTGATGGTATCCTTAAATCCCTGAATCCGCGTATCTGCTGAAACAGTCCCCTGATGCTCCAAGAGAAGGATCCGAGCATTTGAAGAGCGTTTCATCAGCTCTTTCGCAATCAAGACTCCTGCTTGGTAGTTGTCGGAGACAATGCTGGCATCCGGCTTAAAATGCTTGAGCTGGGTATCAACTGCAATGATCTTAATTCCTTGTTTTCTAGCTTTTTTAAGAGCCCTTAAAATCGGCTGACTATCCCCTTTGACCGGATTAATCACAATCACATTTACTTTTTGAGCGCAAAAATCATCGATCTGCTGGCTCTGCCTTTTTTCATCCAATTCCGGATCTCGGACAGATACAAGAGCTCCTTTCTCATCGGCAATTCGACTAATTTCCGAATGAATACTTTTATAGAACTCATTGTTCATGGTCATATAGGTGACACCGATCTTGGTCTGATCCTTGATGCTACTGGTTTGACAAACGGCATAGATCCACAAGAGGATGCAGGTCACTGGAATCACCAGTAGAACCCGTTTTATCAGCCATTTTAACCGTTCTTTTCTTTCTTCTTTCCCCTTCAAACTCCATTCCTTTTCTGAAAATTTTGAATATATATTACTTAATTTTACTACTTTTTCAAGATAAATGCTGGCTTTTATTGTACAGATGCATATTTTTGATTTATTTTTAAAAGAGTAGTTCCCGAATGAAACCCCTAGCAAGTAGCAAAAAAGCTGGTCTATAAACGAACCAGCTTTCTTTTTTGATCCTAAAATGGAAGATCTTCCTCTTCTAAGATGATATCGGCTAAATCTCCCGTTCCACCATTTTCACGCATCGCTCGCTGAGCACGGCTCTCTAGCAACTGAAAACTTTGGCAGAGGACCTCTGTCACATACTGCATGACCCCATTTTTCTCGTAGCGGCGCGTCCGAATCTCTCCATCCAAAGAGATCAAACTCCCTTTGTTGGCATAACTAGCCATGGTTTCAGCCAATTTCCCCCAGACAACGACATTGACAAAATCAGTCTCTCGCTCCCCGTTTTGATCCTTGTAGCGACGATTGACCGCAACGGTCACTCGAGCAACGGATTTGTCTGTGCTGGTTTTATGCAATTCTGGGGCCGCCACCAGGCGACCGATTAAAATAACTTTATTATACATCATTTACCTCCTATCTATTTATTCGAAAAAATTTCAAAAAATGGAGGTGACAAACCAAAATCAAAAAAATCTAGGATCCAAAACATCCTAGATTCTTCTCTTTATTCGTGCCAGTGACGAGCAGGATCAAAAGGTGTCCCTGCTACTTCTGCGTCATCCAATTCAATAATGCCTCGTTTTTGAGGAGCATTTGGTAAGTGCAATTCACGCGGGCTGCACATCATGCCATAGCTTTTTTCTCCACGAAGAGCCCCTGGGAAAATCAAGCTACCATCCGGCATCATAGCACCTGGAAGAGCGACAATGGTCTTGAGGCCAACACGCGCATTTGGAGCTCCTGCTACGATCTGAACCGTCTTATCTGGTCCAACTGCTACTTGGCAGATATTCAAGTGGTCACTATCTGGATGGGCTACCATTTCAAGGATTTCTCCCACCACAAATTTTGGTTCCCGATCATTGACCAAACGTTCTGCGAAGCTTTCTTTTTCCAATTCTTGGTTCAAACGATCCACTTGCTCATCTGTCAAAAAGACTTGTCCCTTGCCTTCGATGGCGAAGAAAGATGAGGCATCAAAGATATTCCAGGCAACGGTTTCTTGCTTGTCCTCACGGTAAACGCGTGCCACTTTCCCTTTTCTCTCCACCGCGAGCTTTGCATCTCCACTATTTTTCAAGGTCAGCATCAAGACATCGCCGACTTGTTCTTTGTTGTATGTTACAATCATGATTTTCTCCTATTTTAATCCTGCTAAGAATGCTGTAATCTGCGCTTTGGTTTTCCGATCTCGATTGACAAACCGACCGATTTCCTTATCCTTTTCCAGAACAACCAAACTAGGGATCCCATAAACATCCCAGACTTTCGCCAGATCCATATAGGCATCTCGGTCAATCAAGATAAAGGTAAATTCAGGATTTTCAGTCTCAATCTCCGGCAAAAAAGGCTTGAGGTAACGACAATCCCCACACCAATCTGCTGAAAAGACAAACACTTTCTTGCCATCTTGCTCTACATATGAAGCAATTTCTTCTATAGAACTCGGTATAATCATAGTTTTTCCTCTTCGTAATGCAAGAGACCGTCCTCGTAGACAAAGCGGTAATGGCGCTCATCTTCAAAAATGACACCACCTACTAAGCGCTCTTCACTAGACTCGTAGAGTTCCACGTACAGGGTCGCAATCGTCCCCATGGCTTCCATTTGCTCCCGTACTTCTGCTACCAACTCTTCTTGGGTACGGAGACGCTTTTGATCTTTGGCAATTTTATAAACACCAGCCGCAAGAGCTCCTGCACTTGCTACAGCCAGACTAGACAAAATAATTTTTTTAGCTTTCATAGTGCCTATTGTAACACAAAATAAGCAGAGGGACAACGGTCTAAGCTGGATCTCTCCCTCCGATTTTAGAGACTGATTTCCATAATAACGCTACCATCCTTGTAGAAAAAGTGATAAAATAGCATCAGAAAGAAGGTAACCTATGACTGATTTATTTTCTAAAATCAAAGAAGTAACTGAAATCCCTGCTATCTCAGGTCATGAAGCTCCTGTACGGGATTATTTGCGCCAACAATTGACCCCTCATGTTGACGAAATCGTGACAGATGGTCTCGGTGGGATCTTTGGGGTCAAACATTCAACAGCTGCCGATGCTCCTCGTATCTTAGTAGCTGCCCACATGGACGAAGTTGGTTTTATGATCAGCGAAATCAAAGCTGACGGAACTTTCCGTGTTGTCCCAATCGGAGGTTGGAATCCGATGGTCGTCAGCAGCCAACGCTTCAAACTCTTTACACGTGACGGACGTGAATACCCTGCTATTTCAGGATCTGTTCCTCCTCATTTGACACGTGGAACAGGTGGACCAACCGTACCTGCCATTAGCGACATCGTCTTTGATGCAGGCTTTAGCTCTAAAGCCGAAGCTGAAAGCTATGGGGTTCGTCCTGGAGATACCTTGGTCCCAGATAGCTCTGCGATTCTCACTGCTAATGGTAAAAACGTCATCTCAAAAGCATGGGATAACCGCTATGGCGTCTTGATGGTCAGCGAATTGGCCAAGAACCTCTCTGGACAAGCCTTAAACAACGAACTCTATGTAGGGGCCAACGTTCAAGAAGAAGTGGGACTTCGTGGAGCTCACACCTCAACTACTAAATTTGATCCTGAAATCTTTCTTGCTGTAGACTGTTCGCCAGCAGCCGATGTCTTTGGAGACCAAGGCGCGATTGGGGAAGGAACACTGCTTCGCTTCTACGATCCAGGTCACATCATGCTACCAAATATGAAAGATTTCTTGCTCACTACTGCTGAAGAAGCGGGCATCAAATTCCAATATTACTGTGGTAAGGGTGGAACCGACGCCGGTGCCGCACACTTGAAGAATGGTGGAGTGCCATCTACCACCATCGGTGTCTGTGCCCGTTACATTCACTCTCACCAAACCCTCTATGCCATGGATGATTTCTTGCAAGCGCAAGCCTTCTTACAAGCATTGGTTAAGAAATTGGATCGCTCTACAGTTGATTTGATCAAACACTATTAAGCAACATCGATCTGAAGCCCCGTAAGGGGCTTTTTTAGAGGGAAAACAAGGTTCTCTTTGAAACTTTCCAGCGTGAGTCACCATTAAGCCCTTTGGCATCCACACTCCCCTTAGGAAAGTATCTTAGAATATTTTATCTTCCATCTGTTTTCTGATATAATATGAAAGAATGAAATGGTAGGGAACGGAACACTCATCCTTGGATTCGTGTGGCAGACCCTTCCCTTATATACAGGAGTTTTACATGAAAAAACAAGCTTTTAGTTCTGAAAAGTATTTGAACTTGCAACGTGACCACATTATTGAGCGGATCAACCAATTCGATGGCAAGCTCTACCTTGAATTTGGTGGTAAGATGTTAGAAGACTTTCACGCTGCTCGTGTCCTCCCTGGATACGAACCAGACAATAAGATCAAGCTGCTACAAGAATTGCGCGACCAGGTGGAAATTGTCATTGCCATCAACGCCAACAACATTGAGCACTCAAAAGCTCGTGGGGATCTAGGAATTTCTTATGACCAAGAAGTACTGCGTTTGATCGACAAATTCAATGAATTGGGGATTTTTGTAGGCTCTGTCGTAATCACCCAATATGCTGGACAAGCTGCAGCAGATGCCTTTCGCAAACAACTGGACAAGAGCGGGATCGCCTCTTATCTCCACTATCCGATCAAGGGCTATCCGACCGACATGGACCACATCATCTCTCCTGAAGGGATGGGGAAGAATGACTACATCAAAACTAGCCGCAATTTGGTCGTTGTGACGGCTCCTGGCCCTGGTTCAGGTAAGCTGGCAACGTGTATGTCCAATATGTACCATGACCAATTAAATGGGATCAAATCCGGTTATGCTAAGTTTGAAACCTTCCCAGTATGGAATCTTCCTTTGCACCACCCAGTTAACTTGGCTTATGAAGCAGCGACTGCAGATCTAGACGATGTCAATATGATCGATCCTTTCCACCTCCAAACCTACGGGGAAACAACGGTCAATTACAACCGCGATATCGAAATCTTCCCTGTCTTGAAGCGCATGTTGGAACGCATCTTAGGAACCTCTCCTTACGCTTCTCCAACAGACATGGGCGTCAACATGGTTGGCCTTGCCATTGTGGACAATGACGCTGCGATTGAAGCTTCCCAACAAGAAATCATCCGTCGCTATTACCAAACCATCTTGGATGTCAAAGCAGAGCGTGTCGGTGAAGGAGCTGTCAAGAAGATCGAGCTCTTGATGAATGATTTGGGCATTACTCCAAATGACCGGAAAGTGACCGTGCTTGCTCGTCAGAAAGAAGAAGAAACAGGCGAGCCAGCCTTGGCCCTTGAATTACCAAACGGCGAGATGGTGACCGGAAAAACCTCTGATCTATTTGGCCCAACCGCAGCCCTCTTAATCAATGCGATTAAGAAATTGGCGCATATTGATAAAGAAACCAAATTAATCGAGCCAGAATACGTCCAACCTATCCAAGGCTTGAAGATCAATCATTTGGGTAGCCGTAACCCTCGTCTTCACTCAAACGAAATCCTCATCGCCCTTGCCATTACAGCCATGAGCAACGAAGATGCTAAGCTTGCTATGCAAGAATTAGGCAAGTTGAAAGGTAGCGAAGCCCACTCAACCGTGATGCTGACAGACGAAGACAAGAATGTCCTTCGCAAGCTCGGTATCAACGTCACCATGGATCCCGTCTACCAATACGATCGCTTGTATCGTAAATAAACTGAGACAATCCCTGTTCGAGGGATTGTTGAGAGCGTAGATAAACGAATCTTTAATAAAATCTAATCAATTCTTTAAAAATTATACTCGTTATAGTTATTCAATCATATTCTGAAACTTTCCACTGTGAGAAAAGTGCCTGAAACAATACAGTTTCAGGCACTCGGAATTATTGAGACCTTAGGCTCAATAATTAGTCATGGAACTTCTACGAAGGTCGCTGACGTCCGTACTCACCTAAGGAAAGTTTTTTAATAAGACTTTGTCTTCAATCTCAACAATCCCTCGAACAAGGATTGTTTTTTATTATGATGCAAAGAAGAGAAACTATTTGACAGCCTCCCATAATTGGCGAATGGGCTTTCTTTGAACAGGGTCCACAAAATGAGGAGCAATTTCATTCAAAGACTCTAGGACAAAGGCACGTTCTGCCACATAAGGATGTGGCAAGATCAAGTTTGGACTGTAACAAATGGTGTCCTCCATATAGAGCAGATCTAGATCGATCACACGTGGCCCCCACTTGACCTCACGGACACGCCCCATTTCCTGCTCAATGGCCAGTAAGGTCTCTAATAAATCCTCTGGGGTCATCCAGGTTTCAACCTCTGCCACCTGATTCAAAAAGGTGTCCTGCTCCACTCCTCCCCAAGGTTCTGTTTCAATCCTTGTGGATGTCTGGAGAAGGCGAATGCCTCGATCCTTGAGTTTTTCTAGCGCCGTCTCTAGTTGCAGTTGTTTATCTCCCATATTGGTGCCAAGCCCAATAAAGGCCCGTTTTTTCTCCCGTTCGATTGTCACCGAACAAGTCTCGAGTGGCAAGGGAACAGGAGCCCAAGGTTTTTTCAACTCCAGACGAACTTTTTCTACAAAGGAATAGCTTTCGAAAATCTTTTGAACCAATTGAAAGGCCACCGTTTCAATCAGATCGATTTTTTCTGCCTGCATCCACTCGGTCAACTGTTCCGCCAAGATCCCATAATGGATCGAAGCTTCCAAATCACCTGTACGAGCAGCACGGGTCATCTCATAATCTACCCATAGGTCTAGGACAAAGCGTTGTCCTAATTCTTTTTCTGCTGGAAAAACACCGTGATAGGCGTATACCTCTAAGTCCTTGATCCGTAATTGATCCACTCTGTTCACCTCTTATAGCCAGCCATTAGTGGCCCATGAGTTTATAGGCTTCATTTTTTAAGTCTTTATCTGTCGCAAGCAGTCCACGCGCAGCAGTTGTCACTGTAGCGGTCCCAGGTTTACGGACACCACGCATATTCATACACATATGCTCTGCTTCTACCCAGACAAGTGCTCCTTGCGCTCCAAGATATTCCATCAAGGCATCTGCGATTTCTACCGTCAAACGTTCCTGAATCTGTGGTTTTTTAGCATAAACCTCGACCGTACGAGCCAGTTTTGAAAGCCCAGCCACACGGCCATTTGGAATATAGGCAATGTGCACTTTTCCATAAAATGGTAAAAAGTGATGCTCACACATGGAATGGAAGAAGATATCCTTCTCGACCACCATATTGTTATCAATGATTTCAAATGATTTAGACAGGTGCTCTTCTGCTGTCTGCCCTAGTCCTGCAAAGATTTCTTGATACATCTTGGCAATGCGGGTTGGCGTTTCCTGAAGTCCCTCACGGTTCTCGTCTTCACCGACTGCCTCGATGATCATTTTCACTGCTTCTTCAATTTTCTTTGTATCCATATCATCTCCTAGTTGGATTTTTCTGTTTTTTAATAAATAAGGTCGTATCTGGCTAAGGAAGTAGAGCGACCCCGTTACAATGAGGAGCTCATCGCCTTTTGCTTGCCAGTTTTGTAGAAACTCTTGCCAATTGACTTCCTCAAGCTGATGGTTTTTCGCAGCAGCTCTTATCTCTTCTTGAGAATAGGCTCTTGGATCTTCAAAAGTCGTGAGGATCAAGCGACTATTTTCTAGTTCCTGCCACTGAATGAGCATCTCTTCTAAGGCTTTGGTCCGGATGCAGGTAAAAAGAATGGTCTTTTTTTGGCCTGGGAACAGTTCCCGAAGACTTGCGATTAAAGGCGCAACGGCGTGGGGGTTATGGGCCCCATCTAGCAAGATCATGGGATTTTGCGAGACCACTTCCATCCGGCCAGGCCAGACGACTTGATGCAAGGCCTCATCCACTAACTCTCTTGACAAGAGTTCACGCCCTTCTCTTTCAAAAAGTACATCACAGATACTGATCGCAAGAGCTGCATTTCTGGCCTGGTGATGACCTAAGAGCGCTACTTGATAAGAGGCTTTTTCTCTTTTAGAACTGTGATAAGAAAATGATTGGCCTGATAGACAAGAGGCTTCTAGCTCAACTTGGTAATCTCTGTCATAGGCTGTTATCGGTGCCTGCTTCTGAATCGCAATACCTTCAATGACTTGGCTGGCTTCTGCTTCTAATTTCCCTAGAACCAGAGGAATTCCTGGCTTAATGATGCCTGCCTTTTCACGGGCAATGGAAGCCAGATCTGGCCCAAGAAGGGCAACATGATCCAAGCCAATCGAAGTGATCGCGGTCAGAACGGGCTGACAGACATTAGTACTGTCTAGTCGTCCCCCCATACCGACTTCCATGATCACATAATCCAGCTCCTCGTGAGCAAAATAATCATAGGCGATGGCCGTCATCACTTCAAATTCAGTCAACCCTTGAAAGACGGCCTTTGATTGTTCAGCTTGCAGGAGCTGCTGGTAACTATCCAGGTAGGTTTGCAGGTCTTGATCTGAAATGGCTTCGCCATTAATGGTGATTTGGTCATTGTAATGGATCAGATAAGGAGAGGTAAAGACTCCAACGCGTAAACCTGCCTGCCTCAAGAGTTGGGACAAGGTAGCAATGGTAGAGCCTTTGCCATTGGTCCCCGCAACATGAATAACCCGACAGTCTAGGTGAGGATTTCCTCTCAAAGCCAAGAGAGCTTCCATGCGCTCCAAGCCGAAATGTGGATCTTGGGAACGATAGGCTTCTAGCCAACGAAGATCCAACTGATGTTCTTTTGTCTTCATTTACTTGTATTGTTTTAAATTGGTATCTGCTGCCTCTTGGGCTTGGAAAATGGCTTGCCCCAGACTGGCTGCCATCTTGTGAAGGGGAATATCATGCACCCGCACCACTTCGACTCCTTGACTGGCTGCAATACTGGTCAAATGGCTCGAAGCCAGGTCCCGATTCCAAAAACCAGTCTCCGTTGCAGGATCTGTCTCAAATCCAGCTTCCTCAATAATGTTGACCACAAAGCGTTTGCGGGAGACCCCTAGAAAGATCGGATACCCCTTTTGGTGAATCGTCCCAAGTTCTTGTAATAAGAGTAAGTTCTCTCGCTTGGTCAAACCAAAACCGATCCCAGGATCCAACATAATACGATCCGTCTGGACACCAGCTGCTTTCGCTACCGCAAGCGAGCGGTCAAAGAAGGTCCACATCAAGTCTTGAATCGGTTCTTGAGCCATCTGTTGAAGCTCTTGCTCTGAAAAGACTGGTTCGAAACCAAAACTTGGAAAGATAGTGGAACTTGGATGATGCGGTCTTGCCATCACTGGATTAAACATGAGAACTGCGCTCGCTTCATGCTCCGCGACGACAGCAGCCATCTTAGGATCTCCAAGAAAACCTGTAATATCGTTGACAATATCAGCCCCAGCTTCGAGCGCCGCCGCCGCCACCTGGGACTTCCAGGTATCCACTGAGATCAAGACATCACTTTCTTTCCGAATGGCTTTAATCACTGGAACCACGCGGTCAATCTCTTCTTGGATCTCTACATAATGACTACCTGGTCTGGTTGATTCTCCTCCAATATCGAGGATCTGAGCTCCTTCTTGGATCAGTTTTCTCGCCTGCTGCAAGGCTGCATCCACACTCGTATACTTACCGCCATCAGAAAATGAATCCGGAGTGACATTTAAGATCCCACAAAGAAGGGTCCCTTGGCCACTCAGCCATTTATTATCAATCATTTTCGTTCTCCTTTGATTCCCTTCCTACAGCATGATTGCGAACAAAAGAGGCTAGAACAATTGTTCTAAACCTCTGAGTCTACTCTCCATACGGATTTCTGATTTTATCTGACCTTCTGTAGGATGGTTCTGCATCAAAACTCATTGGTACCTACCATTTTATCATAATTTATCATGGAAGAAAACTCTCGATACCGGCAATAAACAAAGGAGGAATACAGCAGGATAATAATAAGCTAGCGCATTCAAGGTCATATGGAGGCAAATACTGTACTCGATCCGCTGGTAGCGATAAGCCACCCAAGTTAAGATCAAAGACATACCTCCGTAGGCTACCCATTCCCCCAAGGCGCTCGGTCCATGCAAATAAGTAAAAAAGAGAGCACCGACTAAGTAACCGATCGGTTCTGCTCCTCGAAAGATCAAACGAGGGATGATGGCCCGACAGAGCAGCTCTTCTAGAATCGGAGCAACAAGGATCACGACCATGCCCATAGCAAGAAAAGGAGCATGAGATTGCAGTTCATTCAGAGCCGCTTGGTTTGCCGTCGTACCACCTGCCTCTTGTTTCAACAAGGGATAGGCGAGCAGGTTATTAGCCATCAACAAGAGAAGAAAAAGAAAATTTCTCCCCAGAGCCGGCCAGGTTATGACCCGAACATCTAAGTTCTCCAGAGGACTCATCTTGATGACCTTATAAAAAACAAAGAGCACCGCCACTGTTACCAAGAGAGTGAGGATAGTGACCCACCTTGCATCTACTCCTTCTTGAAGGGAATAAACCATGGTGATGAGGGGGAATTGTGAGAGAAAGAATAAGGGCACAAAAAGAAGGAGCCAGAGGGCATTCTGACATAATGGGTGCTCTCGAATAAAAGACTGTATATTTTTCAATGGACAACCTCTTTCTTGTATAAAATAAGAAGACTGGGGCTTTCGCCTCCAACCTTCTCACTTTATTTCAGTTTACTGATTTTTGAAACGTTCAACGTCACGCGCAATCACCAACTCTTCATCAGTTGGAATCACCAATACCTTCACACGGGAATCATCTGTGGAAATATCTCCGACAACTCCAAAGACGTTCTTTTCAGGGTCGACCTTGCAGCCAAACCAGCTGATTCCATTGATAATAGAAGAACGAACGTTTACTGCATTTTCACCGATTCCTGCTGTAAAGATGATGGCATCTGCACCATTCAAGACAGCCAAGTATTGACCGATGTATTTTTGCAAACGATCGATAAAGATATCGTAAGCCAATTTGGCTTTTTCGTCTCCATTATGCATCGCTGTATGAATATCCCGCATGTCACTAGAAGATCCAGAAACACCCAGAAGACCGGATTCACGATTGAGGATGTGGCTAATATCTTCAGGTTTATTGAAATCCTCTGTATGTTCCATCAAGTATGGAATAATCGCTGGATCGAGATCCCCTGTACGGGTTCCCATCATGACACCACCTAGAGGTGTGAAGCCCATTGAGGTATCGACAGAGATTCCCTTGTCAACCGCTGTAACAGATACACCATTTCCAACGTGGCAGGTGATCAATTTCAATTCTTCTAATGGTTTTCCAAGAAGTTTAGCAGCTTCACCAGCTACATACTGATGACTGGTTCCATGAGCGCCGTACTTACGGACCTTATTTTCTGTGTAATATTTAGTTGGAAGAGGGTAACGATAAGCTTTTTCCGGCATGGTTGTATGGAAAGAAGTATCAAATACCACAACACTGGTAATATTTGGACAAATCTCTCTAAAGGCACGAATTCCAGCTGCATTTGCAGGATTATGAAGAGGTGCTAACAAAGACAATTCTTCTACTTTTCGAAGGACTTCGTCATCTACCAAGGCAGAATCCTTGAAGTATTCTCCACCAGCAACGACGCGGTGGCCCACGCCTTTAATCTCATCGTAGGATTTGATAATATCAAAGCGAATCAAATCATCCAACAAAATTTTTACAGCTTGTGTATGGTCCTGGATATCTAATACTTGTTTTTCTGAACGTCCATCAAATTTAACAGTTGAAATAGAATCTTTCAAACCGATCCGTTCAATCAACCCTTTTGCAAGAACAGTTTCCTCTGGCATTTGGTACAATTGCCATTTCAAACTAGAGCTTCCTGCATTAATAGAAATTGTTTTCGACATATATTCACCTCATTAAGCGTTTTCACTTCCTCTATTATATCAGATCTTTGATCAAATTTCACTATCCTTTAACCAGTTTTGGAAACTTTCCATAAAGTGAACCACCTGGTCTTGATCCTGGAGATCGGTAAACGGATAGACAAAGGGCTGAACAGACTCTTCTTCTTGTTTTCGTAGGACGAAAATCGTCTTAGCATAGGCTGGATTTGAAAAAAGAGACTCTGGCAAGGTCAGCATGGCCAGGATTTGAGCCTTGTCTTTCAACCAAGCTTTTAAAAGATCACTCTGAGGACTCGTCAAGAGGTTGTTGGGAGCTAAAAAGATAGCCACTCCTTGAGGTTTCAAGTATTTCAGTGCCTGTTCCATCATAAGGTGATGGGCATAAGTATGCCCTTCGGAGCTCGCTACCTGATAGCGCTGTGCAATCGCATCATCTGGATAATAACCAATTGGTAAATCGCTAACAATCAAGTCACTTTCTTTCAAAACTTGTGGACGAACCGCGTCTCCTTGCGCAAAGACAACACTAGACTCCATCACATCTGCGATACTAGCAGATAGGTCAATCAAGAGATCGTCCACTTCCAATCCTAAGTAATCAATCTTGAGACGGCTATTGTTGACAATGGTCTCAGCGAGATTTCCGGTTCCACTTCCCACTTCTAAGACATCCAGTTGGTCACTTTTAGCCAACTGATCGATCAAAAATGTAATGATAAAACCAATCGCATCTGGGGTGAACTGGTGATTTGCTTGCAAAGGCTCTGTTTGAGCAGCTTTCATAAAAAGGAACTGGTAGGCTCTGCGCCATTCTTCCTTACTTAAACCTAGTTCTTTTAATTTTTGGCTATTATTTTTGACAATGTCTAGATCTGTCTTGCCCTCTAAATACATGACATTTTGCTCAATCAAGGCGTCATAAAAGTTAGTCGACAATTCATTTTGAATACTTTGAATGTTTTCCAATAGATAGGTATAGGCTTGTTCAATTTTTTCGAAATTCATGATTTCCTCCGCACCCTATCATACCAAAAATTAGTCTTTTTCGCTATTTTCTGATGGCTCCTTCGTCTCTTTTGGCGTCTCTTCAGAAGGCTTTTCGCTCCCTATCTGCTCTTTATCTTTCTGTGTCTTCTTCTTTTCTTTTTTGCTCTTTCTACTTTCTTTTTCTTCCCTTACAGGAAGAACAAACTCATAGCTTTCTCCATCCATCTTAGCCTGGGCATGAAGAAAACCAGAATCCTGCTGTAGCTGAACAACTCCAGACTTTAAGTGAATCTCTGATGCCTTCTCATCACCCTTTCCTTTTTCAAGAGCCAATTGTACCAAAGCATAGGCCCGAAGTCGATCTTGACTTGTCTTTAAGATCCGTTTTCCCGCGACCTGACGGTGGAGATAAAACTGAAGCAAGAGACTAAAAATCGCTGCCATCAAAAGGGCGTAGAGCAAGACACCAGCCTTAACTTTTTTCATTTTGCATCGCTGGTACCACATGGTAGACATACTCCCTTTCTAGACCTTCTTCAAAATTCAAACGCAGATGAATCAACTCTCCCTCCTGCCAAATCTGACTAGAGTGAACTCCTGAAATCATAGGCTGATAGCCCCTGCCCTTAGCATCTGTTTTTCGAATATCATCTCCTTTAGACTGGCCAATCGCAATTGGTTTTTGATCCTGAATCAAGTAGATATGGTTGTTCTCCACTTTTTCAAAATGACTCCGGTCCAATTCCACCTGCATTTGTTGCTGAAATAAGATCCATTCTTCCTGCTTTTGATGCGCTTGGTAGTCCAATTCAGCATGCAGGAGTTTGGTCAAACCTTGAAAAACTAACACACCTCCGCTGAGCACTAAGAGAGCGACCAAGGCTTCGAGCAAGGTAAAGGCCTTAACCCTTCCTTTATTCCACATGCAGTACCACCTTTCCTTGATGATAGACCGTAATTTGATCGGCATCTTTGTCAACATGAACCTGAATGCCATTAGCCTCCAGATGATTTTGCCCTGTCTGAAGCGCCATTTGGGCGACAGATAAGACCTCTACCTCATTGAAATCCGCTAGTCGCTCCTTGCGCGAACGCCGGATCTCCCCTAATAATAGGGTCGTAATCATGGCAAATAAACTCAAAGCTACTAGGGATTCTATGAGAATACTAGCGGGAACGGATGCTCTTTTTAATTTTTCCATTTCCAAGCGAAAGCTGATAGGTCACCACTCCTCTCTGTGTCTGAAAGTGAACATTAGCCAGGGATGAATTGCCACCTGCTCGGTCCAAGCGAATAGTTTTGGGATCTTGCAGCGTGACAGAATCAGGAATATCCACCGTCTGGTAGGGCGTTTGAATCTTCCTTGCAGTCACTTCAACATCCAATTCCGTTTGCCTTGCCAAGGCTATCTTTTGGCTTTCTTGATAGAGGTGTTCAAACTCTGCAAAAAATACTTTTTCTTCCACCTGCTGAAAGCTCGTCCTGATCGATCCCGATAAGCCCAGATAGATAAAACTGACGATCATCAAGGTCAGAAGGGTCTCCACCAAGGTGAAGGCCTTAATCTGCAACCGCACGAGTTTCTCCACTATTTTTCGCATAATAGGCACGATAAGATTCTGCTTGTTTGTTGGTAATATTTCCATCCGCAATCAGCTTTGCTAGAGTGGCTTGGTCATTGGTATGATTGAGCTCGTACAATTCAGCCTGGCTTTCGACCACCTTCACAACCGCTGCATTTCCTGTCTCTTTCACGGAGTCTTTTTGCTTGGTCAAATTCGGCACAAAGAGCAATAAGAGCACACTGATGATCAATAAGACCACCAACATTTCAATAAGTGTAAAGGCTTTAACCTTATAGGTTTTTAATGTTTTCATAAATGAACCTCCATATTTTGATAAATCGGCAGCAACATGGCTGCATAGAGTAAGACAATCACAAGAGCTACAAAGACAAACACCAAGGGTTGTATCACATTCATGGCCTTGTGAACCCGACGAAAGAAATCTTCCCATGTTTTTTCAGCATAGATCTCTAGTTCACTTCCGAGCTTTGATTTGACTTCACCATATTCAATCATAAGGGGCAATTCTTTTTTGAAAAAAGGATACCCCCTGACCGTCTCTGAAAAGGACTGGCCACGGTCTAAAGAAAGAGCTAAGTCCCTTCCAATTTCCTGAAAAAGCTGGGATTTTTGCTCCTGCATCATGGAAAAAATCTGAGACAACTCCAATCCTTGCCCAATCAGATTGGCCCATTCTCTAGCATAATAGGCTGTCAAATAAGCTTGAATCATGCCTTTTCCGAAAGGCAAATGAGACAAACTTCTAAAAACCTTGATCTTGCCTGACTTTCGATAATAGAGAAAGCCGAGTAAGAAGAAGGTCACCAGTCCCGCTCCTAAGGCCAAAAAGAGTTGGGGGAAGGAACTGATCAATTGCGTCCCAATATTTTGAGCATCCATTTGAGGGAGCAAATAATTACGCAAGCCAAGCATAATCAAAACTAAAAATCCAAGTAAGATAAGAGGATAGGTGCTCACCTCAATCAGCTTTTTCTTGACCTTGCGCATGTTTTCTAAGTAAGCACTGATTTTCTCCAAGCTCAATGCAAGATTACCATGAAGCTCAGCGAGAGACAGCTGTGTCGTCACCGCATCTGAAAAACCGATCCCTGCCATCATCTCTGAAAAACTCCGCCCCCGAGAAAGGTCCTCTCGCATCTGGGAAACCAAACGACTCTCCACTAGGTGAGAGCGATCCAGAAAATCGACAATCTCAGACAGATGAAAACCACTCGAATAAAGATTCAAAAACAATTCAATGATTTGCTTTTGTTTAGCGGTAGATAATTTTTTCGGCTTGGGCCTGAGCCAGCTGGATATATCCCGATTGAGCCAAGAGATCCATTTGTTGGTTCCAGCGGCTGGCTGAGTGCTCTTGGTAGTTTTCCGTCGCAAAATCGACCACACCTCCTCCTGCAATTAATCGTTGGTAGCAAATACCTTGTAAAACAATCTTGAGCTCTTCCTCACTCACTCCAAGCTCTAAAAGGCGCTCATAAACACCTCGAACGCTCTTGGCATGAATCGTAGAGAAGACGGTGACCCCTGTCAAACTAGCTCGTACGACTGCACGAGCTGTTTCCTTATCTCGGATCTCTCCAATAATGAGAAGGTCCGGCCGATGGCGTAAGGAGAGTTTGATCAGGTTGTCATAGGTCATGCCGATCTGGTCATTCAGCTGAAGCTGAAGCATATTATCCTGCTTGATCTCGACAGGATCTTCAATAGACATGACTTGCTGGTCCGCAAAGCGCTCTTGCGCCAAAGCATGCATGAGAGTAGTCTTTCCCGAACCAACAGGACCCGCAAAAAGATAAAGCCCACGACCAGCCAATTTCTTCTTCAAGTCTGGCAATTGATCAAACCAAAACCGTAATTCGCGTTCCTCATCATGCAAGAGCCGAATAACCAAGCTTTCATAACCACGATAATCCCCCACAGTCGACAAGCGGATCGAGACTACTCCATCCTCCAAAGGGTAATCACACGATCCTAGCTGGCTGCGCCTTTTTTCTCCCACATTCATCCCTGCCACGAACTTAAAGTGGCTGATAATAGCCGTCATCTCCTCAAAAGGGAAGGACTGCACAAAGCGTCTCTCATCTCCCACCCTCATAAAAACCTGGTACTCCTCCTTCCGAGGAATGAAGTAAAGATCCTGAGCTTCTTCCTTTTTCCCCATGCGGATCAATTTTTTTGCAATTTCTTGAACCATAGTTCCTCCTCTCACTTATACTATTCGAAAAAGAAGACAAAAAAAGAAGACTTTCTAGATCGCTCTAAAAAATCTTCCGAATGTCTCTTATGACAGGGTTGTCCCCTTTTTTGAATCGAGTGTATATTGACAAGAACGGTGCTTGCGACTGCCTCTTTCCTTTTCGTAACCTGGACGGAGCTTGCTTTTAGGGATCTTGTGCTCGTCTTCTAGGAGGACAATCGAATGGAAAAGCTGCACATCTTCACTGCAGTCCTCACACCACTCTTGCTCCTTGGTATCCCAAAAGATCGTCATGAGATCACTCCGACTCTTATAACTTGGAAAGTGCTCATTTAACTCCAACCACTTCTGCTTGTAGTATTTCAAAGCCTGGTAATAGTCTTCAAACTTCCGACTACTCACGATATCTTCTTCCCAACCTTCTAAAAACCACCAGGGTTCACAGTCCCCGTACATTTCAATCACTCGATACATAAACTCTTCCATCCTTTGTATCCTCTATTATATAGAAAATCCTTTGAGAATAAAAGTTTTCTGCTCAGAGCATGATTTTTCAGGTAGTTTTCAGGTGATTTTCACCATTGTTTTTCAAAAATAGACTGCCTAATTGCTATTGGGTCCTTTTTTCGAGAATCAAAAGAAGAGAGTCCCAACAAAATGGCGAGCCATCTTGGGGAACTCTCTTTTCTCAAGTATTTAGAACAATTCAAGTGCAATCATGGTTGTCATGGTTGCATCGTAATAGTTGTTCAGAGGTAGATCTTGTGTAAAGATATACTTGTTCTGTTGAACCAACTTCAAATAGCCTTTTTCATGTTCAGAGGCATAGACAATCGGTGCCAAAAAGCTTGCTGCCTGATGATTGTTCAGGGCCTTCCCTTTCAAATCATAACCTGCATACAGGTTTCTTTGACTCTTGAAAAAGTTAAGCATCTTTTTCACCAATTTTTGACTGGTTTTATCCTTACTTTGAACAAGGTTGTATGGAAGGCGACAAGCGTTATACGAGTAGGCACCATCATACTTGGATTCAATCGTCTTTGGATCCGCTACGCGCGTTCCTTGCTCATCTACCCAGATGAAATCAGGTAGTAAACCTGTTTTGGTTTGGGAGCTGATCGTTTGGAGTTGCTGCAACATCTTTTCTTTGATATCCAACCACTTCGAATCTTTCGTCACTTCATAAAAGATCTGGAATTGCGCTGGCAATGTATCAGATGTCCGCATCAAATAATAAAACTCCGAGTCCTGATTAGCCCAATTCCCCACCGTTAACACACCAGTTTCTTCATTGTAGTTGTGTGCGAGAATATCTTCTAAAATCGCTTTGGCTTGAGCCTGGTAGTCTTTGGCTTGCTTTGGCCATTGCTGAGCGGCTTTTAGAAGAGCATAGGCGATGTAGAGATCACCATCTGTGGCGTTATGATCCTCATCCTTTGCTTTCCCATTGCTGATGGTTTGTTTCCAAGACATCAATTGGGTACCTTCCAAGCGATGATTTAGATAATAGTGATAGAGTCGGTCAAAGTCTGCTTGTTGGGCTTGTCCTTTTTCAGCAGCCGCAACAGTAATAAGCATTCCATAACTTTGCGCCTCGGATAACACTACCGTTTGATTGCTATCATTGGTGGTTCGAACATAGGATTCTTTCCCTTTTGAAACAACAAAATGCTCATTCCACTGACGATAAATTCGATTTCGCATCTCCACTTTACTTCTCGTTCTCGCTAAAAACAAGGTCAAACAGAAAATGCAAAGGATGACTAGAAACCATACATATCTCATCTTTTTCGTATTCATAATCTCTCCTATCCTGTGAATCGTTTTGTTTTAACCCATTTGGTTTCTTTCCGGTGCAATAGTTTATCCATCACAATCGAAGAGATGGCATCAATCGACACAATGATAAACAGTTGAGAATAGGTGAAATAGGCAGCCAAGGCCAACCAAATTTGCTTGGTAGTGGCTTGACCAAATTGTGAGGCAAGAGCCACATTAATCTGAAGCAGATAAAGTCCAATCATCAAGACCCAATTGAAGAGCATCAATTGCGCAATGTAGATATTTTCAGAATCAAAGGCAAATGGAATTTGCACACCTGGCACCACTGTATGGATACACATGGCCAGAATATTGGCAAAAAAGATCAAGTCCGATAAGACGATGGCCGCGTTAAACCAGAAGAAGACACAGGAATAGTTGGTCACTTCTAACTTCACGCGCCAATTTCCCTTACCAAATAAATGCTTGAAGTTGGAAAGAACCACTTCATAATTCCCTTTGGCCCAACGTTTCCGTTGCATATAGTAACTCTTCAGAGTCTCTGGCTCTTGTTGGAAGGCTTCTGAATTATAGGCTAGCGCAATCAACTTCCCACTTTGCATAATCTTGAAGGAAATATCCGTATCCTCAGTCAAGGCACCGTTTTTCCATCCTCCGATACTCTTGACAAATTCGGTTTGAATAATGAAGTTAGTTCCTGGAATACGTCCAATCTTAAAGAGATGCCACATGCCCACATGGTGGACCCGTTGGGTGACGACAATCTCTTGGTTGATACAGCGGGTCAAGAAGTTTTGATTGGCATTCCGCGTTTTATTGCGGCCGAAAGAAGCCACATGACGTTCTGGATCTTTGAGCACTTCTTTCACAAGGAAATAAAGAGCATTCTTTTCAGGCATGGCATCTGCATCATAGACACAGATGTAGTCTCCAGTCGCCATCGCCAAAGCGTCATTTAGCACACCGGCTTTCCCACCTGTCCCACTTCGATTGATAATGGTCAAATCACGTCCTGCATACTCTGGCAATGCTTTAACCGCCAAACACTCCTCATAGGTGCGATCGGAACAATTATCCGCAAAGAGCAGTAATTCAACACGATCATGTGGGTAGTTCATATCAAGGATCGCTTTGGCTGTTTGTGCAATGACCACATCCTCATTATGGGCGGGTACAACGATCGTCACTTTTGGATAATAAGGAAGCGGATCCGTATTAACACGAAAATCACTGTGTTTAAACCAAAAATGAACGGCTGAAAAGAGGATTACTAAGCCCCAGGCTAAGGACAACCAAATCGAAATCAAGGCAATAATCATCACAATTTGACTAATCATGGTCCACCGCCTTAAAGTTTTTATTGACACGGCGGTAAATCACCGTATAAGCTACAAATAATACAATAAAGCACAAGGCAAAAAATACACTGATGCCTACAGCTATATTAAAAAATATATTTGTAAGAGACATGTTTTCCTCCTAATATTCCACAATAATATCTGTTTCAAGTTGACGTTTTAAGTAACGAATCATTTCTTTATAGCGATGGTATTTGGTTCGATTGGATTGATCCACTACAAGAAATCCTGACTGAAATTGGATGCCCTGAACCCCATCTTCTCCTTGGAACACCAGTCCTTCCAACTGTGGTTTTAAGACCGTCATATAATCGCTCTTCAGATCCCGCTCGCTATCAGAAGATAAAATCAAGAAATTACCGTCTGATACATAATACAAGCTTTCATTTGGCTTCAGATGATGCGTTAACAAATAGTTGATTTGGTTCAAGGTCCGATTGTACTCTCTCGGTTGCAATTGGAAGAACAATTCCTCGTGCGACCAGTGAATGAGTAAGGCCTGAATCGTATCATTGGTTTGTCCGCCATAAGAAGCAATGCGGTTGCGGTAATCTGCGTAAGCTTCTGCCTCTTGATCCTTCACTTTTGCAATCTCTTTAAAGAGGTGATAGCGAATTCGGGTCAAGATTCCAATCAAGATCGGAAAACTAAAGAGCAAGAGCAAGGCTTGATGAAATGGGATATAGGCAACACCCGCCACCAAAAAGACAATCCCAAGGGCAAATGACAACAGGATGGTCCATGTCAACAATAAATCCGATAAAACAATAGCAGAAAATAATCCTAAAACAAAGAATAATCCTTCTTCAATCAGAATCTCTCTTGCAAAAAACAAGCAGTAAAGTAAAAGAAGTACTTCGAAAACAATCAAAATCAGCAACCATCTACTTAACTTTTACGTTTTTTTCATTTATTCTTTCTCTCCCTCATGAAATTCTTCGGCAGCCTCTCCCTGGCCAAAGTAATGTTTAATGGCTTGTACGATTCGCTCAGAAGCTTTTCCATCCCCATAAGGATTTCGGGCATTTGCCATTTGAAGATACAGGCTTTCGTTGGTTAAGAGCTCTGTCATCGTGGATTTGACGACGGTAGGATCCGTACCAACTAATTTCAAAGTCCCCGCTTTGACCCCTTCTGGGCGTTCCGTTGTATCGCGCAATACCAATACCGGTTTTCCTAATGATGGTGCCTCCTCTTGCACCCCACCTGAATCCGACATGATAAAGTAACTTCTCGAAGCTAAGTTGTGGAAATCCAGCACATCTAGAGGCTCAATGAGGTGGATCCGATCATGATCTCCTAATAGATCGTTTGCCGCCTCTTGGACCGCTGGACTAAGATGCACTGGGTAAACCACTTCAATAGTCGGTTCTTGATCCACCATTTCTCTCAGAGCCCCAAAGACCGCTCGCATGGGTTGGCCTTGATTTTCTCTTCGATGCATGGTGACCAGTATGACTTTTTTAGCTGGATCTAATTGATCTAACACTTCGTGGTGATAGTCCTCTTGAACCGTGAGTTTCAGCGCATCAATGGCAGTATTTCCTGTCACCACAATAGAGGATTCCGGATGATTTTCTTTTAAGAGATTGGCCTTACTTTCGCCCGTCGGCGCAAAATACAGATCCGCTAAATCATCCGTCATTTGACGGTTCATCTCTTCTGGATATGGAGAATATTTATCAAAGGTTCTCAAACCAGCTTCGACGTGACCAATGCGGACTTGATTGTAAAAGGCAACCAGACTCGCCGCAAAGGTGGTTGTCGTATCTCCATGGACGAGCACCATATCCGGCTTTTCTTTTTTGATAACTGGATCTAATTGATTCAGGATTTTAGAAGTAATGTCCAATAAGGTCTGGCTTCTCCCCATAATATCCAAATCGTAATCAGGTACGATGTTAAAGGTTTCTAAGACCTGGTCCAGCATTTGACGGTGCTGGGCAGTGACCACTGTGATAGTCTCAATAACCTCCTTTTGTTTTTGCAACTCCAGTACCAAAGGGGCCATTTTGATGGCCTCCGGTCGGGTTCCAAACACAACCATAATTTTCAATTTTCCCATAAACTTCCCCCGTTGACATGCATGTAATTCAACATTTTTTTAAATTGTGTATATCTTTTTCCATTCTACCCCCAATGACTTTAATTGTCAAACCGATTTTTGGTTTTATAAAGAAATTACTAATAGTTAGTCATTTTATTATTTTGACGTTTAGAATACATATCCATTTAATCACTAATTGCAAGTATTTACAGCATGGGTTCTACCGGGCTAATATTTTTGGTAAAAAAACAATTCAATAATTATACAATTATTTTTTAAATAATAAATTTTTATAATTTTTTCAAAAAAAGCCGGAACTTGTAGTTCCGACTTATTTTCTTATTTTTCTACGACTTCAGCTGTTTGAACTTCATCGACTGTTCCATCTGTTAATGGCACTTCTTCGATGATTTCAACTTCATTGACTGCTTGTGGTTCCAAGTTACGGTAACGAGCCATACCTGTACCTGCAGGAATAATCTTACCAATGATAACATTTTCCTTAAGTCCAAGGAGATGGTCTTTCTTACCACGGATCGCTGCGTCAGTAAGGACACGAGTTGTTTCCTGGAAGGAAGCCGCTGACAAGAAACTGTTGGTTTCAAGAGAGGCTTTGGTAATTCCCATAAGGACTGGACGAGCAGTTGCAGGAACTCCACCAGAGATAAGGACATCCTTATTGGCATCTGTAAAGTCTGTAATGTCCATCAGAGTACCCATGAGAAGGTCTGTATCTCCTGGATCCATGACACGTACTTTACGGATCATTTGACGCACCATTACCTCGATATGTTTGTCGCCGATTTCTACCCCTTGGCTACGGTATACTTTTTGTACTTCCGCAAGGAGGTATGTTTCAACTGACAAGACATCACGAACGGCAAGGAGACGTTTTGGTTGAATAGATCCTTCTGTCAGAGCATCACCACGAGAAACTTGATCTCCCACTTCGACTTTCATGCGGGCAGTGTAAGGGACAACGTATTCGCCCTCACCAGTTGCTCCGCTAACAAAGACTTTCTTGGTCCGTGTAGAAGCATCTTCTTCGATGGCTGTGACTTCCCCTTTGACCTCAGTGATGACCGCTTCCCCTTTTGGATTGCGGGCTTCAAAAATTTCTTGGACACGAGGAAGACCCTGAGTGATATCGGTATTTGAGGCAACCCCACCCGTGTGGAAGGTACGCATGGTCAACTGTGTACCAGGTTCCCCGATAGATTGGGCAGCGATAGTTCCGACTGCTTCACCCACTTCAACCGCATCACCAGTCGCCAAGTTGATACCATAACAGTGACGGCAGACACCATGGCGGGTGTTACATGTAAAGACAGAGCGGATAGTGACTTCTTCCACACCAGCTTTGACAATTTCACGTGCTAGGTCTTCTGAAATTAAGGTATCTGGACCAACGATGACTTCACCTGTTTCAGGATGTTTAACAGATTTCTTGGTATAACGACCAGTCAAACGTTCTTCGAGTGGCTCGATCATTTCCTTACCATCAGTAATGGCACGGATCACAAGTCCACGGTCTGTTCCACAGTCGTCTTCACGGATAATGACGTCTTGGGCCACGTCAACCAAACGACGCGTCAAGTAACCTGAGTCGGCTGTCTTCAAGGCCGTATCGGTCATCCCTTTACGGGCACCGTGAGTTGAGAAGAACATTTCGAGTACTGACAAACCTTCGCGGAAGTTTGACAGGATTGGCAATTCCATGATCCGTCCGTTTGGAGCGGCCATCAAACCACGCATACCGGCAAGTTGCGAGAAGTTTGAAATGTTACCACGGGCTCCAGAGTCCATCATCATAACGATTGGGTTCTTCGGATCTTGGTTATCCACCAAGCGTTTTTCCAATTTTTCACGGGCTGCACGCCATTCAGCTGTAACGGCATTGTAGCGTTCGTCATCTGTGATCAAACCACGACGGAATTGTTTGGTGATTTGTTCCACACGTTTGTGAGATTCTTCAATGATTTCTGCCTTGTCTTCAACGACCGGGATATCGGCAATCCCCACTGTCAAACCAGCAAGGGTTGAGTGATGGTAACCCAAGTCTTTCAAGCGGTCCAAGAAAGCAGACGTTTCAGTTGTACGGAAGCGTTTGAAGATTTCTGCGATGATATTTCCAAGATTTTTCTTCTTGAATGGAACGTTTAATTCCAATTTTTCAATCGCTGCTTTGACATCTTGACCAGGCTCCAAGAAGTACTTAGCTGGAACGCCTTCTGTCAAGTTGGCATTATTTGGCTCTTGAAGGTATGGAAGTTCTGCAGGCATGATATCGTTAAAGAGAATCTTACCAACAGTTGTCAAGAGAATCTTGTGTTGTTGCGCTTCTGTCCATGGTTTGTTCAAGCTATCGGTCGCAATTCCGACACGGGTATGCAAGTGAACATAGCCATTGCGAAGGGCCATGACCGCTTCATCACGGTCTTTAAAGACCATGCCTTCGCCTTCACGACCAGCTTCTTCCATAGTGAGGTAGTAGTTCCCCAATACCATATCCTGAGATGGGGTAACAACTGGTTTACCGTCTTTTGGATTCAAGATGTGCTCAGCAGCCAACATCAAGATACGAGCTTCTGCTTGGGCTTCTTCTGAAAGCGGTACGTGGATGGCCATTTGGTCCCCGTCAAAGTCGGCATTGTAGGCTTCACAGACAAGTGGGTGCAAGCGAAGAGCTTTCCCGTCAATCAATACAGGTTCAAAAGCTTGGATCCCCAAACGGTGAAGGGTCGGTGCGCGGTTCAAGAGAACTGGGTGTTCTTTGATCACTTCTTCTAGGATATCCCAGATGCGTTCATCTCCACGTTCGACCAAGCGTTTTGCAGCTTTGACGTTTTGCACGATATCACGCGCAACGATTTCACGCATCACAAATGGTTTGAAGAGCTCGATCGCCATTTCACGTGGTACACCACATTGGTACATCTTAAGAGTTGGACCAACGGCGATAACAGAACGTCCTGAGAAGTCGACCCGTTTACCGAGCAAGTTTTGACGGAAGCGTCCTTGTTTCCCTTTGAGCATGTGGCTCAATGATTTTAATGGACGGCTACCTGGTCCTGTGATCGGACGACCACGACGACCGTTATCGATCAAAGCATCAACGGCTTCTTGGAGCATCCGTTTTTCGTTTTGCACGATGATACCAGGGGCATTCAACTCAAGCAAACGTGCCAAACGGTTGTTCCGGTTAATCACACGACGATAGAGGTCGTTCAAGTCAGAGGCAGCAAAACGGCCACCATCCAATTGGACCATCGGACGAAGATCTGGTGGAATAACCGGAAGGATATTGAGAACCATCCATTCTGGCTTGTTACCAGATTTGTAGAAGGCATCCAAGACATCCAAACGACGAACAGCCTTCACACGTTTTTGACCAGTTGCAGTCTTCAATTCTTCTTTCAAGAGAGCAATTTCAGCTTCCAAATCCACTTGTTTCAAGAGGTCTTGGATCGCTTCTGCACCCATCTTAGCTACAAAGGAACCTGGTCCGTATTCACGCAAGCGTTCACGGTATTCACGTTCTGTCATGATGGATTTGTGCTCAAGTGGTGTATCTTTTGGATCGATCACCACGTAAGCTGCGAAGTAAATGACTTCTTCAAGGGCACGAGGGCTCATATCCAAGGTCAATCCCATACGAGAAGGGATGCCTTTGAAGTACCAGATGTGTGATACAGGCGCTTTCAACTCGATGTGTCCCATACGTTCACGACGAACCTTGGCACGTGTTACTTCAACCCCACAGCGGTCACAAACGATCCCTTTGTAACGGATCCGTTTGTATTTCCCACACGCACATTCCCAGTCTTTTGTAGGTCCAAAGATGACTTCATCAAAGAGACCTTCACGTTCTGGTTTCAATGTACGGTAGTTGATTGTTTCAGGTTTCTTGACCTCTCCATAAGACCATGAACGGACCTTGCTTGGAGAAGCTAGGGTGATTTGCATACTTTTAAAACGATTTACATCAACCACTATTTCTTACCTTTCCTTGTTTTCATACTTGTTTCATTTGGATACAGCTTAGGTGGGGAAAGAAAGAAAGAAAGAAAACTTTCTTGCCACCTCCTTGTGTCTGTATCTTGTTATCGAATCATCCTGTCAGAAGCATTGGTTTCTCACAAGACAATCATTTTTACTGATTATTTTTCTGATTCTTCAGCATCAAAGGCTGCTTTTGCTTCCTTGGCTGCTTTTTCACGTGCTTTTTCAAGGTCATCCACATGAATCACATCATCGTCTTCCCCTTCATCGAGGTCACGAAGTTCCACTTCTTGATCATCTTCGTCCAAGACACGCATGTCAAGACCAAGAGATTGCAATTCTTTGACAAGAACGCGGAAGGATTCTGGTACACCTGGTTTTGGAATTGGTTTACCTTTGGTAATTGCTTCATAAGCTTTCAAACGTCCGTTGACATCATCTGACTTGTAGGTCAAGATTTCTTGAAGGACATTTGATGCACCATAAGCCTCAAGGGCCCACACTTCCATTTCCCCGAAACGTTGTCCACCAAATTGAGCTTTCCCTCCGAGTGGTTGTTGGGTAACCATTGAGTAAGGTCCGACTGAACGGGCATGGAGTTTATCATCAACCATGTGGTGGAGCTTGATCATGTACATGACACCGACAGAGACACGGTTGTCAAATGGCTCACCTGTACGTCCATCGTAAAGAATCGTCTTGGCATCACTATCCATACCAGCTTCTTTTACAGTATCCCAGAGGTCTTCTGAGCTTGCTCCGTCAAAGACTGGTGTTGCGATGTGGATACCCAAGTTACGAGCGGCCATACCAAGGTGAAGTTCCATAACCTGACCGATATTCATACGTGATGGCACCCCAAGAGGGTTCAACATGATATCAACTGGTGTACCGTCTGGAAGGTAAGGCATGTCTTCAACTGGAACAATACGAGACACAACCCCTTTGTTTCCGTGACGACCGGCCATCTTATCTCCGACGCGGATCTTGCGTTTTTGTGCGATGTAAACACGAACCAACATGTTGACACCCGATTGCAATTCATCTCCGTTTGCACGTGTAAAGATCTTAACATCGCGAACGACTCCATCTCCACCGTGAGGCACACGAAGAGAAGTATCACGCACTTCACGAGATTTATCTCCAAAGATCGCGTGAAGGAGACGTTCTTCAGCAGAAAGGTCTTTTTCACCCTTCGGTGTTACCTTACCGACAAGGATATCGCCTTCTTTTACTTCCGCACCAATACGGATAATACCTGTTTCATCCAAGTCACGAAGAGCATCTTCCCCAACGTTTGGAATTTCACGGGTAATTTCTTCAGGGCCTAACTTGGTATCGCGTGTTTCTGATTCGAATTCTTCCAAGTGAACAGATGTGTAGACATCTTCTTTCACCAAGCGTTCGCTCATGATAACGGCATCCTCGAAGTTATACCCTTCCCATGTCATGTAAGCGACGATTGGGTTTTGACCAAGGGCCATTTCCCCTTTTTCCATCGATGGACCGTCAGCGATAAAGTCGCCTTTTTCAACGACATCGCCAACTTTTACAAGGGTACGTTGGTTGTAAGCCGTACCTGAGTTTGAACGACGGAATTTTTGGATATGGTAAACATCAAGAGCTCCATCTTCCCGACGAACTTCTACCTTGTCTGCATCTGCATAAGTAACTTTACCATCATGTTGAGCAATGACTGCAGCTCCTGAGTCATGGGCTGCTTGGTATTCCATACCAGTACCCACGTAAGGGGCTTTTGGATCAATCAATGGCACAGCCTGACGCTGCATGTTGGCACCCATGAGGGCACGGTTGGAGTCATCGTTTTCCAAGAAAGGAATACATGCTGTCGCAACGGCAACTACTTGTTTTGGAGATACGTCCATGTAGTCGACTTGATCAGATGGGAACTCTTGGTTGTTACCACGATGACGTCCCATAACGATCGGCTCAGCAAAGCCACCTTTTTCGTTCAACTTAGAGTTGGCCTGAGCGACGATGTACTCATCTTCTTCATCGGCTGTCAACCAAACGATTTCGTTGGTCACTACACCTTTTTCACGGTCCACTTTACGGTATGGCGTTTGGATGAAACCATATTTGTTCAAGTGTCCATAAGATGACAAGTTGTTGATCAAACCGATGTTTGGTCCTTCAGGTGTTTCGATTGGACACATACGACCATAGTGGGTATAGTGCACGTCACGCACTTCATATCCGGCACGGTCACGTGTCAAACCGCCAGGCCCTAAGGCAGACAAACGACGTTTGTGAGACAACTCAGAAAGCGGGTTGTGTTGGTCCATGAACTGTGACAATTGGGAAGAACCAAAGAATTCTTTAATTGCTGCAGTTACTGGGCGGATGTTGATGATTTGTTGTGGTGTCAAGACGTCGTTATCTTGTACAGACATCCGTTCGCGAACATTTCGTTCCATCCGTGAAAGTCCAAGACGCACTTGGTTGGCAAGCAATTCACCAACGGCACGAATCCGACGATTTCCAAGGTGGTCGATATCATCCACGCGGCCAATACCTTCTGCAAGGTTCAAGAAATAGCTCATTTCTGCCAAGATGTCAGCTGGAGTCACAATCCGTACTTTGTCAGATGGGTTAGCATTTCCGATGATGGTGACAACACGGTCTGGATCTGTCGGAGCGACAACTTTGAATTTTTGCAATTCTACTGGCTCTGTCAAAACAGCAGCATCATTTGGAATATAGGTGATTTTGTTCAAACCGTTATCCAATTGTTCTGAGATGCTGTCGATCACATCGCGCGTCATGACAGTACCAGCTTCTACAAGGATTTCCCCTGTTTCAGCATCTACCAATGGTTCTGCGATTGTTTGGTTCAACAAGCGATTCTTGATATTGAGTTTCTTGTTGATCTTGTAGCGACCAACTGGTGCCAAGTCATAACGACGTGGATCAAAGAAACGGGCTACCAACAAGCTACGTGAGCTTTCCGCTGTTTTTGGTTCACCTGGACGAAGACGCTCGTAGATTTCTTTGAGGGCTTCATCTGTCCGTGAATCCATTGGATTTTTGTGGATATCTTTTTCAATGGTATTGCGAACCAATTCGCTGTCCCCAAAGATATCGATGATTTCATCATCTCCAGAGAATCCAAGAGCACGCACAAGAGTTGTAAATGGAATCTTACGTGTGCGGTCGATACGTGTGTAAGCAATGTCTTTTGAGTCAGTTTCAAGCTCTAACCAAGCCCCACGGTTAGGGATAACAGTTGATCCATAACCAACCTTACCATTCTTGTCCACCTTATCATTGAAGTAGACACCTGGTGAGCGGACCAACTGAGATACGATAATCCGTTCTCCACCATTGATGATAAAGGTTCCCATTTCAGTCATGATTGGGAAATCACCAAAGAAAACTTCTTGGGTCTTGATTTCACCGGTTTCTTTGTTGACCAAACGGAAGGTCACAAAGATTGGTGCTGAGTAGCTGGCATCGTGGATGCGCGCTTCTTCAAGCGAATACTTAGGTTCGCGGATTTCATAACCCACAAATTCCAATTCCATTGTATCCGTGAAGTTTGAGATGGGAAGCACATCTTCAAATACTTCCTTCAAGCCATGATCCAAGAAATCTTTGAATGAGTCTGTCTGGATTTCAATCAAGTTTGGTAAATCAAGAACCTCTTTGATTCTTGAAAAACTACGACGGGTCCGATGTTTCCCGTATTGAACGTCATGTCCTGCCAAAGTTTTTAGCTCCTTTTTCCATACTAGGATAGCTTGGCAAAATAATCTTTACCACCTATCCGGTTTTAACTACAATTGTGTGATTTGCATCACGTGAAGAGCTGTCTCTTCACCTCATTCGTCGCTTTTTGTAATTTTTAGAAAAATTAAATTTGTGTAACAAACTAGGTTTTTCCTGAAAAATAGGCACAAAAAGAGCAGCTAAATCGACTTATTCAAGTAAGATTTAACTGCTGTAAGCTCTTATTTGGACAATATTTCAAATAAAGCACACGACAAATTAGTTATCACTATTATACCGTTTTTTGCTCCAAAAATCAAGGCTTTCTCTAGGTTTTCTACTGGATCAGACTAGCGTCGATTGCCACGATTTGAGCTGTTTCGATTTGAACTATTGCTTGATGAACTATTGGTTGTCGAATTGTTCTTATTATTCGACTGAGTTCCACTGCTATTGCCGAGAATGGCCGCCCAAGCGCTTTGATAATCGCTATCCGATCCCCCGATGGCAAAGCGGTATTGAGTGGTCGGCGCTCCGTTTTTGGCCCAAAGGCTCGTCACCATTTGACCGCTCACATCGATATCCCGACCATTGACATTGACGCGGCCCGGTCTTTCACCAGTCGATTTGAGCACTTCAGAGCGGATCACACTCTTATCGAGAGTAAATTTATCTTGAATTCCAAAGAGACTTGGATCTGCTTGGTAGATTGCATTCGCCAACTGCGCCATGTATTGGGCATTGTTGTTGTATCCAGTCAAGGTCTGCATAGAAGCATTGTTGTCATGGCCAATCCAACCTCCTAAAGAAACATTAGGGGTGGACAACATGAGCCACATATCCCCATTTGAGTTAGTGGTACCGGTTTTTCCAATCCAGTCAGCACCTGCCAGCGTTGGGTTGACTTGGCTAATTCGTGACTTAAAGGTCGTTGTAGCACCAGACGTAATAACCCCACGCAAGAGATCCTGCATAATCGTTGCCGTTGCTGGAGAGTAAACACGAACAGGATCTGCCTCGTGCTTGTAGACTACATCCCCATCTCGATCAATGATTTGCTCTACCATGTAGCGTTTGAGGTAGTTCCCATTGTTAGCAATGGTTTGGAAACCATTGGTATGTTGGGCAACAGTGACCTCAATTCCTCCCCCCATCGGCAGACTCTCAATGCCATATTCAGGGATATCATAGCCCATTTTCTTCATGTAGGATGGGACATCCACACCCTTTTCACGAAGGGTCCGGTAAGTCCAGTAAGCTGGAATATTCCATGAGGTATTGAGGGCCTCACGGAGATCCATCATCGCTGTCCCTCGGCTATCCACGTGCATGATTGGCTCACCACTTGAGAAATTAGTCGGATAGTTAGAAAGGATGCTATTGCTTCCCATCAAGCCTTGGTCGATGGCAATTCCGTATGCCAACAGCGGTTTGATAGTCGACCCTGGGGAACGCTCTGTATCAAAAGCATGGTTGTTTTGGTTGCCGTCAAAATTCCGTCCACCGATAAATCCTAAAACAGCACCCGTCCGGTTGTCCATAAGGACATTCCCAACTTCTACAAGACCCGTCCCATCATCCAAGACACTTCCAAAATTCGCTACTGCGGCCTGCATCGCATTGTGAACCGGTTTGTTAATCGTAGTTTGAATGGTGTAGCCACCTTCGCGCAACTCGCTCTCAGCTAATTCTTGGTAAGCCTTGACGGTTTCATTATTTTTCAAGTCTTGCTTGGTGACATTGTCTCGCTTGATCAAGTAATCATACATGGCCTCTTTTGCTTCTTCCATGGCTTGGAAGTAGAGGTAGTCATGCGGTGTTTTCTCGATGCCATCTGGAGCCATGAAGTCTTTGGTCAAGTCGTATTGAGCATAGGTCTCATAGTCTTTTTTCGACAAGACTCCCGTCCGGTACATATTGAACAAAACGTCTTTGGCACGCGCCAGACCTAACTCGAGATTCTCCTTGCTCTTTAGGCTACCGTCTGCAGCATAAGGAGAGTAGACAATCGGACTTTGTGGCAAGCCAGCGATAAAGGCCGCTTGTGGAACAGACAAGTCTTTTGCAGAGACGCCAAAGATCCCTTGAGCTGCAGCTTCCACACCTGCAATATTTTGTCCTCGATTATTTCGTCCAAAAGGCGAAACATTTAAGTAGGTGGTTAGGATTTCATTTTTATCCATTCCCCGCTCTAAAGCTAGGGCATCAACAATCTCTGTCGCCTTACGAGTAAAGGTTGGAGCGTCTCCCACGACTTGCTGTTTGATCAACTGCTGGGTCAGGGTTGATCCCCCACTAGAGGAACCCACACCGGCTACGGATCCAAGTGTTGCCCGAAGAACGGCTTTAGGTACAACCCCCTTGTGGCTTTCAAAATTCTCATCCTCAGTAGCGATCACAGCCTTCTTGACATTATCTGAAATGGCGTCTCCTGCGACTGGCGTGCGGATCAAATCACTGTCCACTTCTGCAATCAAGCTCTTATCGGAATAAGTCAGTTTTGAAACACTGCTGACGTTGCGGACCTGCTGGACCAATTCTTCTGTCTTTGGAACCTTGACATTGCTAAAGAGGCTCGCCGCATAACCAATCCCGATCCCTGCACCAAATAAAAAGAGGCACACGAACAGGGCGATCATGACATCCCACAAGAGTTTGAGGGTCCTCAAAAATGTCGCAAAAATATCGCCGACAGACCAGCTACTTTCCTCATTTTTTTCCTTATTCGGAGTTTCTGTATACATCTTTGCAAAGAATTTTTGGACTTTCTTCCAAAACTCTTGCAGCTTCTCTTTTAATTGATTCACTGATTCTTTCTCCTTGTTCCCTATATTATAGCAGATTAGGCCCTTTGTTTTCAATCACAAGAGCGTAGAAATCGTCACTCATTCTTCCTGGGTAAGGACAAGAAAATGATGGAAACCATTGCCATTTCCGTGGTTTATGGTAGAATAGAGAAATGAATAAACTTATAAAGGAGAAAAGACACATGCACATTTTTGATGAGCTAAAAGAGCGTGGTTTGGTATTTCAAACGACGGATGAAGAAGCCTTACGCAAAGCACTGGAAGAAGGTCAGGTTTCTTATTATACTGGTTATGATCCAACTGCTGACAGCCTTCACCTTGGTCACTTGGTTGCCATCTTGACGAGCCGTCGCCTTCAACTAGCAGGCCACAAACCTTATGCGCTCGTTGGCGGTGCGACTGGTCTCATTGGTGATCCGTCCTTCAAAGATGCTGAACGTAGTCTCCAAACAAAAGAAACTGTACAAGAATGGGTTCGCTCCATTCAAGGGCAATTGTCTCGTTTCCTCGATTTTGAAAATGGTGACAATAAAGCCGAAATGGTCAACAACTACGATTGGTTCGGAAGCATTAGCTTTATTGACTTCCTTCGTGATGTCGGAAAATACTTTACGGTTAATGCTATGATGAGTAAAGAATCTGTTAAAAAACGGATTGAAACAGGGATTTCTTACACAGAGTTTGCCTACCAAATCATGCAAGGCTATGACTTCTACGTCCTCAACCAAGAACACAATGTAACCCTTCAAATCGGTGGATCTGACCAATGGGGAAACATGACAGCCGGTACTGAGTTGATGCGTCGTAAAGCAGATAAAACTGGTCATGTTATGACTGTGCCTTTGATCACAGATGCAACTGGTAAGAAATTCGGTAAATCAGAAGGTAATGCGGTCTGGCTCAATGCAGACAAAACATCTCCATACGAAATGTATCAATTCTGGATGAATGTGATGGATGCGGATGCTGTGCGTTTCTTGAAGATCTTCACTTTCTTGTCACTTGATGAGATTGAAGAGATCCGCAAACAGTTTGAGGCCGCTCCTCATGAACGCTTGGCTCAAAAGATCTTGGCGCGTGAAGTGGTTACCCTCGTCCACGGCGAAGAAGCCTACAAGGAAGCCCTCAACATCACCGAACAACTCTTTGCAGGAAACATCAAAAACCTTTCTGTTAAAGAACTCAAACAAGGCCTTCGTGGTGTGCCAAACTACCAGGTCCAAGCAGAAGATAACCTCAACATTGTTGAACTCTTGGTCACAGCTGGTGTGGTAAATTCTAAACGCCAAGCCCGCGAAGATGTTCAAAATGGTGCTATCTACGTTAACGGCGAACGCATCCAAGACCTTGACTATGTCTTGAGCGATAGCGATAAATTAGAAAATGAATTGACCGTTATCCGTCGCGGTAAGAAAAAATACTTTGTTTTGACATATTAAGAAAGCAAAACCACGAAGTTAATACGAAACTTCGTGGTTTTCTTATATACTTTTTTCTGGGGCTATTTCCCTTTTCTGCGATGCAACAAAGCTTGGTTAATTCGTTGAGTTTTTTTATGGAGCTGCCAAATCTGGTACAGCCAGATCAGGCCGTAAATGGCTAGAAAGATCAACCAAGGAATCGGGCTCCGTAAGGCTGTCCCCCAGCCAAAAAACAAGTAGGTTAATGCTAAGATGGCAGCTGTCACAACTAAATGCAAGGCCACACGCAAACTATAGGTCAAAAACTCTTCTTCCTCAAGAATGAATGTCAAGACCCCCATTGTCCCACTCATCAAAAAGATCGCCAGGATATTGCGGACATTTACAGCGGGATAGACGATGTTAGGATAGACATGGGATAATAACACCAAACACAAATAAAAGAAGGATCCTGTCCTCATACCAGATACAAAATAAGCTATAACTCGTTTCATCACTTTCTCCTATACCCCTAAATAATCCATCAAGGATTTGACATATTTCCGACTGACACTTGATTTTACTCCGCGTGTCAGTTTAGCCATCATATTGCCTGAAAAACTATCCGATAGCGATTCCAAATGGTCGATATTCATCACCGCGTGGCGTGATATCTGTAAAAAATTACGACGATTAATCCGGTGTTGAAAATTTGTCAAAGTATCTCTGACGGTGAACGTTTTGTCTGTCGTATAAATGGTTAGCTGATTCTTATCAATTTCGGCTAAAATAATGTCATCAATTTTCACCATGATCAAATGATCATCTGTTTTGATAGGGATCACTACTTGATTCACTGTCGAAAACTGTTCGAGATAGTCCATCACCTCTCGTGCTTGATCAGATAATTGCTTGGCTTGAATGACCACACAAGGGTCGTTTTCTGGGATATCCTGTTTTACCTCAAAACGAATCTTCATTCCTACTCCAATTCTCACTTACTTTCTTTTACTCGATCTTTTTGCTAAGGAAATCCAAATCCCCAAAGCTAGAAGAATGCCTCCTAACACTATAAGGTATGTTTGTTCCTTTGTCAATAACGCTTGCCATTTGAGCTGAACACCCATTTTTTCTTGAAACTCTTGAAGAAGATTATCTTGACCTTTAAAGGTCTCACTTAATGCTTCTTTCATGAGTACTTGCCGATAAAGTGATGCAATATAAGTTGCTGGAGTACATTTCATTAGTAGTTGTGCAAAATCAGGTAGAACACCTAAAGGTACATAAGTCCCTACCAAAAAACCAGAAGCTGTCCCCACTATGGTCGAAAACTTCCCAAGACTGTCTACGGATTGGAAAAAATAAACAAAAATGGCATTTACTAAGCTAGAAAGCAGGCTACTAAGCAACATGATGAGGAGCACTTCAGGTAATAGAGAAAGGGTTGGAACTTCTCTAAAATAGCCACACATCAGCACATACATAAGGACTTGCATGAAAAAAGAGATGATGATTGCGCTCGTTAGATACGAAAATGGCAACCGCCACTTTCCTTGATCGGATAAATAAAGATCCTGATCTACTTGATGTTCACGGTCCTTTACTAACTGAGTCAGGGCAGCCAGACTTGTCGTAATCCCTGTCACAGCCAGCGTCCCACTCATTAACCAATTATTTAACACAGGACCACTATTGGGGAGCTGAGCCCAAGCATCTGTTAGATTTTTTTGAAGAAAAATAATATAGAGAACAAAGGAAATCAAGGCTCCCAACAGGGAGAAGAAAACTCCTGAACGATTCCTAAAATACAATAAAAAATTTCGCTTTAGTAAGGCTAGCATTAGCGGACCTCCCTTCCTGTAAGTGCAATAAAGGCATCATCCATGGTCCCTGGACGAAACTCAAAATGGGCTAGATTATCTCTAACTTGCGCCAGGTAATCAATGGCTTCCCTTTCACTCTTGGGTTGAAAAACATATTCTAATGGTCCTTGTTGTTCTACTGACATTCCCGAAGATTTGAGACTTTCTATCTGCTGCATCTCCTTGAAACGAATCTTCAAGATGTTTTTTGCATACTGGCTCTTAATATCTAGTGCTGATCCCTGAGCAATCACTTTCCCATGGTCTACAATATAAATTTGATCAGCTTCATCTGCTTCGTCAAGATAATGCGTGGTCAATACAACGGTCATTCCCTCTTCTCTCTGCAATTGATAGAGCAAATCCCAAATAGACTTCCGAGTTTGGATATCCAAACCTGTCGTTGGTTCGTCTAAGAATAGAATATCTGGTTGTGAGAGCAGGGCACGCGCAATGTCAACCCGACGCTTTTGGCCACCTGAAAGCGTCCCGTATTTCTGCTTTTGGAAAGCTGATAGACCTAGCCGATCAATGAGACTAGATACACGATTGGGTTTCAAGCCTTTATACTGTCTGGCACGAATGGTCAGATTTTCTCTAACCGTTAGCATCTCATCTAAGACACTAGTCTGGAAGACCACACCAATTTTAGTACCTGGTTCATAGATGATTTCACCTTGCGTTGGTTGTTTCAAACCAATCAACATGGAAATCGTTGTTGATTTCCCTGCTCCATTTGGTCCTAGAATCGCATTAAAGGTTCCCTTTTCAAACTGTAAGTGAATATTGTTTACGGCTAAATGATTTCCATATCGTTTACTGATGTTTTTAGCTTGTAATATCATGTTCTCTCTCCTTTTGATAGAACCAGTCTAGCAAAAAAAACGTTTAAAAAACGACTTTTGGGGATAAGTGGTCAAAATGAAGAGATGAGTGGCGAGATAGAAGAGATTAAAATGAGGAAAAAATTTATTGCAGCCATTCTTTTCCCCATTGATTCAAGTCCTTTAAAATCGACATCAGTGAATTACCTTTTTTTGTCAGCTCATATTTTGTTTGGTGCTCTATTAGAGCATCGGTTGCTATCTAGAGGCTCTTTTGTTACACTACTAATATGAATACACCGATCAAACCAAAATTACAACGATTTCAAACAGCGACTGCTTTTGCCTGTCCCATCTGTCAACTGGACCTAGAACTTGTGGAGACCAGTTTTAAATGTCCCAAGGGCCATTCTTTTGATTTGGCGAAATTTGGCTATGTCAACCTGGCTCCCCAGATCAAGCAATCGAAGGACTATGACAAAGAAAATTTCCAGAATCGCCAGCTGATCCTAGAAGCAGGTTTTTATGAGCCGATTCTAACAGCGATCGGACAAAAAATTCCGACCAGTGATGCCAAGATTTTAGATATCGGTTGCGGAGAAGGCTATTACTCCCGAAAACTACAAGAAGCCTATCCCAAGGCTACTTTCTATGCATTTGATCTTTCCAAGGAATCTGTGCAACTAGCTGCCAAGAGTGACGCTAGCTGGATGGTCAATTGGTTTGTAGGAGACTTAGCTCATCTACCCATTCAATCCAAGAGTATGGAGGTCATTTTGGACATCTTCTCCCCGGCTAATTACGCTGAATTTGAGCGTGTCTTAAAGGATGAAGGGGTGATCATTAAGGTTGTCCCAACCTCTTCTCATCTGAAAGAGATTCGTCAGTTGGCCCAAGATCAATTGACCAAGCAATCCTACTCCAACCAGGAAATTTTGGAGCACTTTGAAGACCACTGCCAGATCCTCTCATCCGAAACAGTCAGCCTCACCAAGAGTTTAACTCCGGAAGAACGCCAGGCGCTCCTCGCCATGACCCCTCTTCTATTTCACGTAGACCAAGAAAAAATCGATTGGACCCAACTCACAGAAATCACCATTGAGGCCCAAATATTGGTTGGGAAAATCAAGATACAGAGGATTTAAAATGAAAAGTGAAAAGGCTGAGACAATCGTCTCAGCCTTTTACTCATCTTCTATATGCTCTGTCATGACTTGTAAGCGATAGGTTTTAGGTGATTTTCCACAGAGTTTACGGAAAACCTTGTAGAAATAGCCCACATTGCTGTAACCGACTTTATAGCAGATATCTTCAATACTGTCATTGGTCGATAAGAGGAGCTGCTGGGCAGCCTTAATCCGCTGTTTGTTGAGGAGTTCTGCGAACGTTGCATTGGTTTCTCGTTTAATCAATTGGCCTAAATAGACTGGATTGATAAAGAGAGCCTGACTGATGTCCTTAAGTGACAGCTCTTTTTGGTAATCACGGCTAATCACTTGGAGGACACTCGCTACATTTTCGTTCATTCGATAGTGAGATAAGAAACGGGACAACTCTTCCTGGATGAAGCTAATCATCTCGCTAAAGGTAGCAGCTTCTTGGACTTTCTTGACCACATCGGCCAAATCATCTCCTTGCAGGTATTCAAACAAATGAAAGACATCCATCAAAAATTGGATAAAGAGTTGCTTGGTCAGCGAAACCTTGGGTGTCTTCTCAAGGATCATTTTTTCCAACCAGTCCAGTTCTTCTAAGATCTGTTGGATATTTCCTTGCATGATCACCCGGTAGGCCGGCTCGTAGTAACGGAAGACCTCTTCGTCTTGATTGAGAGGAGTCGCTCCATAAAAGAGTCTCCGCTCCACTAGGTCCTTAAATTGATGAAAGTGCTCCTTATAGGGTGGCTCAAAGGCCTTCTCAATCATGGCTTCTTCTTCTTGATCTGAGATAAAGAGTTGAAGATTTTGCCCGAGAACTTGGTAAGACGAGCTGATAAAACCTTTTTTCTCCTTAGCAATCCCAATCCACAGTGAATTCCGGCCTGCGATATACCGACAAAACTCTTCCTCAGAGATGTCATCGTGAATCAAGCGGTTGGCCAACTCTTGGCTTGGTTGCTGGATTTGGTGCTGGATTTTTTCTAGGATATTGCCCATCTCCACCTTATTGACAGGTTTGAGCAGGTAGTCTGCCACGCGCAAATTGAGGGCTGTCTTGACATATTCAAAATCCTGATAGCCTGACATAATGATAAAAGCAGCATCTGGAATTAAATCCTTCATCTCTGCAATCATCTGAAGTCCGGTCTTTCCAGGCATATTGACATCCGTGATCACCACATCCACCGGATGTTCTCGCACATAATCAAGAGCCTGATCTGCATCTTCAGCAGTTGCGACCACTTCCATATTCCAGTGGTCAAAGGGGATTAATTTTTTTAACCCTTCTGTAATCATATACTCATCGTCTACTAATAAGACTTTGTACATTCTGTCTCCTTTATTCATCTTGAATAGTTATCGTATAAGTCACTCCATGGTGAGGTTGGGAGAAGACTTGGATATGGTAGCGATCTCCAAAATAGAGTAGCATGCGTTCATGGACATTGACAATTCCGATGGACTGCCGGCCACTCTTTTCTTCGATTTCTGAGCGAGGATTGCGATTGGCTAGTATCTCTTGAATTTTTTCTAGCTGCTCTTCTTCCATTCCGCGCCCATTATCAGTGATCAAGATGATGACTTGCCCTTCTCCTTGCAAGACTTTGACACTAATCACATTGTCCTTGCGTTTGTGATCTACTCCATGCGCAAAATAGTTCTCGACCAAAGGCTGGATAGTGAATTTTGGAATCTTCATTTTTTCCAAGCCTGGATCAATCTTAAAGCCATAGGCAATCGATTTTGGATAACGCACCATACAGAGGTAGCTGTATTTGCGACAAAATTCGAGCTCATTTTCAACTGTCGTCACTCGCTCATCTGAAATATTATTGCGCAAGAGACTACTAAACTCATAGATAATATCACCCAATTCATCCTGCTCTTGCATGACGGCGTACATCCGGATAAATTCCAGTGTATTGTACATGAAGTGGGGATTGATCTGGGCTTGTAGTGCCCGCATATTGGCATCTTTTTGGCTGAGCTGCAACTGGTAGATATCCCGAATATTCTTATCCATATTGTCTAACATGGTATTGATCATATTACCAATAACCAGCAGTTCTTGGTCCTTGGTCGAGGTATCAATCCGTCGTTCACTATCGCCTTGACTGATCTGATTCATGGTATCGACCAAATCGAGGACTTGACGCCGGTAATTTTTGAAAATTTGCCGTAACAACAAGTAAAGGATCAAGAAAATTAGGAAAGCAATGGAGAGAAAAGTGGTCAGGTTAGCTAGACCCTTTTTGACCAGATAACTTTCAGAAACAGCTACATCCACCTTGTAGCCATAGATCGTGCTACGGGTTTGCCATTTAACATCTTTTGATTGCTCCTTATCCCCTTCATGGTACATCTCTTTCCCAAAGGGAGTGAAGATCCACACAGCGATCGGAAGATCGCCTCTGGCATTATCAATCGCTGCCGTCAAAATTTCCTGGTCCAGCGTCATATAAGCGATCCCAACTCCAGCACCCGTAGTCGGATCTGTCAAAGGAACCGGAATGGCTGTCGCAGGAGCCTTGTAATGGTCCGCTGAGACCTGCTTGCCTCCCTTTGATTGCCGAGTAGAGACAAATACCGTCTTGTAATCAGACAAGGTGACATCGATACCCTCGATGTTTTTATTGCTCAAATAGAGGCTGTCAATATTCTTATGTAGGGACAATTGGATATAGGAAGGGAATTGGGCATTCAATCGCCAAGTCTCATACTCCGATGGCGACAAGGTAAAATAGCGATACACCCCTTCTAATTTTGCAGGGTTTTCAACGAGGCTACGGCCTTCTTGTGTGACCCGCTGATAAGAGGTCTCAAGATCCGTCACCACTTCGGTTAAGACCCGTTGGGCGATCCGGTCGGCTTCAGCTTGCTGGTTTTTCCAAGAGATCCCCGCGACGACCAGGCCCATGATGGTCAAAATGACCACCATGACATAGGCGTAGAATTTTAAAAGCGTACTTAACCAGATTTTTTTCATCGTTAGGATACCAATTTTTCGTGGATGTTTTGATAAACAGGGTCAAAGATATCATTGACAAAGAAATGCCATACACCGATCAAGACGAAAAAGAGAAGAGCTGGCATATAGTAGCTAATGACACCAAGTAGCGCGGTTCCAAGGATGAGCTTGAGAACCGGACGAACGTCCAGCAACATTCCGATCAAACTGAGCTTGATACTGTTGGCATAAGAGAGATCAAAATGAACTTGCAATTTCAAATAAACGGCGTAAGCTAGAGGCGCAACCAAGAGGAAAACCAGATTAAACAAGAGAACCAAAATTTGGAAGAAATTCAAGTGAGGAATCTGGACCATGAGGTACATGCCATAGAGGATAACCCCTTCAATGGCAAAGAAGGTATAAAAGACTTGATTAGCCGGGCGTAGATTTTCTTTGAAGAGTTCCCAAGCGCGTGACCAATGATAGTCCTTGTAGGTCATGCCATTTTCCGCATAGAGGCTCATGATAGTGGCACTAGCCGGTCCTACTCCTAGTAGAACACCCCCACAGATCGTCAAGACCCAAAAAATCCCTGTTACCAGCATAGCAACATAGACTCTCGTAAAAATGAACTCGATGATTTTTCCCATCATTCAGCCTCTTTTCCAATTAGTGATTCTATTATACCATAAAAATAAAACGCTTTCCCTTATTTGCATTGGTAAATTGAAATATTGATTTTCATTTACAGTTCTATTTTCATAAAGACATGAAAAGGCTCTGGAGATTCCTCCAAAGCCTTTTTCGAACTACCTGTTCTTATTTTTTAGAAGCAAGGAATTCGTCGTATTGTTTTTGCATTTCGTCAAGCACTTTTTGGTAAGCACCTTCTGATTTCAATTTTTCAAGCATCTTAGGAACTTCTACTTCAGGATCCACAGTACCAGTATTGATAGCACCTGCAAATTGGTTCAAAGTATTTGTAAGAGCAGTGATTTCTGATTTCACTTTATCTGTGTTAAAGATGAAGCCAAGTGCTGGAGATTCTTTTGCAGTTTCCAAGTCTTTCTTAGATTGTGCAATTTGTTCATCAGTTACGTTTTCGTTGATGTAAAGAATCCAGTTGTTACCAGTGTTCCATCCAGACATGTGAGTGTTTCCGTTGTAGCCATCCAAGACTTTGACACGGTTTTCTTTGCCGGCAACTTTTTCCCAGTTCTTGCCTTCTGGTCCATAAACAAGGCCGTTCAAGAGTTCTGGATCAGTGTTCAAGAGGTTCAACACTTCCATTGCTTTTTCTTTGTTCTTAGAGTTGTTTGAGATAACAAAGTTAGCTACTTGAGTGGTGTTGTTCTTCTTGTACAGTTCAGTAAATGGTTTGATTTCGATCTTACGGTTTGCTACACGAGAAAGCAAGCTGTTACCGTAGTCAGCTGGTCCTACTGTTTCTTCACGAACCAACCATGTATCTTGAGAAAGATCATAACCAGTGTCGCTAGTTGCTACGTCTTTTGGAATGTATCCTGCTTCGTAGTATTTGTGAAGAGTCTTCAAGTTTTCTACATAACGAGGAATTGTGTAACGGTCAACGATCTTAGTAGTATCACCTTTCAAGTCAACAACGAATGGAAGTCCATCAACAGCCACATAGTCGAAGTCATCTGAAGGTCCACCGTAGCTCTTGTTCATTGCAAATGGAACAACGTTCGGATCTTTTTCTTTGATAGCTTTCAAGACTGGTTCAAGAGAAGCATAGTCTTTGACGTTTGAAACATCGATACCATATTTTTCAAGAAGTGGTCCGTTGAAAGCAAAGTTTTGAGAAGATGCCACGTTGGCTGCTACTGGAACAGCATAGATCTTGCCGTTTACAGTGTTCCCTTTGATGTAAGCTGGGTCAAGTGCTTTGTAAAGGTCTTTCCCTTCTTTCTTGTACAATTCTGTCAAGTCAGCATAAGCACCTTTTTGAGCGTTGATAACGTAGTTATTAGCAAAGGCAATATCATAGTTTTCACCAGATGAGATGATAACGTTCATTTTTTGTGCGTAGTCACCCCAACCAAGATATTGGATATCCAATTTTGCGCCAACTTTCTTTTCAATGATCTTGTTGGCATTTTTAAGAAGAACATCCAAGTTATCTGGTTTATCACCGATTTGGTACATCTTGATGATTGGTTTACCGTCTTCAGTTGTTGCAGATTTCTTGTTGTTACCTGTAAGGCTTCCACAAGCAGCAAGAGTAGCTCCAAGAGCAATCACACTAGCAGATGCTAACGCGTATTTTTTCCAATTTTTCATAAGAAAAATCTCCTTTATGTTATTTTCTTTTTAAACTAAATGATAAGTTGAAAATCTTGTCGATTTTCGATGATTCCTATTCTTTCACACCACCGATGGTCAAGCCTTTTACAAAGTAGCGTTGGAAGAATGGATAGAGAATGGCGATTGGCACTGTTGCCACAACCACCATGGCCATACGTCCTGTTTCCCGTGGGATGGATTGTACAGCTCCTGCCAATTGGCCGGATACCCCGACGTTTTTAGCGATGTAATCCATATTGTTTTGGATTTGCATCAAGAGGTATTGCAATGGGTAAAGGTTGTCACTCTTAATATAGAGGAGGGCGTTGAACCAATCGTTCCAGAACCCTAAAGCAGTGAACAAACTGATAGTCGCAATCCCTGGTAGAGACAATGGCAAGCAGATTTGGAAGAAGATCCGTGTTTCACTTGCCCCATCGATCCGAGCGGATTCAAGGATGGCTTCTGGAATGGTCCGTTTAAAGAAGGTCCGCATCAAGATGATGTTAAATGGACTGAGCAACATTGGGATAATCAAAGCCCCGATGGTATCACCTAACTGCAAGAGTTGAGTGGTCACAATGTAGCTTGGAACCAACCCTGCACTAAAGAGCATACTAAGGAGTGAAAATACGGTAAAGAACTTGCGGTATTTAAAGGTACTCCGTGAGATTGCGTAAGCATAGGTTGTGGTGATAAAGACATTACATGCTGTTCCCACAATGGTCACAAACAAGGTAATGAAGAGGGCTTGCAAGATTTTGTCTTTGAACTGTACCAAGAAGAGGTAACCATCAAATCCAAATTTTGCTGGCCAGAATTGGAAGCCATGGACTGCCAAACTTTGTTCGTCAGTCAAAGAGATCATGACAACGAAGATGAAGGGAAGCACACAGGTCAATCCGACTAAGGTCAACAACAAGGTAAAGAAGAAGTTGCTCTTCTTACTGAAAGAATGGATCCCGACATTATCAATTTTTTCTTTTTGAATGGTTGATTTTTTCATACGATCCTCCTTTCTAGAAGAGAGCGGCATTCTTATCAATGCGACGGGCAATGATATTTGAGATTAAAACAAGAACCAAACCGACTACCGATTGGTAAAGACCGGCTGCTGCTGTCATCCCGATATCCCCTGACTTGGTCAAACCGTTGTAGACATAAACATCAATAACGTTGGTCACACTATAGAGCGCTCCAGCATTATGCGGGATTTGGTAGAAAAGACCGAAGTCTGCGCGGAAGATATTTCCGACTGCAAGAATAGTCAAAACCGTAATCAAGGAAGACAACTGAGGAATGGTGATGTTGCGAATGCGTTGCCACTTGGACGCACCATCCACAGTCGCTGCTTCATAGTAAGTTGGGTCAATTCCCATGATGGTTGCATAGTACATGACACTGCTATAACCAAAGCCTTTCCAGATTCCTAAGAAGAGGAGAAGCGCTGGCCAGATCCACAATTCCGAATAGAAATTGATGGCTTTCATACCAAATGAAGTTAAGATGTGGTTGACCAATCCTTTGTCCACGTTAAGGAAGGCATCGGTGAAGAAGCTGATGATAACCCATGATAGGAAGTATGGGAAGAGCATGGAGGTTTGAAGCACCTTGACCACTCTTTTTGATCTCAACTCACTAAAGATGATGGCGATCCCAACGGAAACAATCAATCCTAAGAAGATGAATCCTAAGTTGTACAATACCGTGTTTCTTGTAATAATGTAGGCATCTTTGGAACTAAAGAGGAATTTGAAGTTGTCAAAGCCAACCCACTTACTCTTCATGACACTGTCGATGAAGCCCTCTCCTGTGATATGATAGTCCTTAAATGCTACGATATTCCCAAAAACCGGAATATAGAAGAATAAGATTAACCACGCTGCACCAGGTAAGACCATTAAAAGAAAAATGAAATTTTCTCTCAGAGTCCTTACAAACTTTTTCATTTAACTCCCCCCTTTGAGCCTTGAGCGTGTTTATTTGCTTTGGTAGCGTTTACATCACCTATTATAAGATAGCCCATTTACATTTTCAAACTCCTAATTATAGAAAAAATTCTACAAATTTATGACATAGCTTTAAAAAAGAGTAGAAAAGGGTGGTCGTAAAGACAGCTCCTCTTCTACTCCTAGCCACTGTGGATGAGACTTCTGTCATCCAACTTGGCATTTTTTACGTTGTATAAATGGTTGAAGCCGTCGCAATAGTATGCCACTGGTTAGCCGTTGTGGCTGCGAAGTCCTGATCCCCGTAGAAATCGTTGAATGGCAAGATCTCTACTTCTAGTTCATCGATACGAGGGATTTCGCCTGCTAGGTAGTTTTCAATACGGCTTTCAGCTCGCTTGATCCGCTGCAAGAGTCCACCCATACGAATATCTACGGTATCCAAACCAAATACCTTGTTTTCTTTCAACCATTGGTGGCTAAAGAGAGAATGGAAGTGTTCAATCTGGCTTCTAAGTTTTGGCAATTCTTCCTGAGCGATTTGTTGCAAGCTCTCTTTATCACCTGCGTGATAAGCCTCCCGGATGCGTCGTCCTACATCGACTTTACTACTTAAAATAGCATTCAACTGAGCCTGACTTTCAAAGAGATAGGCGTAGACGCCCGCTTTTTCTTTAATGTCAGAAAGAATCTCAGCTGCCTTGGCAAAGTGAGGTTTGTCCTGTTCAGGAGTCATGTGCTTGTCAAGAATTGGGCAAAGAACATCCTGATAAAAAACATAGCGGTTGGGGTTAATCCCACTGAGATTAGCTGGTAGGTCTGGCAAGAGATTGGCCAGATCCAGCTGCATAAAGTCCTCAACTGAGAGGCCTGTATTGCCCTTAAAGTGAGCAGACAGACGCTCTAAATCATTGCGGTAACTGAGCTCCGCCCAGATTTGTAAGCTAGGCAAGATAGAGAACTGGGCTGTTTCCCCACCATTGTCCCCCCAGCCCGTCACGATGACTTCCTTGATCTGGTTGGCACGGCAGGCTTTATTGGCTTCTACTGCAATGAGACGGCTGAAATGGTTGTGGGGCGTAAAACCAATCCACTTCCAAGCACCACCAGCAAAGGCAATATCCTGGCTAATCTTGTGGTGATTCCGGAAGTTACGGTTGTATTTTTCCTCACTATCTTGGTAATAATCCCAGTAAACCAAGGTCACACGGTCTTTGAGACGGTCTAGATAAACTCGTGTTTCCTCTGGAATTTCCACCTCACGGTCGTACTGGCCATCTGCTGACATGAGTTTGAAGAACATATCGCTCCACATTTGACAGTGGAAACCATACTTATCTGCAATATCCAGCACGCGCTCCAAATGTTGGCACATGAGGAGACTACGATCGACAACGCCGTTTAGGATGAGGTAGCGGCCCAAACCAACCAAGTGGGCTTCGTCCATTCCGATATTGACCTTGCGAGTTTGTAGTTTAGATAACGTCGCAAACATACCGTCAATCAGGTCGTAGACTTTTTCTTCACCGATGAGGAGGATATCTTCTACATCGCGGAGTTGCTGGACTTCTTTAACCCCCCATTTGACAAAGGCTGATAAGTGAGCCAAGGTTTGGATGCATGGGACAAAAGTCATGTCAAACTGTTGGGCGTATGCTTCAATTTCCTGTAACTCTTCAGCAGAATAAGCTCCACGGAAATAGCCAAAGTAAGGTTGTCCCTCGATTTGATAAGTGTCTTCCATGTAGAGCTCAAAAGTTGAATAACCCATAAGAGCTAAGACCTCAATCATCTGCTTGGCAGATGCGACATTGAGCACGGCATTGCGCGAACAGTCCGCCATATAGGCTAAATCTTCGTAAGCCGCTTGTTCCTCAATCTCTACCTTATCCCCTTCTGTTAAAGCTGTTGCGAGCACAGACAAGGCACGGTAGAGTTGATGAGGTTTGCGGTAGGTCAGTTGATACTGCCCATTCTCACCCTTGATAGAGATAGAAGCTTGGTCAGACTGAACGACCGCCACTTCTACATCTGGTAGGGAGATGCGATTGTTTAATACTTCGATAGATTGGGTTTGTTTGGGACTAAGCCCTGTAAAACTTACCATTGGTTTTCCTCCTGTAACCAGTTGACAAGGGCACCATAGAGATTGGCATCTGCCTGATAGGTGCAAGCTTGGATGACTGGAGCGATGGTATATTCTTCATATCTGTACACAAAGGTATCTACTGCTTCTTGCACCCCTTTGATAAAATCAGGGTTCTGACTGATAGAGCCACCTAGGCTAATCACATCTGGGTCGATCAGGTACTGGATATTGAGCAGTCCTTGAGCAAGATTACGATTCATGCGCTTGATAGCTTCTTGGCAAAGGGCATTACCGGCTACCGCCTCTTGGTACACCTTGCGGCCATCCCAGTCAGACTGACCAGATTTTTCAATGACGTAGCGAACCATGTTTCCTGTAGAAGCGAGTTGCGACCAGTTGTTGAGCTTTTCTGCCGGCTCGATGGTTGTCATATAGCCAAACTCACCGCCCAAACCATGATGTCCACGGTGAAGCTTCCCATTGATAATCATGGCTCCACCGATTCCTGTACCAATCACGACACAGGCTGCATTTTCAATCTCAGGATGCGCCAGCAATTCACTCAGTCCAACACAGTTGGCATCATTTTCTAGGTGGACAGGAAGCTTATGATGAGCAAGCGCCTCATACCATGAGAAACCATGGATGTATGGAATGGCGCTGATCCCCTCGATCACCCCTGTTTCTTGATGAACGGCTCCTGGGACACTCATGGCAATCCCACGATAGTCCTGCTCGGACAAGCGTTGCTCCAACCAAGCCAGCAACTCTTCCAGAGTCTCTGGAGTCGGAGTGCTGGCCTTATCTAAAATCTTTCCATCAGGAGTGAGACTAGCAAACTTAATCCCAGTCCCTCCGATATCAATCGTTGCAATGGTCATTGCTTTTACCTGTAAAAAGGAGCGAGTCAGCAGTCGGTTCTTACTTTTTCGCTCCTCCTTTCCTTTTATTGTTTCTTCAGCTGCAACCAGCTATACTTCTTCTTTTTTAATCCATTCTGTCCGGATTTCTTGCGGTGCCAATAAACCTGTATGGACCGGATACGGTTGTTCCAGAAGATCGACAACCGTTTGTTGTCCTTCTGACACGCGCACATTTTCTTGGCTCATATTGTAATAGCGAAGGATGTAACCTTCTTCATTTTCTGCTACCTTAAAGGCTGTTGGACAAACTTGTGGCAAGTTCAGTGCTGGATGGTTGAAGAGACTACCTGTTGCTGCTACACTTCCTTCTTGTTTTTCAACTTGAAGGCTGGTCATCGGTGTCTGCAAAGCTTTAGCCCGGCGATAAGCGGAGAAGCGGCCCTGAGCTTGATGGCATTCCACTGCATATTCAACCTCAAAGTCCCGCAAGCATTGTGCTTCTGGCGTTGGGAAATAGCCCCAGTCACCAAGTTCTCCAGAAGCCCGAAGAATGGTCACGGCAATGGTATCATCCCCTAAAATTTCATATTCATGTAAACCTTTATTGGCTACTGTTACCCCCTTGACATCATCATACAAGCTGACAAAGGCTTGTTGGTGTTGGGGATTTTCAGGATTTTCCCAAGAAGCAGCCGGTTTATTTGGCCGTGTCACAACTTCATAGATACTTTCAGAATCGTTGCTTGGACGTGTATTGTGAGTCTTGACCAAGAGACGGATGCGGTGATCCTTGGCTGTATTGGTAAAGCGCGTCTTGAAGCGAATTTGCGGATCATCTACAAAAATGGTCATCTCCGTTTCAAGAGGGATAGTTATCACCTCTTCTGAGCGACTTGCCTTGCGGTTCATAAACTCGATAATGCCTCTTTGCTCCGCATCCAATTGTTCATCCGCGCTGACCGGGATCGTCAAGTCATGCTTGAGTAAGATTTTGGCATAGCGAGCATTGTTTTCCAAAACCTCATAAGCTGTTAACTTCGCATAGATCGGCTCGGTTCCTTTTGGTTGGAAGTAGATATATTCATTTCCGATATCCCCACGATCTTCAAAGCGAAGGAAATCCTCATAAGCCTCATTGGTCGTTTTATCATAGAGGGTCAAGCCATCATCGATACTAAGGGTTACAAATGGCGTATCAATCACCCCATTTTGGAACAGACCATCATGATGAGGTGCTTTACCTTCTAAGAGCTGGAAGGTCGTCCAAGAAAGAGGCGCTAGGTGAACCGGAACCGTCACGCGCACTTGACGCGCAATATAGGGTTGGCGGAATTTATCCTTAGGCAAGGTATAGCCAAAGCTTGCCCCCAAGTCTTCAATCTCAGCTTCTACCAGATGCCCATCTAAATCTTCTACGTGGTAGTCCGGTAAAGTCAAAGCGGCCATTTTCTTGAAGCCCTCTGTCGGATGCAATTCCTTAAATGGACAAACCGCTACATCGACAATCGTGCTGACGGTGTCCACCTTATTGTGCAAGCCAGTATTGATGACCGTAAAGAGGTGCTCACTCTGGGCTTTTTGAGTTGCTAGTTTGCCCTTCCATTCGTTCAGAAGGTTGGTCTTGACAAAGTTCCCCACTTGATTGACCTTGGCAAAACGAACTTCCATCTCACGGTGAACATCATCCACACTACATCCACAAATACTATCGTGTGGCGCATTTTGTAAGAGTGTCTTCCAGGCATAGGTCAATTGATCCTTGTGGTTGTGCCCACCAGTAATGATGGTCAAAGGTTCCACCACTTGCTCGAGCAAGTTGCTGTTTTCTTGGAAGGCTTGCTTGAGATAAATCCGAGAGGAAGACGTATTTGCCAGTGTGTACCAACCATCGGTTTCCTGACTGGTCAATTCTCCCGTAACCGTAGATAATTGCTCAGGAAGCGCACTTTCCACTGCTTGAACATATTCATCAAAGGAACTATGAATAAAGGTCACGTCAGGGAACAGTTCGTTAGCCACACGAATGGCTTCACTCAAGTTTCGTTGAACCGGTTGGTGGTCGCAACCGTTCATCATCAACCATTGGTTGGAGGAGGCATAGTCACGAACATCTGCCAATTTTTGTTTCCAAAAAGCCAAAGCTTCATCTTTATCCACTGGAATTTCGTTCCCGTTACTGTACCAGTTGGCAAAGAGAATACCCAGCACACGGCTACCATCCGCCCCTTGCCAGTACATTTCAGAAAATTGAGAGGTAAACTGCTCATCTTCGAGGACTTGGTTGTCAAATCCGATTGGTTTGACCCCACGCCCAAAGGCTGCTACGTGAATCCCTGATTTTTGAAGGATTTGAGGAGCTTGTCCCATATTTCCAAATGTATCAGGGAAGTAACCAATCTGCGTAGATTTACCCCATTTAGCGCATTCAGCCTGTCCAATCAAAGTATTGCGGACGTTGGCTTCACTGGAGATCAAGTAATCATCCTGCAAAATGTAGAAGGGACCAATCTTGAGCTTGCCCTCGTCGATATAACGCTGCACCTTGTCACGGTTTTCAGGGCGAATTTCTAAATAGTCATCGAGGACGATGGTTTGTCCATCTAAGTGGAAACTTTTGAACTCCGGATCATTTTCAAAAAGATCAAAGAGATTGTCAAAGAGTTCCACCAATTGCATCCGGTGGCTTTCAAAAGGTAGATACCACTCACGATCCCAGTGGCTGTGAGAGATGATATGTACAACAACATTTTCCATGAGTAAAACCTCATTCTAACTTAAATTTTTAATGTTTTAAATATAAACTTGTGATTCTAACAAGAATCAGTGAAGCTAAAGCGTGCTCCTTATACTCAATGAAAATCAAAGAGCAAACTAGGAAGCTAGCCGCAGGTTGCTCAAAGCACTGCTTTGAGGTTGTAGATAGAACTGACGAAGTCAGTAACATATATACGGCAAGGCGAAGCTGACGTGGTTTGAATTTGATTTTCGAAGAGTATTAGCGAATATCCAAGTAATCCAAGACTAATTCGCAGAACATCATGTTGGCCCACGAGAACCATTCACGCGAGTATTTGGTTGGATCATCTACATGGAAACTTTCGTGCATGACACCCGTGCCTCCATCGCAGGCAACCAGCTGATCGAGCAAGAATTTTTTCTCAGCTTTATCTGTCGTTGTCAATCCTTGAATAGAAAGGGCAATCGGCCAGATATAGCGATAGAAGGTATGAGAACTTCCGAGTCCGCTTGCGTACTTCCCTTCATAGAAGTAAGGATTTTCAGAGCTTAAAATAGTCCGACGAGTAGCTTGGTAGACCTCGTCGTCAATCTCGCAGTAGCCAAGATAAGGAGCTGCCAACAAGCTTGGCACGTTTGGATCATCCATGATGCTAGCATTTCCCAAACCGTCTACCTCAAAGGCATAGATTTTCTCGCCCTTGCTGTTAGTCGTGTAGGCGTAGTTTTCGATCCCTTCTTGAATCTCCGCTTGCAGGCGTTTGGCATCTGCAATGATCCTTTCACTATCAGCTAGATTCAATTCTGCAAAGATTTCTTGCACATAGCCCAAGACAACCACTGCAAACATATTGGACGGAATCAAGTAGCTATACTGACAGCAGTCATCACTTGGACGAAAGGCTGACCAGGTCATCCCTGTCACAGCGAAATCTGGCCCAAAGCCATCATTCACCAGTGTGTCTTCCTTACGATCTGTATCCCGAACGAAGCGATAAGGGGAGTTCTTGTGGTCTTGTTCCACTGTCCAAAGATGAAGGATTTCCTTGGTCGCTGTAACAAAGGTTTCATCAAATTGGCTAGTCTCACCAGTTTCTTTCCACAGAAGATAAGCCAACTGCAAGGGGTAGCAAAGCGAATCCACTTCATACTTGCGCTCCCAAATCCAGCCATTCAAATCGGTATGGTCGGTCTCGTGATGGCCCTTCCAGTTCTCCTCAATATTAAAAGAGTTGGCATAGGGATCCTTGAGAATCAAGGTCATCTGACGTTTGACCAAACCAGCAATGGTCTGGCGCAATTGGGGATCTCTTTTAGCCACATGAAGATAAGGCCTCAATTGAGCCGTTGAGTCACGCAACCACATAGCTGGGATGTCCCCTGTTAACACAAAGGTTGAACCGTCTTCTAAAATTTCAACTGTATTATCCAAAGTGTCTGTATAACAACGTTCAAAGACATCCACCCACTCAGGGTACTCCTTAGCTCGCTCAGCCACCTGATCCAACCATTCTCGCACAATTTCTTTTGAATAGGTCATTTATTTTCCTCACACGTATCGATTCTTTCCTATTCAGTATAAAAGATTTCAAATGGGAAATACATACGCAAACTATAGCCCTTTTTCTACAAAATTTCCCATTTGATAAAAACGCTATCATATTTGACAACACTTTGATACAATGAAGAAAATACCACCGCATGTTCCAAGAAAAACAAAGATCATTTAAGGTTGATGAAGAAAAAGGAGACAAGATGCGCACACATTGCCAGACCATCGATACCCGCTGGGGAAGCGATAATCATCCCCACTATTCCCGCGGAAATACCCTTCCTTATACCGGAGTCCCTTTTGGGATGAACTACTTCCTTCCCCAGACGACACACGAACAAGGGGCTTGGTTTTTCAACCCCAATCTCCCTATTTTTCAGGGATTTCGCCTTACCCACCAGCCTAGTCCTTGGATAGGAGACTACGCTTGGTGCCTCATCACGCCCATCATAGGGGAAGTTGCAAGTTCCGATCTCTTCCGTCGTCAAAGCAGTTATTCGATGAAAGAAGCCGTTTTCCAGCCCCACTACCTCCGTATTTTTTCGGAACGTTATCAGATTCAAAGCGAGCTGGTTCCAAGCCGCTACGGGGCTGTCATGCGCTTTCGAGCACCAGAAAAGCTGACTCTCTGCTTTCATGCAGCAAATGAACTAGAGGACTTGACCCTGACAGACCAAACCTGCCACTTCCGCATTCTGGATCAGGCTCATACCGCAGATACTTCCTACTCTTTCTATCTCCAGTGGCAATTTAGCCAGCCGATCGAGAATGTCACTCACATCGATCAAGATCTTTTTCTCACCTTTTCTAGCAATGAAGTGACCGTCCAATTAGGTAGCTCTTATCTGTCCCAAGACATGGCTCACAGCCATCTTCCCAACCTTTCCCTAGAGGAAGCTAAAAAAGAAGCAACCGATCAATGGAATCAACTGCTAAAACGAATTGAAGTAAAAGATACCGGAGGGCGTGACCAAGCCTTTTTCGATCATTGCCTTTACCGACTCCTCCTTTTCCCTCAAACCTTTTATGAAACAGATAGCACGGGAAATGACTGGCACCTGGATGTCACCCATAATGAAATCAAACCAGGAAAAGCTTATACCAATATCGGATTTTGGGACCTCTTTCGGACCTCTTTTCCGCTCTTTAGCCTTGTCTACCCCGATTACTACCGTCACTTTCTCGAAGGATTTTTAAACACTTACAAGGATACTGGTTTTCTACCAAAATGGCTGGCCCCAGATGAACGAGGAATGATGCCAGGTACCCTTATCGATGGGGTCTTTGCGGATGCTGTCACAAAAGGGATCGCACCAGACCTACATGAAAACATGCTGACAGCCATGCTCCAGACAGCCCAAAAAACAGATCCTACTCAACATTTTGGTCGCCATGGCAATGAAAACTACAAGGCACTTGGCTACCTACCCGATGATTTTCACGAAAGTGTGAGCCACAGCCTAGATTATGCCTATAGTGATTTTTGCATTGCTACCGTTGCCAAGCAATTGGGGCATACAAAAACAGCCGCTCGGTATGCTGCTTCTAGCTTCTCCTACCGAACATTGTATGATACCCAAACAGGCTTCATGAGAGCGCGATCCACTAATGGAAACTTTAAAGAGCCCTTCTCTCCTACCAGCTGGGGAGGAGATTATGCAGAATGCTCTGCAACCCAGGCTACTTTTGGAGCCTTACACGACCTCTCCGGCCTGATAGAGCTAATGGGCGGTAAAAAAGCCTTCACCCAACGACTGCTGGATCTAGCCAATCAAAAACCTCAATTTGATGTAAGAGGATATGGCTATGAAATCCATGAAATGAGTGAAATGGCCCAAGCCCCATTTGGGCAGATCGCCATCTCCAATCAACCCAGCTTTCACATTCCCTACCTCTTCCGTCACAGCCTTCATCCCGAATACACCAATCTCCTGATCCACCAGATCCGTTCCCAAGCTTTCCATCAAGATTTCCAAGCCTATCCAGGTGATGAGGACAACGGTAGCCTATCTGCTTGGTACATCTGGTCAGCCCTTGGACTCTATCCAACCTGCCCAGGAAAACCAATCTATGATCTGGGCCTTCCTCTCTTTAAAGAAGTCCTTCTCCATCTTCCCAAGCAAGAGCTCAAGATTTGCGCCAACTCACACACTGCAGGCGCCCATTTCATCCAAAAGGCCCTATTAGATGGCAAAGAGAAACAAGAGGTTTCCCATCAAGATCTCCTTGAAGCCCAATTGCTCCAATTTGAGCTTTCTTGGCTTCCCCCACATGCATAAGAAAAGAGAGTGGGACAGAAATCGGTAATT
>NZ_KV812027.1:168687-179241 GCF_001813295.1 Streptococcus sp. HMSC072G04
TTGAGAGGCTAGGACTTTTGTCCCAGCCTCTGTTTTTCCATTATTCATCTCCTACATGATAGTAGATCGAGCCTTGTTCCCCAAAACTAGCGATACCAACACCAGACCATAAGCGGTTTTTAGAGGCATCTGATGTATCCTTAAAGACGACCTGTCCTTGATCATCGACTTGATCACCAATGGTCACTCCCGCAGGAATATACTCCAACAAGAAGCCTCCATCACGACCACCATAAATGCCTTCTGAGGCGGTTCCATAATCCGTCAAAGAAGCTCCATAGTCCTCTAACTCTTGTGAGACCAACCCTTTGTCGTTAAAGACCAGCTTGTTTCCTTTATCATCTTGCCAGACCCCAGCAATACTGCTGTAATCTCCATTAGCAATAGCCTCAAGATCCATTTTCTTCACTTCTTTTTTCTCTTCTTTTTTTTCTTTCTCCTTCACTTCCGAACTAGAAGCATCCGTCTTTTTGACTTCAGAAGAGGTTGTCGTTTGACTAGAAGAAGCCGGTGATTTTTTACTCGCACTCTGCTGCGAACAAGCCACCAATAAGACCACACTGAGAAGACTCACAAGAATTGCACCAACTTTTTTCATTTAAAATTCCCCATACATTTTTTAATTTAAAGCCCTTTCATTGTAACGTATTTTCAAGCATTTGACAAGTTTCACTCTCCATTTTTAATCAAAAAGAGACCGGGATAATCAGTCCTAGTCTCTCTTTTAATACAGCTCTTAATGAGCCAGCATTTCCTGTGCCACTTCTAAACCAGATAAGTTGGAAGGATAATACGTTGGCCAATTTTCTAACTCATCATAAAGCGCTTCTTGACTCTTTCCTCCATGGAAAATGTGGAAGTGAGCTGCCTTTACCGGAGTAATTTCATGGTCACTAAATTGAACATATTTGAAGTCTCCCGCATCGCTCTCCTTCGCTTCAAATAGATAACGAACACCACGATTTCCCTTCTTATAAGTCAAAATGTGCTTACCTACGTATTTATAGGTATATTTCTTAGAAGATCCTTTTTGATAAAACTCCATTGAATCCTTATCAATCTTAATCCGATCAATATCTGTTTGGTAACCCTTGGTATAATATTCCTTATACTCAGCAGCCGTCATAGTTGGATTTAATTTTGCCTTATAATCAAAGACCTGATCCAACGTTCCATCTTGCAAGTATGGATAAACTGATTTCCAATCACCCGCATAATTTTCCAAGCTACGATCCTTCACTTGACTATCCTCGAAATAGCCCTTTTGAACTGTCTTAGAATCTTCCTCATGTTCCGGTTGAATATCCTTACCAGCTTGTGACGTTGTTTTCTCTAGCGCCTTCAGATTCTCCTTCATAACAGACACGTAGTCTTCGCCATCTTTCATTTCTTGATCCGTCAAGCTTTCCAAAGGATTTAAGATAGCCAATTCAACACCAGCTTCAGAAGACAAGGTTTTCGCCAAGGACTTAGAAGCATTTTCCTCAAAATAAATGACCTTGATCTCATTTTTCTTGATATACTCTGTCAATTCACGCAATCGTGCAGCAGAAGGCTCACTATCAGGTGAAATCCCTGAAATGGCCACCTGGTTTAAGCCATAATCCAAGGCCAAGTAACGGAAAGCCGCGTGTTGGGTCACGAAATTCTTTTGTTTCGCATCTTTCAACCCATCCTGATAAGCTTGATCCAAGGCCTGTAATTTCTTTAGATAGGCTTGGGCATTTTTCTCAAACGTCTTTTTCTTATCTGGATAAGCTGCCACCAATTGATCGCGAATTGACTCTACCATCTTCATGGCACGATGTGGAGAGAGCCAAAGGTGAGGATCATATTCATGATGGTGTTCTTCGCCCCCTTCGTGTTCATGTTCCTCTTCCAATCCAGGAAGCAAGACCATGCCCTTGGTAGCATCGATCACTTTGGTCTTCTTATCCTTCATTGATTTCAAAAGATTTGGAACCCACGTTTCCATGTTTTCATTCTCATAGACGAAAACATCCGAATCTTGAATCATAGCCCGCCCCTTAGCAGACAATTCATATTCATGAGGCTCTGATCCCGCTCCAATGAGCAGGTCTACCGTTCCTTCATCTCCGACAATATTTTTTGTAAAATCATAAACAGGATAAAAAGTGGTCATCACTTTTAATTTCCCATTTTGACTCTGACTTTTGCCACAAGCTGTCAAAACAAGGGTCAAAGCCACTAACAATAACCAACCAAATTTTTTAACGTTCATATCTATTTCCTCAAACGTGATCCAAGATTCACAAGCAAGAACAGTGCCACAAATAAAAGCGTGATGCTGGCACTCGCTGGTGTATCTGCAATATAAGACAAAATCAAGCCACTAAACATCCCGATAAAACCAATGATGACCGCAATCAGCATGACCCCACGGAAGTTCTTCCCTAATTTCAGCGCAATACTAGCCGGTAAGACCATGATGGTTGAAACCAATAACGATCCTGCTGCAGGAATCATTAAGGCGATAGCAACCCCCGTTACCACATTAAATAAGATGGACATGGTCCGGACCGGAAGGCCATCTACAAAGGCCGTATCTTCATCAAAGGTCAAAATATACATAGGACGCAAGAATAAGGCCGTCAGCACTAATACAACGAAAGCAATCACAAACAAGGCGATCACCTGTTCATCCGTAATGGTTAGGGTAGAACCAAACAAATACTGATCCAAGCTCATCGAGCTCTTTCCACCACCACGCATTAGCACTAAAGCTAGGGCAAGACCAGTGGACATTAAAATTGCCGTCCCGATCTCCATAAAGTCCTTAAATAAGGTCCGCAAATACTCAAGAAAAACCGCAGCTATAATGACAATGATCATAGTCGAGAGCGTCGGAGAGATCCCAAGGAAAAGTCCAAAAGCGACACCTGCAAGAGAGACGTGACTTAGCGTATCACTCATCAGACTCTGCCGTCTTAAAATCAAGAAAATCCCTAATACAGGAGAAAAAAGACTCATGGCAACCATAGCCAACAAGGCCCGTTGCATAAAATCATACTGGAATAAATCAAGCATGGTCACCCTCCCCTTCTGTATCATGGACGTTAAAACATCTCCAAGGAGAGCTCTGGTCGCGAACCAAATGAATATTCCGATCCGCAAATTGGTTAACCTCTTCAGGATCATGCGTAATCATCAAAACAGATTTTTGATGGTGATGCGCACTGTGATGCATTAACTCATAAAAATCACTCTTTGTTGTTGCATCCATCCCTGTCGTCGGTTCATCTAAAACAAAGATATCCGGATCTGAAGCAAACATCCTAGCAATGACGGCCCGCTGTTTCTGACCACCAGACAAAGAACCAATCGCCCGATCCTTGAACTCCAGCATTCCAACAGATTCTAAACTCTTCAGAATATGTTTTTCATCGTGCTCATTCAACTTTCGAAACCAGCCTTTACGAGGATACCGACCTGACTTCACAAATTCATAGACCGTACTTGGAAATCCAGCATTAAAACTAGCAATCTGTTGTGGCAAATAAGCAATCCTTAACTTCTTTCCCTTAACATTCGTCTTTGAAATCTCAACTGTCCCGACCTTGGGCTGTAAAATGCCAAGACTAGCCTTAATCAAGGTTGACTTAGCAGCTCCATTCTCACCAGTCAGCGTAACAAACTCTCCACTATCTAAGTAGTAATTGATCCCTTCCAGAACCGGTTCTCGATCATAATAGAACGATAAATTTGAAACCGTAATATACCTCAAACTATAACTCCTCTTCCAATAAATCTAAAAACCGCGAAATGACCCCTTGCTCATTCTTAGTAAACTTCGACAAAACATCCTCATAAGTGTGAAGGGTATGCTGATGGTGGTGCTGATGCTCTAATGCAATCGGCTTACCAATTTCAGTTAAGCGATAATAGAGAACCCTAGCATCATTCTCATCGCGATAAGTCTCTAACATCCCCTGGCTTAATAAGGGCTTCACGGCCTTCGTGATAGCCGCCTGACTGACATTCAATTTCTTAGCTAAGACAGAATTGGTTAGAGCTTCATCAGCAACCAGCATCAAAATATGTTCCTGAGTGTTGGTTAATGAAACACCACTTGTACAAGAACCAACTAAAATCTCATGCTGATTTTCTGATAACAATAAAATAGAATTTAAAAATCGATCGATTTTATTTGCAACTTCAGACAAAATTAACTCCTTCTAATTCACCAAAAGAAACTTTACCGGTTAATTATATCATAAAAAAGAAAAAAATAAAACAAAAAAAGGAGTAAAACTCCTTTATAATCTATACCGGCGGCCGGGGTCGAACCGGCACGTCCTTGCGGACACTGGATTTTGAGTTCCATAACTCCATTATTTAAATCTTACAACCCTGATTTAATAGGGTTTTAAGCCTTTTGAATCTTGCAAAATAGACTCATTTTTCAAATTTTAGTAACTTTTTGGTAACACTCCATACCTTATCGTTCTAAGAGCATCATCAGAGAATAGACGATATGTCCCAACAGGTTATATTCATCCAGAGGTATTCAAGACACTTGTACGATTAACAGTTAATGTAATCATTTTATTTTCTCCTTTAATTAGGGTAAGTGTTTTTTATTATTTTAACAAAAATAACTCTTTAGCCCAAGAATTTGATAATTCATTTTCTAACAAAACTTTTTTTTTTAAATTTATCTTATGATATACTAAACTTATCAGCTATTGGTTCTGAAAAAGTGTCTGCCACAGTTTTACTACAAATTCTCATGACTTGTGCCAAGATTTATAAAAAACGGATAGCTATAATAGCTCTTAGAGCAAAAACATGACATATAGGAGGTTAAAGACATGTCATACTTTTATCTTTTTATCGCCATTGTAGGAGAGATATTGGGAACTAACCTTTTGAAATTATCAGACGGTTTTACAAAGCCTATTCCAACCGTTTCTGCCCTACTTAGCTATGGCGTTTGTTTCTATTTCCTCTCACTAGCAATGCAAAAAATTCCTTTAGGAATAGCTTATGCAACATGGTCAGCTGTCGGTTTAGTTTTGACAGCCTCTATCGCAGTAATGATTTTCAAAGAAACACTAAATGTTTATAGCATTATCGGTTTAATTTTGATTATCATTGGTGTTGTCATGGTTAACTTATTAGGAAATGCAGGACATTAATAAAACCGGCTCTATACTATTTGTAGTGGGTAAATCCCCTATGGATATTATGGAGCCTATTTTGTTGTAGAAAAAAAGTTCCATAAGAACTATAATGAAAAGCTAGAATTCTGTCAATATTTTGGACACATTTTGGGAGGGAATTTTGAAGACTAGCGTCCTCCTAATTTTCCCAATAAGTTTTAACTTCTTCAAAAATCTTATTCAAAAGTTCTGCATCTTTTTCTGACAACTGATTTTTTTCTATAACTCTATCTTTTAGTTCTGTTGCCTTTATTTTATTTCTTGCCACCGAAACTGCTATTGAATGTTTCAAAATATCAAACTCATCCTTTGAAAAGTTTGCAATATTGGTAAGATCTAATTGTTCTAGAGGTAAACTACTGATAATTGAATAAGGTTTTTGTCCCAGCAAATAATCTGTAGTAGTCCCAAAGATATTTGCTAATTTCACAACGAATTCTAATCCTGGTTCTAACGTTCCATTCTCCCACCGAGAATATGTCCCTTGTTGAACTCCAATTAATTCCGATATTTGTACTTGAGTTAACTTTTTTGATTTTCTGAGAGTTTTTAACCTCTCTGAAAATTTATAATCCTCTGTATACATAATTCTCCTATAGATATTCTTATTCGTATATTTTAGCTTGACAAAATATTCTAAACGGTATAAAATAGAATTATTCCATAAGGAATATTTATTTTGAGATTGAATATTCCATTGAGAATATTATAGCATAAAAGGAGGTAAAAGCGTATGTAACTAGTAGTCGATTTAAAAAATTTTAATAAAGGAGGTAGGATTCGACAAAATAAAAAATCTTGAAACAAATGTGCCGTTCGTTCCAAGATCAAAACATATTATGTAACAATTATACCACAGAAAACTCTTCAGTTGCACAAGAAAATTTCGGAGGTTTCACAAAAAGATGACCAATAAAGAGTTAGTCAATCAAATTTCTGGCCTAAACTCTACCTCTACTCTTAAAAATTGGATTCAACTGATTAAAGAGATAAGTGGCAAGGAATTTAAGAAAATTAAAGTTCCTATCAGTAGAAATCCCAGAACTCATCAATTAAGTTATACAGTTGCCTATGATTTTACAGACGAAGACCTTAGACAATTTCAAAAGTTAGCTAAACTAAAACTTGAAATAGGTCTAAAAGAGGCTATACAAGCCGTATTTGGGAGTCTAGCAGACAATGAACATGAATCCCTAAACCAAGTAATAGATGAGCTCTACGATGAACTGAGCGCCTTAAAACAGGAATTTAAGCGAGAAATGCGACCGATAAAAATTGAGAATTCCAACCTAAAAAAGAAAATCCAAGATATTGAAGAGTCGATGCAAACCGGCTTACTAGGGTTTGTTAACAAGAGGTCAAAAAATAGGTTCGGCTAATAGCGAGTTTTCGGCTGAGCCATGAGGCAGAAAGCCGAAAATGAGCGTAGATGCGGACGGACCATTTTTGACCGATAGGGTGTGTAGTAACACCACCCTCTGCAAGTTAGGTGTACCATCGAAAAAATTCAGTATTACCAAGGGTTTTGGAGATTTTAAGGGTGGCAAAATTAGGCAAAAAGTTGAATCAAAATCTATGGCAAAAAATGAGCATTTACGTTCTGTATTTGACTGGATTCAAATTCAGTTTGATAAGACTGAATTTTCGCCAAAAGAAATAATCGAAGATATCCTATTTCTTGACTTTGACCTATTTATTGAGAATAAGGGGAGCCTTAAATACTATAACTATGATAGCCAGCTTCATTATGGGAATATCCGTATCTACTATGGATCGAAAGAGTCGTCCTACATGCTTGTCATGTCAGGACAGGCACTAGAGTTCTATAGAGATATGGTATTAGATCCAAATAGTCTCTCCGAAAGACAGTTTCTGAACAACCTCTACTACAATTACATTCATTTTTCAGTAAGACGAATTGATATTGCAATAGATGATTTTAATGAAACACCCTATTTCACTCCTAATCAACTTCTAAAGATTTGTCAGAAGAAACGCTTTCTATATGGAAAAAGCACCTACTACAATACCTACGGAGATGAAACGATCGGTCAGACCTTATATTTAAGAAAACCCAATGATGATGAAAGACTTAGAATTTACGATAAGCGCTTAGAACAAGCTGAAAAGCTCGGGATCAGCAAGCGGTATATAGAAAATTGGATAAGAACTGAGTTAGAACTTAGGAAAGCAAAAGCTCACTACTTCATTCAAGAATGGTTGCATTCAGAAATAGATCTTCTTAACTTTACCAAGGGATACCTCAAAGAAAAAGTGAGGTTCTATAGTGATAGTCACTTCTCAAAACCTTTGAGATCTTGGGAAAAGTTTTTAGGTCACTCAAAACCTGTCTCTATCATTATTTCAAAACCAAAGACAGAACTAGAACAAAAATTAGAATGGTTTACCTATAAAGGTTCTGGAGCTATTCTAAAAGCGTATAAATTTCTATACGACAATAACTTACTGCATGAGTATGAGAAATCTAACTATCTCGCACTCAACAATATGGAATATCCACCAGATTTAGCAAGTGGATTAATAGAAAGGGCAATTCTCTTTAAAAGAGAAGATTTAATCCCTACAATCAAAGAAAATATCAAAAGGAGAAATTAAATATGGCAAAAATGCTCTCACAAAATGACTGGAATTTCAATAACATTGGAACAAAATTTGAATTGGATGAAGTCATTCCAAAATTTGAAACGGAAGTCCGAGCAGATGCAAACGGAGAAATTATCAAAAACCGAGATGGTAGCGAAAGACGTTTTAATACCGATAAAATCATTGGTTGGAAATACAATGTAACGATCAAGGATGGACAATTCAAAAAGAAATCAACCCAAGTCTCAGTAGACAATCCAGAAGCTTTAGTCGATAATGACTATATCCAAGCAATGGATCAAGTACCAGTTACATTTGACAATTTACAAGCTACTATGATTAGTTCAACGATGTATTACAAGGCGGATGCTATCCATTTAGTAGATGTAAAACAAAAATAAGTATAAGACAAGGGGAGTTAATCCTCCCCGTACTTAATCTAATTAGAAAAGGAGAGCACATGATTAAAACTGTAACAAAAGATGACCTTATCGAACTTGGATTTGCTCCAGGAACTGCAAGAAAGATTATCCATACTGGCAAATTACTATTAGTGAATCGTGGTTTTAATATCTACGATAACAAACGGATTGGTACAATTCCAGCCAGTGTCGCTGAAGAACTACTAGGAATTGAACTCCAGAAAGAAGCATAATGAATGACTATTCGTAAAACTAAAAGTGGTAAATGGACTGTTGATGTTTCTAACGGTTTCCACCCAGTCACACAAAAAAGAATACGTATTATTCGTAAAGGATTAAAATCTAAAAAGGAAGCCCTAGAACTTGAACAACATATTAGAGTTGTAGAATTAAAAGAAAAACAATTTGACTTTGTAGTAACAACGGATATGTTATTCGACTTACTTGAAGAAGATGATTTGAAAAATGGCAGAAAAGTAAGCTACACAAGTACACAAAGAAATAATTATGAGCGTCATATTAAGCCATATTTTAAAAATACAAATTTAAATAAATTAACGTATGACCATATATTCGAATTTCGTGAATACCTAAAAACAAAACCTAAAAAACAAAATGAAAATGAAGTTTTAAGCTATAATACAATTAATAAGGTTCTGATTCTACTTAAAAAAATTTTTGATACTGGTATAAGAAAATCACTCATTGATAAAAATCCAGTTAAGAATCTGAGAAAATTACCAATTAGGAAGCCTGATATTAAATTTTGGAGTATAGAAGAATTCACGAGATTTAGAGGACTTATTCGAGATGATGAAATAAGTTATGACCTGTTTTTCGTAATTGCTTTCTTTACTGGAATGAGAATGGGAGAAATCCTCGCATTGAACTGGAATGATATAAATCTTTTAACAAATACGATTTACGTTACCAAAACGGTATACTTTGTTAATAATACAAGCTACATTAATACAACAAAAACACGATCAGGAACTAGAAATATAACAATAAATCAGAAATTAGCAGAAATGCTAATAGATTGGAAAGTAAAACAAAAAGAAAAACTTGAGGAATTTACGAAAAATACTGAAGAACTTCAAATAATACAGAGTACACCAATATCAATTACAAAAAATATGATTGATAAGAAGTTTAAGCAAATACTAGAAAGGGATAAAGATTTAAAGAAAATAAGAATTCATGATTTAAGACACTCTCATGCATCATTACTTATAAATCAAGGAGAAGATTATCTTGTTGTCAAAGAAAGATTAGGACACGCATCTATTACAACAACAATTGATACTTATTCTCATTTGTACCCTAGCAAACAGAAAACATTGGCTAATAAACTTGATGATTTATTTTAAAATGGAAAAAATTGGTAACTCAACAAAAACAGAGAAAAAAAGACAAGGTCCGAAAACCTTGTCTTTTTTACTATACCGGCGGCCGGGGTCGAACCGGCACGTCCTTGCGGACACTGGATTTTGAGTCCAGCGCGTCTGCCAATTCCGCCACGCCGGCATAAATTTAACTGGGGTAGCTGGATTCGAACCAACGCATGAGGGAGTCAAAGTCCCTTGCCTTACCGCTTGGCTATACCCCAATAATAATATTAATAAATAGGCGAGTGATGGGGATCGAACCCACGCATGCCAGAGCCACAATCTGGTGTGTTAACCACTTCACCACACCCGCCATAATTATTAACACGGGCAGTAGGAATTGAACCCACACTGAAGGTTTTGGAGACCTTAGTTCTACCTTTAAACTATGCCCGTAAAGCATGGAAGGGGAGGGATTCGAACCCCCGAACCCGAAGGAGCGGATTTACAGTCCGCCGCGTTTAGCCTCTTCGCTACCCTTCCTGATTATTGAATTGATGGCGCGAGACGGAATCGAACCGCCGACACATGGAGCTTCAATCCATTGCTCTACCAACTGAGCTACCGAGCCAAATTGCGGGAGCAGGATTTGAACCTACGACCTTCGGGTTATGAGCCCGACGAGCTACCGAGCTGCTCCATCCCGCGTTAATATTAAGGAGGATGTGGGATTCGAACCCACGCACGCTTTTACACGCCTGACGGTTTTCAAGACCGTTCCCTTCAGCCGGACTTGGGTAATCCTCCAAGATAACAATGGACCTTGTAGGACTTGAACCTACGACCACTCGGTTATGAGCCGAGAGCTCTAACCAGCTGAGCTAAAGGTCCAACAAGATCAACAATATAGCGGCGAAGGGGATCGAACCCCCGACCTCCCGGGTATGAACCGGACGCTCTAGCCAGCTGAGCTACACCGCCATAATATCGGGAAGACAGGATTCGAACCTGCGACAC
>NZ_KV812028.1 GCF_001813295.1 Streptococcus sp. HMSC072G04
ACGAGTTCATAACCTTTACGTTTGTATGCTGCAATCTTATCAGCTGTGCTATAATCAATTGCTTCACCTGATTTACCTACGACTTGATCACGACCTAATTCAGCTGTACCTTTTTCGTTGACATACTTGATAATCGCTTTTTGAGCATCTTTCACGTATGTTACAACTTCTTCAACGTCTGCTGCTCCAGCTTTGACACCTTTGACTTCTGGCACTACCAATTTATTAGCAGTATAGCCCTTGATGACTGGTGAAGTCACTGCATCGAAGGTATCATCACTTGTAGTCCATTCACGATAGTCGATGTGGCCTGTTACCAAGTTAACGTATGCAAAGCGTTTGAAGTGAAGGGTTTCTGTCACATCGTCTTTCGCTTTAGAACCATCTTCGTAGACGTATTTCACAGTACGTGTTACATCGTCTTTGTTGACTACATCCTTAACTGGATCTGGCCATTTCGG
>NZ_KV812029.1 GCF_001813295.1 Streptococcus sp. HMSC072G04
TATGTGACTTTCAGTCCGTCTCGCTCCGTTAGGTGCGAGACAAAAAAACCACCCGCTATGCGGGTGCGCATCGAAGGTTATACCAAAAAAACTCCAAACGCGATACAATTAAGGTGTTCAAGCCAATTGTAAAGCGAAAGGAGAAAAATATGGCTCAAAAAGCACATAGTTTATCACACACAAAGTGGATGTGTAAATATCACATTGTGTTCACCCCTAAGTATAGACGAAAAGTGATCTATAATCAATATCGAAGTAGTTTGGGAGAAATATTCCATAGATTATGTAGTTATAAAGGTGTTGAGATTATCGAAGGCCATTTAATGCCAGATCATGTTCATATGTTGGTAAGCATTCCACCTAGAATTAGTGTTGCAAGCTTCATGGGATATTTAAAAGGTAAAAGTGCTCTAATGATGTTCGATAAACACGCAAATCTGAAATATAAGTTTGGAAATCGACATTTTTGGGCAGAGGGATATTATGTAAGTACAGTTGGCCTCAATGAAGCCACAATAAAGAAATACATTCAGGAACAAGAGCGAAAAGATATTGCTTTAGATAAGTTGAGTGTAAAAGAATATGAAGATCCCTTTTGGGATAGTGGCAAGTAGTACGTATACCTCTTTGAGAGGTCTGTGACGAGTCAAATGCAATAAGGCTTGAACAAAGTGAAAGCCAGCGTCTTTAGGCGCTGGCTAGTTATCTGGGCTTATAGCCCTGGTACAAACCACCCGTTTGACGGGTGGTCATGATT
>NZ_KV812030.1 GCF_001813295.1 Streptococcus sp. HMSC072G04
AAGCTGATCAATGATTTCAAAGATCAGACACAAAGCCAATTTGCTGGAATCCAAGGCGCACAATCACGCTTTGAGCAGACCACAGAAAAAGCCATCTCTGACCTGACCAATGTCACAAATGGCAAGGCAGATCGCTCTTATGTTGAGCAGACAGTGGCAGGAGTCAAAGAAGAGTTCACAACTCTAAAAGTTGGTTCAAGGAACTACGCTGAAGACTATGATTTCACTCGTGGTCTGTGGTTTTTTGCTCATGGAGATTCAAGTGATTCAACTGGTACAGCAGAAAATGGAGTCTATACTATTTCAGGTAGTACAAACACTTGGAAGCAAGCACAGTTATTCTCTAGCACTGCACCAAGCTGGGCAACATCAAAAACAACTGCTCTAGACTATCTAGAAAAAGGCGAGCCTTACACACTTTCTTTTTATGCTAAAAGAAACAGTGGATCAGGTACAGTTTGGGCTTCTTTGCGTGAGAACCGTAAATCTGGAGACAATCCAGAAAGAATCTATGCTCAATTTCAATTGACTGATGAATGGAAAATGTTCAAAGTTTCTGTTCCAGCTTTAGAAAAAAGCGATGAGTTTGATTTTTGGCGCATCATTATCGGATATAGTGAAGCAGGTTCGATTTCGTTTAAAAAGGTAGAGCTAACACAAAGCACTACCAGAACAGACGCAGGACCTGCTCCAGAAGATCAGGAAGCCATTATCACAAATGCTTCAGCATCTTTTGAACGTACAGCACAAGGTCTCAAAACTCAAATAACAGCACTTGAACAATACACAGGAGAAAGTGGAATCCTTGAAACAAGGTTGAAGCGATACACAGAAGAGCAGACAAGCAACACCCTGAAGACTATTCGTGAGAATCTATCTGAGAATTATATTTCCAAGAATAAGTACACAGAAGACTCTGAGGGAATCACAAGAAGAATTGAAGCTCTAGGAAGTCAGATTGACCAAGAAAACCTTGTGAAATTAGCTGATAGCTTAACTGAATATACAGCGCCCAACAATGGGTCAACCAGAATTGCATCAGTAGAGAACGGGACTTTCAAAATGAAAGTGTCTGGATCTCCTGCAAATTCCTATACATGGGCAGGCCCCACATTCCCATTGTATATCAACAAAATGACTCAAGGGGAATACTACTCATTAGGTTTTGAATATCAAGTGAGAAGTGATGTTGAATGTGATAAAGGCATAGCAGTGACGCTTAAACGACATTCAAACAATAAGCAAGTATTCGGGAAGAGTTTTGCAGAAAAAACAACTTCAAAAGATACATGGTTGAAAGCTGAGTTCACATTCCTGGCAACTGATTTTGAATTTGACTCATCCGGAAGTTTCCCTCTATACTTCTACGCAGTCAACAATGCACACTTTTGGATTCGTAAGCCAATTTTAGTCAAAGGGCCTAAAGTTCCAGCATACAAACCAAACAGCTTGGATACAATCAACTCACGAATTGAGAGCAAACTTGCTGAATACAAGCAGACTGTTGATGGTCAATTCTCAACATTCTCAACTGAGTTTGGGAATAATCTGAGATATGCCACAGAAGGGTTAAACAATAAACTTGCAACCCAGGAACAGGCACTTACTAACAAGATTGAAGAGCAAGCACACTCAACAGATGTCAAACTGGCAACTCAAGCAGATGAGACAAACAAGAAATTATCTAGTCAAAATTCTGTCCTCAATGACAAGTTAGATGATTTCAAGGACAGAATCAACGGGCGCTTTGCGAATTATCAGCAAACAGTTGATGGGCAAGTGGCAACGATCATCAGCCAATTTGATGGAGTTTTGAAAAAAACAGACATCAACATCACAGATGGTCA
>NZ_KV812031.1:0-248 GCF_001813295.1 Streptococcus sp. HMSC072G04
TTAGCGCCGTACACCTTGATAGTAGCTTTATAGCTTTGAGTGCCGTTTTGTTTCAAGAGGTCAAGTAAGTCTTTGTCTGATTTGCCTTGAGTACCAGCCAAATCCACTTCATAGAAGTAGAGGCCTTTGCCCAATTTCTCTACTGGTGGAAGGGCGGGATTTTTAGCTGAACCATTGTCTGACCATGGAGCTTTGTCAGAAGCTTTCAAGATAAGGCGAGTCAACATACCGTCACCAGCGAAGAATTC
>NZ_KV812031.1:348-687 GCF_001813295.1 Streptococcus sp. HMSC072G04
AGCGAAGAATTCATATGGAATGACTTGGTTGATCCCAGCTGTGAATGGACCAGGGAAGTTGGCCTTGTCCAAGTAAGTGGCTGGGACATCCACTGTGTCTTTGGTATTGTCAGCCACACCTTTTTGCACTTCAGCTGGTGTTGTCAAGCCGTTCAAATTGACATCCAAATCCTTAGTCGCTACGAGATTGCTCAAGTCTGCCTTGCCATCTTTTGCACCGTAGACTTTGATAGTAGCTTTATAGCTTTGCGTACCATTTTGTTTCAAGAGGTCAAGAAGCTCTTTATCTGATTTACCTTGAGTACCTGCCAAATCCACTTCATAGAAGTAGAGACCTTT
>NZ_KV812032.1 GCF_001813295.1 Streptococcus sp. HMSC072G04
TTATTTGTCTAACTTTTTGGGGTCAGTACATTTATCCTTGTCTTTTTCGTTTTACGTTTTAGTACTGCTTTTGTTTCAATGTCAATAAATGTGTTCTTTTTTGAGTATTCTATAGATTCGAGGTAACATTATCACGGTATAGATCAGGAGAGAAACACCTCCAAATATGAATATAAGACCTCCGTTTATGTCCTTTTGAAATAGATAAGTAAATACAATGGTACCGATCGGCATGATAGACGTATTTAGTGTGAACAAAGTACTCATTACTCTTCCTAAATAATTTGTTTCAATGCTACTTTGAAGATAGGTCATGACGACAATATTTAGAATAACAAGAGTGAATGCGATAATTCCCATAAATAAACCGCCAACGGAAGAAATAATCACTTGGGTGTTAGTAGTTGCAAATGTAATACCCAAACCAACGATTGCGATGGTTAGAAGAAAAAGTGGAATGCGAATTCTATTAGAGAGAAGTGTATTATTTTCTTTTTTGTCTGGCAATAGTGACATAGACACACTGGCTAATAACATTCCAACTGCAGACATTGTTTCTAGGATACCTACTGTTGCATTATCTAATAAGAGTTGCTCTTTGACTACAAATGGCACTCCAATGCTAATGGAAGTATAGAAAAAATTCAGTACAACACTAACAAGAATAATATATTTGACAATCTGATTTTCTTTTAAGAATTGGATAATTTCTTTGACCCCGTGTTGATGCTTTTCATTCTGTTTAATCTTAGCTTCTTGCTCTTCGTGTTCATAGAAGAATTTCATGGTAAGTAAGACACCTAAAGAAAGGATATTTGCAATGATTTCTATAAGAATAAAGCCTGAGAAGCCTAACCAATTATAAAGAATGACTCCAATAGCTGGGGAAAGCATGGTTGCGATAGCAATGGCGGTTTGTGTAACAGAGCTTAATCGTTGAATTTTTGTATCATTTACTAACTCGTGGATAGAGGCTGAATAACAAGTATCATTGATGTTAACTGTGACAGAGTGAAGTATGACAAACGGAATTACTAAATATAAGATAGTAGATGAATTCGTTAAAAAATAAAATGCATAAAACAGAAGAAAGATAATAAGTCTAAAAATAAAATTATAAATTAAGATCTTTTTATGACGGTATCGGTCTACTAAATTACCGATTGGAACCAAGAAAATCAAACTAACTAAAGGATAGATGATCATATTGATTCCAAAACTCATTGCCGATTTTGTTTGGTCCAGTAACATTAATCCTAAAGCAAAATTAAAAGCTTTTCCACTTAAAGAACTAATAAAACTACTAATAAAGTCTTTGATGATTTGTCTATTAGACATTTGATCACTTATTAAATTCTTAATATTAGCCCCCTCCATTCGTTTCAACATTACTTCGGTTATCTAATCCTATTCAATCAACCTGTGTTGTAAGGTAATCGGGATAGTAGATAGACCATAATTTTTATTAATTAAGATTTTACCAATTATACTAATAAAAGTATAATAAAAAATGTAAAAAATATTGTCTTTATGTTTACTAATTATATTTCTCTCTTGCTTTGACATTATCTAAATTGATAACTTCTTACGTACCTCTTCTAAAATAGGATATATTTTACAATCGTTAAAGGATTTCAAAATGAAACAGATTGTTTTATTTTGCTTTTTGTAGGTTTTAACTTCATTCTAGATGTTGATACTATTTATCATAACGCTTGACGTCGCTTTCAAACGGGAGTACAATAATATTGAGGACAAGATGGTTAATCTCTTTTATTTAGGAGGTGTCAGATATGCAAATCTATTTTGTTTATTCTATTTTCTATCTATTATCACGCGTAGTAGCACTTGTAGTTCTAGCTTATCTTATTAAGTTACTCATTGCTCGTTTAAAAAGAAACTAAGTAACATTTTGCCCAAATAGTAGTTATTTGGGCTTTTTGCTATACTTTAGCCTAGTGGATTAAATTTATAAAGATAGGATTTAGCATATTCTTATTGAGTGATTTTATTTTATGAAGGTTGTTTATAGGTAAAGGGGAAAATAGATGGTTTCTAAAATTGATGTGGCTTGGGACTTGTTTCTGGAGGGAAAAACATCAGAAGCTAAAAAGTTGGTTGAACAAGAGTTTTCCATTGATACCTGTACAGATTTTAGCCTTTTAAATCTGATGGGGTATTTATTATTGGCAGAAAAAGACTATGCCTCGTGTACCCGTATCTTTGAGAAATACATTTTATTAGCTCAACAAAATGAAGACAAAGAACATGAACACATTGGATTACATCAATTAGCTATGATCTACAGAGATCAGGGTGATTTTCATAAGGCTTTAAAGCTCATTGAAGATGAAGAGAAGATAATTGAAGAGCATTTTCCCAATGATAATCTAAAGAAAGCTGTGAATAACTACGAACAAGGCTATTTGAGATTGAAATTAAACAATCTTGATGAAGCTCTTACATTCATGAATCTGTCACTGGAACAATCTTTAGAAACTGATGATGTGATTTCTCAAGCTTGTAGCTATAGAGGGTTAGGTGAAATCTATTTAGCTTTGGAAGATACGGAATTATCCAATAGACATTTCAAACGAGCTATAGAACTTTTCGAAAGTGTTGGAGAGTTTGAAGGGATAAAGGAAATTGAGGAATTGATTCACGAATGATTTTACATTTAGTTTTTGTTATTAGTTTGCCTAAATAAAAAGTTTTAATATGCTATAAATTATGTATTTGATTAAGGGGAATAAGATGAGAGGTTGTGATAGAAATGGAATTTCTATTTATTTTAATTATTTTTATACCTTATTTCTTTTGTTTAGAATGGAAGGATAAGCCTAAACAAAAAAATAAGTCCTTTTGCTATCTTTATAAGTTTTATATGATTTACTTGTGGTTTATCCTCATAATTTCCATAATGGCTATCGGTATTTTTTCCCTTGGAGTACTAGCTGTTAGAGGCGAAAAACTTACGTCTGGTTTCTTTGTTTTATCTTTTTTAGGTATAGTTCTATTTAGTTTCTATATTTTTAGTATTCTAAAAGAGATAAAGGAATTAAAGCAAATAAAAGGTATGTAAATATTAACTAAGAGAACTAGCTAACTAGCTTAAGTAAAATATAACACGGCCATGATTCATGAGCCGTGTTTTTGTATGAATGTACAATTGAAAAATTTTTAGTTTTCACTTAAATAAAGTACATAATTGACAATGATTAGCTCAAAAACATTTTTGGGTTACTAGAAATCGTAGAAGTTCCGTGACTAATTCTTGAGCCTAGGGCACTTTTTTCACAGCGGAAAGTCTCTACAGAAAATAAATGGGAAATGTTATATAAATAGGAGTTTATCCACCATCTAAAGTAACTCGTGAATGCGAATTTTTGTAAATTTAAAGTTAACAATTGATGGAATATCTAGATATAATGAATTGATTTTTGAAGAAGGAAGGAGTAAAATAAAGTTAATATAATGACTGATTAGAGATAAATAAAACAAGACAAAAAAGCACCGAATCGGTGCACACTTTTTCAAGTCGGATACGGACAAAGCCTTATTTTAACTTGCTGTGTTGTTTCGAATGGTCACAAAACTTATTTTTTGTATGATATAATAGAATATTTTAAAAATGAAGGGATTTTCTATGGAGAGTGATGTGTTTTTTGATTATTATTTAAAATCACTTAGGTTTTATTTTGGTGATAGGTGTAAGGATATTGGATTTATAAAGTTTTTGAAAGATGAAAATAATAGTTTTATTACAATAGAGGATTATGTTTTAGAAGCATTAGTAGTATTGACAAATATTTTGAGTAAGGAGAGGATTGTGTTTTCTTGTGGATTTATTCATAGCAAGGGGGTAGTTACTGGAGTAGAAGTATGTATGAATATATTAGAGTTAGAAAAATTAAATAATTTGTATAAGATTTAGTTTTGAAGAATATTAAAAAACATAAGGGAAACTGTCTATGTGGGATGTGTGGAGTTGATAGTATCAATGTTTCTAGTTATAGAGCTTTGTTGTTTCGAACGGTCCCAAAATAAGAAAAACAAAAAAATGATGGTCTAGGAGCTCAATACATTGAGCTTCTTTTTCTTGAGAAATTCAAATCATAATTTTACAGACTTTTAGGTCATTAATTGATTCTCCCCCTCCGCTTTTTCTTGACTCTCCTTTCTTATTTTTCTAGAATAGTAGGTATGTGAAGGGAGATTGATATGAAAAAAGGTTTGGTAATTCTGCTTTCTGCTTTGGTCTTGGCTTCGTGTGGTCGTCCTCAGAGGACGGTGCCGCCTAAGAGTTCGGATACCCAGCAGTCCAGCACTTCGGAAAAGAAACAGTCTGGTATGGATTTGAAAGCCATCAAGGCTAAGGACTACTCGAGTATCAAGGGGACTTGGATCGATGGGCGTGGCAATGAGCTGGTCTTTGATGACAAGGGCTTGGTCAGCGAGGATGTTGAGCTTGATGCATCGAGCTTTAAGCAGAAGGACCAGATCGCTGAGATGACGGTTAGTGCCAAGTCGGGTGTTGGAGGCTACGGTCTCTTGCTTCTTCCAAAAGGTCAGAAAGCGGGCAAAGACGATGCTTCGGATAAGTCCAAGGATCGGATCTGGGCTGGTCAGTCACCGGCTTATGGCGATGATGACAATTTCTACTATCGCAAGAAAGAGCAACCGAAAGATCGGGAGCAAGTAGATACAGACGATAACAGTAGTACGTCTAAGACGAGTAAGGCCAAGAAGTGGAATACTCGATCGGATAGCGAAGTCAAGCCTTCGAAGAAGACGGATCAGAATGATTATCCAGGCTACACCGATGCTCAGGTCGAAGCTGCGCGTGTCTGGGCTTATGTGATTAAGAACGTTCCTTCCAAGTTAAATATTTCAAATAGTGCAGCTGGAACTAAGATTTATAATGGTGGCTTGGGCGTTGATTATCCAAAAGATGTGCGTCATCTGTTTGGTTCTTATTCAGCTGAAGGAAATATCACTTATGCATCCAACGGTGATGGAACAGTCACGATCTACCCTGTACCGAGCCACTGGCAACAGTCTGCTGATGAACTCAATAGTGAAGAGTTTATGACGCAATTTACCCAAGGGATCTTGGACCATGCTGAAACGGTGACATTGCCGGACGGAGATCCAGACATGTTTCGTCAGATCCTAGCCGTATTGAAGTAGGAGCTGGATTTGAGAGCTCAGTTTATTGTTTTTTTAAGCTGATCCTGTTACAATGATAGTACTCGGAAAAGACTGGGCTTCCAGCCTTTTTCATTTCACTTTAGAAAGGTCTTTTATGAAACGCAAATCGATTTTGTTTTTGTATTTACTCTTGCTAGCGATTGGACTGGCCTATGAGACCCAATCACTGACAGAAGGCTGGATGTCTGGCAGCCAGTACGGGATCGTGGGACTTTCGACCTTGATCCTTTTGGTCTACGCACTTCCTGCTGTTTGGGCTCTCTTTCATTTTGCCAAGAAGTGGAAGTTGTCTTGGGTACCGGTTCTCTTTTCTCTCTTAGGTGGGGGCTTTGTTGCCGGTTGGTTGTCTAGCTTTGCCAATACCTATTTCCATGACATGATTCAAGCGATCGCTCCCAATAGCGAATTTTGGAACCAGTACGAGAGTGCCATCGCTGCGCCACTCTTTGAGGAACCCTTTAAGTTGATTCCCATCTTCTTTGTCCTCTATTTGTTCAGTGTCCGTCGCATCAAGTCGATCTTCCTCTTGGCGATTGCCTCTGGTCTTGGTTTCCAGATCGTGGAGGACTTTGCCTATATCCGTCAGGATCTGCCGGAAGGTTTCTCTTATACGGTGTCAGGGATTCTCGGTCGTGTGGCCAATGCACCCATGTCTCACTGGGTCTACACAGGCCTTGTCATGCTGGGGCTCTTCCTAATTGTCCAAGCAAGCAGAGGACGTAAGGATCTACGTCTAGTAGGCTGGGGATACTTAGTAGCTGGATTCGGACTCCATTTTGTTGGCAATTCACCCTTCTCACAAATCGTGACCGAGTTGCCGATTGCGATTCCAGTCTTGAATGCTACTGGGCTCTTCCTGATCTACCAAGCGTATCAGACCGTCGAGCGATTAGAACAAGCAAAATAAAACAAAAAAAGAATGCGTATGTTTGCACACATACGCATTTTTGTTATTTTGGACACATTGTTTTTCTACTTTTGTATAAACTGAGTGATACTATAGCTGTAAACTAAATTCTATTTTGAAAGAAATATTTGAGACTTTCCGCCGTGAGAAAAGTGCTTGAAACATTGTTGTTTCAAGCACTCGGGAGTTTTGAAACGTTAGATTCAAAACTAAGTCATGGAACTTCTTCGAAGTTCGCTGACGTCCGTACTCACCTAAGGAAAGTCTCTAAGAGTATATGATATTAAAATAGATTTATTTACCAAGACAGAACTGGCTGAAGAGTTGGGTAATGAGCTCATCTGGAGCAGCATCCCCTGTGATTTCTCCAAGGATCTCCCAGGTGCGGGTGAGGTCGACTTGAAGCAGGTCTACTGGCATACCGAGGGCCAAGCCTTCGTTGACCGCTTGCAGGCTTTCAACAGCTTTCTCGATGAGGGAGATGTGACGAGCATTAGAAAGATAAGTCGCATCTTGCTCAACCAGCCCAGCATTTTCAAAGAAGAGGGCGTTGATCCGGTCTTCGATTTGATCGATGTTTTGGTTTTTCAGAACAGAAATCTTGATGTAATCTTCCGGCAGTTGGTCGATTTCGATCTTCTCTGGGAGATCGACCTTATTGAGGAGAATGATGCGGTTGCTGTCTTGAGAGATTTCAAGGAGTTGGCGATCTTGGTTGGTCAAGGGCTCGCTAGCATTGAGGACCAGAAGAACCAAATCAGCTTCCTTGAGGGCTTTTTTCGACCGTTCGACACCGATTTGCTCAACGATGTCTTCGGTTTCCCGGATCCCGGCCGTATCGACTAGTTTGAGGGGAACGCCGTTGATGTTGACGTATTCTTCGATAACGTCACGGGTGGTTCCTTCAATATCGGTCACGATAGCTTTTTCCTCGCGCAGGAGGTTGTTGAGGAGGCTAGACTTGCCGACGTTTGGGCGGCCGATGATAGCAGTAGAGATCCCTTCACGCAAGATCTTACCGCGACGGGCGGTCTTGAGGAGGTTGGTCAAAAGGGCTTCAAATTCACTGGTCTTTTCGCGGATGATCTCAGTGGTTGCTTCTTCGACATCATCGTACTCAGGATAGTCGATATTGACTTCGACCTGGGCCAGGGTATTGAGGATCTCTTGGCGCGTGTTGTTAATGAGGTCAGACAGGGAACCATCGAGTTGCTTAACGGCGATGTTCATAGCCTTGTCGGTCTTAGCGCGAATAATGTCCATGACGGCTTCGGCCTGGGTTAAATCGACCCGACCGTTCAGAAAGGCCCGCTTGGTAAATTCACCAGGCTCAGCTAATCGAGCGCCTTCACGAATGACCAATTGCAGGATTTCATTGGTTACGGCAATCCCGCCGTGGGTATTGATCTCGATGATGTCCTCACGGGTGAAGGTCTTTGGCGAGCGCATGGCTCCAACCATGACTTCGTCAAGAATCTCGTCCTTATCTGGATCTACGATATGGCCGTAGTTGAGGGTGTGGCTAGCGACCTTGCTTAAATCTTTCCCTTTGAAGATCTTTTGCGCGATGGCAAAGCTGTCTGTCCCGCTCAAGCGGACGATCCCGATAGCCCCCTCACCAAGAGGGGTCGAGATGGCAGCAATGGTATCAAATTCTTTAGTAATCATGTCATTTCTCTTTTCCTGTAGATTCATCTCTATTCTATCGTAAAGTCAGCGGACGGGCAAGGTTTTGCTTTTAGAACTAAAAGATGGAAAGGTTTTCAAATAATTAGTGAAATCTCTTACAGAATATGCTATACTGTAATAGAATATAAAAGGAGGTCTATGATGGTAAACCTAAAGGAACAGGTAGGAATTAAGGCGGCTGAGTTTGTCAAAGACGGCATGATTGTCGGTCTCGGTACAGGGTCAACTGCTTATTATTTTGTGGCTGAATTGGGTCGTCGCATCAAAGAAGAAGGATTGCAGATCACAGCTGTCACGACGTCGAGTGTGACCTATGATCAGGCTGAAAGTTTAGGCATTCCGCTCAAGGCTATCGACGATGTTGAAGTGGTCGATGTAACAGTGGATGGCGCAGATGAAGTGGATCCTCAATTAAACGGGATCAAAGGTGGCGGTGGTGCTCTCCTCATGGAAAAGATCGTCGCAACTAATTCAAAAGATTGCATTTGGATCGTAGATGAATCTAAACAAGTCGCAACTCTTGGGGCTTTCAAACTTCCAGTGGAAGTGGTGCAATACGGAGCTGAAAATCTCTTCCGTCACTTTGAACAAAAAGGTTACCATCCTGCTTTCCGTATCGCGGATGACCAACGTTTTGTCACCGACCAAGGCAACTTTATCATTGACTTGGATCTCAAGGTGATTGAGGATGCAGAAGCTCTGGCCAATGAACTGGATCACACCGTAGGCGTCGTAGAGCACGGTTTATTCTTGAACATGATTTCAAAAGTGATTGTAGGGACACCAGATGGACCTGTCATCATAGAAAAATAGAGAGTGGGACAGAAATCGGTAATTCGTTAGAATTCGATTTCGTCGTCCCACCTCCGCACAGTTGAGTAGGGCTGTAAAAGCTGATGAAATCAGCGTAGTAGAGCCCACTCAACCACTGCGTCTTGCTCGACAATCCAAAAATAATTGAGAGGCTAGGACTTTTGTCCCAGCCTCGGATCAAATAACGGCTCTCTTCTTATAGGGATATGGTATAATATAGCTAGTTTAATAAAGGAAAGAGGCAGTATATGTCAAAATTTAAACGCATGCACTTAGTTGTGCTGGATTCAGTTGGGATCGGTGCTGCACCAGATGCCAATAACTTTGTCAATGCAGGAGTTCCAGATGGAGCATCTGATACTTTGGGACACATCTCTAAAACCGTCGGTTTGAATGTACCAAACATGGCGAAAATCGGTCTTGGAAATATTCCTCGTGAAGTACCATTGAAGACTGTGCCAGCTGAAAGCAACCCAACTGGTTATGCGACAAAATTGCAAGAAGTTTCTCTTGGGAAAGACACCATGACTGGTCACTGGGAAATCATGGGGCTCAACATTACAGAACCTTTTGATACCTTCTGGAATGGTTTCCCTGAAGAAATTTTGACTAAAATTGAAGAATTCTCAGGACGTAAGGTCATCCGTGAAGCCAACAAACCTTATTCTGGTACAGCGGTCATCGATGACTTTGGACCACGTCAAATGGAAACTGGCGAGTTGATCATTTATACATCAGCAGACCCTGTTCTTCAAATTGCGGCTCACGAAGACATCATTCCTTTGGATGAACTCTACCGTATCTGTGAATACGCTCGTTCTATTACTTTGGAACGTCCAGCTCTTCTAGGACGTATCATTGCCCGCCCTTATGTTGGGGAACCTGGAAACTTCACACGGACAGCCAACCGTCGTGACTTGGCTGTTTCACCATTTGCGCCAACTGTTTTGGACAAGTTGAACGAAGCAGGTATCGATACTTATGCAGTTGGTAAGATCAACGATATCTTCAACGGAGCTGGTATCAACCACGATATGGGCCACAACAAATCAAATAGCCACGGTATGGATACCTTGATTAAGACGATGGGGCTTCCTGAATTCCAAGAAGGGTTCTCATTTACCAACTTGGTAGACTTTGATGCTCTTTACGGTCACCGTCGGAATGCTCATGGCTACCGCGATTGCTTGCATGAATTTGACGAACGCTTGCCAGAAATCATTGCAGCTATGCGTGAAGATGACCTCTTGATGATCACTGCAGACCACGGGAATGACCCAACCTATGCTGGTACAGACCATACGCGTGAATACATCCCATTCTTGGCTTATAGCCCATCCTTCAAGGGCAAAGGTGTGATTCCAGTCGGACATTTCTCTGATATCTCTGCAACGATTGCAGAGAACTTTGGTGTTGAAAAAGCCATGATCGGTGAAAGCTTCTTAGACAAATTGAACTAAGATGACACGCTTCGCTCTCCTCGTAAGAGGGATCAATGTTGGCGGGAAAAACAAGGTCGTGATGGCAGAGCTTCGAGAGGAGCTCCAAACGATCGGGCTGGATGGGGTAGAGACCTACATCAATAGTGGCAATATCTTCTTTGAATCTGCTGGTTCTAAAGCAGAATTGGTAGATTTGCTGGGACATTTCTTTCATGATTCCTATCCCTTTATCCAGTCTTTTTCTCTCTTTTCGGCTGAGGACTATGCGCAAGATCTCGCTGCTCTACCAGCCTGGTGGCAGGAGGATCTGGCCCGCAAGGATGTTCTCTTTTACACAGAAGACCTCAATCAGGATGCTGTCTGGGAGTTGGTCTCCTCTTTTTCGCTCGGTGATGAAATCATCCATCGTGGGAATCTAGGGATCTACTGGGGCAAATACTCAGAAGAGATCTATACAAAGACCGCTTACCACAGACAAGTCCTCAAGATGCCGGATTACCGTCTGTTGACCATTCGCAATGCCAATACATTTGACAAAATTGGCCAATTTTTAAGGAAATCATAAAGGAGATATGCAATGACATTATTAGCAAAAATCAATGAAACAGCTGCTTTTTTGAAAGGCAAAGGAATGGAAGCACCTGAGTTTGGCTTGATCCTTGGATCAGGTCTTGGAGAACTGGCTGAAGAAATCGAAAATCCAGTCGTAGTTGACTACTCTGAAATTCCAAACTGGGGTCGTTCAACGGTTGTCGGCCATGCGGGTAAATTGGTCTATGGTGAGCTTGCTGGACGTAAGGTTTTGGCCCTTCAAGGACGTTTCCATTTCTACGAAGGAAACCCACTTGAAGTGGTGACTTTCCCAGTTCGTGTCATGAAAGTTTTGGGCTGTGAAGGGGTTCTTGTTACCAACGCAGCCGGTGGTATCGGCTTTGGTCCTGGTACTTTGATGGCCATCACAGACCACATCAACATGACTGGTCAAAACCCATTGATCGGTGAAAATTTGGATGACTTTGGTCCACGTTTCCCAGATATGTCGAAAGCTTATACACCTGAATACCGTGAAATCGCCCACAAAGTAGCTGACAAATTGGGTATCAAATTGGATGATGGGGTTTATATCGGTGTGACTGGGCCTACCTATGAAACTCCAGCTGAAATCCGTGCGTTTAAGACTCTTGGTGCAGATGCTGTCGGAATGTCAACTGTTCCTGAAGTCATCATTGCAGCGCATTCTGGCTTGAAGGTTCTTGGTATTTCATGTATTACCAACTTTGCGGCTGGTTTCCAAGAAGAGCTCAACCACGAAGAAGTGGTAGAAGTGACAGAGCGCGTCAAAGGCGACTTCAAAGGATTGCTGAAAGCGATTCTTGCTGAACTCTAATCCAATGAAAGTACGACTCCAAAGTCTGCCCTACGGACTGAGGTTGCTTCTAGCCACCTTATCATTAGGGATTGGGACGGGCCTGGTCGGAATTGCCTGTCATTATCTACTAGAAGGGTTGCAAGAGCTGGCTTTTGGCAAAGCTAGTTCCGATTTGCTCCAGCAATTTCAAGAAGCTGGAGGTCTCCGTAGATTTCTGGTCTTGTGTGTGACTGGGTGCTTGGCAGCTGGCTTCTGGTATGTCCTGCAAAAGCGTTATCAGATCCTGTCTATTCGTCAGCAAATTGACTTAGCAGGAGACAGGGAACCAGCGCCCTTAGCCCACCTCCTTCATGCAGGGATGCAGGTGGCAATTGTCGGAGCAGGCGCATCGGTCGGAAAAGAAGGAGCCCCACGTGAGGTCGGGGCTCTTCTAGCTGGTCGTTTGGCGAAAGGTTTTTCTCTAGCTCTTAAAGAGCGAAAAGTCTTGATCGCCTGTGGTGCTGGAGCTGGTTTGGCTGCGGTTTATCAGGTCCCCTTTGCCAGTAGCTTGTTCGTCTTTGAGACCTTAGGACTCGCCTACAGTTGGCAGAATCTTCTATTGGTTTTGACCAGTACTTATCTGGCCACCTGGGTCGCTCAGCCCATCGTTGGTCAGGAGGCCATTTATCACCTGTCCGCAGTTTCATGGTCGGCTAGCAGCTTCTTACAGGCTATTGTGATTGCTTTCTTGGTCACTCCCTTGGCTCTGGTCTTTGCTTTCCTCGCCAAGAGGGCTAGTCACAAACGGGCGAAATATGGGACGATTCTTTGGGCTCTTCCTCTAGCCTTTCTAGTGCTGGGGAGCCTAGTAGCCTTTTTCCCTATCTTTATGGGAAATGGCCAGGTACTAGCGCAAGCCCTCTTGTCTAGCCAGCCGATTCCTTATCTTCCACTGAGTCTTGCAGTGAAGGGGCTTCTGGTTTATCTCCTCTTGCGCAATGGTGCTTATGGGGGTACCTTGACACCATCATTTGCCCTTGGGATTGGTTCTGGCTACCTAGTGACCTTGCTTTTGACAGTCCTTGGGATTCATCTGGATCCTGCTCTAGGGATGTTACTAGGAGCGACAGTCTTTTTAGGGACGACCCTAGAAGCTCCTCTGACAGCCATTGCCCTGAGCCTTGGATTTACAGGCCAAACTTGGAATTTGACTATTCCGCTTGTACTTGCGGCTGGTCTGTCTTATGTGATTCGAAAGAGATGGGAGAAGAAACGATGAAGGTACATTTGGTACTGCATGAAACCTTTGAAGTGCCGGGCGCTTATCTAAAATGGGCGCAGGAGCGTGGCCATCAAGTGACCACGACCAAAGTCTATGAGAATGAAGCTCTACCAGAGACAGTGGATGAGATCGACTTTTTGATCGTCATGGGAGGACCTCAATCGCCAGATGAAGATCGAGAAGCTTTTCCATACTACGATCCTCAGGCAGAGATCGAGTTGATTCAAAAAGCCATCAAGGCAGATCGTTATATTGTTGGGGTCTGCCTTGGTGCCCAGCTCCTGTCTGTTGCCTATGGAGCGAAGTATGAGCACAGTCCGGAACGTGAGATTGGGGTTTATCCTGTGACCTTGACGCCTGAAGGACTCACAGATCCACATGTCGGTGAGTTTGGAAAAACTCTTGAAACTGGTCACTGGCATGGTGATATGCCCGGATTGACAGAAGATGCTGTTGTTCTTGCGACCAGTCAAGGGTGTCCACGTCAGATTATTCGCTTCAGTCCTAAACACTATGCCTTCCAAGCCCACTTGGAATTTGATCCAGAAGCAGTCGATCTCTTGATTGCTGCAGACGGTGAAGCTGTTTTGGAAGAACAAAGTCAAAAATTGACCTTTGTTCAAAACCATCAAGCCATTCGTGCTTACGATTATCGAGAAATGAATGCCAAACTCTATGCGTTTTTGGATTCATTAACAAAATAAATATAAAAGAAAGGTAGAGCATGTGTTCTGATTTGAACACGAGCGGAAAGCTCTCCTGATTACTCAATAAAAATAGAAAGGATGGGTTAACCGTATTCGCTGAACTGAATACGGGCGGAGAACTGTGTAAAAAAGATAAACTGTCTAGCATCTGCGATGCGTCGTCAGTTTCCTATTTTTACTTTGTCTCTTTAATGCCTATTCTAAAAAATAAAAAAGAAAGGTAGAGCATGTGTTCTGATTTGAACACGAGCGGAAAGCTCGGAAAATAGATAATCTGACTGAGAAATCAGGATTTCTCGTCAGATTCCTAATTTTCAGTCGCTTTCTGGTCGCTCTTTGTATCATAAACTATGTCTATCCATATTGCTGCTAAGCAGGGTGAAATTGCTGATAAAATTCTTCTTCCTGGGGATCCTCTTCGTGCGAAATTTATTGCTGAGAATTTCCTTGAAGATGCTGTTTGCTTCAACGAAGTCCGTAACATGTTTGGTTACACAGGGACTTACAAGGGTCACCGTGTATCTGTCATGGGGACTGGAATGGGGATGCCATCGATCTCCATCTATGCGCGTGAGTTGATTGTCGACTATGGCGTGAAGAAATTGATCCGTGTGGGAACGGCTGGTTCTTTGAATGAGGATGTGCATGTTCGTGAATTGGTCTTGGCACAAGCAGCTGCAACCAACTCAAACATCATCCGCAACGACTGGCCTCAATACGATTTCCCTCAAATCGCTAGCTTTGATCTTTTAGACAAGGCTTACCACATTGCCAAAGACCTTGGTATGACGACTCACGTTGGCAATGTCTTGTCATCAGATGTTTTCTATTCAAACTATGGTGAAAAGAACATCGAGCTTGGTAAATGGGGTGTGAAAGCTGTAGAAATGGAAGCAGCAGCCCTTTACTATCTTGCTGCTCAACACCATGTCGATGCGCTTGCTATCATGACGATTTCAGACAGTTTGGTTAATCCAGATGAGGATACAACCGCTGAAGAACGTCAAACTACTTTCACAGACATGATGAAAGTTGGTCTTGAGACCTTGATTGCAGACTAATGGCAAAATTCTTTCATGATGAATGGCTCTATGATCTCCAAAATTATCACTACAGCCGGGCTCTGCGTTCTATCAAGCAGCAGGAAGAAGTACCGGATTTGCTTGCGAGCTTACTGCAGTTAATGGCGGAGCGTCGAGAGCTCAATATCCAACCCGTCATGAATCAAAAGTTGAGAACCGAGTTGCTAGAAGCGACTGGTTTTCAGCTTTTTTGGCATGAAGATCCAGAAGATGAACAGTTGGCCAACTACCTTTATGACTTAGAGGCGAAGTTGCGAAATGAGCAGATTATTGACTTTGTTCGTGCCGTCAGCCCAGCCATCTATCGGATCTTTATGCGATTGATTCAGTTGAAAATTCCTGATATTACCAACTATATTCATAACTCCAAAGAATCGAGTTATGACCGTTGGAAGTTTGAGAGCCTGCATGCGTCCGACAACCCTATCCTGCAGCAATTCCACAGCGAAAGTGTGGTCAATTCGTCCAGTTTGACGGAGTTGATTGTGCAGTTGGATTTGCCAGATAGCGTCAAAGTTGCGGCCCAACAATTGCGGGAGTTAGAAAAATCAGTTCGCAACCCCCTGGCCCACTTGATCAAGCCTTTTGATGAGGAAGAGCTCCACCGGACGACAGGTTTCTCTTCTCAAGATTTTATGAAGAATTTGATTGACCTTGCAAGCTACACAGGCATCCATTATGATCAAGCTAACTTTTATTTTGATCAGGCCAATGCTGTCATGGAAAAGCTACTAAAGGAGAAGTAGATGGATAAGATTGCTCAATTACAGGAGATGATTGACCAGAGTCAACGGATCGTGTTTTTCGGTGGGGCAGGAGTTTCCACGGAGTCAAATATTCCAGATTTTCGAAGTTCAGACGGTGTCTATAGCGTTCAGGTAGGACGGCATTTAACAGCTGAGCAATTGGTCTCCCATACCATGTTTGAACGCTATCCAGAGGACTTTTTCGACTTTTACAAGAAGTACTTGCTCTACCCAGATGCCAAGCCCAATGCAGCTCATCGGTATCTGGCTCGGCTTGAAGAGACTGGTAAGCTCAAGGCAGTGGTGACACAAAATATTGATAGTCTCCATGAAATGGCTGGTTCTAAAAAAGTTTTGAAGCTCCATGGCAGTGCCGACCGCAATTACTGTACGGGTTGCCAGCGATTTTATGATTTGGAGGCCTTTCTAGCTTTGGAAGGCCCGGTTCCACACTGTCTGGACTGTGGCAAGGTGGTCAAGCCTGATGTGACTCTTTACGAGGAGCCTCTTGATATGGACGTCTTTAGCCAAGCAGCCCAAGCCATCCAAGAGGCTGATTTGCTGATTATCGGTGGTACCTCTCTTGTGGTCTACCCAGCAGCCAGCTTGATCCAGTATTTCCAAGGGAAGAAGCTGGTTGTTATCAATAAAACCAGTATCCCACAAGACAAGCAAGCAGACCTAGTTATCGAAGGAAAAATTGGGGAAGTCTTTTCACAATTAAGACAATAAAAAATATCTGAGTGAACATGGATCACTCAGATATTTTTTTACTATGTGACTTTCAGTCCGTCTCGCTCCGTTAG
>NZ_KV812033.1 GCF_001813295.1 Streptococcus sp. HMSC072G04
GGTTGGAACTTAGGTTCTTCTGGAGGTGTTACTGTATTGTTGAACTCTTTATCAGCAATATCTCCGACCTTAGCAACTAAAGCTTTAGCTGTACCATCATGAGAAACAGTGACTGTTACAACAGCTTTCATATTGTCATATGTAACGGTTGAGTCTGTACCAGCAACTTCTACTACTTTGTAACGGTAAACACCGATATCATTGTTTGTGTATTTAAGGCTAGTGAATTTAACCTTACCATCCTTATCATTGGTTGCTGTTTCAAGAACATTGAATTCATCATCGTCTAACAATTGGAAAGTAAACTCATTCGCTTTCAATTGACGACCAGCAAGAGCTTTCTTGAAGTCAAGTTCAATTTGAATTGGTACGTTGTTTACACGTTTTTCAGTTGGTTTGCTTGGTTTTTCAACTTTCTTAGTAGTTGGGTTGTAGTAGTTGACTACTTGAGCCGCAGTATTTTCGATGTCTACACCACCAGGTACATCAGCTTTCACTGTTGTTGGGATGTCGAACTTGTAGTAACATCCAAATGCGAATTTAGTTGTGTCGATGACTTGTGTGTTTTCTGCATCGCCAAGTGACTTAGTGAAGCCATCTTTAAGAGTTGCAGTAATCACACCGTTGTTGACAGTGATATCGAATTTATCTGTTACTTCTGCGCCTGTTACTGAGTCGTAAGCTTTGATCTTAGTAGAATCAAGTTCCAACTTCGCTTCATCGTAGTCATCTGAGATTCCTACTGATTGGATGTTGTCCTTGTTAGTTGCGTCAAACTTAGTTGTATCCAACCATACTTGGTAAACCAACTTGTCGCCACGGTTCACAGTCTTAGTGTTCAAGTTTTCTTTTTCGTTATTTGATGCATCGTCCGCATATGGGTCCGCATTTGTATCTGCGTACTTGTCTGCCAACTCTTTGTCATCATCAACGAGCTTGTCGCCTGTGATATCGTATTTCTCTTTAGAAACAACGTA
>NZ_KV812034.1 GCF_001813295.1 Streptococcus sp. HMSC072G04
ACAAACCACCCGTTTGACGGGTGGTCATGATTGCTTCAAGTAGCTAGTCATATTCTTCAAATGCTGGAACCTCTGGGTGATCCTTCTTGATTGATTCGGTGCTTCTAAACAAGAATCCTTGTGGGTGTCTCCTTGAAAGAAGTCGGTTTAATCGACTGTCAAGGCAGTTGATTTAGTTGGTCCAAATTATTCGGCAAGCCATAAATACTCAAATTTCTCCCAATAACATTGTCATCATAGATAGTTTCCTCTTATCACTTTGTCAACCAGTCCGTAACCATAGAGCACATGTTTTTAATGAACTAGCCGACATTGGTTACAATCCGTCTAAGCACCTTTGGTTCTTTAGATTCAAAGTACATATGCTGGTCGTCACCCTATCAGGCTATATTCTGAATTATGTTGTAACGCCTGCCTCAGTACATGATATTAGGGCAGTTGATGACTTACTAGAAAATTGTTGTCAACCCTATGTTTTAGCTGATTTAGCTTATCTTAGCTATGAACTCAGAGAACAGTTGAAACAGAAAGGTTACCATCTTTGGACGCCTTTACGTCAAAATATGGTAAGAGCTAAACAACATAATCATTGGAAACTAATGGCTATGAGACGGACTATTGAAACTCGATTTTCAGAACTTTGTGCTTTTTTTGATGTCGAACAAATACTAGCTAGAGGCTTAACAGGATTGCAGTTGAGAATGAAGCAAATTGTACTGACTTATAATCTGAGATACTTTGAGATTAACTAGCACCACGAGTAAAAATCTATATCTTTCTACCAATAAGACCTTAAATGAGTAGCAAAAAATGTACAATTGAACCACTACTTCTTCTGCACCTATTAGAGTAAAAATGTACAAATCAATTCCTTAAATCAGATGATGTTATGAACTAGAAAATATACGAAATAACACTTCAAAATAATGTACAAAATAAAAATAAAGTACACTTTTTAAAGAATGTACTTTATGCTTCTAATTCAGTTGTATCAAAGATTTAGCTCTAGTTTAGTCAATTGTACATAAACTTTTAGTTTTTAGATCCCTTTTAACCACAATAAAATCAGCAAACCTCATGGATCTACTGATTATTTTCTTCTCTAACTTATTTTTCTACATATCGAAATGGAATCTTGCTACCACAGAGCCAATTATAGACTCGATCATTGACTTGAACATTCATAGCTTCATGGGCATATTCTGGCATGATTAAATGCTCTTTTGGACATTCTAATCGATTATAAATGGCAAACTGTGTCACAGGATAACAGACATCATCATCTAACCCGGTAATCATGTGAACCTGTCCTTTGATGCGATGGGCAAAATTTTTCACATCTATATAGGATAAAGTCCGCATCAAACGATCTTCTGTTTCATGAAATGGATCATGGAACTTGAAATAACGGAAAAGCTCGTCATAGGCCTCGCTGGTGTTCCCAATCTCTAATACACGTCTGAAATCCGATAAGAATGGATAAATGGCTACCGTTCGTTGGATTCGGGGATTCAATCCAGCAGCAACTAAAGCCAAGGCACCACCTTGTGAGGCTCCATAGCTGGCAAGTTTGCTGTCGTCAACTTGAGGAAGGCTGGCTACAATTTCAATTAACTGGTAAAGATCTAAGTAGACATCCTTATAAAAGAGCTGATCCGGACCTTCCACGGCTCCGCGTATAATCTGTCCTTTTACCGTATTTCCAAGTGGTGAACGATCTCCGTCTGTTGAATAGCCTGACTGCCCTCTTACGTCCATAGACACAACACCATAGCCAGCTACTGTATAAGCCAGCATGTCGGACCAATCCCAACAACGGCCCATATAGCCATGAAAATGGAAAATAACGGGAACTTTTTGATCCGTTTTTGGAAGGATCATTCTTGAATAAACAAGCCCATCTCGTGTTCCTTTAAAGGTTAATTCATAACAAGCAACATTTGGAATGCTGAAATCTCGTTCTTCAAGCTTGTATTCAGGCAGTTCAGTCATCTTTGCTAGGGCTTGATCCCAAAAAGCATCAAAATCTGCTGGAACCTCATCTCGTCCCTTATAAACTTTCATTGTCTCTAGTAATTTAGGATCTTTCATAAAATCCTCCTTAGGTATGTGTAATCGCTACCAAAAATGTACCATATTTACTTAAGGATTGCAAGAGACAAACAAAAATTACATAACCGAAATTATGTAATTTCACTATAGATTCAAAAATAGACTTAATTGTTTCACTAGATCTGGATTAGTGGGTAAAGTTGAATGATGAGCCTTGCTACCGTTTAAATTCACTTCTGTATAGGTTTGATTGTCAAAAATAGATTGTGCTGCTTGGGCACTAGAGAGGGGGACGATGCCATCTGATTTCCCAGCAAAGCTACCGACAAAGTTAAGTACCTCTACTTCTTTTCCCAGGCGATGCTTCCATTTTTGAAAATCATCATACATCTCTTGGTTGAATTGGTAAGGACTACCAATAATAGCGAGCTTCCTTACGGTCAGTTTTTTCTTTTCTAAAAAGCCACTTTCCAGTAAACCAGTCAAAACCAGTCCACCATTAGAATGCCCGACTGCCTTGAACTCTGTAAAATGATAGTGATCAAGAAGGTAGGTTAGAGCTATCTTAAGGGATTCGATTTGCTGCTTGATATTGCTGTAGCCGTCTCGATTGTTCTCGAAGCCAATCACAATTATTGGATTCGGCTCTTTCGTATTCAGTCTTCCCTCCATCTCTATAGAATCATCTTTGTTGACTTTTATTTTTAAGAGACTCTGTTTTTTTCTAGAAAAGCGATGGAGCATGCGGATGGTTCCGTTGAATCGCTGTATACTGGCTGAACTCCCAGGGACAAAGATGATTGGTCTGATCGGAGGTTTCTTCGACCCTTTTGGAAATTCAAAGGGCTTTCTGTGGGAAGAAAACAATCTTGTAAAGAAACGAATGACTTGTTGAAATAGTTTTTTTAACATCTTTCCTCTAGTAGTAGTTTCTAAAAGAACCCAGAACAGTGTGTTCCAGGCCCTCTTAGAAACGATTATTTCCGTTTTTTCTTATTTTTGCGCATTTGTTTGGCCATTTTGTTCATCGCCCGTTTCATCATAAATTCACCGGCTTTTCCTTTGAGACCGCCACCAAACATTTGGCTCATATCAGGCATTCCAGCGCCTCCGCCAAGAGCTGACAAGTCAGGCATGCCACCTTGTCCCATCATGCCTTCGAGGGCAGACATATCAGGCATTCCACCAGGCATATTCTTCGGCATGTTGTTTGGATTGAGCCCCATTTGTTTCATCATCTTGTTCATATCGCCAGAGAGGACGCCTTGCATCATCTGCTTGGCTTGGTTAAAGTCCTTGATGAATTTATTGACTTCGACAAAGCTATTTCCTGATCCAGCAGCAATCCGACGACGACGGCTTGGATTCAATAGATCTGGATTTTCCCGTTCAGCTGGTGTCATGGATGATACGATCGCACGTTTGCGAGCAATTTCTCGTTCATCGACCTTGAGGTTCTTCATGGCAGGGTTATTGGCCATCCCTGGAAGCATCTTGAGCAAATCTTCCATTGGTCCCATGTTTTGAACTTGGTCTAACTGATCAATGAAATCGTTGAAGTCGAAGGTATTTTCCCGCATCTTCTCAGCGAGTTCAAGGGAACGTTTCTCATCGTATTCTTGAGAAGCCTTTTCGATCAGTGTCAGCATATCCCCCATACCGAGGATTCGACCAGACATACGGTCTGGGTGGAAGGTTTCGATATCGGTGATTTTTTCACCAGTACCAGTGAACTTGATTGGTTTTCCAGTAATCTGACGGACAGAAAGGGCTGCACCACCACGGGTATCCCCATCGATCTTGGTCAAGATGACCCCAGTTACTTCGAGCTGTTCATTGAACTCACGCGCCACATTGGCTGCTTCTTGACCAATCATGGCATCGACAACCAAGAGGATTTCGTTTGGCTCGGCAAGGGCTTTGACGTCGCGCAACTCGCCCATGAGTTTTTCGTCGATTTGCAGACGACCAGCCGTATCGATCAAGACATAGTCATTGTGATTGGCTCTTGCCTGCTCCAAACCTTGGCGAACGATCTCTACTGCAGAGACTTCTGTACCAAGTGAGAAGACAGGGACATTGATCTGTTGACCAAGGGTCTTCAACTGGTCAATGGCTGCTGGACGATAGATATCGGCCGCAATCATCAAAGGACGCGCTTTTTCTTCCTTGACTAATTTGTTAGCTAATTTCCCAGCAAAAGTTGTTTTACCAGCCCCTTGAAGACCGACCATCATGATAATGGTTGGAATCTTTGGAGATTTGATAATTTCTGCTGTTTCTGAACCCAAAATCGCTGTCAATTCTTCATCGACAATCTTCACGATTTGTTGGGCAGGGTTCAAGGTTTCGATGACTTCATGACCTACAGCTCGCTCGCGGACCCGTTTGATGAAGTCTTTTACAACAGGAAGGGCAACGTCGGCCTCTAAGAGGGCTAGACGAATCTCTTTGGTCGCTTCTTGGACATCTGCTTCAGAGATTTTCCCTTTCTTACGAAGATTTTTAAAGACGTTTTGTAAACGTTCGGTTAAACTTTCAAATGCCATACTCTTTCTCCTAGTTAAGTCTTATATTTATTTAGTCTCGATTATCGATACTGGAAAGCACAGAAATTTGTTCCTGTAAAAAAGGATCTTCAGGGTATTTTTCAGAAATCTGATCCAAAATTTGACTACGAACAATGTAATCGGAATACATATGGAGTTTCATTTCGTAGTCTTCCAAAATCTTTTCTGTACGTTTAATATTGTCATAGACCGCCTGACGGCTCACTCCAAACTCTTCCGCGATCTCAGCCAAGCTGTAGTCATCTGCGTAATAGAGCTCGATGTAGTTCATCTGCTTGTCCGTCAAGAGCGCTGCATAAAACTCAAAGAGCGCATTCATTCGGTTGGTTTTCTCAATTTCCATACCTTTCATTATATCAAAAAAGCCCGCTAAAGACTAGCGGGACTTGATGCTTTTTGAGCTTGAAATAAGAGGATCTATCATTAGAGTTTCAGTGCCAACATATTAACCGTCATCCCTGCTGCAGTTCCCATCAAAAAGATGGTATCTCCTTCCTTCACATAGCCATGATCCAATGCATAGGCTAGGCCGAAAGGCACGGCTACCGAAACCATATTCCCATAATCACTGACAATATTAAGGTACTTGTCTTTTCCAACTCCTAATTTGTCCATGACGAGTGGCAAGGCACGGCTTGCTTGGTGAGGAATAATATAGTCTACAACATCTTTAGAAATGCCTGATTTCTCTTGGAATTCTTGGAACATTTCTGGAATAACACGGGCAGAAAGCAAAAGGATTTTCTTCCCTTTCATATCAAACATGAAATCCGTCTTGGTTGCTTCAGAGTACAATTTCGGATGATAAGCTGTCAAACCACCACGAATTTCGGTATCGTGGGCTCTCTCAGACCAGGTACGTTGCATACTGGCAATGATTCCTTTATCTTCCTTTGTTGCTTCAAAAATAAAGGCTGTAGCTCCATCACTAAACAATTCAAAGCTTTCTTTTTGTTTGGGATTAAGCCCTAGGCTTCCTACTTCACTGGATACAATCAGAACCCGTTGGTATTCACCACCTTCAATCAGATAAGAAACGGTGCTTAAAGCTGATATAAAACTGGTACAAGTGGTATTGATATCCATAGCAGGAATCGTCAGTCCCTTGGCCACGCGCTCATGGATAAGAGCAGCTGTACAAGGAATGGGCTGAACACCAACCGCACTAGCCGAAATCAGGCAGTCGATGTCTGCCATTTCAAGCCCTGCATGGTTTAAAGCCGCTTCAATCGCACGCGTTGCAAGATCAATCTGTGTTTCTTCTCCTTCTTTCACGCGATAGCGAGTCTGGTCTTTGAAAGTAACTGTATGAGCTGGAAGCGCAGTTCCATAGCCTTTAATTTGCAAATGTCTTTTTACAGTAGTCATAGGATTCTCCTTTTATTGAAGTCGTTGAACACGTTTTAATTTACGTGTTGGGTCCCATTGGTAATCAATAAATTGAATACTTGGGAGAATGAATTGTTTTTGCTGAGCTAAGAGTTCAAATTGAGCAAAGATCGCTTGCTCCATAGACTCTGTCCGGTGACTCAAGGCAATGGTAATGGATCCATCTGCCAACTGAGTTACTTGATAGTCCTGAATATTTTCGACAAAGAGAATGCACCGCCGAATAAAATCCGGATAGATCATCTGGCTACTACCATCTTCTTTTTTGAAATAGAAGATATCATCTGATCGTCCTTCGATCTTTGCGATTCGAGTAAAGACGGAAGCACAAGGGCAAGGAGACTTTTCTTCCACCAAAATATCATTGAGTCGGTAGCGATAGATGGGTTGACTGGTCCGTTTGAAATCCGTAATAATCGGATAAAAGCGGCTATCATCAAGATACTCTTTTTCGACATACAAAATATCTTCGTTAAGATGTAGATTGCCTTCTGAACAGGTACAAGCTAAAAATCCCTCTGTCGCTTGGTAGATCTGATCAACCTTGTCTAGTTGAAAGGCTTTGGCGATGGTCTGAGCATCTCGATCTTCTAGAATCTCTGCGACAGAAACAACCTTGACAGGTTGGATCGCAAGTTGCTGATTGCTGACATAGTTGGCTAACTCAATCAAGGTAGAAGCAGGTGCGACCACAATGGTTGGTTGATAGTCTATGAGACGCTCTAAATGCTCCTTGCTTTCCTTGAAAATATCAAAATATTCCAAGCGAATAAGGCCTGAATTAATGGTTTGATAGAGTTCATTATCTGCTCGTAAGAAAAAGGCAATACGATGACCAACCAGGTTTCCTTTTGGCAACATCTTGGCTAAGATTGCTGCAGCCCACATACTTCTTTCTTTTTCTGTGGTGACAAAAACTCCTCGGTGGCCGGAAGTCCCAGAAGACAAGCCTACTGCTACTTCTCCATTCATCTCGGTAAAATCTCGCGTTTGTTCTCCACGAATCGCCATCTCTAAAGCCTGATCTCGATCCACTCCCAGAGTATTGAGTTCATTGAAATGCGTCATCATGAAATGCTTATCCATGGTCCCAAAGGATTCAGGAGAATGAGTCTGGAAATAGGGAGACTGAGAAGTGACAAAAGTATGGTAGCGTGCCAATTGCTTATCTTGGTATCGGTTCAAGGCCTCTTTTGAACGGAATCGATGGCACCATCTGGTTTCAATAAAGGTTTTCAGAAAGACTGTTTTTTTCATTTAAAATCCTTTCAATCCGATCTTGCAGGTCGTGGCTGACCACAACTTGAATGCCATCTTGCAAGAGTGTTTCCAGCAAATCAGCTCCTTTTAAATAAGCCTTCTTATCATCCTGAACCAAGGAAGGAATGAGACGCATTTGCCGTGTGAAAGGCAAGAGGTCTACTCCCCAAGAAAGATCTGCTCCAATAAAGAGCTTGAGCTCATCCAGATAAAGACAGCCTTGCCCTCTAGCATGGCCATCGATAGACGATACGAGAATGCTCCCATCACCAAAAAGATCCGCAGTCGGGCGATAGGGGAAAGCAGGATGCCTTTGATCTGCTTTGAGACAAGTCACCCGATCTTTGAAATCAGCTGGAAGAAACTCTTTAAAAATCAGATCTTTAAATTTCGGTTTTTGGTACACCTCATAGACTTCCTGGGTAACAAAGAAATGTGCATTTGGAAAAAGTGCTGCTCCGCCAAGATGATCCGGGTGCAGATGCGAAAGAATCACATAAGTAATTTTTTCCGGATCAATTCCCCTCTCTTGCAATAAATAATTGATCTGGTCTTCTTTTTTCATCTGCATTGGGGTGGCTAGACGGTACCAGAAATACCGAGCTTTTTTCTTAATCTCGTAGTGATAGCCGGTATCGTACAAAATATAGCCTTTTTCACGATGGTGAATCAAAAAGACACCTGCTGGAAATTGCATTTTTTCATTCGGAATCCCTTTAAATAAGAGACCAGAATGACTGCTGCAATAGCCTGCTGGAAAATAATCAATGTGCTTGATCATGTTGGACATAGTTGTCAATCCCTTCTTCAATGGTCATTTTTGGATAGTAGCCAAGTTCGGTTTGAGCCTTTTGAATATCGAGGGTTTGGCTATATCGAAGGAGATAATAGGTATAGCGAGTCAATGGGGGTTCGGCTTTCAGATGAAAGAATCGATACACCCCTTCAAGGCTATAAGCCACACCTGCTACTAGACCTGCTGGAAGTTTCCGATAGCGAATCGGCTCTCCCAATCCCTTTAGTGTGGTTTCGATCAAATACTTAAAGGTCTTTGGTTCCCCATTTGTAATATTATAAACTTGTCCGTGAGCTTCTTTTGCTTCCAGAGCCAAGCGAATGGCTAGGGCGACATTTTCCACACAGGTCATATCCATGAGCTGCTCTCCTCCTCGAATCAAAGGAATTCCAATTTTTCGACTGAGGCGTAAGACACGAGGCAAAATACTGGTATCCCCCACACCAAATAATCCTCTAGGACGCAAGATGATACTTGGCACATCCGGATAGTCAGAAAAAAGTTTTTCAGACGCCAATTTACTTCGGATGTAATTGTTGAGGTGATTTTCTTTTGGAGCATCACTTTCCTTGATGTTTAATTGGTCTTTTCCAGCTGCGTAAATACTAGGAGAAGAAACGTAAACTAAGCGTTTTACCGCATATTCATGGCACAATTCAAGGACATTTTGAGTGCCAACTACATTAGCCTGATAGAAGGCCTTCCAAGGTCCCCAGGCAGTGGATAAAGCTCCAGCGTGAACCACAGCATCAACAGACTGAAAGGCTTGTCTTACTTCCTCTATAGAGCTCAAATCCCCTTTGATAAATTGGACGCGCTCACCTTCCAGAGCCTTCCCAATTTTTTCGTTTCGGCCAAAGGCTACAATGGAATAATCGTGAGCCAACAACTCATCGATCACATATTTTCCAAGGAAGCCAGTCGCACCTGTTACAAGAATTTTCATAGTTTCCCATCCGTTCCACGTCTTAATAATCGTTGAATCTCAAACTCCAAGGTATCCAACGGCTTGTAGGTTTTTGAAAGTTTGTTTAGTCTTTCTAACTTTTCCCAAGATTCTTTTTCTAATAGGGCCTTAAAACCTGCTTGAATCTCTTCGGTGCGATTGCGATGTGCTTGAAAAGCAATTCCTGCTTCTACTCCTCGAATCGCATAGTCAAATTGGTCATAATCATGTGGCAAGATCAAGGCTGGTTTTTTAAATTCGATACACTGATAAAAGATTCCAGCTCCTCCATGGTGAATGACATAGTCCATCTGCGGAATATATTCTTTGTAGGGTAGATATGAGACAACCGTCACATTTGGCGCTACTTCTTCTTCAGAGAATTCCTTTGCCCCATCTCCAAGAGTGACAAAAAAGTGACATTCTGGATGCTCTTTGGCCAACTGCTTGGTTTGCTCTAGCAAGTTCTCCTTCGCCCAAGGCAACTGGGTTCCACATGTCACGAGTACCTTCGTCTTGTCCTCGTAAGGACTGAGATCTAAAGGATAATCTTCAGCTTTTTCAAGAGAAGTTCCCAAAGGGCCAAGCCACGCATATTGATGAGGGAAGTGTGTTTTCAACTCTAGCTCCATCATCCCAATTCCAAAGATGGCATAAGGAGAGTAGATGGTCTCCACTCCATTTTGATTGTACAACTTGAAATTGTAACGTTTTAAGCGTTTGCGTAAGAGGAAAGCGCCACAGTATTTTCCAATGCGCGTGAGTTTACGGCATAGTGCTTGGATCTTCTCTTCCTTCTTCGTGCGCGCGACTCCCATCCCTCCGAAGAAGCAAGGAGGACCATAAGGAGTTTCGATCGCAAATTGTGTCGCTATGGTGGTAATCCAAGGAATTTCTAACTGTTCAGCCACAAAACCAGCTGATAGAGTGATAAAGTCAGCAATCACAATATCTGGACGATTGACGCGCCACTCCTCTAACAATTGATCCGATACATGATTAATCAAATCCAGACTCTTGGATAATTGCCGATAAGCAGAAAAAAGATTGAGTTTCTTATCGTTATTCGCCGCGCGTTCAAATTCTTCTACTTTGTCCTCTAGAATTGGAACTACAGTGAAGCCAAGACTTTCTGCAACGGCCTTTTTCTGAGGTCCTGTGAAAACCCGGATCTCCATCGAAGGATCATCTAACAAGGGTTTAACGAGATTTAAAGTTGGGTACAGATGCCCGCTCAAGGGAACAGCTACCACATCTATTTTAATTTTTTTCATTTTTTCCTGCCTTATATCTCTTATTAAGCTTTAAAACCTGCTTCTATCTATTAATTCGTAAAAAAAATCAAAAATTGAAGAAAAAATAAAAATTTTTTTAAATTTTTTTAAAATATTTCCAATTTGCCTTTACTATCACTATTTAGAAAGAATGTCTTCAACCTAAAAAAGCTCCCAAATGCCAAAGAGAGAAAGTCTCCCAAACATTTGAAGAGTTTTTTTATTACTGTGAATTGCGAGCTTAGTTATTTTCCAAATAAAATTCGAACCGCTCACCGACATACTGACTTTTTACATACTCAAAAGCCGTCCCATCTTCAAAATAGGAGACCTGTGTCAGACCTAAAATAGCTTGTCCTTTTGAAATCTGTAAATAGTCCGCAATCTTATCCTTGGCCAATCGCGCATAGATGGTCTGGTGCGACTTTCCAATCTTATAGCCATGACGCTCCAAGGTTTGGAAGAAATGGCTGGTAACCTCTTCTCGATTGAAATTCTTAATAAATTTCTCTGGAATAGAGGCCACTTCATAAACAACAGGGATCCCATCAGCATACCGGACCCGTTCCATCCGAATGATGGTCTCTGTCTTATCAATGCCCAATTTGTCCACTTCTTGGAGGCTAGGAATGGTTTTCCTGTAAGAAATCACTTGGCTAGAAGGTTCCTTGCCTTGCGATTTCATAATTTCTGTAAAACTGGTTGTGCCCCGCATTTTTTCTTGAACGCGCGTGCTGGTGATAAAGGTGCCACTTCCTACCCGTCTTTCAAGCACTCCTTCTTCAACCAGAAGGGTAATAGCCTGCCTAAGCGTCATCCGACTCACCTGAAATTTCTCAGCCAGATCGCGTTCGCTGGGAAGACGCTCCCCGATTTTCCATATTTTTTGATCAATCTCAGACTTAATTTGATCATGAATTTGAATGTAAGCTGGAATCATAATCTTGCTCTTTCTCTGTGTTATCTCTATTGTAGCGTAAAATTCCTAATTCTTCAATCAGAGATTGGTAAAGACAAGGCTTTTGTGTTAGAATAGAGAAAAGTAAATTTCTTTAAGAAGGGGATAAGATGACAAACCTATCAACTGATTTGCATGATGTTGAAAAAATCATCGTGCTTGACTACGGTAGCCAATACAATCAGCTTATTTCACGTCGGATTCGTGAAATTGGAGTCTTCTCAGAGTTGAAGAGCCACAAGATTTCTGCTGATGAAGTTCGTGCAATCAATCCAGTTGGGATCGTTCTCTCAGGCGGACCGAACTCTGTATACGAGGAAGGTTCTTTTGATATCGATCCTGAAATTTTTGAACTCGGTATTCCAATCCTTGGAATCTGTTACGGAATGCAATTGTTGACCCATAAATTGGGCGGGAAGGTCGTTCCTGCAGGTGATGCTGGTAACCGCGAATATGGTCAATCTGAACTGACTTTGACAGAATCTTCTGCTCTTTTTGCCGGCACACCAGACAAACAATTGGTCTTGATGAGCCATGGAGATGCTGTTACAGAAATTCCGGCTGACTTTATCCGCACTGGTACTTCTGCTGACTGTCCATTTGCATCCATTGAAAATCCAGATAAGAAAATCTACGGTATCCAATTCCACCCTGAGGTTCGTCACTCTGTTCACGGTTATGACATCTTGCGTAACTTTGCCTTGAACATCTGTGGGGCTAAAGGTGACTGGACCATGGACAACTTCATTGACATGCAGATCAAAAAAATCCGTGAAACCGTCGGAGACAAACGTGTCCTTCTTGGTCTTTCAGGTGGTGTTGACTCTTCTGTTGTTGGGGTTCTCCTTCAAAAAGCCATCGGCGATCAATTGATCTGTATCTTTGTAGACCACGGTCTTCTTCGTAAAGGTGAAGCTGACCAAGTGATGGATATGCTTGGTGGCAAGTTTGGTTTGAACATTGTCAAAGCAGATGCTGCAAAACGTTTCCTTGATAAGTTAGCTGGAGTATCTGATCCTGAGAAAAAACGGAAGATCATTGGTAACGAGTTTGTTTATGTCTTTGATGACGAAGCAAGTAAACTCAAAGATGTAAAATTCTTGGCACAAGGAACACTCTACACTGACGTGATCGAGTCTGGTACGGATACTGCTCAAACCATCAAGTCTCACCACAATGTGGGTGGACTTCCAGAAGATATGCAGTTTGAACTGATCGAACCACTCAACACTCTTTATAAGGATGAGGTTCGTGCTCTTGGTACAGAGCTTGGTATGCCAGACCACATCGTATGGCGCCAACCATTCCCAGGCCCAGGACTTGCCATCCGTGTTATGGGAGAAATCACTGAAGAAAAACTTGAAACCGTTCGTGAATCAGATGCTATTCTTCGTGAAGAAATCGCCAAAGCTGGTCTTGACCGTGATATCTGGCAATACTTCACTGTCAACACAGGCGTTCGTTCAGTAGGTGTTATGGGTGACGGCCGTACCTACGACTACACTATCGCTATCCGCGCTATCACTTCTATCGATGGAATGACAGCAGACTTTGCGAAGATTCCATGGGAAGTCCTCCAAAAAATCTCAGTCCGTATCGTAAACGAAGTTGACCACGTCAACCGCATCGTCTACGATATCACAAGCAAACCACCTGCAACTGTAGAGTGGGAATGATTTATAAACATGATTTGAAGTGAAATGGTTGTTTTAACAGCACTTTCGTTTATTATAAAAGGTTAAAAATCAATCCCAAAATTGATTGGTTCCCCACCAAAAGCCCCACCAGAAAAATTCTGGTGGGGCGCTTTTGTTTTAAGGATGTAAGAGCGCAGATTATAGTTTCTTCTCCATAAGAAGAATTAAAAAATTCATCGTATCTCGTTTTGAGACTGGTAAATTAAACAATAATCTAGTAAATTGTGTCATAGAAATAAATCCCTTATAGAGTAATGTTTCGCAATTCTACTATAAGGGATTTATTTCTTTTTATGTTTACACAACTTCTCCTATACTATCTTAACTTTTGTTATAGCTGTTTCTACTATTGTTCCATCATCAATTATTAACAATTCTACAAAAGAAATCGCTAAATAATTGATATCTAAATCATATCTTTTTTCAATTTTATTAGTATAATCTATATTCTCTTTAAAAATAATATTTTTTTCTTTATCGTATATATAAACACTAATTATAGCGCTATTAGAATATCCATTTAATAAGCAATCAATGGTTAATGTCGATTTATTAGAATTTTGACTATTTCCTAATTCAGCATTAAAATCATATACATGTAGTTTAGGAGTACTATAAATAATGCTCTCCGAAATTTTGTCTAAGATTGAATCTAGCATCACATTATTGTTTTGTTTTTCTTCTTCAATAGAGCATACCTTAATTATAAGTTCATTTTCCTCCAAACGTAGTAAATTTGTAATTTCAAACTCTATAGTCTGTTCAAGTCCCTTTGAAAATCCAACAAAGCACCCATTCATCCAAATATACACGGGCAGATTTAAGCTTTGCATTTTCAAGATAATATTTTTAGTAATTAATTTATCTTCACCTTTAAAATGATTAAACAAAGTTACCAATGTAGATTCGTCATCACCATTTTTTTCATTGAAATCTGATTTCATGTAAGTCCAATTATTGTTTAAGTGCATCTTATCTATTTGAAAATAGTCTAGTTGATTTATACCTACATATTTATCAAAATAATAATGCTCAGAATGTTCAGGTAATTGATTGACTCCTGTTATATCAGAATTTTTCAACCAGCTATATTCCACTTTAATATTTTTCATCTCTAATACCTCTTTGTAAAGCAATTTATCTTCATATTCCTCCGTCTACTTAATGCGATATATTAGAAAAAACAGAGCCTGCTTTACCAGACTCTGCATATGTTATTTCGTTGCTGGTTGCTGCTGCGTAATACAGTGAATATTACCACCACCATATGCAATCTCTGTAGTTTCAACTCCAACAACTTTACGATCAGGGAACATTGCTTGCACTTGTTCAACCGCTAATGCATCGTTCTCATCACCATATTGAGGGAGAATAATTCCTCCATTCACTATTAAGAAATTCAAATATGATGCGATTGCAACTTCTCCTTCCTCTCTTGGGATAGCCCCTTCTGAAAAATCAATCGTATCTGCATCTTTAAGATAGCATGGCTTCTTAGTAACGCACATTTTATGTACTTTTAATTTTCTGCCTTTTGCATCTGTTTGTTCACTTAGGAATTCAAACGCAGCTTTTGCTTCCTTATAGAAAGGATGGTTTTCATCTTCAGTGTAAATACATGCAACTTCTCCAGGTTTTACAAAACATGCTACATCATCAATATGACCATTCGTTTCATAAGGGTCAATACCATCTTTCACCCAAATTACTTTTTCACAATTCAAATAATCCTTTAATTTTTGTTCAATTTCTTCTTTTGACAAATGTGGATTTCGACTTGGATGAAGAAGACACATTTCAGTAACCATCACTGTACCTTCACCATCAACGTGAATTGATCCACCTTCTAAAACAAAATCATCTGTTTTATAAGAATCAGTATTTGTTAACTCACAAACTTTTCTTGCAACAAGCGCATCTTGATCCCAAGGGAAATAGAGTCCATCTACTAACCCCCCCCATGCATTGAATTCCCAATCTACTGCACGACGTTCACCTTTATCATTTATAAGAAATGTAGGACCACAGTCGCGAATCCACGAATCATCATTTGTCATCTCGATTACTCTTATATTTTCACAATTAAGAGCAGATACACGAGCTATAGCATTTTCAAATTGAAGAGGTGGTACACAAAGTGAAACTGGCTCAAATTCACTAATAGCTTTAGCAACATCTAAAAATGCTTTTTGAGCAGGTTTAGCTCCTAAACGCCAATTATCATTTCGCCATGGCCATAACATCCAAATTTGTTCTTGTTCTTCGAATTCTCCTGGCATTCGAAATCCATCTACTTTAGGGGTTGTCCCCACAATACGCTTAGACATCTCAAGTCCTCCTTTTATTGTATTGGTATTTAGTTACTATCATTTTTTGATTTTTTTCACATGAATAATAACTTCACCTAAGATAAGACAAATTAATGAACCGATAGTTACAGGTAATTTATCAGCTAATGTTACTTCATCAAAAGATAATGGGAATGCTGTAAATAAAAGCGAGATCAAAATCATAATAATTGGAATCACAACCATAATTTTTAAAATAAGATCACTTCCTCCTACTTTAAAAGGTCGAGGGGTTTCTGGATCAATTTTTCTTAACTTATAAAATGCTGGAAAAACTGGTATATAAGAAAGTAAGAACATAACAAGGTTCAATGAGAAGAACGCCCAAAACAGATCCTGATTTGGCAATATTGGTGCAATGACTACTACAAATGTTGCAACAAAACCATTTGCTAAAGCCGATCCAATTGGCATGTTATTCTTTTTACTACGTTTTGCAAAAAACTTTGGCATATCTCCATTTTCAGCAGCATAACATGCCGTGTTATTTACTCCTAATGACCATGAAATCATATTTCCAAAAAGAGTTAGTAAGAATAGAAATGCCATTAAAATTATAAACCATCCATTTTCTGATCCGGTCAAAAGTTTAAAGCTATCCATCATACCACTACTAGTAGAAATTTTATCAACAGGAATCGCTACACCAATACCAAATGCAGAAAATATATAAATAGCAGCTATAACTAAACCTGCAACAATTATAGATTGTGGTATTTGTTTTTTGGGATTCTCCATATCATCCGCACACGTACAAATAACCTCAAAGCCAAGTAGATTAAAAATAATAACAGAAATAAATGATAGACTGTTTAAATCAAATGATGGTAAAAGTGAATCCAACGTAATTTTATTAGCCATTCCTTTTGTAAAGGCAATATATAATCCCAAGACTCCTACTAATAGAGCTAATATCATTTTTATAATTGCCGCACCATTGAGAATCCATACGCTATCACTTGCAGGATAAAAGCTTATCCATATAATTAACCAAATAAATACAAGTTCAATTAATAATGTCCAGAACGTCGAAAACTCAACTCCTGTAATCGTTGTCAACAAGCCAGGAGTCATAACAGCTAGTGATGCTAACCACAATGGAAAATTAATCCAATAATACCAGGAGGTCCTTGAGCCCCATCGGTGTCCAAACGCCTTCGTCACCCAATCATAGATTCCACCATCACCTATATAAGTAGTACCTAATTCAGCTGAAATCAATCCGTATGGTAACAAAAAGGCAATTAATAAAAATAACCACCAAAAGAATTGAGAATTCCCAATCGCTGCAACTGGAGCTGCAGCTTCTGCAACAAATACTACACATATTACAGTTAATACTGTAGTAAACAAACTAAATTTTTTCTTTTCTTCCATTTTTTTCTCCTTCCTTTAAGAGGAGAGTTATAACATCGTCAATTTAAAGCAAATTTAACCTTTTTATTTTAAAAATGATTCCAGTTCTGCTTTAGCTATAGATTGTTTTTCAAGGTCATATGGATGTCGTTTTTCAAAATCACGAAGTAGATAAACTAAGATACCTCGCATTGAAGTTAAACGATTTTCCGCCTCATCAAAACAAACTGAATTTGGGCCATCCATCACTTCATCAGACACTTCTTCGCCACGTGTAGCAGGTAAACAGTGCATGAATTTACAATTTTCTCCTGCCTTTGCCATCATCTCTGAATCAACATGATACTTAGGATAGAAAACCTTCATACGTTCTTCTTCTGATAATTCCGCTTCATATAGGCCATACCATACATCAGTGTATAAGAAATCTGCACCAATAATTGAATCTATATCATCAGTTACCAAATATTTACCACCTGATAGCTTACAAATTTCATCATATTTTGACTTATGCATATCATTTAATTGGAATCCCTTCGGACCGAAGTGAACAAATTCCATACCCATTTTCAATGTAATTAATCCTAAAGAGAAGCATACTTGAGTTGCATCTCCTACAAATACTACCTTACAATCTTCTAATTTTTTTCCTTTCGGTAAATTTTCAACAATCGTAATCAGATCTCCTAATTCTTGTGTAGGATGATTATAATCACTCATACCATTAATTACTGGTACTTGAGAAAATTTTGCTAAATCAACTACACTCTTATGACGCTCAACACGTGCCATTATAATATCTGTTAAGCGAGAAACCACGGTTGCTGTATCTTCTAGTGTTTCGTGTCCTCCTAGTTGAATTTGACCGGGTGCCAGATATTGTGCGTGCCCTCCAAGTTGAGTCATAGCGGTTTCAAAAGAGATCCGTGTTCTTGTAGATGATTGTTGAAAAATCATACCTAGAGTTTTATTTTTCAACAAAGGTGGGTAATACCCATTTTTAATACAAGCTTTAATCTTAAGAGATAGCTCAGCCATTTCTAAAAGTTGCTCTTTAGAGAACTCTTCTGTTGTAATATAATCAATTTTATTGCTCATAATTGAGACCTCCTGTGTTGTTATGCTTTAATGATATTGCAAAATTTTATAGTTTGCGATAAACTTAAAGGTGTAAACCCTCTTTTTTAAAAGTTTAACTACTAAACCCAGTATTTATGCTTTTAAAAATGTCATGCTATTTTAAATATAAACTCCCTATTTTATTGCTTTTCAATAAAGTTTAGAGTTTTAATTAGTTTCACAGAATTAATGGAGGCTAAATATGATTGAAATAGTTTATATATACAATGTATTTTTAATTATATTATATACTTTGACCCTTGGTATTGTATTGACCTATTCTTTAAACTCAGAAAAGGATAAAAAATACTTATTTTTTGTAGTCGGTTTATATCTTGTTTTTTTTATTTTTGATAATCTGATCCTTTCAATGACAGAAATAATTAAAGATTTCGGAAACACATATAACCAACACTTTCTGGGAGTTCCTTTTGTGAAAACTGTCATATATCTTGTTAATAATATTTGTCAGTTTTGGATAGTTGCTAGACTGAGGAAAGAAACACCTTTATTAACCCACTATTGCTTTATTTCAATTACTTTCATATGGATGGCTTTCCCAATTCTAAACAATTCTCCATTAAGAGTTTTTATGTACTATTTACCCAATCAGCTTCTTTTGATTTATACTGGTATATATGCGAGACGAAATCTAACATCTTTAAATATTAGTAGTCGAAATAAAAATTACTTAAAAACTATTTCAAATATCGGAGTGCTATTTGGTATTCTAATTATCTTAGAAGATTTATTTGTTATTTTTAATATAGATTCGTATGATTTGTTGAATCTACGAATTCAAAATAGAAATATGTGTGAAGACATGTTTACTATTGCTGTTTGTTATTTAATAATCAAATATATTCTTTCTGATTGGAAAGCTATTTCGAATGTAGAAGAACAATTAAGTTCATTTGATAAATCCCCAAAAATTGACAATCCTAGTACACTAGATCTATTCTCTGAAAAACTTCATTTAACTGAACGTGAAAAAGAAATTCTTCCTCTACTTCTTGAACACAAAAACAATCAGGAAATTGCGGATCAATTGTTTCTTTCAGTTGGAACTGTGAAGACACATGTACACAATATTTTTATAAAACTTGAGATCACTAAACGAAATCAACTTTTCGAAGTATATAATTCCTTTGAAAACGAACATCCGGATCAATAATTGTGTCATAGCCCCTACTTACAAAGACAGAATAAAAAAGTGGAAAAGGATAAGTATAAAAACTATTCCTTTTCCACTTTTTTCGTGCTATTTTTAGCCAACTAAACCACTAAAGAATTTGACAATGGCATTCCAGATGGCTCCGAAGAAGCCAGCAATGGCATTCCATGCATTTGTGAAGAAGTTGCCACTATCTTTTAAAATGGCATTTGTATCAAAATTGAGATTGATATTGTTAAAGGTATCGCCTGCCTTGTCTACGATACTATCTTTCAGGTCTGTCAAGGTCTTGGTAAAGCTTTTGCTGCTGATGACGCTACTCTTTGAGAGGTTGACTGCGAAATTCACGATCAAATTAATCTGATCACCTGTTACAGTTGTATCCAGCTTATAATTTTTCAGGGTTTCTTCGACAATCTTTCGAATATCATCCTTGCTTAAATCCTGATTGTTCTGTTTGGCATTGGCTACTGCTGTTTTAATGTCGGTCAATGCTACGTTTAACTTATCAGCATCGAAGTTTTTCTTACCAGCGTTTTCTTCATTGATCCCGGATAGAGTCTTTAACTCTTCTTGGGCCAGATCTTTGCTTTCTTGAGAAACTTTGGCACCATTTTTCTCAAGCGAGTAATAGATCCCAGCCAAGGCACTTTCACCAGTCACCTGTATAGGAGAAGCTACTGTAATTTGAGCATGCTCCAATCCAAGTGTAACGGCTGCATTACGATACATATCTGCAGTGACCTTGGTGATGTTTTGAGGCGTCACGATATTGACTTCTAGTGGCTTATTTTTGCCTAATTTTTGAATTTTAACAGAGGAATACAGTTCCAAACTATCATCGTTAGCAACGTTCATAATCGAAGAATAAACCTCCGGTGTCATGCTCTTCCACTCTTCTTTATCTTTCGAACTATCGTAGTTCAAGAGACTCAAAGTTTGTTCGATTTGACTTTGGTCTAGTGAATAGCCCAAAACATAGTCTGGTTTGACATAGGTTTCGTCGATGACTTTCTGCACATTACTATCTGCAGAAACCCGAGGGACAGCGGTAAACAAGGCTAAAGTCGTCGTTACAAACAATGCAATCTTCTTTAATTTCATCTTTTTCTTCTTTCTAACTCAAATCAACTCTGGGCATCTCTTATAACCTTTCTCACCTCACTAGAGATGAAAAAAGAAGTAAATAAAGAGTTTACCCACTTCGATTTTCATTATACAGTTGATTTCTTAAAACTAGCTTACAGTTTTTTTAAGAATGCATGACATTTTTATTATTCCTCAAAATCGGAGGCAGAACTGATCAGCTAAAAAAAGAGCCAATCGGCTCTCTGGAAAATGATTAAAACCATGAAAATAACTTCATAATCGTCATATTGGTTTCTACTAAACGGGAATAATAAATATTGCCCCCATTAATGTAGAGTTCCATCCCGTTTAAAAGAGAGATAGGGTGGAGGTAAAGATAAGTTTCACCAGTTACATTGCCAAGACTTGGCGCTACCACATCCCGCGAATAAGCGCGGGCCAACTCTAAGGAATTTGTCCCACCGTGTTTTGCGACGTAATCGATGTAGTCTTTCCCGAAATTATAGGCTTGAACCGCAGTCCAGCTATCAACGCCTTTTTTCTTGGCTTCTTTTAACTCATCTGAAAGAGTTTGAATTCCTTGGCGAATACTGGCCTTATTATCACTAATAGTATTGGTCTCACCACTTGCACTCTCACTCGCCTGCATGACATCGTCTTCTCTGCCTTTGGTCTCTGTATAGATCATAGCAAGAATGAGGTTTTCATTGGCCGTGGTGTCCTCCTCAGCAAGGACTTCTCTAACCAGGGAGCGGTACTGCATGACTTGTTTGACGTCATGATGGATCTGAATTCCCTTGTAGATTCCAAATATTAGTAAGATGAATAAGAAGATCTTCACTATACGTTTAATCATTATTTACTCTGTATATCCTCAATATTTTTGATCAAAATAGAATAGGTCCCGTTATCGTTTAGAATAAATTCAACAGATTCTGCATCTTCATAGACATTATTCGGAACGATCAGTTCAATTCCATTTGACAATGACAATTTCTGATTTTCGAACTTCTTCAACTGGCGACTTGCATCAATCTCTTCAAAGGTGACAGGCTCTGGTACAGCTTCTTTAACTTGGTCAATAAAACTAAGGCGAGCTGTCAGATTGTCGTCGAAGAGATCATCCGCTAATTTCTCAGGAGAGAGTTTATTTTCTTCCTCAATATGGTTAAAAATAGCTGATTTAACCTTTGATTGAAATTGAAAATCATCTGTGTTAAAGCTTTCCGCAATCTTCTGGGCTGTTTTTTCTAGTGCCTTGATCGATTTTTTAGGAGAGATCTTGGGTTGCGCCTGCAACAGATTCTCAGAAAAATAATTCAAGAATGTCCCATTGTACTTGATCCGTTTTTCAATCAAGTGGTATTTGCGACTTTGAAGATTGATGACCAAGGCCTCATCAGCACCAGTGCCAAAACCAGGTAGATTATTTTGCGTCAACTTAATCGGATTGTCCACTTCACCGCCAAGATGGGTCAGGGTTTCCCGTAAGGCGATCCGAAGAAAGGCAAAGTGGTCCACTCCTTCTTTTGAAAACTCAACAAAAACCAAATCGTTCGTCTTTTGATTCTCAGAGACGACAAATTCTTCCTTCCAACGATTCGCTACTGCGACTGAAGTTTCTAATAGGTCATCTGAAATCATCTCAAGAAAAGGATTGTCCTCTTCGAAAATACCGGTCTTGGCTTCATCCGAGTAGACCCGTTCAATCTTCTTACGCAAGTATTCCTCGATTTTAGGTGTGATATTGAGAAATTTATCTGCCAGATAGAGATCGGTATCGTCTGGGCTAAATTGATGAATAATGGCTTTTTTTACGTAAATATCCATAGGATGGTTTAGTCCTCATAAAGTGGAAAGGCGTCTGTCAAGGCTTTGACTTGGCTACGCACTTCGTCTAATATTTCTTGCTTATCTGCATTCTTCAGCGCTTTGATCATGAGTTCAGCAACGGTGCGACTTTCTTTTTCACCAAAACCACGAGCGGTGATGGCTGCTGCACCAATCCGAATCCCACTGGTCTTAAATGGAGACAAGGTTTCATAAGGAATAGAGTTCTTGTTGAGGGTGATATTGACTTCATCCAACAAGTTTTGCGCCACTTTTCCGTTTTCAACGACTTTAGTGACGTCGACAAGGAAAAGGTGGTTCTCTGTTCCGCCTGAAATAACGCGGAAATCAGGATCTTGCAAGAAGACATCAGCCATGGCCTGACTGTTCTTAATCACGTTAACTGCATACTCTTTAAAGGCAGGATCCAGCGCTTCTTTGAAAGCGACAGCTTTGGCTGCAATGACATGCTCCAACGGTCCTCCTTGAATACCAGGGAAAATAGCAGAGTTTATTTTCTTAGCTAATTCCTCATCATTGGTCAAGATCAGACCTCCACGAGGTCCACGAAGGGTCTTGTGAGTGGTCGTTGTCGTGATATGGGCATAAGGAACCGGACTTGGATGAAGACCTGCTGCCACGAGACCAGCAATATGGGCCATATCGACCATGAGCTTGGCTCCTACTGCATCTGCAATCTCACGGAATTTTGAGAAATCAATGACATGAGAGTAGGCTGAGGCACCAGCAACGATGAGTTTTGGCTTCACTTCTTGGGCTTGTTTTAGGATGGCATCAAAATCCAAGAGCTCTGTTTCAGGATCTACACTATAGGACACAAAGTTATAGGTTTGACCAGAGAAGCTCACAGAAGCTCCGTGCGTCAAATGCCCACCGGCAGCTAGATCCATCCCCATGACGGTATCACCAGGCTCAATCAAGGCCATATAGGCAGCACAGTTTGCCTGACTTCCAGAATGCGGTTGGACATTAGTGTACTTAGCTCCAAAGATTTCTTTGGCTCGTTCAATCGCGAGACTTTCGACCACATCGACCACATCTGTCCCGCCATAGTAACGACGACCAGGGTAGCCTTCGGCATATTTATTGGTCAGAATAGACCCTTGAGCAGCCATCACTGCCTTAGAGACGACATTTTCAGAAGCAATCAACTCAATATTATTTTGTTGACGCTCTTCTTCTTTAGCGATCGCATTCCATAGGTCTGCATCATAGGCTTTGTAATCTTCTTTATCAAAAATCATCGGTCTACTCCTTTATAAAAAATTATTTATGTACATTATCACTGAGGAAGTTCATCATCCTCAAAGGAAAGCTCGGGCACATGTGCAAGCAAATCAGCTTGTGTAATCGAACCTTGCCTCAAAATCCTGGCTTTAGAACCAGAGATATCCAAAATAGTTGAATCTTGGCCAGTCAAGAAGTCATCATCCTCTATACCAGGAACCACTTGATCAAACTCGCTTACAATAGCCTTATACTTTGTTCCACTTGCATGACCTGAAAGATTAGCCGAAGGACCAACTAAAGGACCGTATTTACGAATTAATTCCAACGTTTTTGGGTGAGCTGGAATACGGAAACCAACTGTATCCAAGCCCGAATGAATCCAGTCTGGCACCTTCTTATTCGCCTGAAGAATAATAGTCAGAGGCCCTGGTAAAAAAGAATCAACCAGTTTTGTTAAATAGCCAGGTTGATTTTTCGAATAAAGTCGAATATCTTCTTCGCCGGCTACATTTAAATTCAGAGCCTTGTCTCTCGGTCTATGTTTTAATTCGTATATATAATCAACTGCCTCTTGGTCCAAAGCTTTAGCGAAAATACCATAGACTGTTTCAGTTGGCAGAATAACCGCACGGCCAGCTTCTAATTCTTTCTCAATGTGATCCATTGTCTACTACTACCATTCTATCTTGTCCAAATTGGTCTTTCAGAACGCGAATGCGTTTGTCGGGAAATGCCTCTTGAAAAAGCTCTTTTACCTTGCTTCCTTGCTTATAGCCAATTTCTAGGTAAATCTTTCCATCTGGTGTTAAAACACTTGGTGCTTGCTGGGCAATCTTTTCGTAGATGGCATATCCATCACGATCCGCAAAAAGAGCTAAGTGGGGTTCAGAGGCTAAAACATTTGCTCCAACCTCTTCTACATCATCCCGAGAGATATAGGGAGGGTTGGATACAATTAGGTCATAAGGACCTTCTAGTTCGTCCAGTACATCTGACGACTTGAAGGCAAGGACTGCTTCTAGCTGCTTGGCATTTTTTTGAGCCAGGGCTAAAGCCTCTTCTGATACATCGCTAGCTTGAACCCGCCAGGCAGGTCTAGCAAGGGCTAAGCTAATAGCGATAGCACCACTTCCTGTACCAATATCCAGAACTCGTAAGGCTTTCTCATCGTTTTCTTCGAGAATTAGAGCCACCAACTCCTCTGTTTCTGGGCGTGGAATCAGCACGCGCTCTTCCACTGTAAAAACATGGCCACAGAATTCTGCACTACCAATAATATACTGGGCAGGAACGTGATGTTTCAGCTGCTCAAAGATGGATAGAAGCAAAGCCTGATCCTCTACTTCCACTTCTTTTTGCAAAGCAAGGACAAAGTCTGTAAAGGTCCAGTTTTTTAAAGCACGATACGCGAAGGAGAGGCTTTCTGGTTCCTCTCCAACGGCTATTAATTCTTCTTCATACTGGGCCAATAATGATCCCAACAACATTATTTGTTCAACTCTTCTAGTTTTTGTGTTTGATCATACAAGACCAAAGCATCGACCACTTCGTCCAGTTTACCAGATAAGATAGTATCCAGTTTTTGAAGGGTCAAGCCAATCCGGTGATCGGTCACACGGTTTTGAGGGAAGTTATAAGTCCGGATCCGCTCTGAACGGTCACCAGTACCGATGGTTGACTTCCGCTCAGCGTCTTGCTCGTCTTGGGCAATCTGAGCAAAGTGGTCAGCCACACGCGCACGGATGATCTTCATGGCTTTTTCGCGGTTCTTTTGTTGCGTCCGTTCTTCCTGCATCTCTACCTTGATATTGGTTGGCAAGTGGACGATACGAACGGCTGTTGCGACCTTATTGACGTTCTGTCCACCCGCACCAGATGCGTGGTAGATATCAATCCGAAGGTCTTTTGGATCAATGTCATACTCGACTTCTTCGATTTCTGGCATGACCAGAACTGTGGCAGTCGAGGTATGGACACGACCTTGGCTTTCTGTCACAGGAACCCGTTGCACCCGGTGGGCACCAGATTCATACTTGAGTTTTGAATAAACCGATTGACCAGAAACCATGGCTACGACTTCTTTGATCCCACCAACGCCATTGTAGGAAGCTTCCATAACTTCAAAGCGCCAACCTTGGCTTTCCGCGTATTTTTGGTACATCTGCAAGAGGTCACCAGCAAACAATTGGGCTTCGTCTCCTCCAGCTGCTCCACGGATTTCCAAGATAATGTTCTTGTCATCGTTTGGATCTTTTGGAAGAAGTAAGATCTTCAGTTTTTCTTCGTACTCTTCTTTTTCAGCCTTAGCATCTTTTAGCTCTTGCTTGGCCATTTCTTCCAAGTCCGCATCGCCGCCGGCTTCCTTAATCATTTCCTCAGCATCGACAATGTTTTGAAGGACTTGTTTGTACTCTCGGTATGCTGTCACCGTATCACGAGTGGAAGCCTCTTCTTTTGAAAGCTCCATAAAGCGTTTGGTATCAGAGACCACATCTGGGTCACTCAATAACTCTCCTAACTCTTCGTATCGGTCTTCTACAGCTTGTAGTTGATCATAGATATTCATTTTCGCTCCTTAATTCTTGGTTGTTAGATCATAGATTGCTACAATTTCGTCTTCTATGACTTCGCCAGTTTCTTTAAATCCATAATGGAGATAGCAAGATCTCGCTTGATTATTTTCCGGTTCATAAGATAACCAAAGACTTGTTGCCTTTCCAGCTGGCTCTGTTCGAACAAAGTCAATGACTGCATCCATAGTCGGTTTAAAATAGCCTAAACCTTGAAATCGTTTATCGATCATAAAACGAAATAACAAGTAGTTCCCCTTGCTGATCCCAATTTTCTGGTCATAGGCAATCATAACAAAACCAACTAATACTTCCTTATCATAAACTGCTAAGGGAGCTATAAAATCACCATTTTTATCATATACATAGGCTTCAGCTAAACTAATGGAATTGGATGCAATAAAATTCCTTTGGTTTGGATGAACTTCTAGATTTAAAACGTCAAAATAATTCTCTATTGTAATATCTTTTTAAACAAATAGACATTATTATCCTCTCTAAAACGTTCTAGACGCTTTCAGTTGGGATGTCTGGATTAAAATAATGTTTGCGGCAAACGGAGATATAGGTCTCGTGTCCACCGATCTGGATCTGCTCTCCATCATAGACAGGTTTACCCGCTTGGGTACGCAAGACCATGGTCGCCTTGCGGGAACAGTATTGGCAGATGGTTTTGATCTCCTCGATCTTGTCGGCTAACAAGAGGAGGTGTTTGGAACCTTCAAAGAGTTCATTTCGGAAATCATTTTTGAGGCCAAAAGCCATGACCGGCACATCCAATTCATCCACGACTCTTGCCAAGTCATAGACATGGTGGCGTTTCAAAAATTGAGCTTCATCGATTAAGACACAGTAAGGTTTGATTGCTTGGTTTTTAATATAGCCAAAGATATCGGTATCCTCTTCAATTGCAACGGCTTCTCGTTTCATACCAATCCGGCTAGAAACTACTCCAACTCCATCTCGTGTATCGATTGCTGAGGTCATGATGACCACGCTCTTGCCTTGCTCTTCATAATTATGGGCTACCTTCAAAATCTCAATGGTTTTCCCCGAGTTCATGGTCCCATATTTATAATATAATTGTGCCATTTTCCTTCAGTTCTCTCTAAAATGTGTTTCATTATCATTTTACCATAATTTTGCTAAGCTTTGTATCCCAAAATGTGATAAAATAGTCCTATAAAAAATTTAGGAGGTGGCCATATGCCATTTGTACGAATTGACCTATTTGAAGGACGCACCCTGGAACAAAAGAAAGCCTTGGCCAAGGAAGTAACCGAAGCTGTTGTCCGCAATACAGGCGCTCCTCAGTCAGCTGTTCACGTCATCATTAACGATATGCCTGAAGGAACCTACTTCCCTCAAGGTGAAATGCGCACCAAATAATGGTTCCACTAAAAAAGCCTTTCTTGCTTGTGATATCACATAGCAGGAAAGGTTTTTTCTTATTTTTCTTGGGCTTGACGTTCTGCTTTCCGTTCTTCGAATTCTTCGTCACTCATCAAGGTTCCACCGACGTTGGCTGATTTGGCAAAGGCTGTATAGCGACGCAACCAACCACTGGAGATTTTTGATTTGAAAGGTTTCAAATGTTTGCGACGTTCTGCAAGAGTTGCATCATCGACAAGTAGATCAAGGGTACGATTTGGTAAGTCAATCACGATTTCATCCCCATCTTTGATTAGGGCGATATTACCACCTTCTGCCGCTTCTGGAGAAACATGACCAATAGCAATCCCACGAGTCGCTCCTGAGAAACGACCATCTGTAATCAGAGCCACATCCTTACCAAGACCGCGTCCGACAATCTTAGAAGTTGGTGCCAACATCTCTGGCATACCAGGTCCACCCTGAGGACCTTCATAACGAATGACAACGACATGCCCCTTCTTAACTGTTCCATTGTCAATTAACTCAAGGGCTTGATCTTGTGAATCACAGCAGATGGCCTTTCCACGGAAAGTGGTCACAGATGGATCGACCCCACCGACCTTGATAACCGCCCCATCTTGAGCGATATTTCCGTAAAGGATCGACAAACCACCTACAGGTGAAATAGGATGCTCGATTGGATGGATAATTTCTTCATTTTTGATTTCAGCACCAGCTACGTTTTCTTTCAAGGTTTTACCAGTGACTGTGATACGATCACCCTTAATGGCACCTTTTTTGATCAACTGATTGATAATGGCTGGAACACCACCAGCTTCATGTACATCATGCATAGTGTAGACACTTGAAGGGGCAATTTTAGAGAGATAAGGTGTCTTCTTGGCAATCTCGTTGATATCTTTGAGATCATAGTCAATCCCTGCTTCACGCGCAATAGCGAGCGTATGAAGCACAGTATTGGTAGAACCACCCATGGCCATATCAAGCGCAAAAGCATCGTCGATGGCTTCTTTGGTCACAATATCCCGTGGACGGATATCTTTTTTAATATTCTCTACCAATTGTTTGGCTGCTTGACGGACCAATTCCCGACGTTCATCTGAAACAGCTAGGATGGTACCATTTCCAGGAAGAGCAAGACCTAATACCTCCATCAAACAGTTCATGGAATTGGCAGTAAACATACCAGAGCAAGAGCCACAAGTTGGGCAGGCATTTTTTTCCAAGAAATCCAGCTCATCCATGCCCATATCACCAGCTTGATAAGTACCTACAGCTTCAAACAAACTTGAGAGCGTCGCTTGATGCCCTGTCATGTCAACGCCGCCCTTCATAGGTCCACCAGAACAAAATACGGCAGGCACATTGGTCCGCATGGCAGCTAAAATCATTCCTGGTGTAATCTTATCACAGTTGGGAATATAGAAAACACCATCAAACCAGTGGGCATTGATGACTGTTTCAGCAGCATCTGCGATCAACTCACGAGATGGCAAACTATATCGCATCCCGATATGGCCCATCGCAATCCCGTCATCGACACCGATGGTATTAAATTCAAAAGGAATCCCACCAGCCTCGCGAATAGCTTCCTTGGCAACATCTGCTAATTCACGCAGATGAACATGTCCTGGAACGATATCAATATAGGAGTTACAAATGGCAATAAAGGGCTTTTGCATATCCTTTGCTGATTTTACTTGCCCTGTTGCATAGAGGAGACCACGCGCTGGTGCTCGGTCGATCCCCATTTTGATCATATCACTTCTCATCTTGTTCTCCTTCTAGTTCTTCATTTCTACCTCCTAATCTTACCACTTTGACATCAATTGTCAAGAACTTTCAGAAAATTTATAATATTTACGGTACACAAAAAGTCTGGTTTCCCAGACTTCATTTTAGTTTGTTTGCTTTTTTTCGATCTGCCAGAGCCGAAGTTGGTAACAAATTCCACTTACGACAAGGCTAGAAATAAGGCCGATCCAATAAGCATAGGGACCAAGGTTGGTCACATGATCAAGGAAAATCCCTAGTGGGATAGAGATACACCAATAACTAAAAACGCCTAATAAGAATGGAACGGTTGTATCCTTATAGCCCCGCAAAATCCCTTGTAGAGGTGCTGCAAAAGTATCAGCCACTTGGAAAAAGAGACTATAGGTCATGAAAATCGCTGTTTGCTGCACAAAGACTGGATCCTTGCCATATAGCCCTGCTAGTTGGAAGCGGAATGTATAGAGGAAGACGAGAGTGACAATGGCAAACCCAAAGGCTGTCAGTCGTCCCAAACGGCAATATTGTTTGACCACTTCTGGTCTTCCTGCTCCCAGTTCGTAAGATACGATAATCGCCATGGTACTGGAGATACTAACTGGGAAAGCATACATCAGGGTAGAAAAATTCATGGCCGATTGGTGACTAGCAATGGTGAGGGATGGGAATTTTGCCATTAACAAACCAACCAGCGAGAAGATGATGACTTCTGCAAAAACAATTCCACCGATTGGAAGCCCAAGGCGCAATACTTCTTTCATCCCTTTAAAATCATAAGGCTGCGGCTTCCACAATTGGAAAGGTGCTACCTTGGGATGTTTGCACAAGATCAAAACCGCAATGGCCAACAAGACCCAGTAGGCCAGAGAGGTTCCAAGACCTGCTCCTGCTCCCCCCATCTCAGGAAAACCAAAAGCTCCATAGATCAGGATATAGTTAAAACAAGCATTGAGAGGCAAAAGCAAGAGCATCAAGTACATGGATAGACGCGTCATTCCCAAGGTATCTAGGAAGGTCCGCACGATACTAAAGAGCAACAAGGGTAAAATTCCCAAAGAAAGGAAATATAAATAGCGAATGGCTATTTGGGCAACAACATTTTCTAAGCCGATCTGCTTGAGAATCATGGGCGCAATCCCCCAAACAAAGCCTATTAAGAGAATGGCCATACCAAATGACATATAGAGGAATTGGTAAAAATCACCAGCAATCCGTTCTTTATTTCCCTTGCCTAAATGATGCCCAACAATCGGCGTCAGTGCGGAGACAATACCTGTCAGGAAAGTAAAAAATGGATTCCACAGACTGGTAGCTGTAGAAACACCGGCCAAATCAAGGGTCCGGTACTGACCAGTCATGGCTGTATCGACAAAGCTGGCTGAATAATTGGCCAATTGGTAGATTAAAATCGGCAAAAATAGACTCAAAAACAAGCGCAAGCGCTCTTTAAAGTGATAGGTTACATACATGATTCTAACTCTCTTCTCATCAAATAAGATTTTCTCCTCTTCCACTCTACTATATGTTTCCTTAAAAGTCAAAAAACCGAAGATCCAAGGACCTCCGGTTCATCTGTAATTAGTGTTTATTGCGGTTTAAAACAGCATTGAGAACGATCGCCAAGACACTGGCAACGACAATTCCGTTCGCAAAGAACATTTGGAATCCTGTTGGAAGGCCATTGAAGAGGGTGCTGTTGTTCAAACCAACCCCTGCAGCAATCGATACAGCTGCGATCAAGAAATTGTGCTCATTGTGTTCAAAATCAACACGCGCAAGAATCTGCATCCCTTGAATCGATACAAAACCAAACATGACCAGCATAGCGCCACCAAGGACTGGGCTTGGGATGATTTGTGCCAAAGCTCCAAACTTAGGAAGGAGACCAAGAAGAACAAGGAAACCAGCGGCATAGTAGATTGGCAAGCGAGTCTTGATACCAGACAATTTCACCAAGCCAACGTTTTGTGAGAATCCAGTGTAAGGGAAGGTGTTGAAGATACCACCGAGGAGAACGGCCAACCCTTCAGCGCGGTACCCATTGCGAAGGCGCGTACTATTAATTGGATCTTTGGTAATATCAGAAAGAGCGAGATAGACACCTGTTGATTCCACCATAGAAACTGTTGCGATGATACACATCATTAAGATGGAGGTGATTTCAAACTTAGGAGCTCCAAAGAAGAAAGGCGTTGGAACGTGAACGACTGGTGCTTGAGCCACAGGTGTGAAGTCTACCAAGCCCATAGAAGCCGCAATGGCAGTCCCTGCGATCAAACCAATCAAAATTGAAATGGATTTAATAAAACCAGTCGTATAGATATTAACAACTAAAATGATGAGAATGGTCACCACAGCCAAAATCAAGCTTTGAACGGTTGGTTTTGGCGCATTATTTCCCATATTTCCAATCGCTACTGGAATCAAAGTCAAACCAATGGTTGTAATAACGGATCCCGTTACAATTGATGGGAAGAGATTGGCAATCTTAGAGAAGAAACCAGAGACAAGGATGACATAAATCCCTGAGACAATCAAGGCACCAAACATGGCACCACTACCATGGCTAGCCCCGATCATGCTGAGAGGAGCCACAGACTGGAAGGCAACCCCAAGGACCACCGGAAGGCCAATCCCGAAGTATTTATTGAGCTGCACTTGAAGGAAAGTTGCGACCCCACACATGAAGATATCTGTAGATATGAGGTAGGTTAGTTGATGAGCGTTATAGCCCAAAGCTCCCGCGATCATGATCGGCACCAAAATAGATCCCGAATACATGGCCAAAAGGTGTTGCAAGCCTAAAATGGCTGCCTGTGAATGGCTTTCTTGTTTTTGCATTAGATGTCTGCCTCCTTAAATACAACCTGACCATTTTCAAAACGGTCCAAACGTGCGAGGGATACAACTGGATATCCCAACTCTTCTAACAATCCCCGTCCATCTTGGAAGGATTTTTCAATCACAATCCCAATCGCTTCTACTTGAGCCCCGGCTTGCTCGATGATTTGAATCAAGCCTTTGGCTGCTTGGCCATTTGCGAGGAAATCGTCAATGATCAAAACCTTATCTGATGGATCCAAGAATTTACCCGCAATTGAAACGGTGCTGGTGACTTGCTTGGTAAAGGAATAAACCTCAGCCGTCAAGATGCCCTCATTCATCGTGATGTTTTTCGCCTTCTTAGCAAAGATCATGGGAACATCCAAGGCTTCAGCTACATAAAGGGCAGGTGCAATCCCAGATGCTTCAATGGTCACGACTTTCGTCACGCCAGCATCTTTGAACCGGTCCGCAAAAGTCTGACCAATTTCTTTCATCAATTTGAAATCCACTTGGTGGGTCAAAAAGGAGTCCACCTTGAGGATATTCTCACCTAAAACATTGCCATCTTTTAAGATGCGCTCTTCAAGTAATTTCATACTTCCTCCTACTTTTTTAAAAAAACCTCTACTTCATTCACAAAACACAAAAAGGCCTGCTAAGCAAGCCTTGAAATCTCTCTAGAAAGAGAAATAATCCCGACTTACTTATTGTTAGGTGTTCCGGCACCTTGTAGAAACATCACGCCCATTCGTGAAATAAATAAGTAATTCAATTAGTGTGCATCGCCATTCCAGATAGAATTCTTAACGATCACATAGTCAACGTGTTTCAAATCTGCTAATTTTCGGCCTCCTGCATACGAGATCGAACTTTGCAAATCTTGTTCCATTTCTGTCAAGGTATCTTGCAAATGACCCTTGGCAGGCAATAAAATCTTCTTCCCTTCGACGTTCTTATAAGCGCCTTTTTGGTACTCGGAAGCAGATCCATAGTACTCTTTGAAAGACTCTCCATCAATCTCTACTGTTTTACCAGGACTTTCGATATGTCCTGCAAAAAGCGAACCGATCATGACCATAGACGCCCCGAAACGAATCGATTTGGCAATATCACCATGAGTCCGAATACCACCGTCCGCAATGATTGGCTTACGAGCTGCTTTTGAGCACCAGCGAAGAGCAGCCAATTGCCAACCACCTGTACCAAATCCAGTCTTCACTTTAGTGATACAAACCTTACCAGGGCCGATTCCGACCTTAGTCGCATCAGCTCCCGCATTTTCCAATTCACGAACAGCTTCAGGAGTTCCAACATTTCCAGCAATGACAAAGGTATCTGGCAATTCTTTCTTGATGTGTTGAATCATCCGAATGACACTATCCGCATGACCGTGTGCGATATCAATAGTGATATACTCAGGAGCATCTGCCTTTAATTGACTTACAAAGTCGTATTCGTATTCCTTAACACCGACTGAAATGGAAGCGATCAAACCTTGCTCATGCATGCGTTTGACAAAAGGAATCCGTCCCGCTTCATCAAAACGGTGCATGATGTAGAAGTAACCACCACGCGCCAACTGCTCTGCTACATTCTCATCCAAGATTGTCTGCATATTGGCAGGAACGACTGGAAGCTTGAAGGTATGCTTTCCAAATTGGACGGTTGTATCTGCTTCTGACCGGCTATTTATGATACATTTGTTGGGAATCAACTGAATATCTTCATAGTCGAAAATAGGAAATTCATTTAACATAGATTGAAAAATCTCTTTTCTAAAAACTGACCTACCTATGCGCAAGCGCATCGCTACGTCTCTTGACGTTTCCTTGATAGATTATACCAAAGATACGGACCTAATGCAATGGGAATGATTTTATAGGAAATAACGTTCGGAAATTACAAGACAAAAACCCGCTTCAAAAAGAGAAACAGGTTTTATTTATGAACATTTTGGAGCCAATTGTTCACTTCTCTAGCTACAATTTCAGGCGCCTCTGTATACAGTTCGTGCCCCAAACCTTCTAGCAAAACTTGCTTGATCAGGGGATCTAGTTGCTTCAGAGCTTCTTTTCTCCATTCAGGCGCTTCTTGGTACCGAGGTCCAATAAAAAGGACAGACAGGTCTGCCAGTGGAATCTGGTAAGTCTTGATCTGACGCCGTAGACGCAATAAGGCCAAGACCTTTTCTAGATCCAGATTTAATTCATATTGTTCACTCACTGGATTCCAGCGATAGCTAGCCTCTACTGCTTTTCGCGCTATAGGCGTAGGATCTGCTTCATCACTCAGTTCTGATAACACGGCTTCTTCTAAAGTTGCAAAGACTTGCTGCTTCATGAAGGACAAGGTGCCGTCTAGCTCTTCCTCAAGAGGCAGGATCTTTTCCATATCCAGATAGCCACCATCCAAGAGAATCAGAGCATGGATCTGAGGGAACTGAGCAGCCAGATAACGAGCCAAATCTCCACCCAATGAATGCCCTAATAAACAGATCTCTTCCGCCTGGCTAATCTGATCTTGAAACCAAACACGAAGATCGTTTTCTGTCTGAATCATTTCCCTATAGGGATCTAGAAAGGTCACAGGAAAGCCTAGCTCATCAATAAGTGGAGCCAGATGATAGCTATTGCTCCCTAGGCCACCGATAAAATAATACTGCATGTGTTTTGTCCTTTCTTTTTCATTCTATTTCATTGGCTAGCGCCATTCCCACTCATTACCTTTCCTAATTTCTGTATTATAGGCAACTTCTGCTTTTAGACTGCCTTTTTCACTTTTAACCACACCTTTTAGGTGACCATCATTGACAAGCGCTACAATATTTTCATCCATTGAGGGGTTGATTGTTAATTTAGCTTTTGGAGGTAAGCTTTTGTAATTCGTTATGTCAAGAAATTTACCATCTACATCAATTTCAATCACTTCCTCATCAAAACCATTAAAATCTAACCGTAGATCTCCTAAAAGACCGTAGCTTGCATACCCATGCTTACCAACCTTCCGCCCTAAATAAGCCTTATTCCCATGATTGTCATAAATTACGGGAACGATATTAGCATCGAACATAGTCTGCCCATCCCCACCTTGCACAAAAATTGGCGAAAACTCAATTTTACTAACACCAGAGTAATGCTCTTTAATGTAAGTTGCCAGTTGTTCTTCCAACAAACGAAATCCTCGTTTGTATAGTTTCACTCCTTTGTCGTCTAACACAGTACTCACGTTGTATGGATCTTTCTGCTCTTGCATCTTTTTGTTAAGATACAACATACTTGCAGCAAACAAAATAGCAAGAACTAAGGCAAGCCTAAAGAACTTCTTCTTCATTCTGCTCCTCCTTTTTGAAGTTCTGTATTATAAACAATTTCAGCATTTGGACTTCCTTTTTTATCCTTCACGACTCCTCTCAAATGACCATTGTCAACCAACAAGGAGATGTTTTCATCTGTACTTCTTGCCTCTGTGAGTATAGCTTTCTTAGGTAAATGCTCCTCATTTGAAACGTCTACAGATTTGTCATTTGAGTCCAGTAACTCAATGACTTCATTGCCACCTCCATCAAAATCAAGAACAATGTCTGAAATCAATCCATAACTTAATGGAATAAATTTCTTTATTTTATCTCCCAGAGTAGCTTTATTTCCATACTTGTCATAGATCGTCGGACGCACATAGGCATTTGAGAATGTTGACCCTTCTTCGGTAACGTAGATTGGGGAGAACTCAATCTTTTCGATCCCAGTATAGTGGTCTTTGATATAGGTTCCAATTTGCTCTTCAAGAAGTCGAAAGCCTCGCTTGTATAATCTAGTTGTTTTAGGTCCAAGATTCGGCTTAGTAATCTTATTATGGAAAAAGTAACTACCGGACAGGATTAAAAGGAAAATAGAAATGATCTTTACCCATTTTCTTCTCATCAGTCGCTCCTCCTTCTATCTACTACTATAGTATAGCATATTTGGTTAACTTTCCATCACTATTCCTAACGATAGCGAGTATATAGATTTGAAAGGTGATAAAATGTAAATAATAAAAAAGCATTTCAGATAGGTTCCACGAAATGCTTTTAAACTTGAATGTTTGAATATACTTAGAAGACTAGTTCTCTTCATTTTTCTCAGTCTTTTCAATCCAATATTGGTCCACTTTGGGGATCAAATGATCAAAACGTCCTGAAAAAACCTTCCATCCGTTTGGCACATATCTTTCGTATTTTTTCATCCCCAAATGGTTTGAATAAAATTCTTCTTTATCAAAATCGATGAAAAGATCCGGAAGCAAGGCTTTTCCTTCCAGAATAATCTCTGAATTCAAGTCCTCCCCTTCCATTGAGCGTTTGATCATTGCGATCAATTCTTCATCAGTCACCTTCAGCCAGTCATCTTTATACATTTCTAAATAAGTCTCAAGATTACTTTTTGTAACCACATGAAGATTCTGTTGAATCTCAGGTAAATAGGAAAAATCAAGATCCCAACCCGCTTCCTTGTAGGATTGAATGTATTTATCGATATCCATTGTCCACATATCATTGGAACAAACGTACCAGTTAAAGCGATGGTTCGCAATAACTCCAACAATATTTATTTCTGGATTGTTTATTAATTGATCTTTATCCACTAGTACTTATCCTATATCTATTCTTCAACTGTAATTAATCTTCACCGTATACATCGGTGCCGCAAGCTAACCAAAATTTTTCTTTTTCTGGAATCTTATCCCAAAATGATTTATATTGGGCCTTTCCATGGTTCTGAAACATATTCTTCAAATGATATGTATTCTGCGTACTTCGAGTACAGTTCCATCTCATCCATATCAATAAATAGGGAAGGTTTAAAATCATAAACCGCGTTCAATCTATCTTCCTGATACGATTTAGCAAATTCTTCTCCTAGCTCATTTCGATCACATTTGTATGCGTCCATATCTTCTATGAAATATGTCAATGTTTCATGGGTCAGTTTCGAAGAACGTTTTCTCTCATCATACAGAGTATCAAGCGAATAGCGTGCCACCTCATAATCAATATACCAGAATTCTAAATCCGAAACATACCAAGTATATTTATTTTCATGTTTAAAAAGAACAACAATATTTTCACCGTACTTAGGTTCGATCATAATTTATTTTCTCTCTTTTTTAAATTTAATGACTCATGCATCACGAGACTTATTTTATTGTTCCACCTTCCGCAACCAAGTCATATGGGAAATATGAAAGTCCTTTTAATTCCTTGTAGTCCAATCCCTTAAGCTTGCAGAGAGCCCCCGACTCAAAGGACCAGTAGCCATAATAATTATCAATGTTGCGCTTATGCAAATCATACCAGCCTTCATCTCTACATCCCTGATACCATTTTTTAGTCAAGTATTCTTTCAAGAGAGATACGGCCTTTTCAGAATTTTCTTCCTCTATAATCTTTCGGGTAAAGCAATAAGGTCTTGGGAAATTATAGTTTATCTGAATTGTCCACTCTGGAAGACGAGACTGAATGAGGTAATCGATCAAATAATCCTCCGGATCATCCTTTTTGACTAAGTCTACTAACTTTTCAAAAGTCGTCTCATCAATCTCTAACAAAATACCAATGGAAAGGGCCCATAGCATTTCATCATATCCTGAATTACTATGCCAAACAGGGACAAGGTTATCAACAAATGTAAGGTACTCTTCTTTGAATTTTTCAATAGGATAACCTGCAGTGTAGGTGGCTATCATATTTTTTTCCTGATAATAAGAGATATCACTTTGAGTTAGTCTAATAACTTCCTCAATTGGACGTTTATAAGGATTAATTCCTTGCTTTAGTTGGTCTAACTCTTGTAACCATTCCTTAATCATCATTTCATTAAATTTAATGAGTTCATTAATTTTTTCTTCAATAGAAATTGTATCTCTTTTCATCGTACACCCTTTACCTTATACTACAAGAATCATAAATATTGTAGGCCTATTCTATACCGGTAATTCTATCTTCAAACTCACATACGTATTCTGCATCTGATTTCATTTTTTCTTCCTTCTGTCTACTGGCAAATCCTTTCTGCGACGTAGAATGGTTACTTCGCTAATAGGGATTTTTCCTGATGCATACGTGATAAGACCGTACTTATCATCCATCAATTCCGCACCATCAGCTATATTGTTTTCATTTAAAAATTCTTTATCAGAAACCAATATTCGCACATAAGAATCGGGTGCTGTAAAATCATCATCTCCACGCTTGTGACCAGCCATTGCAAATTCCTGACCTTTATATAGGACACGATCATAAACCGAATACCTCTGACTAACCTCACTATAAGGCACAAGCTTCCCGTATACGCCTTCTCCGGCATCATCTACATAGGAACTATAGGGAACGTAGCCTTCTTTCAACATTGCCGGATCTTTTGAAAGAAGAATATAATCATTTATATAATTCACAAAATTAGAGTATACTTTGTTTTGGTAAACTAGAAATTCTTTACGCATACTAACCCTCCATAAACTGGCATATTAACTACCTTTATCTTCTATTCATCTTGTTTTCTTATTTCGCTTGAAATTTCAAATTCGATCATCCGATCATGATCACTCACGATAACACCGTTGAAAAATAGAACCAGATAAAGCACAATCGGTACAATTAAGAATAGCCTCAATTGGACAAAATAAGCAAATAAAAACATTGGAAGAATGAAAACAAGAAATAACATTCCATAACCCAAGCCTTTTCGAAAAATTCGTTTCTTCATTACCAAAAATCCACTCCTTCTTTCGTTAGATTTAATGGATTCAGTGTTTTAACTCTGCCAATATACTTTAAATCCGCCTTTTTTCCTTTAAGAAAGGCTTTTAATTTCATTTTCCTAAGCACAGCAACAAACATAAATGAGAAGGGCACCGCAAGAGCCAAAGATAGTAAATGTACCGTGCCTTGAAAATAGTTTGTCGCTTTAATGGTAGGGCCTAGCCAGAATTGATAAGGAGTAAGTAAACGAATGAGTGCAGCTATCACAATAGTTGCTCCAAGGTATGATAGACCCATCCTACTTCTCACGTCTTGGCTATGTGTATGTTTACTAAATAAATAGTTTGTTTGATAAATGGCAAAGGATCTCTTAGTAGACAGACTCCAGTTTCTTTGCACTAAGTACTCTTGATGTTGGTCTGTCACAATCAAATACCATCCTTTTTGAAGCGTCTGCTCATTTAAGGAGATATTGTAGACACGACCTTTAATTTTTTTTTTACGAACCATGAAAACAACCTTTCGATGCTATGAACTTAGATCTAATATTTTTAATATCCATTAATACTTATGTACAATCATTGAATAGCCTATAACAAGGCCCGGTCGATCTGTCATAAACTTTTCACAATTCTTTTGCGCTTATGCACCTTATTTTCCAAACAAATAAAAAGAACAAATAGGAAAATAGAATAGATCAGCAATCCTAAGAATGCTGAGTAGAAAAGGTAAACCACTAAGGATACTACTATCGTAAGGCATGTGAAATAGATAAACAAGGAAGCCAATGTTGCATTTTTCTTGGCTGCTTGCGAGAATTCTAAGTACTCACTATCCGTAAATAAGGCAGGAAAAACGTCTAAGTCTTTGCTATAATAGTCAACTACTAATTTCCCTACGAATAAGGAAATACAGGAGCATAGAATTAAGCAAGAGTATTTGATAGTAGGTATACTAAAAATAGTTAAATCATTCAGCAATCTAACCAAAGGGAGAGATAGTAATGTCAGGCCCACTGTATAGAGTTGATGATTTTTGGAAGGCTTTTTTGAAAAGGAGAAATAAAGTTTTTTATCCTCTAAGTCATAATAAACCCATTTGTTTTTATATAATACTAAACTAACTAGATGTCTATTTTGCTTACTTCTTTTGCTCATATTCTTTGTCATTTGATTGATAAAAGATCCTTACTACTTCATGTGATCCGTATTGATATATTTTTCAAAACGAAACCTTTTTGTAAAAAATCCATTCGTATAAAGTAGATAAAAAGAAAAAATCACATAGTCCATCACTAGTAACAAGAAGATACTAGGAGTTGAAAGATATAAATGCATTGAAATGAAAAACATACCAATAAATAAGATGATAAGTAAAACGATGGTTTTGTTATATTTTTTTACTTGCTTTCGAAATTCCTCATACTCATCTTTTGTCAATTCAACCTTTTCAAACTATATCTTTTTATACAGCCTGTTATTAAAAACAATCGCAGCAATGATTGAAAGAACAAAGGAAACAAGCAAGAGAACAATACTTAGGACCACGTTAGATTCAACACTTTTAAATAGACCCAATCCTAGAACATGGTAACCAATGATAGATGACAAAAATATTTTGGATGTAGATGCCTTATGAGCAACTGACTTTTTCAAGTCGCCAGTAGATAAATCGATATAAAAGGTATCTTCTTTATAATCTCCCAAACTAAGCAGAGATTTATAGGTATACTTCATTCCTTCTCCTTGTTATTTACAGTCCCTTGTATATTACTCAGTCAGGTCCTCACAAATGAACTGTCATTCTATTACCTACTATCATACCGAAATACAGTTTGAAGTTCAAGTTAGTCACTAGCTAGGGAAATTAGATAAGTAAAAAGAGACCACAGGGTCTCTATCTGAATGAATAAGAAAAAATCCACTCACTCGAGGTGAAATGGATTGTTTCTTTATTAACGGTTCAACAAGAAATTGAACAATTTTTCGACAATTTTTACGACCAACCAGCATAAGAATCCGATATAGCTGAAATAGAAAATGAGTGACAAAATCGTAATAATCATGGTTTCCTCCTTCGTCGATTGCAAGTACTTGTCTTATTATACCTTTTTATGCAATCGAACTCAATAGAATTTTGAAAATTGTCTGATTATTCTTTTTCTTCTTTAGCTTTTTTGGCGTCTTGATCGGCTTCTTCACTGCCTTTATTGACAGCTGTCTTAAATTCAGCAAACATTTTGCCGATGGACTGGCCCAACTCTGGTAGGCGTTTTGGTCCAAAAATCAAGAGGGCACCCAGGATGATGATGATCAAACCTGGTGCTCCAATATCACGTAAAATTCCCATTAGTTTCTCCTTTTTCTTGAATAGATGACTTTACTGATGGCGACACTCACTTCAAATAAGAGGATCAAAGGGAGTGTCATGGCCAAGTCACTGATAAAGTCTGCAGGGGTTAGCACGACGGCTAAGACCAGCAGAACAAAGTAAGCGTAACGTCGGTAGGTGATTAAAAACTGTGGTGTCAAGAGCCCAATCGAGGTCAGAAAAGCGACCAAAACTGGTAACTCGAACAAGACCCCTAAAGGCAAGGTGGTGTGCCATAAGAAGGTTAGATAATTTTGTGCCGTCAATTGGGTATCAAACAGCCCTTCTCCTAAGCGCATCAAGACATCTAAAATAGCTGGACTGACAAAGAAATAACCAAATGCAAGCCCCAGTACAAAGCAAATAAAGCTAGCTGGGATGTAGGCAAAGACTGCACGCGCCTCTTTCTCCTTTAATGCCGGCCTTACAAATTGCCAAATCTGGTAGACAATAAAGGGCAAGGTCAGGCTAAAGGCTGTAAGATTGGCCAGCGATACATAGATCCAGAGGATATCATTCGGTCCCAGTACCAGTAGCTTTTGATGCAAGCTAGCTGTCAAGGCTTGGTAGAGCTCTCCTCCAAATACAAAGGCTACGATGAAGACGATAATATAACACAAGACCACTGCGATCAATCGTTTTCGAAATTCGACCAAGTGCTCAACAATGGTCATTTCATCTGCTCTACTCTTTGCCATGCTGTCTCACCGTGATAAGGGCGATCAAGGCCACAAACATTAACTGAGGAAGAAGAACTTCCCAGCTTGGATAGATCCCCGCCCAATCGATGGTTGGAAGTCCATTGACCAAATGGCTAGGTAGGATATTGGTCAACTGAAGGGCGTGGATGCTGACACCGAGCATCTTGAAGGCCAAAGCGTAAATCAACCACGTCAGAATGAAAAAGATTCGATGAGGTTGGATAGCTTGACTAGCCTTGGTCATGGCCACTGCAATGATGATGAGAACAGCTATAGCAAGCCCGATTCCCAGTAAGAAATTCGCAGTTGTAATCCGCGGAATGATCCCGACATAGAAGAGAATAGTCTCAGCCCCTTCACGAAAGACTGCTAAGAAACTGAGGGCAAACATCGAGACAAAGCTTCCTGTAGCCGTCACTGTCTTCATTTGACGGTCCATAAAGGCATTCCACTGTTTGACAGAGGACTTGCTGTGGAGCCAAATTCCGATAAGGATCATCATGACCACAGCGAAAATCCCAACGCCACCTTCTATGATTTCCCGGTTAGACCCCGAAGTAACGGCTGGAAATGCTACTTGCAAAACAAGAGCAATCGCTGCACTGGCAAGAACACCAGCAATAGCTCCACCGTAGACCCATTTGAGGCCTTTCCTCATCTTAGCAGCCTTAAGGGTCGTCACAAGCGCCATGACGATCAGAAGGGCTTCCACTCCTTCACGCAGAAGAATCAACATGGCATCAAAAGCGTTGTAAGAAGCTGTCGTATCGATCGCAGACAGGTCCCTGATCAAGGCTTGTAATTTCTCTTGATAGGCCTTTTCTTTCCCCTTGACCATAATAACCGGAGATTCGCTCTCTACGCGCGTGTAGAGACTGGGATTGGTCGTGCTGACATCTCCCTCGATGGTTGGCCAGATCGTGATGAACTGCTTCATAGTCGCTGTAGCAGACTTATCGTCGCCGGATTGAAATTGGCTTTGCGCCTTCTCCAAAAGCTTGATTCCATCGTTCAACGTCAAATCTGTACTGGCACTGCTAATGGCTTCTCCTTTTACAAAGGCATCAATCCCATTTTTGAGGTCATCATAAGAGGACTGGATGTTGGTGAAATCGGTAGGCTCTGTTTCAATGCTACTGCGTAAGAGTGAAATGGCCGTCTCGATTTTGCCATAGTAGGCTGTGCTATGATCTCTTACCACTGCTTCGTTTCGCGTCCAGGTATTATTGAGATCGGCATAGGTTTGACGAGTTTTATCCAGATCCTTAGCTGTAATGGCCTCTTGTAGATTCTTAAAGTAAGGTGCGAGGCGACTCACGAGTTTGTCTTTTTCCGCCTCTAAATCGACCGGATTTTGCTCTTTTTCAAAAGCTATCAAGGCTGATGAGATCTTGGTAAGATCGTCTTTGGTTACCTCCCCATTTATAGCCAGGGATTGGCTAACTTTTTTCCCTGCCTTGGAATCATGGTGATCTTTGGATTCAAAATCAGCCTGAATCTCAGCGATTAATTCCTTGGCCTTATCCTGATTCTTATTTTCTACAGCGGTTGTTGCATCTGTGATCTTGATAAAGAGATCGCTATAAGACTCCGCAGCCACTGGATAAGTCCAGAACAAGGCAAAAAGGCCGAACAAGATCAAGAGTTTATTCAAAGAGTGCTTGACCAAGATACCCTCCTTTCTCAACGCCTGCAAAGCAAGCAAAGAGTCCACTTCCGATATGGGTGATGTACTCGTTCATTTTATCCACCGCACCCAAGTTGGTTTGGATTTTGACAAAGCTGTTCGGATCCTTTTGAAAGGCGATAAAGATCAAGCCAGCATCAAATTGCCCGGTTTGTTCATTGATGCCATCCGAATAGGAATAAGACCGCCGTAAAATCGGTCGATCCACTTCTTTGGCCAAACGAACATGTGAATCTACAGGTAGTTTAGATAAATCTACCTCATCAAATTCGTTGGTTTTACCAAAGGGAGCACCGGACTCCTTGTAGCGACCAAAAGTGTTTTCCTGCTCCTGCAAATTGGTTCGGTCCCAAGTTTCCAAGTGCATTTGCACTAGCCGAAGAGCCATATAGGAACCACCCTTCATCCAATCCTTGCTGTCAGTCCAGACGACCTTATCAAAGTCCTTCTCCGTCGTGACATTTGCTGTTCCATCCTTGAAGCCAAAGAGGTTGCGGGGCGTTTCTTTTCGGTCACCAATAGCTGCAAATCCTGATTTGCTCCACTTCATGGTAATGGTATTGCGACCCTTACGAATCAGATTTCGCACCGCATGAAAGGCTACTTGCTCATCATCTGCACAGGCCTGAATGACGATATCACCACCAGTGTATTTGTCCTGCAACTGCTCCTTTGGAAATGGGGGCAAATCACGAAAGAGCTTGGGACGTTTGGACTCCAAGCCCAGCTTCTTTAGAAAGGAAGCAGAAACCCCAAAAGTCAGGCTCAAGCGATAGGGGTTAAGTCCTACTGTTTCACCAGTATCCGTTGGTGGCAAGAGGGCATTGGAACCATCTATTTTGACCAACTCTCCTTCGACTAATTTACTACTATAATCAGTCCAGTCTTTAAAGAGCTGGATGACTTCTTTTTTGTCCGTCGTGTGAAGATCTAACACCACCAAGTAACAAGCCTTCTGCATGGGCGTCGTAATCCCTGCTTGATGCTTACCATAAAAGGAGATATCTTCATCCCCATCATAAGCTTTCTTGCTGGAACTGTCTTGATTAGCGAAAAAAGCAGATGCACCAGAGAGACCCAGCGCTAGACCAGCCCCTCCAATACCTGCTTTTTTAAGAAATTCACGACGGTCCATTTTTTTATCTAAAAATTTTTCGTCAGCCATTTTTCTTATTTCCCATCTAAAATCACACCCATTTGAGATAATGGTTCACCAAGTTTGGTCACAGCTTCTGCCAATTCCTTGGTATCTTCCTTGGATAAATCTGTGTAAGACTTATAGTTTGAATCATCTGTCATGTGTTTGTCCAATAAAGCATTGACATTTTTGAATTCTGCTTCCAAGGTTTTAACCAATTTAGCATCTTTTTTCTCAATCAAGGGTTTAAAGAGAGAGAAGATCTTCTCAGCCCCTTCAATATTGGCACGGAAGTCGTAAAGATCTGTATGAGAGAAGACTTCTTCTTCACCCGTAATCTTTTGCGTTGCCACTTCATTGAGCAAATCGACAGCTCCGGTCAACATGATATCCGGTGTTACTTCTACTGTAGCAATTTTAGCTTTCAACTCCTTGATATCGTTCACCAGTTGGTCAGCGTATTTGTCTGTTCCATCTGTAGTATTGTTTTCCCAAAGGATACGCTCAATCCGGTGGAAACCTGACCAGCCATCTTCTGATTTATTTTCATCCACATAATCCACCAAGCGGTAATCGATTTTGACATCCGATTCTCCAAAGGTTTCAGCAATCGGTTCGGAACGTTCATAGGCCATACGGATCAAGGGGTATTGCTTTTTAGCTTCTTCCAAATTCCCGTCTTTTAGGGTAGCTCGGAATCCTTCTGTATCCTTGAGCAATTGGTCAATTTGCATTTCAACAAAGTCTTTGTATTCAGCTGTCGCATTGTCCAAGGTCTTCTGGTCAGCCTTTGACAACTGCACCGTTGAGCTGGTTTGCGTCTTTTGACTCGACTGTTTACTAGTAGAATTTGCACACCCTGCTAAAAGAGCAACACTCAATAAGAGTAGACTATATTTTTTCATGAAAGACTTCTCCTCATTTGTTCTTGCCCTTATTTTACCAGATATTTTCTCATTTTTCAATAATTGTCTGAAATTTTAATAATAGAAAAACTTTTCTGAGAATCTGTCTTTTACAAAAGAATATCTTTGACCCGTCCGATTTCGGATTCTTTAACCACCACAAAGATGCTATCACCTAGATACAAGCGGGTCGCACCATTGACCGTATAGCTCTTACCGCTTCGCATTTGCGTGGTAATTAAGATATCTTGAGGGAGGTGCAGTTCATGGACTTGCTTACCTGCTATCTTTTCGGATACAGGGATCTCGATCAGGGTCAACTCTCCTTCTTCTTGCGCCTTATCCGGTAACAATTGCTCCAGCATGGCTTCATAGACTGGCGCTCCATGGAAGAGATCCATGATCATATAAGCTAGCAAGGTCACCATGCCTAGGGGCATTAAACTACGAATATCCCCGACCATCTCTGTCACCAAGATCATCGCTGTTAAAGGCGCTTTTGAAATAGCCCCAAAATAGCCACTCATACCTAAAATGATGAAAAGAGGCAGCTGGTTTTGAGAGATAAAGCCAATGTTTTGGAGAAAGGTTCCAACAAAGGCCCCTAAGAGAGATCCTAATGCTAGTATAGGAAGGAAGATGCCACCTGGTAAGCCACTACCATAGCTCAACATACTCCAGATGAAACGGATCACAAAATAGAGAAGTATGGTCAGCACTGGATACGGTACTCGAGCTAAATCCAAGACCAATTGATTCCCACCACCAAGAATTTGGGGAAGAAAATAGCCGATTGGAAGAATCAAGACAAAGGCAAATAAAGAAGAATAATGAGAAGGAACATGGAAAATCTTCTCTAGCAAACGATACAGTCGACCGATATTGAGGACCACTATTTCATAGACATACCCTGCTGCCCCTAAAAAGACTCCAAGAAAAAGATAAATCCAGTACTGAGACAGATGGAGCGGTGGAATATTTTGTGGCATATGAAGCACTGGTGTTTGACCAAAGACATTGAGTGAAATAAAATTAGCAGTCAAACTAGCAGCCAAGGTCGAAATCCAAAAGAAACGTGAAAAATGATGGTAGACCTCTTCAACCACAAATAAGAGCCCCGCTATAGGTGCATTAAAGGCAGCCGCAAGACCAGCAGCAGCCCCACTTGCAATCAAAGACCGCTCCTCAACCGGACTGACCTTCAAATGATGGGCCACTCCTTTTCCACCCATTGCACCTAATTGAATACTAGGACCTTCACGACCAAGCATCAAGCCACTTCCGATGGCCAAGACACCTAGAATATACTTCTTCCACAGGGTATCCCACCATCTCACCGCCAAGAGGCCCTTAAGCTCCGCTTCGACTTGCGGAATTCCTGATCCCTTGATATCCCGATTTGTGCGAATGAGGCGACCAGCAATCAGTACGATCCCCCCGTAACCCAATAGCATCGCCAGCAAATAAAGTGGTTGACCAGACATCTCCTTGTAAAAGCCTTGAACAAAATGAAAAATATGTTCGATCAAAAAACGAAAACTCGAGACGATGCAGCCCACAACGATCCCAACCAGAACACCTCTGACAATATGGGCCACAATTGAACTAGAGGCAAATTGAAATTCATTTTTAAAGGCTTCTTCTTTAGCAGACATTCCCTAACTCCTTCAAACTCTTATCCTATTCATTATACCTTATTTCACTGCCTCTGAATACATGGAAAGACAGAAAAAAACAAAACTACCCTTGTTAGTTTTGTTTAGAATGTAGACAAACCATTTTATCAAGTAAAATAAGTTAAGAAATTCTACAAAGAAATATAAATATGTTCTATTTATTATGGAACGAATAAAGAAAAGTCAAAACTTTCCGCTGTGAGAAAAGTGCCTGAAACAATAGAGTTTCAGGCACTCGGAATTATTGAGACCTTAGGCTCAATAATTAGTCATGGAACTTCTACGAAGGTCGCTGACGTCCGTACTCACCTAAGGAAAGTTTTTAATAGAACTTTAGCTATTATTCAGCAGTTAAAGCTGCCATTGTGATGTAGTTGTATGGTTTGTTGAAGTGTGGCAAGAAGAACAAGTCTGTCAAGGCCAATTTATCAATCGTCACGTGTTCTTGAATCGCAAGTGAGAACATGTGGATAGCCATTGAGATGGCGCTATCACGTGATACCATTTGAGCTCCAAGGATTTGACGAGTATCTTTATCATAGACGATCTTGATACCAACTTCATAGTTATCGTGTTTGATAAATTCAGGTTTTTGAAGGTCGTTAAAGCCAGTTTCAGTGGCATTGAAGCCTGCAGCTTTCGCTTTTTCAAGCGTCAAACCAGTTGAAACCATGTGAAGGCCGTAGATAGAGATACCGTTAGAACCTTGAACACCGATTCCTTCTAATTCATGACCAGTCGCATTGTAGGCACCGACAATACCTGAACGAACCGCATTAGACGCAAGAGCGATGTAGCTCATTTCGTTACGAGCGTTATCGAAGATAGTCGCACAGTCACCAACTGCGTAGACACCTGGAAGTGACGTTTCTTGTTTCTTATCAACAAGGAAAGCACCATTGCGGAAGAGTTCGATCTTACCATCAGCAAGAGCTGTATTAGGACGGAAACCAACAGCTAAGATAACCATATCTACATCGAAGGTTTCTTTATCGGTTACAAGGCGTTCCACCTTACCATCTCCTTCAACCGCTTGAACTGTTTGTCCAAGTGCCAAACGGATGTTGTGGTCTTCCAAGTTTTTCGCCATGATGTCAGTGAAGTCTTTGTCGTAGTAGCCATTCAAGACAGTGTCCACGATATCAACCAAGACAACATCTTTACCAAGACGTTCGAAAGCTTCAGCAAGTTCAACACCAATGTAACCACCACCAACTACGGCGATACGATTCAAGTGTTTGCTGTTGTCCTTCAATTTTTCGATCACTTCTTCAGCGTTTTGGTACAATTTAACAAATTGAAGATTTTCAAGAGTTGCTTTGAATTCGCGGTTACCAGGTACGATTTCAACACCTTTAATTGGAGGAATGATTGGTGTTGATCCAGTCGCAAAGATCAATTTTTCGTAAGATTCTTTGTGTTCTTTTCCATCAACTTCTGCAGTCACCACTTTGTTGTCATAGTCAATTGAAAGAACAGGAGAGTTCATGTAGACTTTTGCACCTTTTGCTTCCAATTTTTCTTTGTCAGAGTAGAAAAGACCTTCAGGACCATCGATTTGCTCACCGATCCAAAGCGCCATCCCACATCCAAGGAATGAAATGTTTGAGTTTTGGTCAAAAACCACAATTTCATTTTCATTTCCGAAATTATCTAACATAGTGTTGATACAAGCTGTTCCGGCATGGTTAGCCCCTACAACAACGATTTTACTCATAGAATAAATCCTACCTTTAATTTAATTTACTTCTTGAGTATATCATAAAAATGATATCGGTTACAATTATTTTGCTCAGAATTTGTGATCTTTTTTTCAATTTTCCAGAAAATCACACTTCACATGTTTCAAAAAATGTCAAACAATATGCTCGAAAGGATTGTGAAAACGATATCTTTTTGATATACTGTAAGTGAGTGAAAATAGGAAAGGATAGATTTTTAGTGGACCTAAGTAGTCGATCCGAACGTTTGATGGGTACGACCATCACTGTTTCGATCTGTCACCCACAAGCGAATGAACTCTTAGCCCGCTGCTTTGAACTTCTTCGCTCCTACGAACATCGCTTCAGTGCTAATGATGCAAGTTCTGAACTCATGGAGGTCAATCACCAAGCTGGTATTGCTCCTGTCCAAGTTCATCCAGATCTTTTTGAACTGATTGCATTAGGTACCTTGCATAGTCAAGCTCAAGACAGCCATTTAAACATCGCCATTGGTCCTCTTGTACAAACCTGGCGAATTGGATTTTCAGATGCTAGACGTCCCCAGCAAGGGGAAATTGATCAAGCTCTGGCCAAGATCGATCCTCACCAAATCCAGCTCGACCCAGAAAACCATACGGTCTTTCTGACACGTCCTGGAATGAAGATTGATTTGGGAGCCTTGGCTAAGGGCTATAGTGCGGACTGTATTGCAACCTTTTTAAAGAGTCAGGGAGTAACAGATGCCTTGATCGATCTTGGAGGAAATATCCTCACTGTCGGTCAACACCCTATCAAACAACAGCCTTGGCGGATTGGCATTCAAAATCCAGTCGAAAAAAGGGGGCAGCACCTACTGGTCCTCTCTGTCAAGGATAAATCTATTGTCACCTCTGGCATCTACGAGCGTCATTTAGAAGTTGACGGCCAGTCGTTTCACCACATTTTTGATAGCGCGACGGGCTATCCGGTCGAGACAGACTTAGCCAGTATCACCATCATATCTGATCGATCCGTAGACGGGGAGATATGGACTACCCGCTTGTTCGGGGAATCTCCTGCTTCTATCCTCAACACTGTTGAATCACTTCCTGGTATAGATACCTTATTGGTTTCTCAATCAGGCAAGATCGCCTATACAAGTGGGCTTCAATCTTATTTATAATTCTCCTATAAGAAAGGAATTTTCCATGATAAAACTTATTGCGATTGTGGGGACTAACTCCAAACGTTCTACAAACCGTCAACTGCTTCAATACATGCAAAAACATTTTGCTGATAAGGCTGAGATCGAATTGGTCGAAATTAAAGATATCCCTGTCTTTAACAAACCAGCCGACAAACAAGTGCCTGAAGCTGTCTTGGATATTGTTGCAAAAATTGAGGATGCTGATGGAGTCATTATTGGGACTCCAGAATACGACCACTCTATTCCAGCGGTCTTGATGAGTGCACTCGCTTGGCTCTCATACGGAGTCTTCCCATTGTTGAACAAACCGGTCATGATTACTGGGGCATCATACGGTACGTTGGGATCTTCACGCGCCCAACTCCAACTTCGCCAAATCTTAAATGCTCCTGAAATTAAAGCGAATGTCTTGCCAGATGAATTCTTGCTCTCCCATTCATTGCAAGCCTTTGATCAAAATGGAGACTTGGTGGATTTAGATGTCATTCAAAAATTAGATGCCGTCTTCAATGATTTCCGTGTGTTTGTAAAAATCACAGACAAATTGCGCAACGCCCAAGAATTACTTCGCAAAGATGCTGAAGAATTTGACTGGGAAAACTTGTAAGATAGGAGACATACTAGCATGAAATTTGTTGGACTTGTAGGATCGAACTACGATCAATCATATAACCGTAAACTTTTGGAATTCATTCGCCGCCAATTTAAGATCAAATTTGAATTGGAAGTTCTTGAAATCGACGAAGTTCCAATGTTTAATCAAGATGAAAAATGGGACGAAAGTTTCCAATTACGTCTTTTATATAACAAAATCACTCGTGCAGATGGTGTCATCATTGCCACTCCAGAGCACAACCATACGATCTCTGCTGCTCTCAAGTCTGTTCTTGAATGGCTATCTTTCGAGGTGCATCCATTTGAAAACAAACCGGTTATGATCGTCGGTGCTTCTTACTATGATCAAGGGACTTCACGCGCACAGGTTCACCTCCGTAAGATCCTTGATGCTCCAGGTGTCAATGCTTACACTCTTCCAGGGAATGAATTCCTTCTAGGAAAAGCGAAAGAAGCTTTTGACGAAAACGGCAATATCATCAACGAGGGAACCGTCAAATTCCTTGAAACCTGCTTGGATAATTTTATGAAATACGTTGAGGTTGTATCGAAATTGAAAAAACCAAAACCAATTGAACCAGAAGACTTGGATTGTAATCATCCAATCGCTACAACTGTTACTGAAGTCGATCCTGACGATCCAGACTGGGTAGAAAAAGTAGCTGAAATCACCGGTGCCGTTTCTGGCGATACCTATGTCAAACTCGACCACGGTATCCTAACCGTTAACCAAATTGATATGTTCTTGAAGGCTATGCCATTTGAATTGACTTATGCCGATGATAACAACCAATTCCTCTACTACAACAATGCCCATCAAGATCCAGATACCATGTTTGCTAAACGCGTGCCACCTCAATCAGGAAGCCGGATGTCAACCGTTCACGGCTCCCTACCACCAGCACGTATGAAAAACGTGGAATGGGTGATTGGTACCCTTCGTAACGGTAACCAAGACTATGTTCGGACCATTGTTCCAGGATCTCCTGAAGGCGTGATCAACACTCACAACTACCAAGCTATGTACTATGAAGATGGTTCTTACGCTGGTATCAATGAGATTGTCTTCAACTTCAAACCATGGTTGGACTGGTACCTGCAAACAACAGGTCAACGTCTAGTTGGCGGAAGCGGTCCATTTGCTCCTGCTAGTGGACACGGTAGTGCAGATGCAACTTCTGGTGCTTCTGATGCTGGAGGACATGGTGACGGAGGGCACGGAGATGCCGATGCCACTTCTGGCGCAAGCAACTAAGAAACTAGAAAAAAATGAAGCTTCGTGCTTCATTTTTTTATTGTAACTCTTTGATAATCTTCTTAGCATCTTCGTTTGAAATAGCCCCTAATTGGACATGTCCAATTTTCCCATGACTGTCTATAAAGACTTCTGTAGGAATAGAGCGAACCTGATAATCTGCAAATGCAGAACCGTCTGGATTGTACAAGACCGGTACTGACTTGTAATCTTGTTGATCAAACCATTTGACGAATTCTTCTTCTGTTTTTTCACCTTGCATCCCTGGTGCCATAACAGTGAGAATCTCAAAGTCCCGGTCCTTTTCTTCGACCAGTTTATTCAGTTCAGGCATACTTTGCCGGCAAGGGCCACACCAGGTTGCCCAAAATTTCAAATAAACCTTCTTCCCTTTGTAGTCTGAAAGTTTGACCGTATTCCCCTTCATATCCTTTAGTTCAAAGTCACTGGCGTCTTTTCCCACCAAAGGATTCTTATTCGTTGTTGTATTCATTGTTGGCTGATTGTCCATACCACTCTCACTGGATTGATTCATGGAACAAGCTGACAGCAAAGCCAGAGAAAGTACTGAGAAACAAGCGTATTTAATACCTTTCATCATGCGTTAAACCTCCGATATTTTTATGAAAAGATAGATGACAAACTGTTCAATTGTCCCAAGAGTAAGAGAATCCCCATCAGAATAATGATGGCTCCGCCAATTTTCTTCAGCAACAACAAATGGGGTTTGAGACGATTAAAGTAAGGTAGGACCAGACTAGATGCTAAGGCCAACAGTAAAAACGGAAGGGCCATTCCCAAGGTGTAAACTAGGAGATAAACAGCTCCCATAAGAGCATCCTGCCCATCTGATGCTGCTAAAGCAAGAACTGATCCCAATACCGGACCAATACAAGGCGTCCAACCAAAACTAAAGCCAAGACCAAGGAGAAAAGCTGAGAACAATTCATTCTTCTGTTTGTTGGCTCCAAAATCCATTGTTTTTTGCTTCTCAAGGAAATGAAATTTAAAAACTTCCATCTGATGAAGACCAAGGATAATGATCAGGACTCCCATCAGATAACGGAACCAATTGGTGTACATGATCTTTCCAAGCAAGCCCGCTCCAAAACCAATGAGGAGGAAAATAACAGAAATACCAGCAATAAAACAAATGGTTTTTAACAAGCCATGCCAGCGAATTTTTTTCCCGAACAATTGGATAGCCTTTTCCTGATCACTTCCTAGCAAGATTCCAATATAAACCGGCAGCAAAGGAAAGACACAGGGAGAAAAGAAAGACAGAATACCCGCAAGAAAAACTGTCAATGAAAAAATGATTGGATTCATAGTTCACTCCGTATATTGATATGCTACATTCAGTATAGCATTGACTGACAAAAAATAAAAATTTCTGCTACGTTTTTTACTAAAGTTTGGATTTAAATGCTAGTTTCAAAAGAAAAACCCTAAAGCATAAACCTTTAGAGTTTCTAATATAACTTATTCTTCTGCCGTTTGTTTATTTGGTAATACGAGCGATAAAAGAATCCCGATGACTACTGGAACCAACCATGGAAGAGATTGAGCCGCAAATGGAAGCAAAGCAACCCCCTTTTCTACTAGTGAAATTTTAAAGGTACTTGCCAGAACACTTGCAAGAGAGACCAAGCTGGCCAAGAAAATAGTCAGTTGCATTCCTGGTTTTGAAAGAGCCACAAATTTATTCACTATCACAATCAATACAATGGTAATGGTGATTGGGTAAAGAATCATCAAGACTGGCAATGAGAAAGCAATAATGGTATTCAAGCCAAGGTTGGCAATCGCAAAACCAATCATAGTGAAGACACTTGCATAGACCTTGTAAGAAACCTTAGGGAAGGTGCTATGGAAGAATTCACTGGTAGAGACGATTAAACCAGCAGTTGTGGTAAAGCAAGTTACCGTCACCATTCCTGCTAGGAAAATCTGAGCAGTCGGACCAAAGATCGCTTTGGTCGCTTCTGATAATACATACACCCCTTTATTGGTATCAGATGCCATAACAGAAGCCGGAATTGGAAAATGATTCCCCAGATATCCTAAACCGATATACAGCACACTAAAACCAAGCGCTACGACAATCCCAACCAACCAAATGGTCTTGATGTATTCTTTCTTACTTGAAAATCCAAGTTGATTCAGGGTAGTCACTGCGATCACACTAAAGGCAACAGAAGCCAAGGCATCCAAGGTATTGTAGCCCTCTAAAAATCCTTGCCCAAAGGCAGAAGCCTGATAGGCTTTGGTGGCCACCATTGGAGCATGTCCACTGTATTTTAAAGCTCCAAGAACGACCAAAATCAAAATGAGAATCGCAAAGATCGGGGTCAATATACGACCGATCCGATCTAGAATCTTAGATGGATTCAAAGCAATCAGAAAGGCTAACAAAAAGTAGACCAGGGTAAAAATGAAAAGTGCTAAACTGGCATTCATTCCACCTAATAAGGGGGCTATCCCCACTTCGAAAGATACCGTCGCCGTTCTTGGAATGGCAAAGAAAGGACCAATCGAAAGATAAAGAGCAACTAAGTATACAATCACGAAAACAGGTGAAATCTTACGAGAAATCTCATGAATATAGCCTTTGGGATTGAGTGTCCCTATAATCAAGGTCACAATGGCAATTCCCACTCCTGAAAGGACAAACCCAGCAATAGCTGGCCAAAATTGATTACCCGATAAAGCACCAAGAGCCGGTGGGAAAATCAGGTTTCCAGCACCAAAAAAAATACCAAACAGTAATAAACCTGTCAGGGAACCTTTTCGTAACATACGATCTCCTTAAAAAAACGATAATCTTAACTTTATCAAATTCATTTGAAGAATGCAACTTATTTACATGAACAATCCGCTATTTCTATCAGTCATTATGATACAATGGATGTAAGATTTTACGAGGGGCAAAACATGTATCTATATCTATTCTGGTTATTTCTAGCTCTTATTTTTTTATTGTTCTTTATGAGTGATCGCAGAAGACTTTTCAATGCTTATCTCTTTTCGATAAACCTAGGACTTCTTCTACTGATTTCTGCATTTTTACTAGTCGTTCGAACTGAGTTATGGTTCAATCAACAAATTGCAATGATTGTCTTTGTAGTGATTTCCATCCTCGTTTTTCTCAGCATTATTTTCTCATCTATCTTTCTTCTTTTTAACGGCCGTCAAATGATGCTTTTTGAAGGAAAAAGACTGGCCAACCTCCTCTCTCTGCTTTATGGACTGTTTATTATCGGAGCTTTGGCACTACATTTTCTACCCTATTTCCCAGGGAATGACATCCTCATTTATCTGACTGACTTCGCCCTGTTTTACATGACCTTTCTCTACCTCTCTTATGTATCCTATGGGACTTTTTGCAATCTCTTTCCAGTTCGCAAAGAGCCAGACGCCATCATCATCCTTGGCTCAGGTTTGATCGGAGACAAGGTTCCCCCACTCTTGGCCCAGCGTCTTGAAAAGGGAAAGGCCATCTATGAGAAGTTCGAGGGACGACCAAAGCTGATTGTTTCTGGTGGTCAAGGGTCAGATGAGCTGATCGCTGAGGCGGAAGCTATGGCCAGATACTTGATGGAACATGGGGTGCCAGAAGACGCCATTCTCATCGAGAATCGCTCTCGTACTACTTTTGAAAACCTGACCTTTAGCAAGCGTATCCTTGAAGAAGAGGGGCTTGGCAAGAGAGTCCTTGTGGTGACTAATTCTTTTCACGCGCTCCGTGCAGGTGTCTTTATGAGACGATTGAAAATACCTGGTCGAAGTATCGGTTCAAGAACAGCTTTTTACTATCTCCCATCCGCTTGGATTCGAGAAACCGTCGGCTTGGTTTCACTCTATTGGAAATGGCATGTTGCCTTCCTAGCTCTTCTGTTTCTACCTTGGTTCTTTACACAAATCATGAAACTGATTGAGTTCTTCATTCAACATCTAAACTAAAGAGAGTGGGACAGAAATCGGTAATTCGTTAGAATTCGATTTCGTCGTCCCACCTCCGCACAGTTGAGTAGGGCTGTAAAAGCTGATGAAATCAGCGTAGTAGAGCCCACTCAACCACTGCGTCTTGCTCGACAATCCAAAAATAATTGAGAGGCTAGGACTTTTGTCCCAGCCTCCTTCTTGTCTAGTGATCACTAAAGCGTCTATATTTAATGCGGAAATCGAAATAATTTTCTTCCTGCAGTTTACGGAAAATATCGCGATAAGCCTCTTCGTCAAAGTGATCACCCCGATAGAGAATTTCAAAGCTCAGTCCTTCGTATTCTAAAAAGGCATTGGCAGTTTTAAATCCATTTCGCTTATAGAAATCCATCCGAGACTGACGTTGCTCTAGATTGTCACATTCTTCATCTAAACGTTCCACTTCAAGAATCATGGTTCTTTGGTAAAATTCTACCAATTTTTCAATAATTTCTTGACCATAACCGTGGCTACGTAGGTGGGGCATAATGGCAAAGAAGCTAACATAAAAAACTTTCTGATTATAGATAGAAAAAGCAAATCCTACAAATTCTTCTTCGTTATAAAAAGCAAAAAAATTAGCATCGTCATTGTCCGTATAACGCAGGTATTCCGACAAAGGAACTCGCTCTTCTTCTGGAAATGCCTCGATATTCAGCCTCTCGACCTTGTCCAGATCTGGGAACGTTTCCGTGATTAATTGACTGGTTAAGCTCATAAAAGCCTCCTTTTCTGCCCTGATTATACCAAAAAATGTAAGGGCCTTCAACTATCGACGCTTGTCGCTGGTTCCTGAAGTTGGTATAATGGCACTATGAAAAGAATTCAACGTGTGGACCTCATAGATGGTCCTATTTTACCTGCTCTTTTGAGTTTCGCCTTTCCTATTCTTTTGTCCAATATCTTTCAACAACTCTACAATACCTCGGATGTTATGATTGTTGGGCGTTTTTTAGGTCAAAAATCATTGGCTGCCGTTGGAGCAACCTCTGCTATATTTGATTTGATCGTTGGATTTGCTGTCGGTGTTGGCAATGGGATGGGGATTATTATCGCGAGAAATTATGGAGCCAAAAACGAAGATCAATTACGAAAATCAGTTGCCGCAACTGTTATTATTGGTGGCATCCTCAGTCTCTTCATGATCTTCATTGGCGCTGTCGGACTTTATCCCCTGCTCCAGTTTTTAGGGACCCCATCAGCAATTGTGTCTCAGTCTTATCTCTATATCTCCACTATTGTCAATGGTGTGGCTGTGACCTTTGCCTATAATCTTTGCGCTGGACTTCTTAGAGCGGTTGGCGATAGCTTAGCGGCACTCTACTTCCTGATTATTGCTGCCATTCTCAATATTCTTCTCGATCTATATTTTATTACCCAACTCCATCTCGGAGTCCAATCCGCTGGAATTGCGACCATTATTGCCCAGGGTATTTCGGCCCTTCTTTGTCTTCTCTATATTCGTAAGAAGGTCCCTTTTCTGCTCCCGCATCGCAAGGATTTTGTTTGGGAAAAGGAGCTTTATCAGGATCTGCTAAGTCAGGGCCTTGCCATGGGCCTCATGACTTCCATCGTTTCGATTGGAACGGTTATCCTCCAATCCGCTATTAATCAGCTTGGAACAACCATTATCAGTGCACAGGTCGCAGCCCGTCGTATCATGTCCTTTGCCGTTTTACCGATTACAGCTATCGCCTCAAGTATCACAACCTTTATCTCGCAGAATTTTGGCGCAGAGCAATTCCAGCGGATCAAAAAAGGCGTTACCATTGCCAACCTTCTTTCTTGGGTTTGGTCTGTCTTGGTTGCTGCTCTTCTATTCTTCACAAGTCCGTCTTTAACCAGCTTTATTTCCGGCTCGACAAATCCTGATCTCATTGCAAATGCCAGTCTTTATCTCCAGATCAGCTCTTGCTTTTATCCTATTTTGGCGAGTCTCATCATCCTGAGAAATGCCCTACAGGGAATGGGTAAAAAATTAACCCCACTCACATCCAGTTTTATTGAATTGTTTGGAAAAATTTTCTTCGTTCTGTGGATTATTCCTCACACCGGCTACATGGGGGTCATTCTCTGCGAACCCCTTATCTGGATTCCCATGACCCTACAGCTCATCATAATCTATCGAAAAATCAGGTACCAACTCCTTACTGAATAATGATTGATTAACAAGACCAAAACAACTTCTGCTCATTTGAACAGAAGTTGTTTTTAGATATCTAGCTATTAGAACAAACCGATGGCTGTTCCATCAGCAGCCACATCCATATTTAAAGCAGCTGGACGTTTTGGTAAACCAGGCATGGTCATGACATCCCCAGTCAAAGCGACAATAAAGCCTGCTCCCAATTTTGGAACCACTTCACGGATAGTGATTTCAAAGTTTTCAGGAGCTCCCAAGGCATTTGGATTATCAGAGAAGCTATATTGTGTTTTGGCCATACAGATTGGCAACTTATCCCAACCATTTTTCACGATTTGGGCAATTTGTGTCTTAGCTTTCTTCTCAAAATTCACCTTCGTACCGCGATAAATTTCTGTAACAATCTTTTCAATTTTTTCTTCAACAGAAAGGTTATTATCATACAAGCGTGTGTAGTTAGCTGGACTTGTTTCGATGGTTTTAACCAAGGTTTCAGCAAGTTCAACTCCACCGTCAGCACCATTCGCCCATACACTCGCAAGCTCAACTGGCACCTCAATTTCAGCACACAATTCTTTCAAAGCAGCAATTTCTGCTTCTGTATCAGTGATAAATTCATTGATGGCAACCACTGCAGGAATGCCAAACTTACGGATATTTTCAACGTGACGTTTCAAGTTGGCAAAACCAGCACGAACAGCTTCTACATTCTCTTCAGTCAAAGCATCCTTGGTCACTCCACCGTTCATCTTAAGAGCACGGAGAGTCGCTACGATCACAACCGCATCTGGTGAAGTTGGCAAGTTTGGCGTTTTAATATCGAGGAATTTTTCAGCACCGAGGTCAGCCCCAAAACCAGCTTCTGTAATCGTATAGTCGGCTAAATGAAGAGCTGTCGTCGTTGCTAACACAGAGTTACATCCATGGGCGATATTGGCAAATGGACCACCGTGAACAAAGGCAGGTGTACCATAGATGGTTTGAACCAAGTTTGGCTTAATCGCATCTTTGAGGATCAAGGCAAGAGCCCCTTCTACTTCTAAATCACGGACATAAACTGGACTACGATCATAGCGGTAACCAATAACAATGTTGGCCAAACGACGTTTCAAATCTTCAATATCTGTCGCCAAGCAAAGGATGGCCATGATCTCAGAAGCAACGGTAATATCAAATCCGTCTTCACGAGGAATCCCATTGAGCGGTCCACCGAGACCAACCGATACGTGTCGCAAAGCACGGTCATTCAAGTCCACTACCCGTTTCCAGATAATCCGACGTTGGTCTATTCCAAGCTCATTTCCTTGGTGCAAATGATTATCAATCAATGCTGAGAGGGCATTATTAGCCGTTGTGATCGCATGCATATCCCCTGTGAAATGAAGGTTGATGTCTTCCATCGGTAGAACTTGGGCATAGCCACCACCAGCAGCACCACCTTTAATCCCCATAACTGGACCTAAAGAAGGTTCGCGAATGGCAATCATGGTTTTTTTACCGATTTTATTCAAAGCATCTGCTAAACCAATGGTGATGGTTGATTTCCCTTCTCCAGCTGGAGTTGGGTTGATCGCAGTGACTAAGATAAGTTTTCCTACTGGATTTTTCTCAACTTCACGAATCTTATCAAAGCTCAATTTTGCCTTGTATTTTCCATACAATTCAAGATCATCGTCAACCAAACCAATTTTCTTAACAACGTCCACAATCGGTTGGAGTTCAATGCTTTGAGCAATTTCGATATCTGTTTTCATAAGGGACTCCTTTATATTTGATAGATCTATTATACCTAAAATTCGCGAAAATAACATGGTTTTTCCACCTTTTGAATCGAACGTTCGTTTTTTATCTAAATTTTATGGCTATACATAGTTAATCCTAATAGCTTCAGAACTTTACTTACGTATCTTTTTTGTGTAAAATAAGCATATGCATATTTTAATTACATCAGGTGGGACGAGCGAAGCCATTGATAGTGTTCGTTCGATCACCAATCATTCCACCGGGAGCCTAGGGAAAATCCTTGCAGAAATGGCTCTTGCAAAGGGACATCAGGTGACCTTGATCACAACGCCTACCGCGCTTAAACCCGATCCTCACCCACAGCTTCGACTTCTATTGATCCAGAATGTCGAAGAACTTCTCACACAAATGAAAACGGAAGTCCCTCAACATCAGGTTTTGATTCACGCTATGGCAGTCTCAGACTACACACCTGTTTACATGACCGGCCTTGATGAAGTTGAGAAAGCTCAAGACCTTCATAGCTTTATCCATCGTGAAAATCAGGAAGCGAAAATTTCTTCCAAAGAAGAATACCAAGTACTCTTTCTAAAAAAAAATCCGAAGATTATCTCGCTCGTCAAAGAATGGAACCCTGCCATTCAACTGATCGGCTTTAAGCTATTAGTCGACGTTTCTTCTGCAGAGTTGATCCAAGTAGCGCGTGAAAGCCTCGTTAAAAATCATGCCAGCATGATCGTTGCCAACGATCTGACCAAGATTCAGAACGGTCAGCATCAAGCCTATCTAGTGACAGATGATCAGGTCCTAGAAGCTTCTACGAAAGCAGAAATCGCAGAGGCTATCCTACGTTATATCAAATAAAAAGGAACATATGACACACATTACTTTAGCGGTTACCGGTAGTATTTCCGCCTATAAAGCTGCTGATATTACTAGCCAACTAACCAAATTGGGATTTGAAGTGAAGGTCCTCATGACTCCTTCAGCCCAAAAATTTATCACCCCTTTAACCTTGCAAGTTCTTTCAAAAAATCAAGTGGGGCTTGATGTTATGATTGAAGACGATCCACAGCGGATCGAGCACATCGACATTGGGAAAGAAACTGACCTCTTTCTTGTAGCGCCGGCCAGTGCCAATACCATTGCTAAATTGGCTATGGGACTGGCAGATAATATGGTCACAAGCACAGCTCTAGCCTTGCCTCAAAGGACTAAAAAATTACTGGCCCCTGCTATGAATACAAAAATGTTAGAACATCCCGCTACCCAACGAAATCTAAAACTCTTACAAGACTATGGTTACCAGATGATCCAACCTCGTGATGCTGTTCTTGCTTGTGGGGACAAAGGTGCTGGAGCTCTAGCGCCTGTAGAAACTATTGTAGAAACTGTTAAGGAGAATTGTTTATGAGAAAATCATCTTCTATTTCACGAATTGCCATCTTTTTTGCGGTGATGATCACCATTCACTTTGTGACGTCCTTCATTCTGCAATTTGTTCCATCAGGTATTCAACCGACCTTGGTTCATATTCCTGTCGTGATCGCCTCTATCATATACGGTCCACGGATTGGAGCTATCTTAGGACTCCTCATGGGACTCTTTAGCCTTACTATGAATACCCTGGTTATAACACCCGCCAGCTATCTCTTTAGTCCCTTTGTCCCTCACGGGAATCTCTACTCCCTTATCATTGCCATAGTCCCTCGGATTCTCATCGGGGTAACCCCTTATTTTGTCTATCGTTGGATTCGCAATCGTACTGGACTTGTGATCGCTGGAATTGTCGGCTCTATGACCAATACTGTTTTCGTTCTAAGTGGGATTTATTTCTTCTTTGGAAATAGCTTCGGTGGTGGGATTCAACATTTCCTAGCCTTGATTGTATCTACCAACTCTCTCATCGAAGTCATTGCGACAGTACTCATTACCAGTGCAGTCGTTCCATCTCTTGAAAAATTAAAATAACCTTCAAAGCCAAGACCAATTTATCTTGGCTTTTTTTGATGGTGAATTAACTCTATTTTTTTGAAAAGATTTACAATTATCGCTAGAATTTTCTGAAAAAATTTGCTACAATGTAAGCGATTAAATTATAAGCAAAAAGGAGACGCTTGCATGACCTATCAAGAAAACTACCAAAAATGGCTCGACTTTGCTGAATTACCAGCTTACCTTCGTGATGAGTTGGTCGCAATGGATGAAAAAACAAAAGAAGATGCCTTCTATACCAACCTAGAATTCGGTACAGCTGGTATGCGTGGATTAATCGGTGCTGGTACCAACCGTATTAATATCTATGTTGTTCGCCAAGCAACTGAAGGGTTGGCCCAATTGATCAACTCAAAAGGTGAGGAAGCGAAGAAACGCGGAGTTGCGATCGCTTACGATAGCCGTCACTTCTCTCCTGAGTTTGCTTTTGAATCAGCTCAAGTTTTGGCTGCTCATGGGATCAAATCTTATGTATTTGAAAGCCTTCGTCCAACACCTGAATTGTCATTTGCCGTTCGTCACCTCCACACATTTGCTGGGATCATGGTAACAGCTAGCCACAACCCTGCTCCATTTAACGGATATAAGGTATACGGTGAAGACGGTGGACAAATGCCTCCAGCAGATGCTGATGCATTGACAGATTACATCCGTGCTATCGAAAATCCTTTCACTGTACAATTAGCTGACCTTGAAGAAAGCAAAGCTAACGGCTTGATTGAAGTTATCGGTGAAAACGTCGACGCTGAATACTTGAAAGAAGTGAAAGGCGTTAACATCAACCAAGACTTGATCAATGAATACGGTCGTGACATGAAGATTGTCTACACTCCACTTCATGGTACTGGTGAAATGTTGGCTCGTCGTGCTCTTGCCCAAGCTGGATTTGAAGCTGTTCAAGTTGTTGAAGCTCAAGCTGTTCCAGATGCTGACTTTTCAACTGTTAAATCTCCAAACCCTGAAAACCAAGCTGCCTTTGCTCTTGCTGAAGAACTTGGTCGCAAAGTAGACGCTGATGTATTGGTTGCAACTGACCCAGATGCTGACCGCCTTGGTGTAGAAATCCGCCAACCAGATGGTTCTTACCTCAACCTTTCTGGTAACCAAATCGGAGCGATCATTGCTAAATACATTCTTGAAGCTCACAAAACAGCTGGTACCCTTCCTGCAAATGCTGCCCTCTGTAAATCAATCGTATCAACTGAGTTGGTGACTAAGATTGCAGAAAGCTACGGCGCAACAATGTTTAACGTCTTGACTGGTTTCAAATTTATCGGTGAAAAAATCCATGAATTTGAAACACAACACAACCATACTTACATGCTTGGTTTCGAAGAAAGCTTCGGTTACCTGATCAAACCATTCGTACGTGACAAAGACGCTATCCAAGCCGTTCTTATCGTTGCTGAAATCGCAGCTTACTACCGCTCACGTGGTATGACTTTGGCAGATGGTATCGAAGAAATCTACAAACAATACGGTTACTTCGCAGAAAAAACCATCTCTGTTACCCTTTCAGGTGTGGACGGGGCTGCTGAAATCAAGAAAATTATGGATAAATTCCGTGGTAATGCTCCTAAACAATTTAACAAGACAGACATTGCTAAGACAGAAGACTTCTTGGAACAAACAGCTACTACTGCTGACGGCGTTGAAAAATTGACAACTCCTCCAAGCAACGTTCTTAAATACATCTTGGCTGATGATTCATGGTTTGCCGTTCGTCCTTCAGGTACAGAACCAAAAATCAAATTCTACATCGCTACAGTTGGTGAATCTGAAGCAGATGCTAAAGAAAAAATTGCAAATATCGAATCAGAAATCAATGCTTTTGTAGGCTAAAACACGAGGCTGGGACAAAAGTCCTAGCCTCTCAATTATCTTTGAATTGTCGAGCAAGACGCAGTGGTTGAGTGGGCTCTACTACGCTGATTTCATCAGTTTTTACAGCCCTACTCAACTGTTCGGAGGTGGGACGACGAAATCGAATTCTAACGAATTACCGATTTCTGTCCCACTCTCTCTTTCTTTCGTAGCAAATACCAGCGATTTTATAGAAAATATGGCATACTAGACTTAGAAGAAAGCGAGGTAATCTCATGGAACAATTTTTAGAAGATATTAAAGATCTTGAAGTCACAACTGTCGCGCGTGCGCAAGAAGCGATTGATCAAAAAGAAACAGCGACCTTCTTTATCGGACGCAAGACTTGTCCTTACTGCCGGAAGTTCGCTGCTAAGTTAGCAACTGTCGTAGCTGAAACAAAAGCTCATATCTATTTTATTAATAGTGAAGAACCAAGTCAGCTAGATGCATTACAAGCCTTCCGCTCAACCTACGGCATTCCAACTGTCCCAGGATTTTTACATGTCGAAGCCGGTGAAGTCAGTGTTCGTTGCGACTCATCTATGTCTGAAGAAGAAATCAAAGCATTCGCTCATTTATAAAAAAATTGAGGCTGGGACAAAAATCCTAGCCTCTCAATTATTTTTGGATTGTCGAGCAAGACGCAGTGGTTGAGTGGGCTCTACTACGCTGATTTCATCAGTTTTTACAACCCTACTCAACTGTGCGGAGGTGGGACGACGAAATCGAATTCTAACGAATTACCGATTTCTGTCCCACTCTCAATTTTCATTTTCTGAAAAAGACGTCCAAATCTTCTGCTGAGGTTTAGCAAAAGGATAATTCGAAAATTCTTCTGGTGTTAACCAAACAGTCGATTCGTTTGCTGGCTGTACTCCTTCTTTTACCAGACCATATCGGATCTGAACCTGCCATTTGCGATGCGAAAAGATATGCTGGACGATAGGATACGATCTGTCCTGCCAATCAATGGCCAAGTCATAGTCCTGTTCAAAAGATAGAATTTCTGGGTTACTCTCTGCTTCCCCCTTCCCATCCAATAGAGATAATTGGCCTAGGTTCTCAGTTAGGCTATCCACTTCGATCAAGGGGAAATGCCAGAAACCTGATAAAAGCCCCTCTCGCTCATTTTTCTCCAGCAAATAGCGTCCTTGACTATCCTTGATAATAAAGGCTGTGAGATAGACAGGTACCGGTTTCTTCTTAGGAGCCTTAATGGGATAACGATCCATAGTCCCATGTTGGTAGGCCGCGCTAAATTCCTTAACAGGACTGTCTTCCGGCCGTGGATTGACTGGGGACTCAATATCGGAGCCCAAATCCATCAAAGCCTGATTGAAATCACCAGGACGAACCGGATCGATCAAGATTTCCATCATGGCTTGAAAAATCTTGCGATTGGTCGAAATTCCGATATCGTAGTCTACCTCAAACAAACGGGCTAAAACACGCATGACATTGCCATCCACTGCTGGCTCTGGCAAGCCAAAAGCAATACTAGCGATGGCACCAGCTGTATAAGGCCCAATTCCCTTGAGTTTAGATATTTCCTCATAACTTGATGGAAACACTCCTCCGTGATTTTCCATTATCTGCTGGGCAGCTTTCTGCATATTTCGGACACGTGAGTAATACCCCAAGCCTTCCCAAACTTTTAAGAGTTTTTCTTCAGGAGCTTGAGCCAAATCAGCGACCGTCGGAAACCAATCTAAAAAACGCTCATAATAAGGAATCACCGTATCAACTCGTGTTTGCTGGAGCATAATCTCTGAGATCCAAATTTTATAAGGATCCTGGGTCTTTCTCCAGGGGAGATCCCGTTTGTGGGCATCATACCAGGCTAATAACTTTTCTCGGAAAGAGGTGATTTTTTCCCCCTCCCACATAGTAATCCCGTAATCTTTTAAATCTAACATATTCCTAGTATACCATAGAATGAGTTAGAGTTTAGAAATTCTGATTTTATAAAGAAAAAGGCTCAGGAATTTCCTGAGCCTATATATATTTCTTATTGTTCCACAGCTTGAGCTGCTGTAATCAAGGTCAATTTGTAAACGTCATCTGCATTACATCCACGAGAAAGGTCGTTGACTGGTTTATTCAACCCTTGCAAGACAGGACCTACCGCCGCAAAACCACCAAGACGTTCTGCCATCTTGTATCCAATGTTACCTGCTTCAATACCAGGGAAGATAAAGACATTGGCTTGACCTGCTACCTTGCTTCCTGGAGCCTTCAAGGCTGCAGTTGCAGGAACAAAGGCTGCGTCAAATTGCAATTCTCCGTCAATTTCAAGATCTGGACGAAGTTCATGGGCAAGCTTAGTCGCTTCGACAACCTTATCAACACTTTCACCGAAACCAGATCCTTTTGTTGAATAGCTCAACATAGCAATTTTTGGATCAATTCCAAACATCTTGGCTGTGATAGCTGAATTGATGGCAATTTCGGCTAATCCTTCAGCATCTGGATTGATGTTAATCGCACAGTCTCCAAACAAGTAACGTTCAGAACCACGAACCATGAGGAAGGCACCTGAAGTGCGTTTGACATTTGGACGAGTTTTGATAATTTGAAGAGCCGGACGAACAGTTGCGGCTGTTGAGTGAATCGCACCAGATACCATCCCATCAACGATTCCCATATGTACCAACATGACACCAAAATAGTTAACGTCGTCTTTCAAGACTTGACGCGCTTCTTCTTCTGTCATTTTGCCCTTACGACGTTCTACTAAGGAAGCTACCATTTCTTCAAAACCTGGATAAGAATGAGGATCGATAACTTCATATCCATCCAAAACCCCTTCGATTTCAAGATAAATCCGAATTTTATCCGGATTACCAAGCAAGACAGGGGTTACTTCTGTCTCGTTCACAATGCGTTTTGTCGCTTGGAGGATACGAGGCTCTTCACCTTCTGGTAATACAATACGTGCATTCTTACCAACGAGGTTGGCTTTGAGATTTTCGAAAACTTCCATGAGTTTTACTCCTTTTTATAATTAATAACTAGTTTGAAGCTGTGTTAATACAGCTTGGAAATCTGGAGGCAGTGGACTTTCTATGACCAATTCTTCCTCTAGAAATGGATGATAATAGGATAGACGATGACAATGAAGGGCCTGGCGCTCAATGCCGTCTTCTAAACTGCCGCCATAGAGATCATCTCCCAAGAGCGGAAAACCAATATGGGAAAAATGAACGCGGATCTGATGGGTTCGACCTGTGTGTAACTGAATATCCACTAGGTGAATATCACCAAAAGATTGAACAACCTGGTAGCTAGTATGAGCATACTTGCCACCTTTTGCTACCTTTCGTGTGATAATTGAATCTTCATCACGCGCAATCGGAGCAATAATCTCTCCGACAGGATCAAGCTTCCCAGATCCCTTGACCAAGGCATAATAGCGTTTTTGAATCGTTTTAGACTGCAATTGCTTATCCAAGCGGGCATGGGCATAGCCATGTTTGGCAAAAAGCATGACGCCACTAGTATCCTTGTCCAGGCGAGTGACAATGTGAACCTGCTGATTCTCGTAGCCTTGTTTCACATAGTAGCCTTTTACAAAATTTGCTAAGGTATTGGAATGAATCGCACTTGGAATTGAAGCAATCCCAAAGGGTTTGTTTAAGACCAAAAAATGATCATCTTCAAACAAAATATCCAAAGGCCGATCCATGGGTTTTAGGGTTTCGAACCCTTCTTCTGCTGGAATATCAATGACCAAGCGATCCCCAATATCCAACAAATAAATTGCATTCTCCGGACGTCCATTGACAAGGATCTGGCCACCACGAAACTTAATCTTTGCTAAGAGGCCCTTAGAAACCTCGTGCTTTTTCAGGAAGGTCTTGACCTTGACATGCTCATCGACAATGAATTCAAATCTCATTCTCTATCATCTCCGATAAAGGCATCCTTGACCCGATTCCAGAAACTGGTATGACTGGAGCTTGCCACAAAATTAATCTTATGGTTGTCAATCTGGTATTCTACCTTTGCAATATTGCGGTAAGAATAGGTTGAATTGTCAACAGAGATAATGTGGAAGCCAGGTCTTGTCGGTGTAATCTCGATCTTATCCTTTTTAGGGACAATGACAGAAGAACCCAAGGTACGATAGACACGATTGTTGAGACTGGCGATCTCAGCGATCTGTAGTGCCTCAATAGTCGGGTGAAGGACTGCTCCTCCTAAGGATTTGTTGTAAGCCGTACTTCCTGTCGGAGTCGAAACGGTAATCCCGTCTCCTCTGAAGCGCTCAAAATCCACTCCATTAATCGTGAGATCGGCAACCATGGTCCGGTCGCTTCTCTTAATCGTCGCTTCGTTCAACGCTCTCATGGTGCGGGTTTCCCCATTGTCGAAAGTAATCTTAACATTCAAAATAGGGTAAGAAACCTTGGCACCTGTATCATATTTTAAGTTCTCAACCAGCTTATCAATTTCACTGTCTAAGTAATCTGTATAAAATCCTAAGTGTCCAGTATGAACGCCAACAAATCGTACTCGATCCAACTGGTGTTCATACTTGTGAAAGGCCGATAGCAACATCCCATCGCCACCAATTGAAATCACAATATCCGGGTGCTTCTCTGTCAAAATAAAATTATTTTTCCGAAGCTTATTTCGCAACTGCTGAAAAACCTCTTCACTTTGACGCTTGCGATTGCGAATAATGGATACTTTTTTACCTGTAGTCTTCATCTGTGTCATCACTATTTCCAACGCCATCATTTAACTTACGATGAAGTGGATCAAACAGGGCTTGAGCCTCCTGAATCGCATCCCGAATTGCCCCCATCTCTTCATCCAAGAGATAGGCCAGGTTTGCTGTCGTCTCTAAGCGTTTTTTGATCTCGTCTGGAAAGTCTCCTTTATATTTATAATTGAGCGAGTGTTCAATGGTTGCCCAAAAATTCATGGACAAGGTCCGAATTTGAATCTCTGCTAAGATCGTTTCATTTCCATCAATGGTATCGACCGGATACTCAACCACGACGTGGTAACTCCGGTAGCCACTTGATTTCTTGTGGCGGATATAATCTCGCTCTTGGACCACGCGCATATCCTGCCGTTGTCTCAGAACCTCTAGGATCTCATCCACATCGTCCACAAACTGGACCATGATGCGAAGACCAGCAATATCTTGCATATCCTGAGCCAGATTTTCTTCAGAAATATTTCTTCGGATCATCTTCTCACGGATGCTCTCAATCGGTTTGACCCGTCCTGTGACAAACTCGATTGGAGAATGCTTTTGCTGCTTACGATATTGCTTACGAATCCCACGCAGTTTGATTTTTAATTCCCCAACTGCTTGGATATACGGATCTAAGAAGTTTTCCCAATCAATTGCCATCCTACCACCTTGTAATCTGAACCATTTTTGTATACAATAAACACATCTCCTATTATATCATGAATCGCTTTCAAAAAAAAGCAAAGGATGACAAAATGAACCATTTAGAAATTGAATATAAAACCTTGTTGAATAAGCAAGAATACCAGTCCCTTCTCTCCCTTTTCACAGATACACCCTTAGTTATTCAAACGAATCACTATATTGATACGCCGGATCAGCTTATTCGATCGCAAAAGATGGCTCTACGTGTCCGTACATTTAAGGATGCAGCTGAATTGACTCTTAAAGTCCCTGAAGTAGTCGGTCACTTCGAATATAATCAAGCGCTCAGCCAAGAGGAAACCGAGGCGATCCTTCAACACCAACAGTTTCCTGACGGAGAAATCAAAAACCTCTTAATCTCTAAAGAAATCCCTGTTGAGCAACTCGCTGTCTGGGGAAGCCTTACAACAGAACGCTTCGAAAAAGAAACAGCTGCAGGATTAGTGGCACTAGACCACAGTCTCTATCTAGACACTGAAGATTATGAGTTGGAAATCGAGGTCGAAACTGCTGAACAGGAAGAAAATTTCCATCAGTTCATAACAGACCATGGAATCGTCTACAAAGCAGCAAAAAATAAAATCGCCAGATTGGCTGAAAGATTGTAAAATAGCTGAAATTATCGCAAATTTTTGCTAAAATAGTGCTAAGATCAAAAATCTAAATGAGGTTGGAATCACATGTCAGATAAAAAAAATATGAAGCTCTTCTCTCTCAATTCAAATCCAGAGATTGCGCAAAAAATCGCGGATCATGCTGGGGTTCCACTTGGGAAAATTTCATCCCGTCAATTCTCAGATGGTGAAATCCAAGTCAATATTGAGGAAAGTGTTCGTGGATATGATATTTATATCATTCAATCAACCAGTTTCCCTGTCAACAATCACTTGATGGAACTCTTAATTATGGTGGATGCTTGCCAACGGGCCAGCGCAAATACTGTCAATGTGGTCATGCCTTACTTCGGTTATGCTCGCCAAGACCGGACTGCTGCTCCTCGCGAACCAATTACTGCTAAGCTTGTCGCAAACATGTTGGTCAAAGCTGGGGTGGATCGCGTCGTCACACTGGATCTCCACGCTGTTCAGGTCCAAGGTTTCTTCGATATTGCCGTGGATAACCTCTTTACCATTCCACTCTTTGCAGAACACTACATTAATAAAGGACTAACAGGTCCTGATGTCGTCGTCGTCAGTCCTAAAAATTCAGGTGTCAAACGAGCTCGTAGTTTAGCAGAATATCTTGATGCACCGATTGCCATCATTGATTACGAACAAGATGATGCAAACCGTGATTATGGCTATATTATCGGGGATGTCAAAGATAAGAAAGCGATCTTGATTGACGATATCCTCAATACCGGTAAGACATTCTCAGAAGCTGCGAAAATCGTCGAACGAGAAGGAGCTACTGAAATTTATGCTGTATCAAGCCATGGTTTATTTGTAAAAGGTGCTGTCGAGTTATTAGACCAAGCTCCGATCAAAGAAATCTTGGTAACCGATTCTGTTGCTCCAAAAGGACCAACACCAAAAAATATTAACTATCTGACAGCTAGCGAACTGATCGCTGAAGCTATTGTTCGCATTCAAGAAAGAAAACCTGTTAGTCCTCTATTTGCCTACCATAAGAAATAAGGTCTTAATGTGATATATTTTGATAATGCCGCAACAACTCCCCTTCTACCTGAAGTCATTGATAAAATGTCTGAAACTATGAAGACCACATTTGGAAATCCATCGAGCCTTCATGCTCATGGACGGATGGCTAGTAAACTTCTCCGAGAATCTCGCGAGCAGATTGCTCAGTCTCTCCATACTCTTCCAAATCGTATTTTCTTCACTTCAGGTGGATCAGAAAGTAATAATACCGTTATAAAAGGCTACTGCTTGAAACACCAAGCAGATGGCAAACACATCATTACGACCGCTTTGGAACACCATGCGGTTCTAGAACCCATCGAATATCTTGTAGAACGTTTCGGATTTGAAGTTACGATCGTCCAACCAAGAGATGGACGCATTCAGGCTAGCGATATCAAGGCTGCACTTAGACCGGATACTATTCTTGTCTCTACTATGTTTGCCAATAATGAGACAGGCGATCTTCTACCGATTAAAGAAATCGGAGAACTCTTAAAAGATCATCCAGCTGCCTTTCACGTTGATGCGGTCCAAGCAATTGGAAAGGTCCCTGTCTATCCCGAAGAGTTGGGAATTGATTTTCTCAGTGCTTCTGCCCACAAATTCCATGGACCAAAGGGCGTCGGTTTCCTTTATGCAGCCGTCCCAGATTTTGATAATCTCATCCATGGCGGGGATCAGGAAAGTAAGATGAGAGCCAGCACGGAAAATCTTATTTCTATTGTCGGGATGGCAACCGCGCTTCAGCAAGCCACACTTCATCAAGAAGAAAATTTCAACCAGGTTCAAAAACTCGGCCAAGAACTAGTCAATGGTTTAGCAGCCTACGACTACTACGTTAATGCGAATGAAGATCATCTTCCATTTGTTTGGAATCTTGGCTTTCCGGGTGTCCAAAATGATGTATTATTGATGCGACTCGATCTTGCTGGCATTTCTGTCTCTACAGGTTCTGCTTGTACCGCTGGTACAGTTCAACCCAGCCATGTCCTTGAGGCGCTCTATGGAAAAGATAGCTCACGTCTAAAAGAATCCCTTCGAATTAGTTTTTCAGAACTCAATACTGTAGAGGAGGTTCAAGATTTCCTCTCAAAACTTAAAGAAATTTTATCATAGGAGAACAATATGGCTTTTGAAACAAGTGTTTCATTGAAAGACTGCAAATATACCTATAGTCTACACCCAAATGTAAAAAAATATACCTTACGTGACAATACATTCGCTGTTACAAAAGTTGGAAATTACGAGTTAAATCGTTTGCTCGAAGCCGTTCCAAATAGCGGCGAAGGCTTCCTACTTAAAATCATTTTCAATAAAGATTTGACAGGTTTTAAGATCAATATTACAGACAAGTCTGGGCTTCGCCTGGTTAATATCTTTAAAAATCCAGAAAATGACATTATCCAACAAAAATTCTATTTCTTAATGGATAGTCTTGTCGAAAGAGAAATTTTCAACAAAACAGAGGCCTAATATGGTAACCCTAACTTATATCGATGCTTACCAAGTAGAACGAACGACTACTTATCCTGACCTTGCAGCCTGTATCCTAGCTTTTTCAGGCTGTGTAACCTTGCCTGACTCTTACTCAATCGTATCCATTGAATACAAGGGGGAAAAGCTCCCCTATACAGGACGTGTCGATGGACTTTATGCTTTTTTGAAAAAGGTAGAACAAGCTGAAAACTAAGCTGATGCTGATGGAACTCTCCATCGCCATCAGCTTTTTCTTTAGACAAAAATATTTTTTAAAAACCGCTCTAGATAGTTGATTTTTTCACAATCTTCCTATACAATAAGAGGGAAAGGTTGTGATATTGTGAAACATGATAAAAATACTCCAATTCCACGCGCAACAGCAAAACGCTTATCGCTCTACTACCGCATTTTTAAACGCTTTAACTCTGAAAAAATAGAGCGCGCCAATTCCAAGCAAATTGCTGATGCAATTGGGATTGACTCTGCTACCGTTCGCCGAGATTTTTCTTATTTTGGTGAATTAGGAAGACGGGGATTTGGTTATGACGTAAAAAAACTAATGAACTTCTTTGCCGATCTTTTAAATGACAATGCCATTACCAATGTCGCTATTGTGGGGATCGGAAATATGGGAAGTGCGCTTCTCAACTATCGCTTCCATGAACGCAATAAGATGAAAATTGTCATGGCGTTTGATCTAGACGATCATGAGCTGATCAATACCAAAAGTAAGGACGGAATTCCCATTTACGGTATTTCCACCATCAAAGAAAAGCTCAAACAAGAAGGCATTCAAACAGCCATCCTTACTGTTCCTAGCGTCAAGGCTCAAGAAGTGGCTAGTCTTTTGGTAGACGCTGGTGTCAAGGGAATTCTCAGCTTCTCACCAGTACATCTGACAGTCCCTAAAGATGTCGTCGTCCAATATGTCGACCTCACCAGTGAATTGCAAACACTCCTTTATTTCATGCGAAAAAACGAAGAATAAAGACTTATACATTAACAAGGAAAAGAGGCTGGGACAAAAGTCCTAGCCTCTCAATTATCTTTGAATTGTCGAGCAAGACGCAGTGGTTGAGTGGGCTCTACTACGCTGATTTCATCAGTTTTTACAGCCCTACTCAACTGTTCGGAGGTGGGACGACGAAATCGAATTCTAACGAATTACCGATTTCTGTCCCACTCTCTTTTTTATTCCAAATAATCGGTTTCTTCACGGTAACTATAATAGTTTTCTTCAGATACAATCAAGTGATCCAATAGGGTTAAGCCCATCACTTCACAGGCCTCTAAGACTCGATGCGTTACTTCATCATCATTTTTACTTGGAAATACGGCACCAGATGGATGATTGTGCGCCAAGATGATGGAGGTTGCCATGTGTTTTAGTGCATAATGCAGGATTTCACGTGGCTCCGCAATACTTCGATTCACGGTTCCAATAAAAATGGTCTGCTGATGAATAATTTCATTCTGCGTATTTAAATAGAGGGCAACCAGGTGCTCCTGTTTCTTATGGCCGATTTCCTGTTGAATTTTATGGGCCAATTTCTGACTGCTCATGATCTGTTCAGAACTCATCAATTCATCTTTATGAATCCTTCGTCCAAACTCAATCACAGCCTGAAGTTCGATGGCCTTCACCCGGCCAATACCTGAGATTTCCTGCAGCTCCTCTAGGGTTAATTGACTTAACTCCTTTAAACTATTAACCGAACTCAAAAGACCTTGTGCAATCTCATAAACGCTTTTTTTCTTATTGCCTGTCCGTAAGAGAATGGATAGCAATTCTTGATGACTCAGCTTATCTACCCCTTCAGATACCAAACGTTCTCTAGGAAGCAAAGATGGTTCAATAAATGATATGTCGTACATAATTTCCTCCTCACTTATTAATTCGTAATAAATAGAGAAAACGTCGACCTTGCATTATTTACAGGCGATTTCTTCCTTCAAATCATCTAACACTAAGACTTCATCTTTATTAAAGCGGATCTGGTAACCTGTTTGAACTTGTTCAAGCTCTTTTAAAAACTGTTGAATTTCACAGCGAATCAAGTACTCCTGGCTCTGAGGAATGGCCTCTAAAGCTTGGTAGACCTGCTCTACTTCGTAGATTCCTTTCGTAATTAAACCATTTCGTGGAAAATCATTTACTAAGAGATTGTAGAAATGATGTAAGAGATGATAAATTCGCTCTTTTGTCACTATTCTACCTCCTTATCATACTCTTTCTTCTCTATTATATACTGATTTTCCCTCAATATTATGACAAATTCCTTACATAATATTACCAATCTCTTACAATTTTACAAGAATTTCTCCTAGCTTCCTACATAGAAAAAGCCCTGGCATCTCTGCCTTGGGCTTTATTTTCTTAAAGTTGCATTTGATTATAAGACTTGCTGAATGAATCCAGGATGTCTTTTGGAGCCTTGTCATAGTCAACAGAGGTTTCCAAATTTCCTTTTACAATCGTACGGTAAGTCGCTGCAGCATCCTCACAGGTCACCAAGGTGATCTCATTAACGCCTTCACGATCTTGAATAACATCTACACGGTCTGGAGTCACTGTCTCAACTGACGAGATGACATAAGTATAGATTTTTTCTTTGTCCGTGATGTAGATCTTCATTCCTGCCTTGGCTTTCTCTAATGGTGAGAATAACATGGCATTTGCTCCAGTTAGGCCAAATACGTGGTGACTAGCAAGAGAATAATTGCCTTGCCCCATGACTTGGTTTTCCTTCATGGTCCCTGCTCCGTAGTAGAGGGCTACATTTTCAAGCCCCTTAAAGATCGGAAGGTTCATGTTTAATTCAGGAATCGAAATCCCCCCAATTACTGGTAGCTTTTGAGCTTGCCATTGGGCATTGATGACGGCTTCCGTCGAGAGTGACTGGACATGTTGGAAATCAAAGCTCGTCTTCACTTCTTTATTCTTATCAATGGTTTTTTTATCGACCTTGCTAACCTGATATTGGTTGGTATGCCAAACCATAATCATATTTCGGATCGGAGCATTGAAAATCAAGAGAAGCGAGAGAATAATCAAAAGTATTGCAACGATGTTGATAAGAGTATTGCGTAAACTCTTTTTCTTTTTTCTTTTGCGTGACATACTGTCCCCTTATCTATTCGTTTTCTTCCACTACTTCTTCATCTTTATCATCAGGCTGGACTGTTGTAAAGGTCACAATTTTCGCATCCTGATCCAGTCTCATAACTTTCACACCCTGAGTTGAACGACCCGTTTGAGAGATATTCCCAACATTTGTGCGAATCATGACTCCTGTATCGGTAATAATCATCAGATCTTCATCCCCTTTAACAGTTAAAAGACCAGCTAAGGGACCATTTTTCTCTGTAATATTGGCTGTCTTGATTCCTTTACCACCACGGCCTTTGGTTGGGTATTCGCTAGCCATTGTACGCTTACCATATCCTTTTTCAGTGATGATCAATACTTCATCTTGATCCGTAACGACACTAGCCCCAACAACCTTGTCTCCTTCACGGAGATTCACACCACGTACACCTGTGGCAGAACGTCCCATATTTCGGACTACAGCCTCATTAAAGCGGACAGAATAACCATACTTGGTACCGATAATAACATCAGTATTGCCATCTGTAAGGAAGACATTGATTAATTCATCCTCATCGCGCAGATTCAGCGCTTTGAGACCGTTCTGACGAATATTTGAAAATTCAGCTACATTGGTCCGCTTGACCAAACCTTTTCGCGTCGTAAAGAAGAGATAGGCTTCGTCACTGCGGTCTTGCTCCACATTGATAATGGTTTGAATCGATTCACCTTCGTCCAATTTTAGGAGATTGACGATTGGTAATCCTTTGGCTGTCCGACCATATTCTGGAATCTCATAACCTTTCAGACGATAGACACGTCCCTTATTGGTAAAGAAGAGCAAATGATCATGGGTGCTCGTAGAGACCAGTTCACGAACAAAGTCATCATCTTTGACACCAGTTCCTTGAACCCCTCGTCCACCACGTTTTTGAGCCGTAAATTCCGCTTGGTCCAGACGTTTGATGTAGCCTTTATTCGAAAGGGTGATCAAGACATCTGTTTCTTCAATCAAGTCCTCATCTTCAAGAGAAAGGACTTCTCCAACCATCAACTCAGTTCGGCGAGCATCGCCAAACTTGCGTTTGACTTCTTCCAATTCTTCCTTGATGATGGTCGCTACACGTTCTGGCTTCGCCAAAATGTCAGCCAAATCAGCAATCAAGGCAACCAAATCATCGTATTCACTTTGGATCTTGTCTCGTTCCAAACCGGTCAAACGACGAAGACGCATGTCCAAAATGGCTTGACTTTGACGTTCAGAAAGCTTGAATTTAGCCATCAATTCAGCTTGTGCTTCAGCGTCTGTCCGGCTATTGCGGATAATCCGGATCACTTCATCGATGTGATCCAAGGCAATGAGCAAACCTTCTAAGATATGTGCACGGGCTTCCGCTTTTTCTTTATCAAAGATGGTCCGTCGAGTCACCACTTCTTTCTGGTGCTCAATATAAGCACCTAAAATTTGACGAAGAGAAAGAATCTTTGGAACACCATTTTGGATCGCCAACATATTGAATCCAAAATTGGTTTGCATTTGCGTCATCTTAAAGAGGTTGTTCAAAATAACGTTAGCCGAAGCATCTCGGCGGACCTCAATCACAAAACGAACCCCTTCACGGTTAGACTCATCACGTACAGCTGTAATCCCTTCGATCCGTTTTTCTTGCACCAAGCGAACGATGTGCTCGTGAACCTTGGTTTTATTGACCATATAAGGGAACTCAGTGACAACAATCCGTTCACGGCCACTCTTGGTCACTTCAATCTCTGTACGAGAACGAAGAACGATCGAGCCTTTCCCTGTTTCATAGGCTTTGTGGATACCTGATTTCCCCATGACCAAAGCACCTGTCGGGAAATCTGGACCAGGAAGAACTTCCATAAGTTCACGGGTCGTCACCTCAGGATTATCCATCATCAGATTCACTGCGTCAATGGTTTCTCCCAGATTGTGAGGAGGAATATTTGTAGCCATCCCAACAGCAATCCCAGTAGCACCATTGACGAGAAGGTTAGGAAAACGTGCAGGTAAGACCAAAGGTTCGCGCTCACTGGCATCATAGTTATCAGCGAAATCAACTGTATTTTTGTTGATATCCCGCAACATTTCAAGAGCGATCTTACTCATACGGGCTTCTGTATACCGTTGTGCAGCGGCACCATCACCGTCCATAGAACCAAAGTTTCCATGACCGTCCACTAACATGTAGCGATAACTCCACCATTGCGCCATCCGAACCATAGCTTCATAAATAGAGGAATCTCCGTGTGGGTGGTATTTACCCATAACATCCCCTGTGATACGGGCTGACTTCTTATGCGGTTTATCTGGTGTAACACCCAATTCATTCATTCCGTACAAAATACGACGGTGAACAGGTTTCAAACCATCCCGAACATCAGGGAGGGCACGAGCAACGATAACACTCATGGCATAATCGATAAAACTCGTCTTCATTTCTGATGTTAAATTCACATCAATTAGATTCTTATCCTGCATTCAAAAAATGCCTCTCTTTACTTAATTCACCATACTATTATAACACATTTTAGCCTATTTTTCTTCTTAGGAACACAAACGTAAAAACGTTTACATCAAGGTTTCATACTGTATTAGATGACAAAGACTTTCAAAAGTGGTAGAATGAAGACGTATGAGAATCTATCTCAAAAAAATATGAAGGAGACGTTTAGACTCATGAATTTGACTAAACAACACAAAAAAGTTATCCTTGTCGGTGACGGTGCCGTAGGTTCATCTTATGCATTTGCACTTGTCAACCAAGGAATTGCACAAGAGCTTGGAATTATCGAAATTCCTCAATTGCACGAAAAAGCTGTTGGAGATGCGCTTGACCTTAGCCACGCCCTTGCCTTCACTTCACCTAAGAAGATCTATGCGGCTGAGTACGCTGACTGTGCAGACGCTGACCTTGTTGTAATTACTGCAGGTGCTCCTCAAAAACCAGGTGAAACTCGCCTTGACCTTGTTGGTAAAAACCTTGCGATCAACAAATCAATCGTTACAGAAGTTGTGAAATCTGGATTTAACGGTATCTTCCTTGTAGCTGCTAACCCAGTTGACGTATTGACATACTCTACATGGAAATTCTCTGGATTCCCTAAAGAACGTGTTATCGGATCAGGTACTTCTCTTGACTCAGCTCGTTTCCGTCAAGCATTGGCTGAAAAATTGGATGTGGATGCTCGTTCAGTACACGCCTACATCATGGGTGAACACGGTGACTCAGAATTCGCTGTATGGTCACACGCTAACATCGCTGGTGTAAACCTTGAAGAATTCCTTAAAGACACTCAAAACGTTCAAGAATCTGAATTGATTGAATTGTTCGAAGGTGTTCGTGACGCGGCTTACACCATCATCAACAAAAAAGGTGCTACATACTACGGTATCGCTGTTGCCCTTGCTCGTATCACTAAAGCAATCCTTGATGATGAAAATGCAGTACTTCCACTTTCTGTATTCCAAGAAGGTCAATATGGTGTTAGCAACGTCTTTATCGGTCAACCTGCCATCGTAGGTGCACACGGTATTGTTCGTCCAGTGAACATCCCATTGAACGATGCGGAACAACAAAAAATGAAAGCTTCTGCTGATGAATTGCAAGCAATCATTGATGAAGCATGGAAAAACCCTGAATTCCAAGAAGCTTCTAAAAACTAAGAAAAAAACATCTCCTTATTAAAAAGGGGATGTTTTTTAGCTGCTTTATTTGGATTTGTCAGCAAGGATTTCAAGCAAATAAGGCACAACGAGATTGCTCTCTATGTCTTTCAAAGAAGAAATCCATTTAAAGTCTGTATGCTCTTCTGGATCTAATATAAAATCACGCTCTTCCAAAATCTCGCCAGCATAAACTAGGCGTGTAAAGACAGTATCTTTGCTGGCATCAAATTGACTATCTTCGTGGATAATCTTATTAATCCGAAGCTTTTGATTAACCTCCTCCATAGCCTCACGTAGAGCAGCCTCTCTGGGCAATTCATTCTCTTCTACACTTCCACCTGGAATATCCCAATAAGATGGATAGACATTAGGGAGACCTCGCTTTATTTTCGAGCGTTTGATAAGCAGATACTTCCCGTCTTTCTCAATCAAGGTATGGGCGATTAATTTTACTGTCATTGCATGTTCCTCCAAGAAAGAGCAAAAAAGACTCCGAGGAGCCTCGTTATGAATCATCCACCCTGAGGGAATCGAACCCCCATCTCAAGAACCGGAATCTTACGTGATATCCATTACACTAAGGGTGGCAACTGTTATAGTATATCAAATTCTCGAGAATTTTACAAGTAAAAAAAGCTTACCGAGAGGTAAGCTTTTTGAATATTACAATTCGATATCGCCAAACAAGTCAGCCATTGAGAATCCAGTTTGAGTTTCTGGAAGATCAAAGTCGCGTTTTTCTTGTTTTGGACGACGTGGGCGAGATTGACGTTTTTCTTGTTTTTCGCCTTCTTCTTGAGCTGGACGTTCTTCAAGGGCTTTGATAGAAAGTGATACACGTTCATCTGCAGCATTTACTTCAAGAACTTTAACAGTTACTTCTTGTCCAACTTTAAGAACATCTTTTGGATTTTCAACACGTTTGTGTGAAATTTGTGAGATGTGTACAAGTCCGTCGATACCTGGCAATACTTCAACGAATGCACCGAAGTCAGTCAAACGTTTAACAGTTCCTTCGATAACATCACCAGCAGCCAATTTTTGTTCTACGCCATCCCAAGGTCCAGGTGTTGTAGCTTTCAATGAAAGTGATACACGACCTTCTTCTTCGTTCAAGTCAAGAACTTTCACTTGGATTACTTCACCAACAGTTACTACTGATTTAGGTGATACGTTGCGTTCGTGTGACAATTCTGTCAAGTGAACCAATCCATCAACACCACCAAGGTCGATGAAAGCACCGAAGCTTGTGATACGTGCAACTTTACCAGTTACGATATCACCAACGTTCAATTTACCAAATACTTCTGCGCGTGCTGCAGCTGATTCAGCTTCAACAACTTCACGACGAGAAAGGATGAAGCGGTTTTCTTTCGGATCTACTTCTTTGATTTTAGCATCAAATTCTTGACCTACGAAACGTTCAGTGTTACGTACAAAACGAGTATCAAGCATTGAAGCTGGAATAAATCCACGAAGTCCTTCAAATTCTACTGAAAGTCCGCCCTTAACAGCGCGAGTTCCTTTAACAGTAACAACTTCTTCTTCACGTCCGACCAATTTGTCCCATGCTTTGCGAGCTTCCAAACGTTTTTTAGATACAAGGTAAGTTACTGTATCAGTATCTTTCCCAACTACTTGACGAAGAACAAGCAATTCAAGTGTTTCACCTGGTTTTACCAAGTCGTTGATGTCCGCATCACGATCGTTTGTCAATTCGCGAAGAGTCAAGACACCTTCGACACCAGTTCCAGAGATTGCAACGTTAGCTTGGTTCGCGTCAACTGTCAATACTTCAGCAGTAACAACGTCACCTGGTTCAACTTGGCTAACACTGTTTAGCAAATCTTCAAATTCATTCATCTAAAAAATCCTCCAACAATCAAGTTTTCTAAAACTTGACATACTTATAATTATTTTTCCTAAGCAAGCACTCGCAATGAGATCAACTACAATCTTTAACGACTCATCCTATAAAGAAATAAAATACCTGGATAGATATTTTATCACTTATCTGATATTACCTAAGAACTGGGGTAGCTGGATTCGAACCAACGCATGAGGGAGTCAAAGTCCCTTGCCTTACCGCTTGGCTATACCCCATGAATGAAATGGAGAGAGAGGGATTCGAACCCCCGAACCCGAAGGAGCGGATTTACAGTCCGCCGCGTTTAGCCTCTTCGCTATCTCTCCATATAAATCAACAGGATCTATTATACCATTGATTTACTATGATTGCAAGCCCTTATTTATTCAAATTATAATTTTCTATCAAAATTTCAACGGCTTTTTCAAGTTTTTTGTAAAGAGAATCCACATTTCCATTTTTGATAATGGCAAATTGACCAGCCATATCTGCAATTTCACCAATCGTTTTCTTTCCAATGGACAAAGTGAAACCATCAAAAGTGTCTTTTCCGACGGTTACTTTACTATCAACGATTTGAATCTCAATTTTCTTATCTTTTTTACTCATTTCAACCCTCTTTTCACTTTTTCTATTTTACAAAAATTCTCTTGATGACGCAAGAGAAAAGGGAGTGGGCAGAAAGAATTTAGTTAGAAATTCCTTCTTTCTCCCACCCCCGAAAAGGTCATTCGGCACTCTTCTATTCCTAAAAGCGAATGAAGAGAAACTTTAGCTACTACGTCCTTCGTTAAGACTCGTTCTCGTTGAAGCCTGGACACTTTTATCTCAGATGCTTTCGGTTTAATCGACTTTGACAATCCATCCTTCTGGTGCTTCGACATCACCAAATTGGATACCAGTCAACTCGTCATAGAGCTTCCGTGTGACAGGACCTACTTCTGTTTCAGAATAGAAGACATGGAAGTCATCACCGTGTTGAACGCCTCCGATCGGAGAGATGACAGCTGCGGTACCACAAGCTCCTGCTTCTACAAAGCGATCCAAGTCATTGATAAAGACATCCCCTTCAATTGGTGTCATACCAAGACGGTGTTCTGCCAAGTAAAGCAAAGAGTACTTGGTGATCGATGGCAAAATAGAAGGACTCAATGGCGTCACAAATTCGTTATTAGCAGTGATACCAAAGAAGTTTGCAGAACCAACTTCTTCAATCTTGGTGTGCGTCGCTGGATCAAGGTAAATCACGTCAGAGAAGTTACGATCATGCGCAATCTTACCTGGCAACATACTAGCTGCGTAGTTCCCACCAACTTTTGCAGCCCCAGTACCATTTGGTGCAGCACGGTCATACTCATCTTGAATCAAGAAGTTCGTTGGAACCAAACCACCTTTAAAATAGTTACCGACAGGCATGGCAAAGATGGTAAAGATATACTCATCTGCTGGATGCACACCAATAATATCACCAACCCCAATCAAAAGTGGACGAAGGTAAAGGGTAGCTCCAGTACCATATGGTGGAACATACTCTTCATTGGCTTTCACCACTGCCTTACAAGCATCCACAAACATGTCAACAGGTACTTGAGGCATCAGCAAACGATCTGCTGTGCGTTGCAAACGTTTAGCGTTTTGATCTGGACGGAACAATTGGACGCTTCCATCTTTTGTACGGTAGGCTTTCAACCCTTCAAAAGCTTGCTGACCGTAATGCAAACTTGGAGAAGATTCGGACAAATGCAAAGTCGCATCTTCTGTCAATTCCCCTTTTTCCCAAGCTCCATTGCGATAATGTGCCAAATAGCGATAAGGTAATTTCATATATGAAAAGCCAAGGTTTTCCCAATCAAGTGATACTGTCATGATAGTGCTCCTTTTAATTCTTTCTATTCCTTGTCGATCTGATGTAGGTCGATTCAGTTTCTCAATCTATGTACACTATTGTACACCATTTCATGAGAATTTCAAGCGAAATTTTCAATTTTCAGAAAATTTATTTTCAAAGAAAGTCAGTCCTAGAATGGACCGACGCTTTCTTTTATTTGATAGTAGCTGAAAAAACTTCTTGATCCGAAATGGTATCGTTGACAAAGGATCCATTGCTTGTTCTTTCAGAAATACTTAATTGTGTCAAATCAACTTCTGTCACCTGACCTGTTGTAGAAGTGATCTGAAGAATTTGATCTTGTTCTACCACTTCTTCTTGACTCGTAAAGAGATCAAAATCTCCCTGGTCAGTGAAGACTGGACCTGCCTTGAAGACACGGTGTGGTTTATTTTTCAACTCACGCAAGACCTGTAGTCCCCGTTTAGCCCGACTGGTCACAGGAATATCGTCTTGTAACATCCGTTTGAGACTGCCTCGCTGGGTCAGAATGTACATGCTTGGAGTCGTCGACTTAAAGGCGGCAGCAACTTGATCTCCGTCTTTGAGGTTAATGGCTTTGACCCCTGCTGCTTTGGCTCCTACGACAGGGACCTCTTCAATATTGAAACGCAAGCCATACCCATTTTTAGTAATGATCATGATGTCTTCAAGGACAACTGGTGCAACTGCTACGATACGGTCGTCTTGGTCTTTTAGCTTAGCATACTTAGTCGATTTAGAACGATAAGTCCGCCATGGGCTTAATTCCTTGCGTTCAAAGCGCTTGATTTGTCCTTGTTGAGTTGCCGCAAAGTAGGTTACTCCCTCAAACTGATCCACAATCTCCGCAAAGAGAATTTCTTCCTCTTGCTCGAAATTGGTCAAGGTCTGACTGAGGTGCTCTCCGATATCCTTCCACTTGGTATCTGTCAATTCGTGGATTGGTCGATAAATGGCATTCCCCAAGTTGGTAAAGAGTAAAAGATGCTGAGTGGTCTTAGCAGGCTCTACAAAAATCAACTCGTCATCGTCTCGCTTACCGACTTCTTCCAGTGTTGAGGCATTGAAAGAACGAGGCGAGGTCCGTTTGATATATCCAGCACGGGTTACGCTGACGAAGGTTTCCTCTTCAACAATGAGACTGGCTGTATCAATCTCGATCGTTTTAGCAGTGTCTTGCAACTCACTGCGACGCGGATTACCAAAGAGCTTCTTGACTTCACGCAACTCTTTCTTCATAAGATTAAACATGGTCCGTTCATCCCCAATGATGGCTGCCAAGGTTGCGATTTGCTCCTTGAGACTGGCATGCTCTTCTTCCAAGGTCACGATATCGGTATTGGTCAAACGATACAATTGCAAAGTGACAATAGCTTCTGCTTGTTCTTCCGTGAAATCGTAGCTGACCTTGAGGTTTTCTTTAGCATCTGCCTTATTATCAGAAGCACGGATCAAGGCAATCACTTCATCAAGGATTGAAATGACGCGAATCAAGCCTTCTACGATATGGAGACGCCGTTCGGCCTTTTCCTTATCAAAGCGCGAGCGAGCGACAATGATATCCCGACGGTGAGCAATGTAGCTAGAGAGAATCGGTACAATCCCCACTTGACGAGGGGTATAATTGTCAATCGCCACCATATTGAAGTTGTAGTTGACCTGCAAATCTGTGTACTTAAACAAGTAGTTCAAGATCAAGTCTGCATTGGCATCTTTTTTGAGCTCAATGGCAATACGAAGACCATCTCGGTCAGACTCATCCCGAACCTCAGCGATACCTGCAACCTTGTTGTTGACACGAACATCATCGATCTTCTTGACCAAGACAGCCTTGTTGATCTCATAAGGGATCTCGGTAACAACGATTTGCTGCTTACCACCTTTGAGCTGCTCGATCTCGGTTTTAGAGCGGACAACCACCCGACCCTTACCAGTTTCATAGGCTTTCTTAATCTCATCCCGGCCTTGGATAATGGCACCCGTTGGGAAATCAGGTCCAGGTAAAAACTCCATGAGCTTGTCTACCTTGGCAGATGGATGGTCGATCATGTAGACCACGGCATCGATGACTTCAGCAAGGTTGTGTGGCGGAATATCTGTCGCGTAACCAGCTGAAATCCCTGTAGCTCCATTGACCAAGAGGTTTGGAAAGGCTGCCGGCAAAACAGTTGGCTCTTTTTCTGTATCGTCAAAGTTCCAGGCAAATGGTACTGTGTTCTTTTCGATATCTTGCAAAAGATAACCCGCAATTTCAGACAAGCGTGCTTCGGTATAACGCATGGCTGCCGGTGGATCACCGTCCATGGAACCATTGTTTCCGTGCATTTCGACTAGAATCTCACGATTTTTCCAGTCCTGAGACATGCGGACCATGGCATCATAGATAGAACTGTCCCCGTGAGGGTGGAAATTCCCCATGATATTTCCGACAGACTTGGCAGACTTGCGGTAGCCTTTGTCATGGGTATTGCCATCCTTATTCATAGAATAAAGGATCCGCCGTTGTACAGGTTTCAAGCCATCCCGAATATCAGGAAGAGCCCGCTCTTGAATAATGTATTTGGAGTAGCGACCAAAGCGCTCTCCCATGATGTCCTCTAGGGACATATTTTGAATATTAGACATAAGATACAAAGCCCGTAAAATACAAAGTGAAAATAAGAAATTTATCTTTTTCACACAGCACTCAGGGCGTGTTCAACTCCTTTCAAAGAATGTTGAGTAGTCTTTTATATATAGAGGAATTCAGTTACACCAAGTAACCAAAGGATCCTTTTTTTAGTTTAAAATAGATTCATTAATGATTTGAAAGTTTCTCTTTAGCATAAGAAGTCATTTTCTCTGCTAGTTCCTTATCGTAAGCAAATCCCATCTTTTGGGCCAGAAATTGAGCTTCTCGATCGAATCCCTTCATGGTAGAAAATAAAGACTGAGTGATTTTATCGAAACTAGATAAATCAAGTAAAGCTGAGAACTCCTTCTCTTGCTCAGCTGGAAGGTACTGGAAGAGGTACTTGTAGTTCTTTCCGATGTCAACTACTCCCTTATCGCTTGTCACCTGCCAAGCTAAGACCTTGAGAAGTTCTTGCTGACAAATGACATAGAGATGGTCGGTCGCATAGATCAGCTGATTTCTTCGAATAGCCTTTACCACATAAGCCGATACCCACCAAAATTCATTGCAGGATGCTGCAAATTTCTCTTCAGTAGGCGGAGCGGTCCAATAGCGCTTCGGACTAGGAATGTAAGAGTCAAACAAACCTTTGTCATCTTTTAAGACTTTGAAACCAGCCTCGCTATCCACCCACTCTTGGATAGACTCCTTGGGGCAGAGGGTTAAATCAATACGATTCCCATCTTCAAAGAGCATGAGATACAGACGACGGTGTCCAAGGACATTGTGCTGTTCAATCAGACGCATTCCAAACTGGTCTAGCCAAGATAAATCAGATAACAAGTCGTTCAGATTCTCAACAATATAGACCACATCGTAATCTTGAAACTCATCTTTTGGTGCTTTTGGATTTGTCTGTGAACCGGACATGGCGACAGCCTCTACTTGGAGAGTTTTTGCTGTGTGTAAAATTAGATTCAACATTTCGGGGTCAGTTCTCATGTTAATACCTGTTTCTCATTTGATATTCCTGTATATTAGCATACTATTTCTCAAGATAAAATAGTTAATTAATTATAAAAGATTTAGCTATTCTTCTCTCAAAGTTTTTAATTTCGACAAAATTCTAGATTCATCCATGCTTAAAATAACAAATAAAGTCGAAGTATAGATGTCATCGTACCATTGTTCCAGTTCATCATCAGTCAAATCAAGATGATATTGATTTGAATTATTGTGTCTTAAACCAAAATTATTATACATTTCAAAAAGTTTTTCAAACGCGATAACCTTTTGATTGTTGACTTTCAAAATATCTTTTAATTCTTCAGAATTATTTAGTTCTCTCCTAAACGGTTCAAGGTAGTTCGCTAAAGCAATAAGTATTTCTTTCTTACGCTGAATATTTCCCTTATTTGAAAAATGATTATATTCTAAGACCTTTATCGCCTCCTCAATACTAGTTTCAGATACAATCTGAGAAGCTTCTGAGGCATATACATTCTTCTCAACAATGATTTTGTTACCATTATCCAATGTAATCAATTCATGATTTGATAATTCTAAAAACCTTTTAATATTATCAAATATAATTTGAATAAACTCACTCTCTTTCTTTGTAAATTTTTCTGCAAGATTACAAAAAATATCAACTAAGAACTCAGAGAAAACAAATAGTTGTTCAGTTGTATTATGGATATTCGATCCAACAAATTTTATCATTTGTGAATAATTGGTAAAGGTTGAACGATTAGGATAATCTAAGAAATTATCAGAAATCGCACTATTTAAACTTGTTTCATAATGGATACTCTTGAAATTTCTCTCCATTTCCAGTAAATCCATCAAATTTTTTAACTCTCTCTGTGGATCAAATTCCATACGGTTCAAAATATCAAAATAATTCTGTCTCGCCATAATATTTCCTATACTATCCTTAAAACACTGTCGCTTCTTCCAACGTAAACTTGACATTGTCTTCAATCCATTGACGACGTGGTGCAGCCTTATCTCCCATGAGGACGGAGACACGGCGTTCTGCACGCGCTAGATCATCAATGGTGACACGGATCAAGGTACGAGTTTCTGGATTCATGGTGGTTTCCCAAAGCTGATCCGCATTCATTTCCCCCAACCCTTTGTAACGTTGAAGGGTTGCTCCACGGCCAAAGGTCCGACGCAACTCTTCTAATTCGCTATCTGTCCAAGCATAGGCTACTTCTTCTTTCTTGCCTTTGCCTTTCGACATCTTATAAAGAGGAGGAAGTGCAATGTAGACATGACCTGCTTCTACCAAAGGGCGCATATAGCGATAAAAGAAGGTTAAGAGGAGGGTTTGAATGTGGGCACCATCCGTATCAGCGTCGGTCATGATAATGATCTTATCGTAGTTGGCGTCTTCCACAGAAAAATCTGCCCCAACTCCAGCACCGATGGTGTAGATCATGGTGTTGATTTCCTCGTTTTTGAGGATATCACTCATATTGGCCTTCTCAGTATTAAGCACCTTCCCACGAAGTGGAAGAATCGCTTGGAACTTCCGGTCCCGTCCTTGTTTGGCAGAACCGCCGGCTGAGTCTCCTTCGACTAGATAGAGTTCGTTTTTCTTAGGATTTTTAGACTGGGCAGGTGTCAATTTACCAGACAAAAGTCCCTTGTCCTTTTTGCTCTTCTTGCCATTTCGACTTTCATCCCGCGCTTTTCGAGCGGCTTCACGCGCATCCCGGGCTTTAATAGCCTTACGAATCAGATTAGAAGCCAACTCCCCATTTTCCATGAGGAAGAAGGTCAATTTATCAGAAACAATGCTATCGACAACTGGACGAGCCAAGGGACTTCCTAATTTGTCTTTGGTTTGTCCTTCAAACTGCAAATGGGCTTCTGGAACTAAGATCGAAAGAACAGCAGACAAACCTTCGCGGTAGTCTGATCCTTCCAGATTCTTGTCTTTTTCTTTGAGAAGTCCTGTCTTTCTTGCATAGTCGTTCATAGCCTTGGTAATAGCTGTCTTCAGACCCGTCTCATGGGTTCCCCCATCTTTGGTGCGGACATTATTAACGAAGGACAAGATATTATCTGAGTAGCCATCATTGTATTGCATGGCCACTTCTACCTGAAAACCATCAGATTCGCCACTAAAGTAGAGAACCGGTGTCAAAGTTTCCTTGTCTTCGTTCAAGTACTCTACGAAATCTTGGACACCATTTTCATAATGAAAGGCCACATAGTTGTCTTCTTCCTTACGGAGATCGGTCAGCGTCAGCGTCACGTCCTTCAGCAAGAAGGCTGATTCTTTGATTCGCTCAGCAATGGTATTAAATTTGAAATCCGTCGTTGAAAAGATGGTTGGATCCGGCATGAAGGTGACCTTGGTCCCTGTCTTTGACTTGGGAGCAGAGCCGATCTTTTCGAGAGTTGTAACTGGTTTTCCCCCATCTTCAAAACGTTGCTTGTAGACAGCTCCATCACGCGTAATTTCTACCTCTAGCCAGCTAGAAAGGGCATTGACAACAGAAGATCCCACTCCGTGAAGACCTCCAGATGTCTTATAGCCTCCTTGACCAAACTTCCCTCCGGCGTGGAGGACCGTAAAGATCACCTCAACGGTTGGTTTACCCATAGCATGCATCCCGGTCGGCATTCCACGTCCCTGGTCTTCTACCGATAGAGAGCCATCTTTATTAATCGTGACATCGATTTGTGAGCCAAAGCCAGACAAGGCTTCATCGACCGCATTATCCACGATCTCCCAGACCATGTGATGCAAGCCATTTCCGTCGGTCGATCCGATATACATCCCTGGACGTTTACGGACCGCATCCAACCCTTCTAGTACCTGAATGGCATCGTCATTATAATTATTAATATTGATTTCCTTTTTTGCCACAAGGAACCTCCTGTTTGTTCATCTTTTCTATATTACAGTTTTTTAGGAAATTTTGCAAAATTTTTTCTCTCTATATGGAGATTTCTACATCCCAGTACAAAATGTTGGCTGGACACTTTCTTCAGATGTCACACTTGAACTCCAAAAATTGCTTTTTCTATCGATGGCTTTTTGATATAATGAGAGTATGATAAAAGAAATAAGTGTTTTAATTTTAGCCTATCTGTTAGGCTCCATTCCTTCGGGATTATGGATTGGGAAAATCTTTTTCCATATTAATTTACGGGAACATGGCTCGGGCAATACTGGAACGACCAATACCTTTCGAATTTTAGGGAAGAAAGCTGGGATCATCGTCTTTGTGATTGATTTCTTGAAAGGAACTTTGGCAGTTCTCCTTCCGACTTTCTTTGGAATTCAGGGGATCTCGCCGATGGTCTTTGGTCTCTTAGCTGTTTTTGGGCACACTTTCCCAATTTTTGCTGGATTTAAGGGTGGAAAAGCGGTGGCGACGAGTGCTGGTGTCTTACTTGGTTTCTCGCCTATCCTGCTGCTCATTTTAGCTGTTTATTTTGTAGCCAGCCTGTATTTAACCAGCATGATTTCGTTTTCGAGTGTTACTGTTGCGCTACTCGCCATTCTATCGGTCCTCCTTCTCCCTTTGACTGGATGGATCTTGCACAAATATGATCCACTTTTTACAATCATTGTCTTGGCCTTAGCGACCTTGATTATTCTTCGTCACAAGGACAATATCCAACGGATCAAAGAGAAAAAAGAAAATCTCATCCCTTGGGGAAAGAACATCACCCATCAACAACCAAAAAACTAGAGCGCATACTCTAGTTTTTTTGATTGGATCCCCCTTATACTTTTGAACAGATCTTCATTATAAGGCATCGACTAAGTCCATCAGTATTTCCATAGGTGTTTTTTTCCTACGACCATTAACCGTTTCGATCATGTGATAAACTTTTAAACGATTGTCATTGCTAAATACAAACTCAAAGCGGAATTCGCGTCCGTTGGGTGCCACTGTATCAAATTTCGTTTTATATTTATCATGAACGGGGCTAACTGGAAACTTATTGAAGAGCAAGCGTCGTTTCTCCCCTGCTTCTTTCAAACAGTTTTCTAGCTCCTGACAATAGTTATAAAACAGCTGATAGAGGTCTTCTTCTGAAATTCTTCTTCTCCTAACTAATGATGTAAAATCCGAAAAATTTCTGCGCGGGATTTCAATGCTAAATGAGAATCCCTCTTGGTTGATTCTTTCTAAAAATGCATCTCTTGAAATCATAGAACTACTCTTTCTTTTATCAATTTGTAGTGAACCCTTATTGTTTCTATACACAGTCAATCCATTATGTAATCAAGCAGATCCATCAAGGTTAGTTTCTTACGACCATTGACGGTCTCAAATAAATTATAAACTCTTAGTTCTTGGTTCTTTTTAAAAGCAAACTCAAAGCGAAACTCCCGGCCATTGCATGCCACTATATAAAATCCGGTCTGATACTTCCTCTTATCCGCTACTACTTTCATTTGCCGGTCATCTACCTCTCTACAAAGTAAAAGAAAGATCTGATAGAGTTGCTCCTCAGAGAGCCTTTTTCTCCAAACCAATGACTTGAAGTTATTGTACTGCCACCATGGTATTTGGATGTTGAAAGAAAAACCTTCCTGATTGGCTTTATCGATAAATGCTTTTCTGGAGACCATACCACTTCCCCTTCTATTGGAACAAAGTTTAACTCTATTATACCATCTTTTATCCTTTCACAAAAAAAGCATCCCAAGTGGAATGCTTTTTCTGTTTCTTAATAGTATTCCCCTTGGCGGTAGTTCCAAGAGTTGAAATGATCAGATAAGTGCATCATGATCTTATCGATATCCAATCCTTTACGAATCACAACTGGACAAGTATTGACAGAACGGCTACCTGCTCCTTGTTCTGGGATCAATTTTCCTTCTGCATCCACCATTGAGACCATCACGCCTTGTTCATAGCGGGTTTCAATGGTCTTGTCTGGTTGGATAGAAGCTACATAATCATCGGCTTCGATGACCAAGTCCACGGCACCTTCGATACGCTCACCGATTCCTTCGACCTTCCCGCGGTTTCCTTTACCAGAAGGGTTGGCTGAAGAAGCGTAAACCATCTTGCCTTCTTTTTCCCACATTTCTTTGGCGATTTGCTCACCAGCTTTACCAAATTTAATGACAAAGCATGAAGTTCCACGAACGTCTGTCATGAGTTCTTCGCGTCCATCTCCGAAAGCTTGCAATTTTGCATAAGCATCTTCGCGCCAAGGAAGGATACAACCAAGCAAGATATCTTCATCCCAATGTTTTTGGTAGAAGGCCTCGATTTCAGGATTCAATTGCGCAAGGGCACGTAGTTCATCCATGCTTCCGCAAAGAACCACACCTGGTTTGTTGCGGTTACGTTCTTTGGCTTCGAATTTACGTTCCAAGCCAGCCTTGTCACTGGTCATGATGATGTAGCCAACTTTAGTAGGGCAGACGATACAGCCCCCTTCTCCTTTCAAAATATCAAATCCTTCTTGTGAAAGTTGTCCGTCCCATTGAATGTGTTTTGTCATAAGTCTCTTTCCTTTTCTATTCTTTTTAGTATTGTATCAAAAAATAGTCTCAAATTCAATATATTTTCAGAAAATTCGTAATTAAGTATACAATTTTATCATTGCCAGTAAGCTGGCCGGTTCTTCTCATAAGCTGCGATTAAGTCTTCATACTGAAGTGTAATCCCGATATCATCCAACCCGTTGAGCAATTTGTGCTTCCAATCTTGATCGATCTCAAAGCGAAACTCTCCAACAGGCGAGATAATCTTCTGCTCTTCCAAATCTACTGTCACTGGATCTGTCGGCTTCAAACTTGCCAATTTTTGACGAACCTCTAGTGGTTGGACAATCGGCAGCATGCCATTATTGAGCTCATTATTGTAATGGATATCTCCGAAGGATCCGGCAATAACGACTTTAAAGCCATAATCAGCTAAAGCCCAGGCCGCGTGCTCCCGAGAGGAACCAGCCCCAAAATTGTCACCAGTGATCAAAATGGTCGCCTTGCGGTATTCTGGCTTGTTAAAGATAAAATCCGGATCCTCAGTGTACTGGTCATCCAAATAACGCCAAGCATACATGAGGTATTTCCCAAATCCTTTTTTATCAATCAACTTTAAGAATTGCTTGGGGAGGATTTGGTCGGTATCAATATTATCGTTCATCAAAGGAACTGTTGTTCCCGTATAAATGGTAAATTTCTCCATGCTTCCTCCTTTTACTCGACTTCCGGCATTTGCCGCACATCGACAAAGCGACCGGCGATTGCTGCTGCAGCGGCCATTGCTGGGCTACAGAGATGGGTTTTAGCCCCAAATCCTTGGCGGTCTTCAAAGTTCCGGTTGCTAGTAGAGGCACAATGGACCCCATCTGGAACCTTGTCTGGGTTCATTCCTAGACACATAGAGCATCCTGGATCACGCCATTCAAAGCCCGCATCCATAAAGATCTTGTCTAAGCCTAATTTTTCGGCGGCTTGCTTAACCGGACGAGAGCCAGGTACCACAATAGCAGTTAAGTTGGGCGCAATTTTTTTGCCTTTCACAAACTTGGCTGCCAACTCCAAATCGCTGAGACGCGCATTGGTACAAGAACCGATAAAGATATAGCCTAATTCAATGTCTGCTGGTTTTTGGCCAGGTTCGAGATCCATATAATGATAAGCCCGTTCATCATTCATGTCTCGTATCTCTGGAAACGGAGTCTCAAAGTCCACTCCCATTGAAGGGTTGGTTCCCCAAGTCACCATCGGAGCAAGATCAGATACATCCATACGGATGACCTTATCATAAACGGCATCGTCATCACTAACCAGAGTCTTCCAATCTGCTACTGCGGCCTCAAAATCATCTGGCACACATTCGCGTCCTCGGAGGTAGTCAAAGGTCGTCTCATCTGGATTCATGATCCCCATTTTGGACCCGAACTCGATCGACATGTTACAGATGGTCATGCGTTCTTCCATGGTCAAGCGATCAATTGCTTCTCCCCGATACTCTACGACATAGCCAACTCCACAAGCAACACCGTAGCGCGCTATCAAAGCTAGGATGTAATCCTTTGAATAGATCCCTTTTTGTGGGGTTCCGGTGAATTCAACCAACATTTTCTTTGGTTTGACTTGCCAGATGGTTTGGGTGGCAAAGACATGCTCCACTTCACTGGTTCCAATACCAAAGGCAATGGCACCAAAGGCTCCGTGAGTTGCGGTATGGCTGTCTCCACAGACAATAAATTTTCCAGGCTGGGTCCGACCGGTTTCAGGGCCCACCATATGAACGATTCCTTGCTTAGCAGAACCATGGGCAGCATGATCAATCCCAAAGTCCACCACATTCTCAGCTAATTTATCAATCTGGGCTTTTGAAATCACATCTCGAATATCAAAAATATTGACCGTTGGAACATTGTGATCAAAGGTTCCAAAGGTTAAATCAGGTCGTCGGACCTTGCGTCCTGCGTCCCGTAATCCTTGAAAGGCTTGCGGACTCGTCACTTCGTGGATGTAGTGTTGGTCCACATACATGAGTTGGGGTTGCCCTTCCACTCCTGTAATCACGTGGCGGTCCCAAAGTTTATCAAAGATTGATTTTCCACTCATCGTCTTTCTCCATTTATCTTGTTCTTAGGAAATCCATTGAAGGATTAGAAAGAGAGCACCTGCTAAAAGAAGGCTACTGCCCCACCAGGTGGCTTGAAAATACCATTTCCGCACCTTGTGGTGAAAGAGATATCCACCTAGTAGAGCTCCGAATCCACCAAGCAGCCAGCTCTCGAGTAACAGGACCTTTTCAGGAATCCGCCATCTGTTTTGGATAGCTTTTCGTTTATCTAAACCATAGGTCAGAAATACGATACTATTCCAAATAGCAATAACAACTAAACAGCGATCTCTCCAAGTCATCTTAGAGATTCCCAATAATGGCTGCAGTCATCTCTGCAGTAGAAGCCTGACCACCTAGATCTCGCGTCAAGATTCCTTGATTCAAGGTTTGATTAACGGCTTCTTCGATCATTTCTGCACCTGCTGTTTCTCCAAAACTGTCTCGGAGCATCATGGCAACGGACAGAATCATGGAAATCGGATTGGCAATGCCTTGACCTGCAATATCAGGTGCCGAACCATGAATCGGTTCGTACATACTTGGTCCTTGGTCAGAATGACTGGCAGACGGCATCACGCCTAGTGTCCCAGGAAGGACACTCGATTCATCAGATAAGATATCTCCGAATAGATTCTCTGTCACTACAACATCAAAGCGTGCTGGATTGGTAATCATGATCATGGCCGCACTATCGACAAGCTGGTGCTCTAAGGTCACATCTGGAAATTCTTTGGCAACTTCTTCTGCCACTTGGCGCCACAATTTAGAAGTTGCTAGGACATTTTGCTTATCGATACTGGTCACTTTCTTACCACGTCCTTTGGCGATCTTGAAGGCTTGGCGCATAATCCGACGGATTTCTTCTGCACTGTAATCATTGATATCACGCGCTGTATCTTCTTTCAAGATATGCTCTCCAAAATAAATCCCACCTGTCAATTCACGCACGACTACAAAGTCGACACCCTCGATACGCTCTGGTTTCAAAGGAGACAAGTGTTTCAAGGCGTCAAAAATCCGTACAGGACGAATATTGGCAAAGAGATTTAATTCCTTGCGAATAGCGAGCAAGCCTTGTTCTGGACGAACAGGAGCATTGTCATACTCAGGACTTCCGATGGCTGCGAGAAGAATAGCATCCGCTCCTTTAGCTGCTTTTAGAGTATCTTGGGGAAGTGGGTGGCCAGCGGCATCAATTCCTGCACCCCCAAAAGCTTTGTCTTCTAGGCTATAATCAAAGCCAATTTTTGGAGCGACGGCAGCGAGGACCTCTAGTCCAGCTGCCATGATCTCAGGGCCAATCCCATCTCCTGCAAGTGTTACAATTTTCTTTGTCATGTTCATTTCCTCTTAGGCTTGTGGAAGATCACGGTAGGAGACAGCTCGTCCCATCTCACCCGCATTCACTTTTTGAACCAGCGTGTTGGCATTGATATAAGCAATGGCAGAGGCTTTCAATACGTCAAAGTCCAAACCAGAGGCATTGAAAATCGTATCGGTATCGACATTTTCCACGGATACCAAGACGCGGGCTTGGGCATCAATCCCATCTGTCACTGCATCGATATTGTATGAGGTCAAGCGAACAGTTTGGTTGAAGAATTTATCAATCGCATTAAAGATCGCTTCAACCGACCCTTGACCATTGGCAAGGAACTCAAGCACTTCCCCTTCTTCATTGCGGAGGCTAACCGCTGCTGTAATCGTTTCGTCTGCATTGGTGGTTAAGCGGAGATCATTAAATTGGAATCCTTCTGGATTTTCCACTGCTGTACCGGCAACAAGTGCGCGGATATCGGCATCTGTGATCTCGTGTTTCTTGTCTGCAAGAGATTTGAACTTAGCAAACAATGGCTTGATGTCTTCTTCTGTGAAATCCAGTCCCAACTCATGCAATTTTTCGACAAAGGCATGGCGACCAGACAATTTTCCAAGAGGGAGACTATTGCTCTTAACACCCACCAACTCAGGGGTAATGATTTCGTAGGTAAGAGGATTTTTAAGAACTCCGTCTTGGTGAATCCCAGACTCGTGTGAGAAGGCATTGCCACCAACAACCGCCTTGTTTTTAGGAATTGGAATACCAGAGTAACGAGAGACCAACTCAGAAGTGTTGATGGTTTCATTAAGGACAATCGGACTCTCAACTTGGAAATAGTCTTCACGGATATTGAGAGCAACCGCTACTTCTTCAAGTGCCGCATTGCCGGCCCGCTCCCCGATCCCATTAATGGTTCCTTCGACACGACGGGCACCATTTTTAACAGCAGCGAGGCTATTCGCCACGGCCATTCCTAGGTCATCATGGCAATGAGGGGAATAGATAATCTCGCGATCTGTCTTGACATGGTCGATCAAGTATTTGAAAATGGCACCGTACTCTGCTGGTGTCGTGAAACCAACTGTATCAGGAATGTTGATATAGCTAGCACCAGCATCGACTGCAGTCTGTACGACTTGCAAGAGGAAATCCAATTCTGTCCGGGTAGCATCTTCTGGCGAGAATTCCACAATCTCAAATTTTGAGCGAGCGTAAGAAACGTGCTCTTTGATCGTTTCAAGGATTTCTTCCTTTGTCTTGTTGAGTTTAAACTCCCGGTGAATCGGACTGGTTGCGATAAAGACGTGAATTTGTGGATACTTAGCATCCTTCAAGGCTTCATAACAAGCATCAATATCTGATTTGACAGAACGGGCCAAACCTGTCACGGCTGTCTTGTTCAAGACCTTTGCAATCTCTTGAACAGCAGTGAAGGAATCCGGACTAGCTGCAGGAAAACCTGCTTCAATAGCAGAAATCCCCCATTTTTCCAATTGTTTAGCAATGGCAATCTTTTCTTTGATAGAGAAATTAACTCCTGGAGTCTGTTCACCATCCCGAAGGCTGGTATCTAAAAATTCAACTTTACGCATAGGGTCTCCTCATTTCTATGTAGTGGATATAAAGAAAAACATCTCACTCGGTTAACCAAGCGAGATGTTTTTGCCCGCTTGGTAAGCCAAACAGGACTAATGCTTCTGCACTAGCCCTTGTACCTCAACAACAAAGCAAATTGAATAAACTTAGCTGTTTTCATGTTTGACTTTCTCCTTTGTTCAATGTCTTGTCTAGTATTCTAGCATAGGGAAAAAGCAATGTCAAGAATTTTCCGTAATATTCTGAATTTTTTGAATAGAAACAAAATAGAGCTTTCAATTCTAATTAGACTATAGACAGCCAGTTTTTACATAAGAAAACCTAGGTGCTATTAAAAAAATTATAATGATAAAAACAATTAGGATCATTCAAACACATCATGTAATGAAACTTTCCGCCGTGAGAAAAGTGCTAGAAACACGATTGTTTCTAGCACTAGGAATTATTGAGCCTAAGGAAAGTTTTTAAGATGACTTTGAATTCAATTTGAATAGCCTCTTCCGCTCTACTTCTTCTGATACAAATCGAAAACGATCTTGTCATTATAGAGGTCAATGGTATTGGCCTTGACATAGATTCCAAAGTCATTGTCAATTTCTGGTAATACAATGGTGATGGTAGACTGCTTTGGTGAAATTTGGATAAATTCTGGAATAGTTTTATTCTTGCTCAAGAGCTGCAAAACCATCCTTTGTGGAATTTGAAAGGTTCCGACTGAAAAATCCTTCACCGTCAAGAGAATGTTCCCATTTTCCAATTTGGATGGTTGAAAGTAAATATATAAGGGATAATCCTTCCCTAAGAAACTCAACTGCCCTTCTAATAGGATTTGCTGATTGTCCGCATAGACCTTGTAGTCGGACAGCTTATATTTTTTCAGAAGCGATTTGATGGTGTCATTGAGTTGATCACGAGTTGTCGTCATAGTTCCAACTTTGACATCTTTGGTGCCAACTGTTTGATGAAGCTGACTAACATCTTCTCTTGGCGTCGCTAAGCGTCCTTGCACGACTATAGCAAAAGCTAAGAGAAGACTGACCAAGCCTAAAAACAACCATTTCCAAATATTGATTTTTTGAAGGAAGGGGACCTTCTCTTTGATGGGATTATTTTTGACTCCAAGTTTTCTTCGTGGCATTGATTTTCTCCAATATTGCTTGTTTCATCTTTTCATAGCCCGTATTGTTAGGGTGGAAACTATCCTCTTCATACAGGGCATCATTGATAACGGTTGTCTTCCCGTCACTGATTTCTGATACGCCCATTTTACCATCAATTCCTTTATAGAGCAGATCATTGATCGGAACGAAATAGACCTGATCAAATTGCGCGATGGTTTCTTCCGTCGTCTCATTCCAACGATCTACAGCCGTCTGGATACTAGTTAATTCAGGAAAATTCAGGTAAAGAGGATTGTAGATCCCCACTACATAAATAGGAAGATGGGGATTGTCCTTTCTGGCCTTTGTAATAATTTCTTTGAGGTTCACTGTATAACTCTTGAGCGGCTTTTGGATATCCGATAGGGAAAAGTCACTCAGATGATCGACAACGACTTTGCGCAGATCATTTCCCCCAACCGTTAAGGTCATGACACGCGCCTTTTTGAGATCCTTCTGAAGATCTGTTTGCTTCTTGAGTCGATCTAAGATCTGAGCGCTTGTATTTCCAGCTACTCCATAGTTGACAGGCTGGTACTGGCCGTCATTTTCATTGGACAGGCTTTGGGCGAGGATGGGCACAAAGCCCCCTTGCTTGGTGCTATCCCCTACTCCTTCGGTCAGTGAATCTCCTAGAGCTACATAAGTATAGGTGATTTCTTTCGCAGCCGTTTTGGGCTTGGTCATGCGAGGGGACGCAGTTGGTAGCAGAGCACGAAATAGAAAGACAAAGACAAGAAGGCTGGTTAAAAAGGAAACCAAGCCTTGCATCATTTTTTTAAGATTCATATAAATACGATCGCTTACCCTTGAAAAATCACTTGTCCATCACAGATCGTATAAGCAACTTTTCCTTTTAATGTTTCACCCACAAATGGTGAATTGCCCGCTTTTGAAGCGAAATGATCCGATACCAGACGATCTGCTTCTGGATCAAAGATGGTCAAATCTGCCGGTCCATCCACTGCGATATAGCCAGCATCAAAATCATAGAGACGTGCTGGATTATAGGACATCTTTTCAAGCAATTGCATCAGGCTTAAATGGCCAGCATGCACCAAGTAGGTCAAGCCAAGAGAGAGCGAAGTTTCAAGCCCAGTCATTCCAGATGGTGCTTTGGTAATATCAGGGACATTCTTCTCATCCGCATGGTGAGGCGCGTGGTCCGTCGCAATCACTGAGATGACGCCTGACTTCAAGCCTTCAATCACTGCTAGACGGTCAGATTCCAAGCGAAGAGGTGGATTCATCTTAGCATTGCTTCCTTTAGTCAAGAGCAGACTTTCTGTTTTCGAAAAGTGTTGAGGTGCCACTTCTGCCGTTACATGAGCTCCTAATCCTTGGGCAAATTCCACCACCTTGACACTTTCTTCCTTGGAAAGGTGTTGGATATGGAGGTGAGCACCTGTCGCATGGGCAATCATGGCATCCCGCGCAGCCATTGAATATTCGGCTACACCCGTCGCCCCACAGACATGGAAGTGTTCCTTAGCAATGTTTTCATTCAAACCAAGAATGCCATTCAACTCAGGGTCTTCTTCATGCAGACTAATAAAGGTCCCTAGACGCTTAGCTTCTTCCAAGGCTTGGCGGACAACCTTAGTGCTTTGAAGGGGAATCCCATCATCTGAAAATCCCACTGCACCAGCCTTAAGCAGGCCTTCAAAATCTGTCAGGCGTTGACCGTCAAAGTTCTTAGTCACCGTCGCAACCGTATGAATGTGAAGATTTTCCTTGGCTGCAGAAGCTAAGACTTCCTCTAAGGTCGCAATATCTGAAATGGTCGGATTGGTATTGGCCATCATGACCACTCGAGTAAAACCACCCGCGGCTGCGGCTAAGGCACCCGTATGGATGTCTTCTTTATGAGTTTGACCAGGTTCACGGAAATGCACGTGTACATCGATCAAACCAGGAGCAACCACCAGACCAGTAGCATCAAGGACTTCTTGTCCATCCGTTGGGAGGTTCTCTGCGATCTCTACAATTTTCTTTCCTTCAATGCGAAGATCACAGACTTGATCCAAACCTGTCTTGGGATCCATTACGCGACCATTTTTAATGACAACCATTGCATTCTCCTTTATTCATAAAAATCAACATGCGACTCTAACAAGCGGTCGCCGTCATAGCGAAACATTGCTGAAAAGAAGGGTTTATCCTCCAACAACCACTCGACAAAGGTGTGGTCCCCTTCCCAAGTTGGTTTTGAGAGGACTTGATCATAAGGCACCCACTCCAAGGTTCCTTCGTTACACTCGATCAGTTCTCCCTCAAAATCTGTTACCTTGAAGACATAGGTGTACCAGTCTAAATCTGGAGTGAACTCCGGAAAGGTAATAATCCCTTTCAAAACTGGCTTGGCTCTAAGGCCCGTCTCCTCAAAAATCTCACGCGCCGCACACTCCTGTGGGGTTTCCCCGCGTTCTAATTTTCCTCCAACTCCGATCCATTTACCTTCATGGACATCATTGGGCTTTTTATTGCGATGCAGCATGAGAAATTCTTTCCCATTGTCAATGTAACAAATCGTTGCTAATTGTGGCATTTCTTTCTCCTATCTTAACCAATCAATCGGCTCGCGTCCCGCCTCTTTCAAAAATTGATTGGTTTTTGAAAAGGGTTGGGAACCAAAGAATCCTCGGTAGGCCGATAAGGGACTTGGGTGAGCTGATTCAAGGACCAAATGTCGATCGTGGGTAATCAGTGGCTTTTTCTTACGGGCATAAGATCCCCAGAGGATAAAGACAACTGGCTCCTCCAACTCATTGACCACCTTGATCACAGCATCTGTGAAAGGCTCCCAAATTTGTCCTGCATGACCATTGGCCTGACCAGCAGGCACTGTCAAACAAGCATTGAGCAAGAGCACTCCTTGCTCTGCCCAAGAAGTCAAATCATGGGAGCGCTTCTCTCCGATATCTGAGCGCAATTCTTTGAGAATATTTTGCAAAGAAGGCGGCGCTGGTACATGATCCGGAACAGAAAAACTCAAGCCCTGCGCTTGATCCGGTCCATGGTAGGGATCTTGGCCTAAGATCAAGACCTTGACCTGATCCATCTCTGTCGTCTGCAAGGCCTTAAAGACCTTGTCACGCGGTGGATAAACCACTCCTTTACTGTAGACTTCATTCATAAAGTCATTGATCTGGTGAAAATACCCTTCTGGAAGATGGGATTTGATGGCTTCATGCCAGGGTGAATGCTGCATGGAAACTCTCCGCTATCCAATAAATTCTTACCTTCCATTATACCACATTTGGTGCAGATCCACTGGATAAAAAAGAGGCTGGACATTTTTGTCCAACCTCTTTTTCTGCTTGTCAAACAAGCAGGAGCTTTTAGATATTTTCTTTCTTGGTAAATCCTGCTAGACCGATCGAAGCGACTAGTAAAATTTGCGGTAAGAATTGGATGAGGTAGCGGGTCTTCCCACCTTCAAAGATGGTCAAAAAGAGCAAACCACCAAAGACCGCTAAGGAAAGGAAGTTAAAGTCATCTGTATCTCGACGTTTGAGATAAGCTCCAACCAAACCAGCCGATAGGATGATCCAGATCACCTGCTTGACAAATTCATAATACTTGTACTGCGGTCGATCAATGCTGAGGAAATAGGTCCGCACCCATTTTGCCAAACCATTATTTTTAGTCAGAGGTGCATAGAGAGGATTGATAAAAGGCGTCTTCTCATACTCTACATCTCGGTACAGCCAGCCCAGGGTCCCTTCTGCTACCGTCAAGGATTGCTTGTAGTAGATATGCCCGATCAAACCGAACGGTCCGTACTCCTTGAGACGGCGCTTGATTTCTTTGATCACATTTTCTTTTTTAAAGAGGCCATTGTTGTAATCCGAGCGCTTGTCCTCATCAATATAGGCTAGCAAGCCCTCCTTCATATCTTCTTGGTTGTGCCCCATATCTGTCAAGCCCAGATTGATAAACAAGAGCGGTCCTTTAGCCAACCCTTCTTGTTTCAAGATCGGTACAACTCTTTGATGATTGACCGCTGTATTCAATCCTGCAAAGACAAAGCCCGTCGTCAAGACCGTCACCGTAGCAATCTTGCCAAAGGCCTTCCAATTTCCTCTGAAGAAGAACACAGCCCAAAAGGCAATCATGACAATAATCGTCGTTGGACGGATCAACATAGTCACGCCAGATAAGATCCCCAAGCCAACAATCTTCTTCCAGGAGTCTGCTTGATCTTCCTTCAAGATATCCAAAGCCCACCATAACTGAAGAGCGATCAAAGGAAGTGGCGGAATGTCCGTATACATGGAATAGAAATAAGGCGAGTAACAGATCAAGCTCACATAGAAGAGATAGACCAGATCAGCCGTTTTTTGATTGAAATGCTTCTGGGACAGCTTGTACAAGAGGACTGCACCCAGATTGACATAAAGGATATTGAGAGCCTGCATGACCCACAGACCGCTAGAGCCAAATAAGACATAGAAAAACTTCTCGTAAAGAAAGAGTGGAATGTTATTGGGATTGCGACTGAGGTAGTTGGTGATGGAAGATTGCTTAAGAAGATCAAAAGCCCCTTTGAAAACAACCGCAGCATCCCTACGGATAAAGAGCTCTGCACAGACCATGACAATCAACTGAAAGACAAGGGCACCAAGCAAGAAACCTTTTTTGTGCCGGGTCAACCAAGCAAAGGCACTCTTTAGCCCATCGCGTTTCAAACAGGCTAGCAGAAATAGCAATCCAGCACCTAAAATGGCTAGCCATGAAATCTCTCTCAGATAGGTCACACTGATCAAGAACCAGTGAAACACCACTAGCAACATGACAACATGAAGCATCCCAAATAGAATACGTTTACTTTTCGATAACATAGGTCCATTATATCAAAAAAACAGCATTTCTGCTGTTTTGGGGTGAACATCAACTGTAAAATGGTAATTATGAGTACATTCATTTTATCCAACCAATTTTTAACTCTTAACCTTAACTAACCTAAAACACTAGGATTAGAATACATAAAAAAACAAGATAAATCCCAACCGTTAGAATCATTCCGATTTTATAGAAACCGACTAAGCCGGCATATCGTTCGACAAAACCAATCTGTGGGTCGACTGGATTATAAAAGACTGTCATGGGAGACCCGATTGGGAATATCATCCGCAAATCCAGATTTTTGCCGGCTCCAAGAACATAGGTTCTATCGAAAACATTGGCCTGCCTAGATTTGGAAGAAGTCTCCCTAAAATAAGCATAGGTGAATGTCTTTTGGTATCTTTCACCCTCGACTTGATACTCCACCACAGGCAGGGAAATAGGCAGTTGATTTTTGGAATCAAAAGCAACTACTTCTCCCAGAACTTTTTCGGTTGATTCTGTTTTCACTTTTATTTCACGACGATAAAAGATGTAAAAGATGAGCAGAATGATCAGGAAAATAAGGGTCAGAATGCCCAAACTAAGCCAGAATATTGTTACTGTCATTGATTTTTTACCCTTTCAAATAAACTAGTTGGTTTCAAATCCCTTGAAAAAATTTTTACTCTCCCCTTTTCAACCAATTCTGTTGCTGTGCTTTTTCTGCAAGATCTTTTGCTTTATTAAGATCAAGTGAATTTGAATCTGATGGGGCATTGGATTCGATTTCTTCTTTCAATTCTTGTAAGGTTTGAACATCTTTCGGAGTCAAATTGGAGACCGTGCTAGATCCCTTTTCTGTCGAATTTTCTGGCACAGACTGGATCTCGCTATTAGTTTTTATTACCTCAGTCCCTACATCCGTTTTTGGAGCTGGTCTGTATAACATGAAGAATCCAACAATTACAATGATGAAAGATAGGATCGATATCCCATTTCGTTTTTGAATTTCTTCCTGAGGAATTTCTACCCCCTTTGTTGATAAATTCTTCCATTCTGGGTGTTCCTCCTCAGCTGCTTTTTTCTTATAAAAAACAGGTGCAATCAATGACCGATTGATGAAGATGAGAGTTCCAATGCAAATTATAAAATATGGCACTTCACGAGAGTTGCTGAGTAATATCTTAATATAAAATGCACTAGCGAATATGGCTAGGACGATATTAATTGTAAATCTAATTTTAAATTCCTTCTTCATTTGCAAATAATCTTTTTTTGTCATCTTATTCTCCCTTAAAAATAGTTTTTCTTCATCCATAAAAATAATTACTACTATCATACCGGATTTTACTTTGAGAATCAAGTTAACCACCAACTAGTGAAAAGAGTATAAAAAAGAAGCGTTAGAAACGCTTCAGTTGAATTATTTATTTTGCCAAGTTTCTTGGTTTTCCTTGAAACGGTGCAACAACTCTAAACCTTCAGAAGTGATGTAACCTTGTTCTTCTGCCAAATGAATCAATTCTGTATAGTTAGACAAGGTTTCAAGTTGAACGCCAGCTTCCGCAAATTTCTTATCGGCTTTCTCCAATTGGTAGGTGAAGATAGCTACCACACCAAGGACATCCGCTCCTTCACGCTTGGCAGCTGCGACAGCATCCAAGACAGACCCACCGGTAGAAATCAAATCTTCCACTACGACCATCTTTTGACCTTGTGGAACACGGCCTTCAATTTGGTTCCCAGCACCATGGTCTTTTGGTTTGCTACGAATGTAGGCAAATGGCAAATTCATCTTGTCTGCAATGATAGCACCATGAGGAATCCCCGCAGTTGCAGTTCCTGCAATCACTTCTACTTCAGGGAAAGCTTCCTTGATTTTATCTACAAATCCATTTTCGATCAAGGTACGCGTTTCAGGATAAGCAAGAGTTACACGGTTATCTGTATAAATAGGGGATTTGATCCCAGATGCCCAAGTAAAAGGTTCTTCTGGTTTCAAATAAACCGCTTCGATTTTCAAAAGATGGCTAGCAATATCTTTAGCTAATGACATGACGACTCCTTTTTACGATTTTAATCATATACGAATTAAATCAATCATTGATTTAAATAACAACATTACAGGTTAGTGAATAGTTTAGGGAAGGCCCTATCGGGCTTCCCTAAACTATTCCACTGTCTCTTAATTTCATGGTAAGCGTCCCATGGGTTTTCCGCTTGGATGATTGGACGTCCAACGACAATATAGTCAGATCCAATTTTATGGGCTTCTTGTGGCGTCATGACCCGTTTTTGGTCGCCGATTTCAGCTCCAGCAGGACGAATCCCTGGTGTGACACAGACAAAGTCTGATGAAGTAGCATCCTTGATCAAGGCTACTTCATGGGCTGAACAGACAACGCCATCCAAGCCTGCTTCTTGGGCCTTGCGGGCATAATTAACTACAGATTCTTGGACCGTTGTTTGGATGTTTTGGCAATCACGCATGTCTTCTTCACTGGTAGAAGTCAACTGGGTCACGGCTACCAATTTAGCTCCTTCACCAAGAGCTGCCTTGGCTTCGCGCATCATCTCTACACCACCGGCTGCGTGGACCGTCACCATATCTACTCCGAAAGTCCCCAGTACGGACATAGCTGATTTGACTGTATTTGGGATATCATGCAATTTTAAATCAAGGAAAATACTGTGTCCAAGCCCTTTGAGGTAATGTACAATTTCAGGACCAACTGCATAGAAAAATTCCATTCCGATTTTTACAAATAATTTTTCGTCTTCTGGAAAATGCTCTAAAAAGTGTTTGACATCCTCGAAAGCTGGGAAGTCAAGGGCGATAATAGGACGTTCTTCACGCATGGATTACTCCTTTTTTGATTGATCATTTTATCTACAAAAAAACCTTGCCCGAGGCAAGGTTACACGAAAATTAGGTAGGAACAACTACCATGATTCACCGTCTAGACCTTAGGAGCCTCTCTGGACTACTTTAAAGGTTTTTAATTATTGTAGTACGATATTTGGGAAAAGTCAAGGATTTACAGTAGATTTTCCCGTACATGTTTCCGGAAGTTCTCAAGGGTATCAATACCATAGCGATCCATGACTTGTGGCAGATCTTCGATGATGGTTGGACATGCATAAGGATCAGTGAAATTAGCGGTTCCAACTCCAATCGCAGAGGCCCCTGCAATCATCATTTCAATAGCTGCTTCTGCTGAATCCACACCTCCCATTCCGATAATCGGAAGTTTAGTGGATTGGGCAACCTGGCGGATGAGTTTCAAAGCAACTGGGAAAACGGCTGGACCCGACATGCCTCCGGTTCCATTAGCAATGATCGGTTTACCAGTCTTGAGGTCAAAGCGCATCCCAACCAAGGTATTGATCATGGTCAAGCCAGTCGCCCCTGCATCCTCTGCTGCTTTTGCGACCTGCGTAATGTCTGCCACACTAGGCGTTAACTTGACATAGACAGGGACTGAGGACGCTTCTACCGCTGCTTTCACAGCCGCATAGGCCAACTCAGGAACCTGCCCGATTAAGAGACCATTATTCCCATGGTCTACATTTGGACAAGAGATATTGAGTTCAATCGCTTTGACATTTGGCGCTTGCGAGATCTTGCCTGATACCGTCGCATACTCTTCGTTGGAGAAGCCAGCTACATTGGCAATAATCGGTAGATCTGGATAATGTTGAGCCAACCAAGGGAGTTTCTCTGCAAGGACCACATCTACACCTGGATTTTGAAGCCCAATGGCATTGAGCATGCCAGCAGGAGTCTCAGCGACACGTGGCGTTGGATTTCCAAAACGAGCCTCAGCAGTCGTCGCCTTGATCATGATGGATCCAAGCAGGTCTAAGTCATAGTATTTGGCATATTCCTGACCGAAGCCAAAACAGCCAGATGCCGGAATAATCGGGTTTTTCAAGTCTAAACCGGGTAAGGATACGGCTAGTCGATTTGCTGTCATAAGGTCCTCCTACATCACAATCGTACCGGTTTCAAAGACCGGTCCGTCTTCACACACGCGCTTATTGGCTGCTTGGCTTTCATTTTCCAAATGCACCACACAGGCGTAGCAAGCCCCCATCCCACAGGCCATACGCGATTCCATAGAAATGTAGGCGCGGGGATGATCATGGAATTTGGTATTGACATATTTGAGCATGCCAGGTGCTCCACAAGAATAGATAGCGTCAAACTCCTGGTCCATCTGATCAATGACCGTAGAGACATAGCCCTTAGTGCCATAAGTCCCATCGTCTGTCGTTACAGTGACATGAGCAACCTGAGAAAGCTCTTCTTCCAAAATGACGGCTTCTTTGGTCGCAAAGCCGACAACCACTTCAACTTCCACGCCTTGCTCATGGAGTTGTTTGGCCACTTGGACCAAAGGAGGAACACCAATCCCGCCACCGATGATCAAGGCTTTCTGACCTTGGCCGAGATTGGTGAGATCAAAGCCATTTCCCTGAGGCCCCATGACACTGAGTTTGCTACCGATTGGCAATTGGGAAAAGATAGCTGTCCCCCCACCTTCGATGCGATAGATCAAGTGACACGTCTGTGTCTCAGGATCAATCTCAGAAATTGAAATCGGACGGCGAAGGAGCTTAGACCCATCAGGTACGCGGATATGAAGGAATTGACCTGGCAGCATCTGCTCCACCATTTCCCCCTTTAAGATCATGGAATAGATGCGCGGAGCGATCTCTTCTTGAGCAACCAGCTCCATCTCCTCCATCATGATTTTGCCAAAGCGTTTTTTACAACTGTCACTGACCATTGATATCCTCTTCTTTCTTTCAGCAAAAAAGACCTCGCAAAAGCAAGGCCCTACAAATGATCAGCTAGACACCGTCCGCTGATCTTTTTTCTGTCTTTCCTTGCAGGCCTCTCTGGACCTCTTAAAGGTTAAATTTGTCTCATTATATCGCGCTCCTTCTCGCTTGTCAAGTAAAATCAGTAACTCAGGAAACTTTATGGGGGTCAAAATCTTCTGGGATCGGCTTGATGTATTGCATAGCAATTCGGTTTTCTGGATTGCGATCGACCAAGTAGAGAACCAACAAGAAGATCCATTCCAGGGGCTTCATCAGATAGTAAATGACATCCATAGCCCATTTCTTCTTGATATGTTTGGCAAAAGGATAGCCATAGCGGTCGTAATTGCGACGCAAGAAGCGATGGAATCGCGGCGTCTTTTCTTCTAGTACCTGTTCAAAGGCATTGGCGATACAGAGCTGGCGATTGACAACGACTGGATGACCGTGGCGGACGCCCATCCGCTGGGGCTTGACAACATTTTCATGGCCACCAGCCGCAACCGTACAGAGATAATGCTCATCAATGATGAGATTTTGAGGGGGGATCTTCTGTGAGAAGGCCCAGTCAGCTGTATTGGTCCAGGCCTTGATCATGGAATCCGGTTGCTGCCCAAAGAGCATGAGAACAAGGACAACAAGGGCAAGGGTTGGAAGAGCGATTAGGACCGCTAGCCAAGGCCAGTTACGCGACTTGTTTAAGAGCCGATGGAGCCATTGAAGTAGACGATTCTCATAGCTTATCTCTGTTCGATCTTGCTGCCACTCCTTGATACGAACCCACAAGAGATGGAAGGAATAGATCAATAAGAAAAAGGTGTGAAAACTTGCTACCTGCAGTTGATTATCAAAAACTAAGAGAAGAACCACTCCTCCTAGAATGCCACTGATGCAGAAAACATTTGCTAGTGGCGAGAGTGAATTCGCATCTCGGTAGGAATAGATAATCAAGGCTAGTAAAGTAAGAGCTGCCAGTGTAAAGAAGGTCGGATAGGCGCCAGACCAGATCAAGGCATGTTTCTGAGAATTGATCAAACTCTCACTCCAATCGTAAAAAGTCATATCCTTGACAATGAAAATGAAAATCGCTTCGAGAAAGCAACCAAAGAGACCAAACCAAAGAACAATTGTAGGCTGTTGCTTTTTATTTTTGCTAGGCTTAGGACTAGGTGATTCTTGCCTTTCCTTCATAAGAAATGCGTCATCTTCACTTGTCTCTTCTCCTTCCTTTGGAATTCTATCTTCAAACAAATCCGGATCTTTGAGAGCTTCTTCCTCAGCTTCTTTGAACTGGAGGCTAGACCACCGACCGATCCCATAGATAATTACAAAAATATTGGGAACAAAGAGGGCTATGGTTAGACCATAGGGCAAGATCTTCATCGTAAAGGAAACGATCTCCCAAACACTAAATTGAATGAATGGATCCTTTATTGCATAGAGCGATTCACTAACAACAAAATAAATGTAAAAGGCTAATAGAATTAGTGCATTGGTCACAAAATTGATCTGCAACAGACCGGCTGTGAAATGGGTTTCCAATCCCTTATCCTTTTTCTTATACCAGGAAACGAGTTTTTTCATAAGATCTCCTCAATCAATTTTTTACCATTCTATCAATCAGCTCCCCCCTTAATCAAGGCAAAACTGTATTTTTCCATCAAAATCAGTCCCCAGATGGAGATTTTGTTTCCAATTTCCTATTTTTAATTATTCGATCTAGCCTACTTCCTATTACCTACCTCAGCCTGTCTTATTCTCTCATACAGTCCTTGAAAGACCATATTTTACGGGAAAAACGCGCTCTTTTATGTTAAAATAAAAGCATGAGAATACAACAATTACAATACATTATCAAAATCGTCGAAACCGGCTCTATGAATGAGGCCGCAAAACAACTCTTCATCACGCAACCTAGCCTTTCCAATGCCGTCAAGGACTTGGAAAATGAGATGGGGATTGAAATCTTTATCCGGAATCCTAAAGGGATCACTTTGACCCGCGATGGGATGGAGTTCCTCTCTTATGCCCGCCAGGTGGTGGAGCAGATCGACCTCTTGTCCGAGCGCTATAAAAATCCTGTGGGCTCTCGTGAGCTTTTCAGCGTCTCTTCACAGCACTACGCCTTCGTGGTTGAGGCCTTCGTTTCTCTCCTCAAGAAAAGCGACATGGAAAAATACGAGCTCTTCCTACGGGAGACGCGGACTTGGGAGATCATCGATGACGTTAAGAATTTCCGAAGCGAGGTTGGCGTACTCTTTTTGAATAGCTACAACCGAGATGTCCTCTCTAAGATGTTGGATGATAATCACCTGGTTGCTACCCACCTCTTTACAGCCCAGCCTCATATCTTTGTCAGCAAGACCAATCCTCTTGCCAAGAAAGAGATCGTCCACTTATCTGATCTGGAAGATTTCCCATACCTTAGCTATGACCAAGGGACCCACAACTCCTTCTACTTCTCAGAAGAGATCCTCTCTCAAGAGCATCATAAGAAATCCATCGTCGTCAGTGACCGAGCGACTCTCTTTAATCTCTTGATTGGTCTGGATGGCTACACCATTGCGACCGGGATCCTCAACAGCAATCTCAACGGAAATAACATCGTCTCCATTCCCCTTGATATCGAAGACCCAATCGAGCTGGTCTACATCAAACATGAAAAAACAGCCCTCTCAAAAATGGGAGAAAAATTCATCGAGTACTTACTTGAGGAAGTGAAGTTTGATAAATCATGACCACCCGTCAAACGGGTGGTTTG
>NZ_KV812035.1:0-383 GCF_001813295.1 Streptococcus sp. HMSC072G04
TCGTAGTCATCTGAGATTCCTACTGATTGGATGTTGTCCTTGTTAGTTGCGTCAAACTTAGTTGTATCCAACCATACTTGGTAAACTAATTTTGATCCACGTTCAACAGTCTTAGTATTTAAGTTTTCCACTTCATTATTGATGGTATTGTCCGCATATGGGTCCGCATTGGTATCTGCGTACTTGTCTGCTAACTCTTTATCATCATCAACGAGCTTGTCACCTGTGATATCGTATTTCTCTTTAGAAACAACATATTTTTCTGGTTGGAACTTAGGTTCTTCTGGAGGACGAACTGTGTTATTGAATTCTTTATCAGCTGGTTCTGTCACGTTTGTGATTAAGGCTTTGGCTGTACCATCATGAGAAACAGTAACAGTTAC
>NZ_KV812035.1:483-2211 GCF_001813295.1 Streptococcus sp. HMSC072G04
TATTTAAGGGCAGTAACCGTTTCACCAGCTTTATTTGTGTAATCTACTGGGGCAAACTTGATCTTACCAGCTGCATCATTGGTTGCAGTTGCAATCACAACATTGTCACTGTCTTTCAACTCGAATGTGAATTCGCCAGCTTTCAGTTCACGGCCTTCCAATTTCTTAGTGAAGTTGAATTCTACTGAGATTGGAACACTGTTAACACGTTTTTCAGTTGGTTTGTTTGGTTTTTCAACAGTCTTGCTTACTGGGTTGTAGTAGTTAACAACTTGTGCTGCCTTGTTTTCAATATCTGCACCAGCTACAACATCGTCTTTCACTGTTGCTGGGATATCAAATTTATAGTAGCGTCCAAATTCAAACTTAGTAGTATCAATGATTTGAGTATTTTCAGCGTCGCCAAGTGACTTCGTGAAGCCTTCTTTCAGGTTAGCTGTCAGAACACCATTGTTATCAGAGATATCGAATTTCGTCGTAACATCTGCACCAGTAACTGAATCGTAAACCTTGATATCTGAAGCATTAACAGTCAATTTATCCTTGTCGTAGTTATCTGTGATTCCTACTGTTTGGATATTTTCTTTGTTAGTTGCTGAGAATTTAGTTGTATCCAACCATACTTGGTAGTAAAGTTTTTGACCACGTTCAACTGGTTTCGTATTCAAGTTTTCATCTTCGTTGTTGGCAGTTGTATCGACATATGGATTTGTATTTGTTTCACCATATTTATCTGTCAATTCAGAATCGTCATCAACGAGCTTAGTACCTGTAATATCGAATTTCGCTTTAGAAACAACGTATTTCTCTGGTTGGAACTTAGGTTCTTCTGGAGGACGAACTGTGTTATTGAATTCTTTATCAGCTGGTTCTGTCACATTTGTGATCAAGGCCTTCGCTGTACCATCATGAGAAACAGTAACAGTTACAACTGCAGCCATTGTGTCGTACTCAACAGTTGCGTCTGTACCCTTAACCTCTGTTACAGTGTAAGTGTAAGTACCTTCTTGACCCTTCTTGTATTTAAGGGCAGTAACCGTTTCACCAGCTTTGTTTGTATAATCAACTGGAGTGAACTTGAAGTTACCGTTTGCGTCGTTGGTTGCAGTCGCAATCACAACATTGTCGCTGTCTTTCAACTCGAATGTGAATTCGTTAGCTTTAAGAGCACGACCTTCCAATTTCTTAGTGAAGTTAAATTCTACTGAGATTGGAACATTGTTGACACGTTTTTCAGTTGGTTTTTCAGGTTTTTCAACTTTCTTAGTAGTTGGGTTGTAATAGTTTACAACTTGAGCCGCAGTATTTTCGATATCTGCACCAGCTACCACATCGTCTTTCACTGTTGTTGGAATATCGAACTTGTAGTAACGTCCGAATTCGAATTTAGTTGTGTCGATGACTTGTGTGTTTTCTGCATCGCCAAGTGACTTCGTGAAGCCAGCTTTCAAGTTAGCAGTGATCACACCGTTGTTGACAGCGATATCGAATTTATCTGTTACTTCTGCACCTGTTACAGAGTCGTAAGCTTTGATGTCAGCCGCATTAAGATTTAATTTGGCTTCATCATAGTTATCTGAAATACCTACTGTTTGGATGTTATCCTTGTTAGCTGCGTCAAATTTAGTTGTATCCAACCATACTTGGTAAACCAATTTAGAACCACGTTCAACAGTCTTAGTATTCAAGTTTTCTGCTTCGTTGTTTGATGCATCGTCCGCATATGGG
>NZ_KV812035.1:2311-26356 GCF_001813295.1 Streptococcus sp. HMSC072G04
GTGTTACACGGTTGTTAAATTCTTTATCAGCAGCGTCTGTTACGTTGGCAACGATTGCTTTAGCTGTACCATCGTGTGAAACAACCACTTTAACAGTAGCAACCATTGTGTCGTATTTGACAGTTGCATCTGTACCAGGAGTTTCTTCTACTGTGTAGTTGTATGTCTTACCAAGATCATCGCGACCAAACTCGAGAGTCTTGAAGACGATCTTACCAGCAGCGTCATTCTTCACGCGCTCAACTTCAACGCCGTCTTTCTTCAATACGAATTCGAATTCGTTGGCTTGAAGTTCACGACCTTCCAAACGTTTCGTGAAGTTCATTTCCACTGGAACTGGAACGCTGTTGACACGTTTTTGTGTTGGTTTTTCCGGTTTTTCAACTGTCTTGCTTACTGGGTTGTAAACGTGAACTGTTTGGTTGGCTGTATTTTCAATATCAGCACCAGCTTTAACAGATTCTTTAACAGTTGCTGGGATATCAAATTTATAGTAACGTCCAAACTCAAACTTAGTTGTGTCGATAACAGGAGCATTTACTTTATCTTTGATAAATTCGTCTTTAGAAGTTGCAGTGATCGTACCATTTTCAACTTTGATGTCGAATTTATTGGTTACTTCTGCACCAGTTACTGAATCATATGCTTTGATGTCCGCTGCATTAACGTCCAATTTATCAGCGTCGTATGTATCAGATACACCAACGTATTGGATGTTGTTCGCTTCAGTGAATTTAGTCGTATCAAGCCATACTTGGTAAACCAATTTAGAACCACGTTTAACTGTCTTAGTATTCAAGTTTTCTGGTTCGTTGTTGTTTGTCTTGTCTACATATGGATCTGCATTTGTTTCAGTGTATTCATTTGTCAACTCATCGTCGTCATCCATCAACTTGTTACCAGTGATGTCATATTTCTCTTTAGAAACGACAAATTTTTCGGGTTGGAATTCTGGAGTTTCTGGAGGAGTGACTTTGTTGTTGAATTCTTTATCTGCAGTACCATCAGTAGCCTTACCGTTGGCATCTTTACCACCAGTTGATGTAACGTTTGTAACAGTTGTCAATGAGTGACCGTTCTTGGCAACTTCAACTGTAACAGTTGCTTTCATTTGGTCGTAAGTCATTCCAAATTCTTTGTCTGCAGGAATCACTTCTTCTACTGTATACGTATGAGTACCAACTTTCGTATTGTCGAATGACAATTCTGAGAAGGTTACGTTACCAGCAGCATCATTTTTCACTGTTTCAACTTCGTTACCAGCAGCATCTTTCAATACGAAGCTGAATTCACCGGCTTTCAATTCACGACCAGCCAATTTCTTAGTGAAGTCAAATTTCGTTACAACTGGAGATACCACATAGTTGTTGAATTCAGTATCTTCAGGCATTGTAACTGCTGCACTCAAGAGACCTGTAGCTGCATTTTTGGTTACATTAACGGTTACGACTGCGTTCATTGGATCGTAGTCGATGTTTGTATCTGTTCCAGCTTTTTCACGCACAGTGTAAGTGTGTTCACCTACAGCGTTGTATTCAATCGCATCAAATGTGATAGATCCGTCAGCTTTGTTTTTCTTGGTTTGGATCACATTGCCATTTTCAAGCAATTCGAATGTGAAGGCATCTGCTTCAAGTGCTTTACCTTCAAGACGTTTAGTGAACTTGAATTGAGCTTGTGTAGCAGCAGGTGTGAAGGTATTGTTGAACTCTGTATCTGTTGGAAGAGTTGCAACAGCAGTAAGCGCATGACCTGACTTCGTAACAGTTACTGTTACGTTCGCTTTCATTGGGTCATAAGTCATACCTGCTTCAGAACCTTGAACTTCTTCTACAGTGTACTTGTGGTCACCCACTTGAGCATTTGTAAATGTCAAGGCATCGAAACGAACACGTCCGCTAGCATCGTTTTGTTTTGTTTGAAGGACTTTACCATCTTTGTCTTTCAATACAAAGCTAAATTCGCCGGCTTTCAAGTCACGACCTGCAAGAGCCTTGCTGAAGTCGAATTGAGCAGTCACAGGAGCCACAACGTGGTTGTTGAATGTCTTGTCATCCTTACCAGTTGCTTCACCACCTGTTGAAGTCATTTCAGTCTTGGCACTCAAGAGACCTGTTGCAGCATCTTTCGTAACGGTCACTTTCACGCCGATTGTCATTTCATCGTAGTCTACATCGGCCTTGTTGCCTTTCACTTCTTTAACAGTGTAGTTGTAGACACCTTCTTTATCAAATGACAATTCGCTAAAGTTAATCTTACCGTTAGCTTTGTTGGTTACAGTTTCATTAACATTGTTATCACCAGTCAAGGTAAAGCTGAAATCACCAGCATTCAAAGTACCGTTTGAAAGTGATTTATCAAAGTCAAGGTTAACTTTCACCGCACCTGGAGTGAAGGTATTGTTGAACTCTGTATCTGATGGAAGAGTGTTCGTTGCTTTAAGAACGTGACCTTCCTTCGTAACAGTGATGGTCACTTCAGCCTTCATTGTATCGTAAGTCATACCAGCTTCTTTATTTTCTGGGATAACTTCTTCTACAGTGTATTTGTGAGTACCAACTTGAGTATTGTCAAAGGTCAAGTCATCAAAGGCTACAACACCTTCTTTAGTGTTTGTCTTTGTTTGAAGAGTCTTACCATCTGCATCTTTCAATACAAAGTTGAATTCACCAGCTTTCAACTCACGACCTGCAAGAGCCTTGCTGAAGTCAAATTTCGTCTTAACTGGAGCTACAACATAGTTGTTGAAGACTTTATCATCTGCACTTGAAGCGAATCCACCAGTACCACTGTATTTAACTGAAGCTTCTAAATCACCCGCAGCATTTTTCGTAACCTTTACAGTCATGGTTACTTCCATGGCATCGTAGTCGACATCCTTGTCAGAACCTTTTAATTCAGTGATAGTGTAGGTATAAGTACCTTCTTCTTTGAATGATAATTCTGGGAAGGATGCTTTACCATCTTTATTTGTGACTTCTTGTTCATATGAAGGAAGTGATTTATTTTTGCTCACTTCTTTAATCTTGAAGTTAAATTCACCATCAACTAGCACACGACCTTCCAGTTGTTTTTCAACCTCAGGTTTTACCTTGATAGTTTCTGTCTTGTCATAGTAGTAGATTGGTTGTTTGTATGGTGTCAAGGAGTTGAGCAAGTCAACGTTGGTACCAATACCTCCTACTCCACGTTCCAATTGTGAATTTGGTGAAAGGTGACCGATATTGTCTCCCAAGAAAGGAACAAAGACTGTCTTATACGGAGTGTAGTTAGCAGCCCATTGGAAATCGAACGGAACTGTCTTACCATTTGGATGATTAACGCCGTCAGTACCAGTGAAAGCTATTGTATTAAGAGGTGATTTCTTAACAACTAGTTCTTTAGTATTTGCTTCACCCGGCTTAATTGGTGCCGTTTCTGCTAGCAACATATAGCCATCAGTGTTCAAAGTGCCATCTGAACGTTTGCTTTGTTGTTTTGGATCTAGTAGGTAAACACGAACCACTACAGATCCATCTTCACCAACGATTTCCTTGATACGTTTAATCCCAGCACGCTCAGCATCCATGAATTTGGTACCAACGGTGTAAGGACGGCTTACATAACCAGAAGTTGTATCTGGATCAGCTGTTTGATATAGGGTATAAGCTGTTTCTCTAGTAATTTTATCCGTGAGTTTTTCAGTCTTTGTAAATTGACGTTCTCCAGAAGCTGTGAAGTTTTGACCTTCCATCGCTTTCAGAGTATATTTGGCTAACTCAGTTTCACTTCCATTTTCTTTATAGTCCGGAGTTGTAACAGACTTACCAGTTGCTTTATAGGTAGGGTTTGCCTTGTCAACAAGTTTATAGTAAGTAGTCTTTTCAACATTGGTAGGAATCTTAAAGTTTGTATCCGTAACTTGACGACCATTATAAACAGGTTCAACCACATTGATAATATCGTTTGAGTTACGTGCTGCATAAACAGCATCAAAACGAGCTTGTTCAGCTGGAGTCAGGTTATGACCAGCAGCTACTAAAGCTTGAATCTCTGATCCAACTTCAAATCCCATTTGAATGAATGGTTGGTCTGTCTTACCAGGTCCTTGACCAGCACCTGCTTGGTAATCCACTTGTAATGTCAACTCTTTATTAGATTTCTGACCTGTTGTAGTGAATTTTTGAATACCACTAGTTGCAGTAATTGTGTGTGTTTCAACAATATTACCAGTATTCTTATCAATCAATTCAACTGTGGTATCTGTTGAAGCATCAAAGCTTTTATACGCACGTGCATAGTAGTTTGTGTTGTAACGCTCATTGTATTTTGTAAGATTCCAGATACCATAAGTATAGACGTCACCTTCTTTAGCTTGGTAACCAGCTGGAGTTGTTTGAGAGTGCACAGATGCTCCGTTAGGATCTGTCATGTCAGGGTTAGCAGAAACATTCGAAGCAATGGTCGTTACAACATCAATCGGTGTCACATTATGGTCTGTCAAATCACGTTTACCACGACGACGGTTGCTGACGGCTAAAGCTCCTGCATTTGTCATATCAGTTGCAGCGCGATCAAGTGTTGCACTACGATCTTCAGTCGTTGCCCGATCTGCTACAGTAGTTCCTGTACCACGAAGTGAAGTTGGATTCACTGTATGATTGAGAGCCACAGGAGTTTCTTCTGATGTTTCACTTGCAGCTGGTGCTTCTGAGTTTTCACTTGCCGCGGCACTGGTTGCAGTAGGTTGTGCTGTGGTAGAAGCTGGTTTAGAGCTGCTTTCTGCCTTTTTCGCTGTTGGTAGAGCGATTTCTGGCAATGAACCAACGTTTAGTGGTTTTGAAGCTTCTTCAGTTCTTTTAGTTTCAGCTGTCGCCACCTTATTTTCTGTAGCAGCTGGTGTTGCAGCTGCCTCAGTTTTTTCAGTCGCTGAAGCTGGTGTTTCTGAAGTTGTAGCAGTAGTCCCAGAAAGGTCAATTTTTGGAACTGATGCCCCTTCCCCGTATGCCTTAGAAGCCGCTGGTGCTTCTGCTTGACTTGACTCTGATGTAGCAGGTTGCGCTGCTTCTGAAGCTGCTGTTCCCGCAGATTCAGAGGCTGCTGTTGCTTCATCCGCTGACGCAGATTGAGCTCCTGCAGCAAAGAGTGCCGTTCCTAAAAGAACTGAACAAACCCCAACGCTATATTTTCGCAATGAAAAGCGCTGACGCTTATTAAATACATCCTTCATGTATAGGATCTCCTTTTTCATATTTCATGATTCCATGATACAAATAAAATTGTAACATCCTTGACATCGAGAGTCAATCTGTTGAAATTGAAATGTAATACTCTTGTTAAAATGTCATATTATACTACATATTTTTTAATAATTTGTGCTAAATTGTCATATTTTTTCCTATTTAGTTCACTTTTTTTACAGCAAAAAAGAAGAATACAGGAAAACAGAGATCGTTCTTTCTTCTTATACTCTTCTATATACTTATTTCACTTCTGAGATCAAACCGGTATCGACATCATACACAGCTCCTGAAATAATCACATCCTCTGGAATCAAAGGAGAAGATTTTAAAAGCTCCATATCCTCACGGACGCTTTCTTCAATATCTTGAAAGGGTAGGAAATCGCGATCTCCCACATCCACTCCCAGTTCTTTCTTGAGATGCTGACGGAAGCCCTCGTTTTCAAAGGTCTGAGCGCCACAGTCTGTATGGTGCAAGACCACAATTTCACGGGTGCCCATCTGCTGCTGGGAGATGACCAAAGACCGGATCATGTCCTCTGTCACGCGCCCTCCAGCATTCCGCAAAATATGAGCATCTCCAAGAGCCAGCCCTAGTGCAGGCGCCACATGAAGACGAGAATCCATACAGGTCACGATAGCGACTTGTGTTTTGGGCTTAATCGGCAGACGGAGGTCTCCATGTAGCGCCACATAAGCTTGGTTGGCTGTTAAAAAATTATCAAAATAAGACATGGTCTCTCCTTTATTCCTTTGAAATTCAAATCATCTATTATTTTACCACATCTGATCCTTTCTGTCAGAGGGGACCTCCTGTCATCTGTCACATCTGAAAAAAGTCTTAAACTTCCCGTTTAAGACTTTTCTACTATTGAAATACTTTCTTCAAGACTTCAGACAGTGTACTCACACCGACCACTTGGATCCCTAATGGTGTCGTGATCCCCGTCAGAGAATTTTTCGGAACATAAATCTTGGTAAAACCAAGTTTGGCAGCTTCATTGATCCGCTGTTCGATCCGGTTGACTCGACGGACTTCTCCTGTCAAGCCCAACTCTCCGACGAAACACTCCTGAGGATTGGTTGGCTTATCCTTGTAGCTCGAGGCAATAGCAACTGCAACCGCTAGGTCAATGGCAGGCTCATCTAATTTGACACCACCAGCAGACTTGAGATATGCATCTTGATTTTGGAGGAGCAAGCCCGCTCGTTTTTCTAGCACCGCCATGATGAGACTAGCCCGGTTAAAATCCAGCCCTGTTGTCGTCCGCTTGGCATTCCCAAACATGGTCGGAGTCACCAAGGCCTGCACTTCAGCTAGAATCGGACGTGTCCCCTCCATGGTAACCACGATAGAGGATCCGGTCGCACCATCCAAACGTTCTTCCAGAAAGACCTGACTAGGATTGAGAACCTCGACCAAGCCACCTGATTGCATTTCGAAAATCCCAATCTCATTGGTCGAGCCAAAGCGGTTCTTGACCGCTCTCAGGATCCGGAAGGTATGGTGGCGCTCCCCTTCAAAGTAGAGAACCGTATCCACCATGTGCTCCAGCATCCGAGGTCCTGCCAAGGTTCCTTCCTTGGTCACATGCCCTACGATAAAGATAGCAATGTTATTGGTCTTGGCCAGTTGCATGAGCTCAGCCGTCACCTCGCGCACCTGAGAGACTGATCCCTGCACCCCTGAAATCTCAGGAGACATAATGGTCTGAATCGAGTCGATGATGAGGAAGTTAGGCTGGATTCGCTCCACTTCTGCTCGCACGCTCTGCATATTAGTCTCAGCATAGAGGTAAAACTCACTGTCGATATCCCCCAAGCGCTCTGCTCGTAACTTAATCTGCTGGGCTGACTCCTCTCCACTGACGTAGAGAACCGTTCCCACTTGAGACAACTGGGTCGATACTTGAAGGAGGAGGGTCGATTTCCCAATCCCAGGATCCCCACCGATGAGGACGAGACTTCCTGGCACAACCCCGCCACCAAGCACTCGGTTAAACTCCTCCATCTCCGTCTTAGTTCGATGCACATTGATAGAAGTCACCTCAGCTAATTTCATGGGTTTGGTCTTTTCACCCGTCAAGGACACACGCGCATTCTTAACCTCGGCGACCTCAACTTCCTCAACAAAAGAAGACCAAGACCCACAGTTTGGACAGCGACCTAGATATTTGGGTGAGTTGTAAGCACAATTTTGACAAATAAAAGTTGATTTTTTTTTAGCTATGATGATTCTCCTTCTACTGCGACTCCTATAGAGCGCCACTTATACAATGTATTTTGAAATTTCTTCTGGTTGGCAACTCCGACAGCAGACAAATCAACAGAAACCTGATAATTCTCCTTGACAGCTGCCAAAACGGAAGCCTTGACACAGCTATTGCCATCTACCCCTATAAACTCTATGCTTTTAGCACCGTTTCCCTCTAAAAAATCTTTTAAATCTGGATTAGTAAAACAAGAAGCCCGACGCTTCTCAAAAATACGAGAAGATACAACCAGCAAGCCGGTCGCAAATTTCTTCTTTCTATCTTTTCTCTCCCAGAAAAAACGATTGAGAATATAGATAACTCGTTCGCTAGGATAGGTAGCAATTTTGTCATTTACAGCTGCAGTCAGTTCTTCATGATATGCTTTTCCTACAGCAACATAATCTGACTGCATGTCTACAACTAATAAATAGTCTGCCATTTTATTCCTCTATTTCCCTGTTGACCCAAATCCACCAGTCCGCACGCCATCCGCCTCATCTCCATCTGCAATTAAGAAAGGAGCAAAGACAGCCTGAACCACACGTTCACCAACTTCAAGAACAACTTCCTGGTCGGTAATATTTTTCATCTGAGCAAAGATATGGCCTTCATTTCCTGGATTGCCATAGTAGTCTCCATCAATGACCCCCACAGAGTTGATCAAGACCAGGCCTTTTTTGCGAGGGTTGGACGAGCGATCGTAAAGATAAAGCACTTCACCCGCTTGCATATAGGCCTTGACCCCAGTTGGCACGAGGACGATTTCCCCTGGAGCAATCACCGTGCGCTCTGCCACCTTTAAGTCGTAACCAGCCGCGTGGGCCGTTTCCCGTTTTGGCAGTAAGTCCTGATTGGTATAGCTTGATACAAGCTCAAATCCGCGAATTTTTGTCATCATAATTCCTCTTTTATCTAAATAGTTTCCATCTCTTCTATTATACCATCACTTTGCCCTAGCGTCTCCCCTATACTACTATTCGTATTTTTTGAGTAAAAACCTCCTTTTTCACCTTCATTATTTGTAAATTATATGATACTTTCATGGTTGTTTTCTAAAAGAAAGTGAAAGTTAATGAAACAGCTTAAAAACACCTAATTTCACCGATTTTAGCTTGAAGCCAATTATTATTTTTGCTATAATTCCCTGTGTAGGGAATAATTTTAAAAGTAAAATATTTTACCCTATAAAATTATTTAATGGAGGTCGTGTCTCAGCACTCAATTCTAATTACCAACAGATAGGATTTGAAAGGTCCATATCGTTAAAAGTAATCAGGTATTGATGATTAGGCACTAATTTTTTTATGAAAAGGGAAGATAAGATGAAGAATAGGAATATCAAAATTTTCTCATTTGTCCTTTGTTTAGTGGCCATGCTTTTCGCTTTAGGTCTGAATCGCACTTCAGCAGAAACTCCTGGAGTGACAGTAAGCGGAAAATTGGTCGATACAATCAAAAATATCAAAGTTACCAATAATGAAGGTGGCAACCTTGATTGGGAATTAGGACAATGGGCAACATTTCGTATCAATGCTGATTTCGACTTAGCTGGTAAGAATGTCAAAAAAGGTGATACGACTGATCTCACCGTTCCAGATGCTTTGATCATTACGTCGCAAAGTTTTGAAATTCGTGATGTCAATACGAATGAGGTCATTGCCCACGCAACGGTTGACAAAGACAATAAGAAATTGTCATTGACTTACACTGACTATGTCGAAAAACACTCAGATACCCAGGGATCCTTCTTCTTCTATGCGCGGATCGACTTTAAGAAACACCCTCAACAAGGGGAAGTCCCTGTTGAAATTACCGTCAATGGAGAAACCAAGATCGGCGGGAAGGTTACCTTTAAAGGAGTCGGAGACGGTAACCCAACTCCATTATCAAAAACTAGTTGGGTGAATGACAACGACCATAAAACAGTCACCTATACTATTTCTGTTAATAAAAGTAAACAAAATATCAAAGAAGTCACTATTGAAGATCATTTGAGATTTACAAATGCTTCCTATGTAAAAGACAGCATCAAAGTCATCAAAGGGAAGTTCTCATTTGAAGCAGGTGAATGGGTCTTTTCAAATCGTGTTGATGTAACGGATCAACACCCTGTTACCATCAGTGAAGATGGTCAATCTTTTGTTGTCAATCTGGGGGACATTAGCGAAAACGATCAATATCGGATTGATTATGATGTTCGCTTAAATTACGAGCCTGTAGACGGGGAACTTCTTAAAAACGATGCTACCCTTAAAGGAAAGCAGTTTGAAACAAAAGATGTGACAAACACAGCCGCTGTCCAAGTCGCAGGAGGATCTGGTGTCGGTTATGTCTTTACAATTCATGTCCACAAGGTAAACGATGAAAGTCAGCCACTTGCTGGAGCTAAGTTTAAAATCGTTCGTCAAGCCAACAACCAAGTGATTGGGGAATACGTTACAGATGAGAACGGAGATATTACGGTTAATGCGCTCTTAAAAGATAAATACATCTTAACAGAAACCGAGGCCCCTGCGGGTTATACGATCAAGGAGGCTGACACCGTCGTAAATGCTGAAGATTTTGGTAAGGATCATAAGGTTACGAAGACGATCGTCAATCCAAAAGAACAGACAACGACTACGACAACCACTACAACTACTACTACGACAACAACCTCTACAACGACTCAAGAGCCGACAACAACTACTACGACGACTCAAGAGCCAACAACGACTACGACAACAACTGAGGAACCTACACCTACTACCACTACAACAACTCCAGAGTCAACAACAACTTCAACAACAACTGAAGAACCTACAACAACGACTACGACGACTCAAGAGCCAACAACTACAACAACAACGACGGAAGGTCCAAAACCTACGCCGACAACCACTACAACTACTACGACGACTACAACTACGTCTGAAAAACCAGGGCCTACGCCGACTACGACAACAACGCCAGAGGGGCCAACAACGACTACGACCAAACCTGGTAACCCAGGTGATTCTGGCACCACAACTTCAAACGGAGGTCGCAAGACATTCCTTCCGAAAACAGGTGAAGCAGTCGCTACTGGTGTTATCTTGATCGGCGTTGCCATCCTATCAGGAGCCGTCATCTTGAAACGCAAGATTTCTAATAATTAATCGTTCGCAAGTGCGGATCATATAAAAAAAGATCGCATCCAATTGGATGCGATCTTTTTTTGTGCTTATAACAGTTTTTGATACTCTCGCTCCTTATTGCCCTTCATCACTTCTGCTTCGTCTCATTTGAATGACGAGGTAAGCAACAGAAACAATAGATAATAAAGCACCCAGGATCACGCCTTTTTGTCTAAAGACGAATTCAACCTTATGATTTCCCTTTGAGATTGGGAAGGATAAGAATGCATTCCATGCTTTTTCGGTTTTGACAAACTTTCCATCCACTTTCACTTTCCAGCCATCGCTGTATGGAATAGAAGTCATCATATAGTTACTATCATCTGTGATAGACACATCACCAACAATATGGGTATTTGAAAACTTGGTTACTTGTAAACCTTGTTTCTTCCGGTTTTCTAATACCTGTTGAATCTGATCAACGTCGGCGCGATAAACACCTGCATTGCTCATATCGATGTGGTCTGTTCTAAATCTAAATTCAATAACGGTTTCTTGGTTTTCAGTTTGATCTGTCAACTGCCAAATTTGTCTTTGCGTGAAAATTTTAGCATTGAGCAACCATTTATTATTGAGTAAAACCGAGTAATCTTGGTTTTGGATCAAAGATACAGGAGTAAAGAAATAATAGGTGTAATTGGTACGCGGAGTGACCTTATAACGAATAATGGCATCTTTTGACGAATCCGCTCTCTTATAGATGGCTTCTCCCGTTTCCTTATTGACCTTTTCTTCAATCACATTTTCGGTCTCGATCGAGCTGAACGCCAACGGTTTAAAGTACTCAACGGTATCATTATTGGCCTTTTGATGTCCCTCCATGGAGTTCAAAATAATATTCTGGTTAGCAAAGGCATTATTGGCACCAAATTGAATATTCCTTACCAGACTGTTAGTCCCGTATGCAAGTGGGAAGGAATTTGGATTCTTATAGACGACATAACGCTTGTCCTCATAGACCTTGTCTGTGAAATAGCGATGCAGATCAAAGCGGTCTGTAAATCGATAAAAGTACATCTTATCCGGATTGGCTTCAATCTCCTTAGGATCAAAGTCCTTGGCACTCATAAAGTAACGAACACCATATAAAGCATCTGTCAAAGGTGTCCCGTTTGAATATTGGGTCGCCGCATTGACTCCAAGATCTCCCATGAAAGCAAAGTGATCCATGGTGCTACGTTCCAAACTTGAACTAAAGGTACTTAGACCTGGATAGGACACCAAGGAAGGAACTGTTCTGGAATAAGCAAAATCTGTGGCAATCCGATAGAATTTTTGATCTGCATTTTCTTGGATATTGTCTGTCACGCGCTTGACCGAAACGGTCGCATCTGCAAACTTGTGCACATCATCATACCCAAATGTTACTTGGGACAAATAGGCATTATAGCCAAACTCAAAGATTGTGAGCACAGATACGACAATCATGGATAAACGTGAGATCTTAAAGTTTAGGATAAAGAGAATGCTCAGGTAGAGCATCGCTGTAATCCCCACTTGCGACAAGAGATAGCCTGTCTTTAATAAGACAGCAGCTAGCACTAAGATGACCGCTGCTAGAGCCATTCGAATCATTTTTTCCAATTGGCTCTTCTGAGATTTTTCCCAATACGCATAGAAGATGAAGCAGGTCACCGCTGCTATTCCCAGAACACTTAGAATAGAGAACTTAGAGAGGAAACGGCTGATCGTTTGCGGTTGAGTCTTTGAGATAAAACTATACTGATGGAAATAGAGATAAACTACCGACAAGAGCAAGCCCAAACCGATGATGCAGTTGGTTCGTTTGGAAATAACGATCTTCTGCTTCATCGCTTGATAAGCTAGGACTAGCATAAAGAATGAAAACAGCCAAGAAAAACGGAAGAAGAAACCGGCTGGGTTTTGTCCCATATGCCATATCTTACTGACAAATTCATTGACAAAGGAAATCAGGAAAATAAGGGTAACAATCCCTGCAGCCCATTTTTTGGCTTTTCCAACTTTTTGCGATAGGAAATAAAAGATAAAACCAAGAAAGCCGAGCGCTCCAATATAAATATTGGGAAGGTTGGGACCCGCTGACCATCCTGAGGTTGTATCAAAGCCACCAACAACCAACTTAGAAAGAATATCTAAGGGGTTAATTTGGAAGGCAAATGAGAAGGTCATGCCTCCGCCAACTTGCCCCTTACTTTCAATCAGGTTGAAAAATACAGGCAAGAGCAAGACTGAAGCTGTCGCAATCCCAATAATCGAATAGATCACCGCTTGCAACAAAGGGATACTAAAGTTTTTAATCTTTGTCTTCAGATACCCTTCAATCAGCAATCTTGGCGATACATAGTAGCAAGCATACAGAGCGATGAAAATGGAGATCATATAGCCCATGTAAAACTGAAGTAAGACCGTCAATCCCAGAGCAAAAGCATAGCGATAAGGAGATTTCCCATCTAATAATTCTTCCAAATACACAATCACAATTGGCAGCATGATCATGGCATCATAGAAGATGATGTTCATCTGATAGGAAACCAACATCCCTGACAAGGCATAGGCTGTCGAGAATAATGGAACCAACCATTTTCTAGATTCTAATCCTTTGTAGCGCTTGATTAAAAGGAAAGCAAAGGATAGACCGATTGCCCCGTAGCGGAGCCAAATGGTTAAAAATACTGCTGTTCCAAAATATTTGAGAGGAGCTAGAATATAGATGATGTTGAAGGGACTCATTAAATAGTAGCCGAGCACACCGATCATATCTCCACCAAGAGACTTGGTGAAAGAATAACTCAAACTAGATAGATCCCCCGTCAAGATGGCATTTTTTAATAAGCCAAAGAAACTGATATATTGCTGTCCAAAGTCAACAGCCATCAGACTCTTGCTTCCAAAAGGATACATCCCTATAAAAGCCCACACAATGAGCATGATGGTCATTGGGAGCAGGGCACTTGCAGCATAGAGAACTTTCTTTGGATGTTTTTTCCAAAACTCTTGCCAACGCATGAACCAGATTAACATGTTTTCTCCTATCTTCTTTAGCCGATATGATTTTTCTTCGCTTGTTCGATATTAGTCTCTTCAATAATGAAATGAGGACGACGCTTCACTTCGTAATAGATCTTGCCAATATACTCTCCAAGAATTCCGATGGAGATGAGTTGAACTCCGCTAAATAATATAATAGCCGCAATCGTTGTGAAATAACCACTCACATAATTCCCAGCAGCGAAGATATATTTCATCAACTCAAAAACTAGATATAATAGAGCCAGCCCTAAACAGATGAAACCGAATTGAATACAAACACGGAGAGGACGATCATTAAAAGAAATAATTCCTTGAATCGCATAATTCAAAGATTTCTTAAAACCAAACTTGCTCTTTCCAGCCTTACGGGTTTCATTCTTATAAGGAATTACTTTCTCTTTAAAACCAATCCATTCATACAAACCTTTATTAAAGCGATTGTACTCTGGCATTGACACAAAGGCTTCCATCGCTTTTCGGCTAACCAGTCTTAATTCAGATTTTCCATCTGTTAGGTGCACATCCATGGAGCGATTTGACAAGAAGTAAAACAAACGTGCAAAGGAACTTCCTACAAAAGATTCTCCTTCACGAGTTCGTTGGCCACTAACAATATCATAGCCCTCATTATAAGCTTCTAAGAATAAGGGAATCAAGTATGGTGGATGCTGGAGATCTCCGTCCATGACCATCACCGCATCCCCACTGGCATATTTAAAACCAGCCAAGATGCCACTCTCTCGTCCAAAATTTCGACTGAAACGGATATATTTGATGCGGTCGTTTTCTCTTGCAAATTCTTCAATTAACTCAAAGGTCTTGTCACTACTTCCATCATCGATGTAGAGGATTTCATAATCAGAGAGTTCTTTCCCTAACATTTGCTCAAGCTGATTAGAAATTTCACGATGGGTTTGAGGAAGTACCAGCTCCTCATTCAAGAGGGTTATTAAGATTGATAATTTCATCCCTTTTTCTCCATAATACATTCCCAAAAAAGAGAGAGCTCATGCTCTCCCCTTATATAGAAACTCATTGTTTATTTAATAGACAATTTTCGTTTCAATACGACTGCACCTGCTAACACAAAGGCTCCTGAGAATACAAATCCAGTTGCTACAACTTCACCTGTATTAGGAAGAAGCACTTTACGCCCTCCTCCATTGTTTCCACCTTTTGGTCCTGGTTTTCCAGTCGTGGTCGTCGTCGTTGATTCTTCACTTCCTGGAGTCACCGGTTTCTCTGGAGTTGTCGTTGTTGTGGTGGTTGTTGTTGGTTCTGCAGTAGTCGTTGTAGTTGTAGTTGGCTCTGCAGTAGTCGTTGTTGTGGTTGTCGGCTCTGCAGTAGTCGTCGTCGTTGTCGTTGGTTCTGCAGTAGTCGTTGTTGTGGTGGTTGGCTCTGCAGTAGTCGTCGTCGTGGTGGTTGGCTCTGCAGTAGTTGTTGTAGTTGTCGTTGGCTCTGCAGTAGTAGTCGTCGTGGTGGTTGGCTCTGCAGTAGTCGTTGTCGTTGTCGTTGTTGTGGTTGTGGTTGTCTTTTGGTCTACAATGGTCTTAGATACTGGTGTTTTTGGTGTTTTAAATTCACCAGCTTCAACAACAGTATCTGCTGCCAAGTCATATCCTTCTGGAGCTGAAATTTCTTTGATGATATATTGGTCTCTCAAAAGGTTTTTGACAACAATCTCACCATCCTTATTTGTTTCAAACTCTCCAATCAGTTGATTGTTGGCTACACGAATAACTTGGAACTTAGCTCCTTTAAGAGACTTGTTATTTTCGTCTACTTTATGGATCTTGATACCAAAGTCGTAAGCTACTCCGGTTCCACCTGCAATTTGGATTTTGACAGCACTAGATGCATGGTTAATTTCAGAACCATTTCCAGAAATAGTCACATTATTTTCGATTTTTTCACCATCTACAGGCATGTAGCTCAAGTCTGCTGTATATTCAATCACAAAGTGATCATCTTTTGACAAGCTACCAAGGTTGACAGAAAATGAATTTCCTGAAACGTTAATGGCGTAATCATTGGTGACATCCGTTTTATTCTCGAGCTTCCAGCCGTTGTCGTATTTAAAGGTCCCTTTATAAATTTTAAAGCTACCTTCTGTATAAGAGACTCCTGTAGATTTCAATGTATCGGTAATCACTGCATTCGGAATAGCTTCCCCTGTTCGGTTAACAGAGATTCTAAAACCAATTTGCTTGTGTTCCTTGTTGACATCCCAGCCTGACTTAGCAACAATATATTTTCCGCCTTGGCCCACTTCGCCGGCTTTTACCTTACCGGTGAATTTGGTTTTATTATTCACCTTCACAGTAACCGGAACATCGCCACCCTGTGGATGTTTTTGTCGGTCTATCATTGAGTAGAAGAAGAAAGAACCTGACACATCATTTTTTGTTTCCACAAATTTTGTAAATGTCAGAACAATCTTACCGGTATCCTTATCCACTACTGCGTTAGCGATAACTTTTTCAGTTTTCTTATCCTTAATTTCAAAATTAGTAGAATCAATGATCAAGGGATTTTCTAATACTAATTCAGAAGTGTCTCCCTCTTTGACATTTTTTCCTTCCAATGCGAATGTTGCATTCACACGAAACCGATCATACAATCCAAGCGACCCTGTCAATTCTCCCCCAGAGTCATTGCTCAAATTGATAGAATTAATCACGTCTACTTTTTTAGACGTTTCTGCACTGACACTTTTCGAAAAAAGTGTAAAAGATACAAATAATAGCGAAAACACTATTGATAAATAAATCGCTACTTTTTTCATTTTTTCTCCCTTTCCAGGATGATTTTTTATAAATCAACGCATACAATATAGCAAAACATAGTGAAGAAGTCAAGGTTATTGAACAAAAAATCCATCTTTTGTATATTTAAGGGCTATTTGGCTTGTGAATTTTTTCTAACTAAGTCTCCCTCTTTCAAACAGTTATTTTTCCAAAATCAGCACATCTTTTGTAGATAAGTTGCTCTCTTTATACCCTGATTCTTTATAGAGGTTTAGAGTGGCAGTTTCAGAATAGCCATTTTTTTCCTCTTGCATTTCCCTTGGAACTACCACTATGTCAATCCTAGAATCAAGCTTTTTGTCATTATGGTAGAAAATATCATACAATTTTTCATGGCTGCGAAGACTCGGCGTATAGCCACCTGCTGCTAAGACCGCTTTATCTTTAGGGATAGCCTGCAAGGTCTTTTCGAGCCCGTCAAAATAGTCTCTACGTGTTTGATAGTATTGGATTTCAAAATTCCAGTTATGCGTAAAACTATATAGAATGGCGCTTGAAAAAATGATGGAAGAAGCTAGTAGAGCCAACAATGCATTATTTGATGCCAACTGGTTCTTACTTAATTGATCGATGGACAATAAGGCCATCAAAAATAGAAGCGTGACCGAACCATAGCTATACTGAAAACCAATATCATATTGGTAAGGCCAATCCATCAATAAATTAATGAGAAAAAGGGGCAACATCAGAAAATAGGTAGACCAACGTCGCTGAATCAGTGGCAAAAAGCTAAAAGGAAATAGGACCAAAAAGAGGTAGCCAAGTCTTTTCGCTGTAAATAAACTTCCCAAAACATAAAGCGGACTTAGGACTACATTTTTCACAACCATCAGGAGACCGTTTTCCCCACTCAATAATAGATTATTGTATCGTGAAACCATAGCTCCCTCGCCATATCTTGCTAAGAGGAACATGGCAAATGCAAAATAAAGTATCGGTAAGGCAAACAGGCTGAGATACAACCACTTTTTAAACTTGGCCTCGAAGGTAAAACGATGTTGAAAAGCAAAATAAAGTCCTAAGGACAGCACGTAGACAAAGGCATCCTCTTTCACAAAAAGGAGCAACAAGGTGAACAAGATAGTTCTTCCACGCCACTGAGAAATTAGGCTGTAGAACAACCAAAGTATCAATGGAGGCAAAAAACAATTTTCATGCAAATGGAATCCACCACTCGTTGTCATGACCGGAGTCACAAAAAAGAGGGCAAGCACGAGCGGCGTCATGACTTTTGGCAATTGTATTTTCTTTAGAATCAAACAAAGCGGGATAACTGCAGAAAAGACAATCACTGTTTGAGCGATATCCAATGTTTCCACATAAGGAAATAGCATATAAAAGGGCAAGATCAAATAATAAATAGGAGAAATATGGACTCCGAAATGCGATAAGGCCCTATCTCTTTCGAGGGTGGTAACTTGTGAAAAATCATGTCTCATTCTCTCAAACATTTGTGAAAAGATTCCAATATCAAAAGAAGAGACCGCGTTGGCTTTAATCTTATAATAGGCAACAATCGATAGATAGAGCACATAGAAAATACCACCTATTATTGTCAGCACTGTGAGTCTTCGAACCCAGGTTTCATTAACTTTAGCAAAAGAAACCTTGGAGAGAAGAAAACCGATCAGGACGGCAACGATAACGGCTACTAATACTGGCCAAATCAAAGTAGGCAACTTCGATTCAGAAATCGTAAACGTAAAGATTCCCAGTTCCTTATCTTGAAGATTGGCACTGGTTTGTAGCAACAATTTCGGAAAAGACAAGACATCTACCGCTAAGAAGATATAAGCGATTGTTTCTTTTCCTAAATAAAAATATAGAAACAAGACCAGTGAGAGCAACACTAGGCCCAATGACATAAATAGGCTCGGACTTTTCAAAATAGAAATAAATAGGATACCTGCCACGAACCAGAGATTCAATTTTTGTATGCAGATATACTTCTTGCTCTCCGTCAAAAACCAAAGAATAGGATAACTAATGAACAAAGCAAGGACCGTATGGGTCCATCCTACTTTACCAAGTTCTAGAAATAATTCCTTTGTTGAAAAACTCAATAGATTGACCATCATGGCCACAAAATAAGAACCTAGAAGCAACCATAAATAGTTACGGTTCATTGTCTTAGCAAGTTTCATTTCTATCAATACCTCCCAATTGTAGTTCCTATTCTAGCACAAAACCCTTACTATTTCTAGATAGTAATAACCATACCAAAAGAGAGGCTGATACCAATTCAACCTCTCTTTTTCTTATAATTCCTGTAATAAATAACGGAAGAGTTCTAAATTCCCTTTTTCTTCATTGACCAAGTATTCTGGATGCCACTGCAAGCCCATAATCCGATGGCCGTCTACTGCTTCAATCGCTTCGATGGTGTGATCGCGCGGATCAAAGGCGGTCGCACGGAAATTTGGTGCAAGATCCTTGATACTTTGACGGTGAACAGAATTGATTCGACTGGCCTGACCAAAAAGTTGCTCCACCACACTGCCTTTTTTAGTCTCGATAGAATGGGAAGTCCCAAATGGAAGACCTTGCCAATGCCCTTCAATCTCTTGATTGAGTGTTCCTCCAAAAGCCACATTGATCAACTGAACTCCACGGCAGATTCCTAGAACCGGTTTGTTTTGGCGAACTGCTTCCTTCAGTAGGGCAAGCTCAAATTGGTCACGTTCGATATTGTAATCATCGCTTTCGATCGTTTTTTCTGCGCCATAGAGACTAGGATCGACATTTTGGCCTCCACTTAAGATCAATTTGTCAATCGTTTCAACATAGTCCTTAACCAAGGAAGGGTCTCCCATCGGGATGACCATTGGAAGTCCACCTGCTTGACGGATCCCTTCCGCAAATTGACTAGACACGGAGGAATGAAGGTTTTTCCCTTCCGGATCAACCGGACAGAGATTAGCGGATACTCCAACAATTGTTCTGCACATATTCATTCCTCCTTCATTTTAACTACTACTTATCTTACCACCCATTAGTGATAGTGTCTAATATGTATTTTTTAAAACCGTGATAGATTTTATTTATCACCCTCACCTTCCTCACAAAACAATTGATGATCATACAAGTTTTTTTACCTATATTATGTTAAAATAGAGAGGAAAATAGAATCGTCCTTCAAGGCACACATTAGGCCGTTTCGAAGGTGCAAGCGCTAGATTCCTAGCCTTGTTGAAAAAATAGACATAGAAATGGAAGATACAATGGAAAAACAAACCGTTGCAGTATTGGGTCCTGGTTCATGGGGAACAGCCCTTTCACAAGTCCTCAATGATAACGGCCATGAAGTCCGTCTCTGGGGAAATATCCAAGAACAAATCGATGAAATTAATACCACTCATACCAATCAACGCTATTTCAAAGACATCGTTATTAGCGATCAAATTACCGCTACGACCGATCTGAAAGCTGCTTTGGACGGTGTGGATGCTATCCTTTTTGTCGTTCCTACAAAGGTGACCCGCTTGGTCGCTAGACAAGTCGCTGAAACACTGGATCACCCTGTCACAGTCATGCACGCTTCTAAAGGGCTCGAACCTGGTACACACGATCGGATTTCTCAAATCCTTGAAGAAGAAATCCCTGCTTCTCTTCGCAGTGAAGTAGTGGTCGTTTCTGGACCGAGTCATGCAGAGGAGACCATCGTACGGGACATCACCCTCATTACAGCAGCTTCAAAAGATTTAGAAGCTGCACGCTATGTTCAAGAACTCTTTAGCAATCACTACTTCCGCCTCTATACCAATACAGATGTTATCGGAGTGGAAACTGCTGGAGCCTTGAAGAATATCATCGCGGTCGGAGCTGGAGCCTTGCACGGTCTTGGTTATGGGGACAATGCCAAAGCAGCCATCATCACGCGCGGTCTCGCTGAAATCACGCGCCTTGGCGTTAAGCTCGGAGCTAGCCCATTGACCTATAGCGGTTTGTCTGGGGTCGGTGACTTGATCGTTACCGGAACTTCTGTTCACTCTCGCAACTGGCGAGCTGGGGACGCGCTCGGACGCGGCGAAAAATTGGAAGACATCGAAGCCAACATGGGCATGATCATTGAAGGGATCTCTACGACCAAAGTCGCCCACGAGCTGGCCCAAGAATTGGATGTCTACATGCCGATTACACAGGCCATTTACCAAGTCATCTACGAAGGAAAAGATATCCGCGAAGCCATCCACCACATGATGAGCAATGAATTTAAAGAAGAAAACGAGTGGAAATAAGTCAACCACCCTAACATCAATCCTACCTTTTAGAAAGGAAACTATATGACTAAAGTTAGAAAAGCAGTCATTCCTGCGGCTGGTTTGGGGACGCGCTTCCTCCCAGCTACCAAAGCTTTGGCAAAGGAAATGTTGCCAATCGTTGACAAACCTACGATCCAATTTATCGTAGAAGAGGCTCTGAAATCTGGGATTGAAGAAATCCTTGTCGTAACAGGGAAGGCCAAACGTTCGATCGAAGACCATTTCGATTCTAACTTCGAATTGGAATACAATCTCGAGCAAAAAGGCAAGACTGACTTACTCAAGTTGGTCAATGATACAACAGCGATCAATCTTCACTTCATCCGCCAAAGTCACCCTCGAGGTTTAGGAGACGCTGTTCTTCAAGCCAAGGCCTTTGTTGGAAACGAGCCTTTTGTCGTTATGTTGGGAGATGATCTGATGGACATCACTAATGATGATGCCTTGCCATTGACCAAACAATTGATGAACGACTACAATGAAACCCATGCGTCAACCATCGCTGTGATGGAAGTCCCTCACGAAGAGGTTTCATCTTACGGTGTGATCGCACCTCAAGGCGAAGGCATTAACGGTCTTTATAGCGTTGAAACGTTTGTCGAAAAACCAAACCCAGAGGACGCTCCAAGTGATCTCGCTATTATCGGACGCTACCTCTTGACTCCTGAAATCTTTGATATTCTTGCAAATCAAGAACCAGGTGCTGGCAATGAAATTCAATTGACAGATGCAATCGATACCCTCAATAAGACCCAACGAGTCTTTGCCCGTGAATTTAAAGGCCAACGCTACGACGTCGGTGATAAATTCGGCTTCATGAAAACTTCGATTGACTATGCCTTGAAACACCCTCAAGTCAAAGATGATCTTAAACAATATATTATCGACCTTGGAAAAAAATTAGAAGCATCTGAACAAACTGCAGACTAATCATTCTCAAATCTAAAGAATACAAAAGAGACTGGCCATATCATGTAAGAGCTTTGCTGCCTTACAATGGTCAGTCTTTTTTTATAAAAAAGAGGCTGGATAAAAATCCGGCCTCTTTTGTTTCATTGGACTTGGTCCAATTTACTTTTTATTCTTATTGTTTAAGGATGAACATTGTAAGAATAATTTGTATTTGGGAAAGTTTCAATTTCGCCTGGATTGAAATTAGAACCAAAGCGATTATTGTTGTTTACACTGTTTCCTACTACAGGAGCTTCAACCGGAGATTGAACTTTTTCTTCTGGCTTCACAGGCGTTTCTACTTTCGAAGATACAGCTGGTTGTTTATCCTTGTTAGCAGCATAGCCAAAGCGATTATTTGGATTTCCTTCTGCATTTGCTGGAATGTCTTTATTGGAAGGTGTTGCTACATAATCTGGAGCCGGAATTTTAATTTTGTTCACATCTTCATTGATTTGTGGTTTTTCTGGAACTTTTGGTGTATCTGGTTTCTTAGGTTCTTCAGGATCTTTATAATTATCTGGTTGAGAAGCACGATATGGATCAGATTTACGTCCAGCTGCCTCTAATTGTTTTTCCATTAATTTTTCATAATCTTTGAAGTGTTGGAAAAGACGATCAGACAATTCCAGTGCATCTTTTGTTACCTTATCTTCGGCAGCTTTTGCAGCTTCAGGTTGATCTTTCAATGAATAATATTCAATATCTTTCTTTTCTTGATCAACAATAAATTGTTTTTCAAGAGCTTTCCAGTGATCTTGGACTGATTTTCCAAAGACATCTTGGTTATTGATCGCCATATTGTCAATGTGCCATACTGTCCAATACCATGAATTTGGATCATAAGTTGCTGTTTGAGGTTTGAAGGCTTCGTAAGTATCTTTTAGATTACCATAGAATGGAACATAAGGAGTGTTTCGAGATGGCCCCATACCAAGCCATAAAGTACCACCAAATGATTTTGGAAGTTTTGGATTGATTTGGTAGACATGGGCATCGATAACGTTTTCGTTTCCTAAAGCATACTTGTATTGGTCTTTACGAACAGCATCATTGCTACCATTATCCCCTTGTTTCTTGACACCAATTTGATCGTCTGGAACAAAACGACCATTCAAATGTTCAAAACGGTTGCGTTGGAGAGCAAAGGCATCTTCCAAAGTAAATTTCTTGTTTGGATCTGTTGGTGAGCGGAAGAGTTCGTATTCATCATCTTCATAAGTCACTTTTGATTTTGGATCCAAAAGAGTGATTCCTGCGTAAGTACGTGAACGGTCTCCTTCAGCATATTTTTCTGGTCCATAAGATTTAGCAATATGGAAGTTACCGTCTTTATCTGTCTTGTAGTTACCAGATTCTTTGGCTACTTTTTCAACATCTTTCGAAGCGATCACATTTTCCTTGTCATTCAAATCCACATGACCAAGGTAGTAGGTATTTGCAAAGACTGCATATTTGTCTTCTGGGACTTTTACCGCTACATATTGGTGACCAGAAAGAATTTCCATATACCAAGTTTCTTTTTGGTCTGCAAAAACGACAACATTCCCTTCTGCTGATCCTTTTTCTTCAATGACTTTAGCTAGGAATTCAACTCCTTCACGAGCAGACTTAACGCGTGGTAAAACCACGTCCAACATAGCAGCTTCTGGAATTCCCTTTTCTGTCAATGGGTCAGTCTTCAAGACTTTTTTATTTGGAATTGCTGTAACAGTTGAGGTCATAGAGACGCCGGCTTCGTTAAATCCATGTTCACCAAAGGCACCGTTACTACCATCTCCACGAGCAGAGTCATAAGTCGCTGTGTATTTCATTTCACTGGCAGCATGTGGATAGGTAAAACCATTGGATTCGTCTTCCAGTTGATCCCCTTCCTTATAGTTCTTCGCATCAACAACCACAAAGTTTTTGTTGTGCTTTCCACCATTTGGATAGTAAGGGTAATCTTCTGTCCGACCAAAGAGAGTGGTCCCATCCTTGGTCAATTGGCGACCAATGATAAAACCGCAACAGGCTTGAACAGCTTGAATTGGTAGGAGTAAGAGTGTCATCGCTACCAATGAGAGTTTTAACAACCATTTTTTCATGGCAAATCTCCTTTGTTTTTGCACTACTTTTGACAAAATAGCACTATTTTTAGTTTTTATATCTCCAGTTTACAACTTTCTCAATCCTTTTGCAAGCGCTTTCTATTTTGCATTTTTATACCTCTTTACCCATGATTACCTTCTCTATGGACCTAGCAATAGAGGGCTCACTTGACCTCTGCAAACATATTATAATAAATATATACAATTCTTTGCATTTCAAACAATTTTCTGTTAGTTTACGATTGCACTACATTTTTTAGGAAAAAAAGAGAGTGGGACAGAAATCGGTAAT
>NZ_KV812035.1:26456-70119 GCF_001813295.1 Streptococcus sp. HMSC072G04
ACTGCGTCTTGCTCGACAATCCAAAAATAATTAAGAGGCTAGGACTTTTGTCCTAGCCTCTTCTTAAAATAGAGTTAAGATTTTACCTAAGAAATAAAGCAAAAGTAAGAGATAAGATAGAGCTGCACTCATCTGATAGGTTCGGTTCATAAAGCGAGCTTCCCCTCTTACTGGAAAGACATAAGCCAACATGACCCCAGCTACTAAGCCACCGATGTGCCCCGCCATACTGATCCCTGGCATGAAGCTAAAGATCAAATTGACCACAATCAAGCTGGTATAGGACTGACTCAAGTGGCGAATATAGGGACTTTGGACAATAAAGCGCAAAGCACCAATGGTCCCAAACAGTCCAAAGAGGGCTGTAGAAGCTCCTGCTGCAATCACATCTGGCGTAAAAATAGCAACAAAGACATTGCCCATCATGCCTGATAAGAGATAAAGAGCTAAGAAAGCCTTCGATCCAAAGAGGTCTTCTGCCAAACGTCCTAAGTAATAGAGGGTGATCATATTGAGCACAAAATGTTCTAGGCCGATATGAACAAATGTAGCTGTTACGATTCGCCATAACTGGCTAGGATCGACTTTCACAACCTCTCCAATAATACCACCGCTATAGTAAACAGCAGCACCTGTTTGGTAGTCGCCTCCAAATCGGATAAACATGGAAAGAAAGACTGCCGTTGTCACGAGCAATAAGAGGCTGGTCACAGGATAACGACGATCAAAGAGTAACTTCATAGACTAGCACCTCCTGAACTGCCTGATCAAACGTATCTGGCTGGAAATCCTTCTGCTGAATGGAATAAATCGTACTAACCGTTTTTCCAGTAAAATCTTCCAAATAACGATCATAATAGCCACCACCATAGCCAATTCGGTAGCCTTTTGACTGGAAGACCACGCCTGGTACATGGATCAGATCAATCTCTGACTGATCCACAACCCTTCCTTTTTCATTGGGCTCCAACAAACCAAAGCGTGTCTTTTCCAAAATATTAGGATCGTATTCCACAAATTCCATTCGCCCTTGTGGATAGGTACGGGGAACACAGACGCGTTTTCCAAGTTGAAGAGCTGCTTGGATCAAGCCAGCTGTGGAAACTTCATGGTCAAAAGACAGATAGGTCGCAAGGGTCTTTGCCTCCTGAAAAGCTGGTAACTCCAAGAGGCGCTGAGTCAGTTCTTCATCTGCTTGAGTTTTTACGGATTCTGGCAACTGTTTCATGGCTGCAATGGTTTCTTTTCGTAGTGTTTTCTTCATTCCCTACTCCTTTTGTCTAGCTTTAATTGTATCATTTTTTAGGAAAGATCCGAACAGTTTTTATACAACAAAGAAAAAATCCAACTCCAGACGGAGTTGAATCATTCCTTTATTGGTTGGCCTTCATTTTCAAAAATTTACCAATGTTTTCCACAGCAAAGGGAAGGGCTGCTTCATTTGGGCTCATCTTCGGATGGTGTAAGGCATAAGGGGTATCAATCCCCAACCAGAACATGACACCAGGGACTTTGCTCAAGAGAAAGCCGAAGTCTTCTCCTGTCATCGCAGGCAGAATATCAATCAGGTTCACATCTTCCTCAGCTGTGAAAAAGTCCATGAGTTCTTTGGCCAATTCTGGTTGGTTTTCCACAGGCAGGTAGCCTCCTTGCTTGAGTTCCAGATCCAATTTCACATCAAAGGCTGCTGCAACTCCTTCTGCAATGGCTTTGACCCTTTTTTGAGTCAAAAGGTTCATCTCCATAGTCAAGGTCCGAATGGTCCCATGAAGGAAGGCTGTCTCAGCAATCACATTATTGGTTGTTCCTGCATGCATGGAACCAAAGGTCACCACAGCACCTTCAATCGGATCGACATTTCGACTCACGACCGATTGGACTTGGGTAATAAAGTAAGAGGCTGCTACAAGAGCGTCATTGGCCTCATGTGGAAAGGCAGCATGCCCTCCCTTACCTGTAAATGTAATCTTGACTTCACAGGTTCCCGCAAAAAGGGTAGCCGTATTAGTCGCAATGTCTCCCACCTTCAAATCAGGGCGCACATGCAGACCATAAAATTCGTCAGGGAGCCAGTCGCCAAAAGCATTGTCCTTATACATGAGCATCCCACCAGCTTCGTTTTCTTCAGCTGGTTGGAAGAGAAAGAGCAGGTTATTTTTTGGTTGCACTTGAACCAGTTGATCCAAAAGCCCAAGAGCTGTCGTCATGTGCATATCATGACCACAAGCATGCATCCGTCCTTCGTGCTTGGAGGCAAAATCAAGGCCCGTTTGTTCCACAATCGGTAAGCCATCGATATCTGTCCGCCAGCCGATAGTTTTTTCAGGAGCAGACCCATGGAGATAAACCAGGATCCCGGTCCGCCAAGTCCGTTGCTCAACAAAGTCCTTGCCCGCTGTGATCTCTGCGATTCGCTCTAAGAGGTAGGCTTGGGTTTCAAATTCTTCCAACCCAATTTCAGGGATTTGGTGCAAATCCCGTCTGATTTTGATTAAATCCAATGTCATCGTCGTCTTCTTTCTATTAGAAGAGGCTGGGACAAAAGTCCTAGCCTCTCAATTATCTTTGAATTGTCGAGCAAGACGCAGTGGTTGAGTGGGCTCTACTACGCTGATTTCATCAGTTTTTACAGCCCTACTCAACTGTTCGGAGGTGGGACGACGAAATCGAATTCTAACGAATTACCGATTTCTGTCCCACTCTCATTTCTATCTTACAAATTACGCAAGGCGTCTTCGAGTGCTGTTTTTTGTTGTGTTTTTTCGTCAATTTCCTTGATGATGCGAGCTGGGACACCAGCTACAACCACATTTTCAGGGACATCTTGAGTAACGATCGCTCCAGCGGCAACGACTGAACCGTTTCCAACTTGAACTCCTTCGATCACAACAGCATTGGCACCGACCAAGACATTGTCCCCAATCCGAACAGGCTCCGCAGAAGCTGGCTCAATGACTCCCGCAAGAACGGCACCCGCACCGATATGGCTGTTTTTACCAACAGTGGCACGACCACCAAGGATAGCCCCCATATCAATCATGGTTCCTGCACCGATTTCAGCACCGATATTGATGACAGCACCCATCATCACGACAGCATTGTCTTCGATGGTTACTTGGTCACGGATAATAGCGCCTGGTTCAATACGCGCATTTAGGTAGCGTTTATCCAGTAATGGGACAGCTGAGTTACGGCCGTCTTGTTCTACCACATAATCCTTGTTTTCAGTTAAGTTAGCAAGAAGGGGCTCGATATCTTTCCAGTCACCGAACAAAACATTGCCAAGCTTGGTAACAGAAGCAGGAACAGCTGTTGCCAATTCCCCTTCAAAGGTTACTTTCACATTTGTTTTCTTTTCTGCATTTCCAATAAAAGCAATAATTTCTTGAGCAGACATTTTTTGTGCAGTCATGAGATTCTCCATTCATTTCAATTAAAGGTATCCATATTATACCACAATCCTAGTGTGATGAACACCTAAGGCGACGTGGAAGTTGATGTCGCTGGATCTTCTAGACCCTTGATTTCACTGATAGTTCGATTCCCTCCAAAGTGAATAATGACGGAGCGCGAATCAGAAAGCTTATAGTAAAAGGTTAAGAAGGACTCTGAACCCAGCATACTCGACCAAGAAACACTGCTAGGAATTCCTACTGTATTCACAAGATCTGAATAGCTGGTTCCGACTGTAATATTCGCAAAATCCTCTCTGTTCAAACTGCCATTTTTATTGGCTAATCGCTCACTGTTTAAGTTTTTAAAATCAAGAGAAGATAAACGATCAACACCAATATTTGAAAGTAAAACGGTTACGGAAGAAGGAGAGCCTTCAGACTGATACTCCAATTGTGTCATAAAAGGACTGACACCACCTTCTTGGTAGGTTTCTTCCCCACTGCTAGCCTTCCCCAGTACAGCCACCACTTCCTGTGGAGACAGAGAAGTTGAATAATGACGACCTTGATCCCCCTCACTTAAACCAGGAATCAGGGAAATGGCCTTCTCATAGGTCACTTGAAACTGAAATTCCCTCTCCGGAGCAATCAAGCTACTCGTACCACCTCTCAAGGTTTCCTTTCTAGTTCCATAAGACAAGCTAGTGCTTCCATATTCACTAGTAGTAGAAGAACTATGAATACCTCCTGAAGCCAGATAGGCAATTAATCCCAGCATGGCCAATAAACCAAAAAAGGCTGCCAGCGAAGACCCTTCACTCTTAGAGGAAGGAGAGTAGGTTTTCGTCCTATCCGATTGGGGGTCTAGTACCGTTTGTCTTGGTTCTGAATGCCTGCTCCCCCCTATTGAAGCCAGATCGGCTTCTGAAATCAAGCGGCTTCCACCCTGGTGAGAGGAAGCTGCCTTGATGTCTGTCCGTTGATCGTCCAATGATGTCTCCTTTCTTATACCAACACCAATTTCTTGGCTTTTTTCTTGAATTCCATCACCACTTCTGGCTGCCCTGGCACCTGGTAAGTCGCGCGATAGCCCATTCCGCCATCTGGCATTTCCCCCCAGACCAAGCGTTGAGGATTTCCTAGTTGCTTAATGAGCTGGGCGAATTCTGTACCTTTTTTCTCTTTTTCAGTAGTGATTTCTTTCTCACTGCTTGTCTTCTCTTTTGCGTCCAACAAATTCGTCGCATCCACTGTCGTCAAGCGATACCCCTGGTCTTTTTCCTGTTCAAACCACAAGGTTACACTTTTCTTACCCTGATCGGTTTGCTTAGCCGCATAAGTCAAGACAAGAACGGTTTTATCTCCTTGAGCTGTCTTTGTATACTTAACTTTTTGGGCTTTTCCCCATTTCGTCACAATTGTTTCCAAGCGGGTTCCTGGTTGCTGACTCTGCTTGAGACGAACTTTCAAATTCGCCACAGCTTCGATGGTCCATTTAAACTGCTTGATTTCTTGTTCCTTGCTGACCAAATTCTTGTAATCCTTTGGTTGAAAATGGGAAAGCGTTTGGTCCTCCTTGGTATCGGTTCCTTGCTCCTGCACCTGGATGCTTGCAATCGCAAGTAAGAGCCCTAAAACAAAACACAAAAACGGCAGCAAGAGCTCTTTTCGATTCTTTTTCATCCACTCGATCATCTGCTTCACCCCTTCTTCGTCAAACGATACTGACCAGTCTGGTCTCGTTCAAAGGTTAAAGAGACCAGTCCATCTGTCACCTGATAAGACAGGGCTAGGACTTGCTTGTCCTTTTCAGAGGTCAAACTAAGAGAATTGGGAAGACCTGATTTTTTCAAAACATCTTCTACCGCTGTTCCCTTTTCCTTTTTTCCATCTAGCGTCTGATAGCCTGTAAAATCTGCCAGTTTTACGTTCTTTTTGCTCTGATAGTGAGCCGACTTGGGTGAAAAGCTTTGAATCGAGTTCAAATAAAAGGTATCATCCTGCTTTTGAAATTCTATGGTATAAGGATGAATCCCTTGCACAGGAGTCCCATAGCCTAGCTGGACTTGCGCTCCAAAACTCGTATCTTCTTGTGTAAAACTCGCTGCTTTTCCAAATTTTTTGACGAATGCAGATAAAGTCACCCAATTTTTTTGTGTCTTCCCTTCTTCCCTTACAAGCTCCAATGACAACAAGTCTTCTAAAGCCGGCTCTTTGGAAGAAGACGCGACAAATCGCTGGCTGTCTGCTTGCATGCGAGACAAACTCAACAAGCGATCTTTGGGCAAGGTTTTCACTGGATGAATCATAAACACCAAGCAAACACCAACCATAAAAGCCAGCAAAGCACTTGCAGCTTTTTGGAGGATCCGCTTATGACGTTCTATCCACTGTTTCATTTCTTCCATCCTTCATGCTCTTTCTATTCAAACTCTTTCTATTGTATAGAAAATTAGCGTATTTGTCTCGTCTTATCCCAAAAAAGAGGCGCTTGCCTCTTTCTTTTATTCAGTGATTTAGTAGCTGTCTTTACTGCTCAAGAGAAAATCTCCATTTTCTTGGCGAATAAAGGTCAAATCCACGTAGTCCCCATTTTTCTTTTGGAAGTCCATGACCAATTCTATCTCGTCTGAATCATCAGATGAACTCACCGTCAGATTGACTGCATCACCGTATTTTTCTAAAAGCTCTTTGTAAGAGGTCCCTCCAGCACCGGTTTCACTATCTCCAACCTTGAACCCATCTGCAAAGTTATCCTCAACCGTAAGATTTTTCCCAAATTGATTAAATTCAAATTTGACAAGCTGGAATTCTTTCCCTTTCTTAGAGTAAGTCGCTTTGACCTCTTTATTATAAGAGTTATCATCCCAAAATAATTTCAATTCTCCACTTTCAAATTGAACGGAGCTAGCTTTCCCATAAGCTTCAATCATTTCCTCAGGAGTCTCCCCAGCATCACTTCCTGTTAAAAACTGAAGTTGCTCGATATCAGACTGTTTCCAGCTAAAATCAACTTCCGCGTCTTCTGCGGTCAATTGATCCAAATCGATATTGGAAGACGAACCAGACTGGTTACCTGACCAAGAAGTCTGCTTTCTAGATGATGACGTGCTAGGGCTAGCATGACCAATCAAATAACCACTGACTCCACCGATAAGAAGCCCAACTAAAATCCCAAGGGCAAAACGAATCGCCTTCTTGTCTGCAGTATCCATCGGTCTTCCAACAGGAGAAAGAGGAGCTTGTGGAATAGGTGTCTCAGAAACAGGCACTGTTTGTGGACCAACTGGTTCAGCTGCCATATTTTGAGGAGCTTGAGGCGCAGGCTGGAATGGAGGGGTCGGTTGGGGAGCAGCAGGCACTACCGCATCTTCTTCAACAGTCGTTTTATCCACTTTTGGGAGCTCCACCGTTTCTGAAATAACTGGCTCTTTTACCTCTTCTTCCATTGCTTCCGTCTCCGTCACTGAAAGGCCACTAACTTCTGGAACGACCATGTCTTCGGCTTCTTCTTTTGGGACAAAGGCTGGCGCAGCCACATCAAATTGAGGCGCACCCTCTACGGGAGTATGTTTCATAAATTGTTCTTGATCTTTCTCGGACATTTCGAATTCTCCTTTTTATTCTTCTCTTCTACTATAACATAAAACCAAGCAAGGACCAACTCCTGTCTTGATAGACTAAAAAAGATCGGAGAGATATCCGACCTTTTAGAAACTTATCTTAAAATTTCTTGCGAAGGGAGACAATAGCAATCAGTTAACCATATGATTGAGAAACATAACTAGATCGTGTTTTTATAATTGATTCCAGGGGACAAAAATATGAGTTTGTTTAGCAAGTAAAAAAACGACCTCTTGCGAGATCGTTTTGTCTATTGATTAAAGACGAGCGTTGAGTTCTGCTCCAAGTTCTTCAAATCCTGGTTTACCAAGAAGGGCAAACATATTTTTCTTGTAGGCTTCAACACCTGGTTGGTCAAATGGGTTGATCGCGTTCAAGTAACCTGAAAGGGCGATGGCCAACTCGAAGAAGTAGATGGCATAACCAAGAGTGAAGGCATCTTGCTCAGGAAGAGTTACGTACATGTTTGGCACGTCACCGTCTGTGTGGGCAAGAAGAACACCGTCAGTTGCTTTTTTGTTTACAAAGTCAACGTCTTTCCCTTGAAGGTAACCAAGTCCATCAAGGTCTTCTTCCAATGTAGGGATGATCACGTTCTTACGTGGTTTGTCCACACGGACAACTGTTTCAAACATGATACGAGTTCCTTCTTGGATAAATTGACCCAATGAGTGCAAGTCTGTTGAGAAGTTTGCTGAAGTTGGGTAAATACCTTTTTGGTCTTTTCCTTCTGTTCAGGCACACCTTATGGATGCATCTGCTGGAAATTCCCTTGCACTGGCTGGCTAGTTTGATTGACTTCAAGCTCTTTGCGCTTGACCTTGACCGTCTTTTTCTGGCATGCTTTTATCCTTATAAATTTTGTTGATTTGTCATATTGCGAAAACATTGAAAAACAATGACAAATTTTACAATATTAAAACATAAATTATTTTCCCTATCAAAAAGGGAGTGGGAAAGAACTTCAAACAAGTTAAAAAGTTCATCTTCCCACCCCCGCACAGTTGATCAGGCAATCTTTGGGGCTTAAAAAGCGAAGGAAGATGCCAATCAACCACCGCGTCATCTATTTTTTCTAATTTAGACCCAGAAGCCTGGACTTTTTGTCCAAGCTCTGAATCAATTTTTTTGACTTTTATGTTTCTAAATTGCTTGATTTTAAATTTTGTTATGGTCAAGCAGTTTCGAAAATCTGAATGGTAGAGTCCTTTTCAATTACTACTGCTTGGTCTGCTGCAACATGGAGAGTGCCCGGCAGGCTGCCCTCTTTTGAACCATCAAAAGAAATCGTGATATGGCCCAGTCCAGTTAAATTTTTTTCTACTACATTTCCTACGGCAGTAATCGAATATTCCTGACTATCTACCACCAGCTTTCCACCTTCTAGTATTGCACCTAGAAGATTTTTGTTATCGATTTTAAAACAATACTCTGCTAAGTCTTCCGGAGCTTCTTCTCCAAACAAAATGAGCATATTGGCATCTTGAATCATATTCTGAGCTTCAGGCCCCACTTGAATTACTTTAGCTTCAAAAATTTTCTTCATCTAATTCCTATTCATCCTTTCTCAAATCTGTCATAAACTTATGCTTATAGATAAGTTTAACATAATAGTTGCTATGTTTACGTGCATCTATCAAAGGTTTACTGATAAAGGCCAATACTAGCTATCCAAGCTACTAGCACCCGCGGAACACCATTGAGAAAGCGTGAATAAAGCACAGAAGGGACACCAACCTCAACTGTTTCAGCCTTGGCTTCAGATAGACCGAGTGCTACAGGAATGAAATCACAACCGTTTTGAGTGTTGATAGCAAATATAGCTGGCAGAGCCATTTGGGGCGGAATATTCCCTTTGCCGATTTCAACTCCAATTAAGGTTCCAATAATCTGACTGATAACAGCTCCGGGGCCTAACAAAGGAGATAGGAATGGCAAGGAACAGATAAAGCCAATCAAAATGAGTCCCCAGATGTTCCCAGCTAGGGGAACCATTAATTTTGCCAGCCAATTTCCAACACCTGAACCTTGAATAACCCCAATCAGCAAGGAAACAAAGGCCATGAAAGGAATGATCGTGTTGAGCATTGTTTGGATGGCTTCACGAGCAGCCTGGTTGAAAGTCGCAACGACCTTCCCAGCGCCCATCCCAATTCTTGCTACAATACTTGTTTCAGCTTTTTGCTCTGTAATTTTTTTACTAGTATCGTAAGTTGGCTTTTCTGTTACCACAGTTGTCGCTTTTTCGTCTTCATTAGCAGCAGAAATTTGATTAAGGCCAACTGCTGACACATAGATTTCCTCGGTTATATATTGAGCTAGAGGCCCACTTTTCCCTGTAGCTACAATATTTATTGTAGGGATCCCCTTTTTAGGATAAATACCACAGCGAAGAGTACCGCCACAATCCACGATTGCTAAAGCAATTTCCTCATCTGGGATAGAAGTTTTAAACCCATTAACAGCTTCCATACCGGTCAAATCAGCAATTTTATCCACAATATCTGGCTTTTCTCCTCCGCCAGTGATATAGATGAATTTATGCTTAGCTTCACTAGGTGTAATGACCAAAGGTCCTCCGAAACCGCCATTTCCTTTAACAACTTTTATACTCTTATATGACATAATTTCACTCTTTCTATAAATCAAATGTTTTACTCAAGGTAACACCTTGCTGTTTTGCTACATAAGCAGTTGTAAAATCGGTCACCCAACCGCCTACAAAGTTCATGACAAGCCCAACAAGCATGTAACGAATGGCTAAGTCCATTTGACTTAAACCTAAAGTTTGAATTCCTGTTGCAATTCCCATCCATACAAACAATTCCCCAGGATTGATATGCGGAAATACACCATTTGAAGTATGGCAGAACTGCATCTGAGCTGCTACAAAACTAGGTTTATAATATTCTGGTAAGAAACGTCCCATACTGATTGCCATCGGATTCCCCAGCATAAAGGCTGAAATGAAAGGTAAAATCATATACCGGCTAACAGGATTTTTGGCAGAAATCTTAGCCAGGGAATTGACCTTCTCTTCTCCCAAGAAAGCGATAAGGGTATTCATTGCAATCAATAGCATTAAGACAAGCGGTACAATATTTGTCATCCAGCTAATAAAGGTTTCTCCACCTAATTGGAAGAGTTTCATAAAACTCTCTGCAAAATTTGTAATGTGATTCATAAGGAACTCCCTTTCTTATTTTTTTTAAATAACTGTTTAATAGATAATTGTAAGTAATTCGCATAAAAGCCGAATCCCAGAAAAGAATCAGATGAACTTGTCTCTTTCTCAATACCTGCCTCATGCCAAAGATAGACTTTTCTAGCATCTTCTATGGCTGATTGCATCAACTTATTTTCTTTTCTCACAAGAGGATTATACTTGTCAAAATAATGGATGTCTTCTCCAACATAATCGTCCATATTTTGAAAACGTGCTAAGATTGTGACTCCTTGCATTTTGCTAGCTTTAAGAACCCGACCGTTTTCATCAACCGCGAACATGACAATCGTACCGGATTTGATTCTTCCGGACTTCCTGCCAATCGCTACGCGCCCCAGTCTTCGGAGCATCGTATAGGTCTTATTGAAGTCTTTGAGTTGCTGCCAGCCGAGGAACATTTGAAATATATAAGCTGCCATGACAAATACAGCGAAAATTATTAGCGAATTCATTAAAATACTCCTTTGCTCTTAGAAAATGATAGAAACTCTGTCTCTGTTTCTACAGCCCTCAAAGCTTCTTTTAGAGAAGGCTCTCCTGCAATTCGAAAAATGTCGTCATACAATTCCAGCAATTCACTCTCCATTTTGCTTTCAATTTCTGAGGGAATGGCGACTAGAAAGATAAATTCAATCCAATCATCTCCTTTTTGATAAGGCTCTTCTAGCTTTCCAAACATTAAAATAGTCTTTGCATAACCCTGGTTAATTGTATGGGGGAAGGCAATTCCTCCACCAAAAATGGTTGATTGTTTTTTCTCCCTATCAATTATCCGATTTCTAAAACCTTCATCAATCATCTGAAGTTTCTCTAACTCTGCAACCATATTTAGCAAGTATTGCTGATAGGTTTTTTGGGGACTCAACCGAAGAAAACGTAAGCTGACTGTTTCTAGATTTTTTTGATGAAAAGCATTGGCCCTCTGCCATTCTTCCCGCAGCCATTGATCATCAAAAAGATGATTAACTTGAATGACTGGAGATTTAGAATCTTTATATTTTAGAGGAACTGTCGTAAAAATCGCGAAATAGTCCTGATTCAAATCCAGATTAAAATCCTCTTCAGAATACTGAGTAATGTCTACATCATTTCCAAGGATTCGTCTGAGTTGCTGAATAATCATCGCAGCAGTTCCTCTTCCTGTTGTGCAAACTACTGCTATCTGCTTGCGAGAACCATTTACAACAGAGTTTTGCTTTCTTAAAATCATTTCAAAATACAAAGCCAGATATCCGATTTCAGATAATTCCAATTCAGAACCAAAAATTGCAGACAGTTCTTCTCCAGCAATTTTCGCCATTTCAAAAGCAAAAGGATATTGAGTTTGAACCTCGCCATGGAATATATCATTAGCTTGCACATGGAAAATCAGTCGATTGATTAAGGGGCCTAGATGAGACTTGATTTCTTCAAATAATTCTTCATCATCAAAGTTAACCAACATTGTTTCTTTGACTTTCTTGACAATCCCTTGAAAAATGTTTGCAAGCTGTTCAGATTGATAAGACGGCTTGCTTAAAGTGTCAATAAAACGGATATTAAACGGAAAACACAAAAAGTCTATTTCAAACTGACTGAGGGAAATCTTATAAGTCATCTCAATATGATAGATTAATTTTTCAACCAAAGGTGTCTCTGTTAAATCATTCCTATAGTAAGGAATAGGGCAACTCAACACCCTAGATGCATAAATACGCTCCACCATAATTGAAATTGTCTTTCGAAGGAGTTCCTTTGTTTCTTTCGGGATTTTATACTCCTGGAGTAGCGTCTCCAGAAAAGAAGATGTTGCCTCGGTGAGTGTCTTTCCTTCAAAGTAAGGGGCCACTTGGTGAATATAGAGCAAGCGCAAATTCAGCTCGGACCCCAAGACCTCCAGCCCACGGTTGGGCTTTCCTGAAATAGTGATAGAGTAACTCTCTGCCAAAGATTTTACTTGTTTTAAATCCTTATTAAGGGTACTTCTACTAACACCTGCCTCCTCAGCCAAGTCGTCAATAAGAAGAGGGGAGGTTGACTTAATTAAACGTTTTAGTAAATAGGCAATTCTTTTACTGGAAGAATTGAAGTCACTCTCCCGTTTTAAACTACCAGATAAAATCCTTTCCAACTCAGTATAGTCATACACCTCTAACATTAACTTATCATCTTGTGAGATAATCTGGATACTCGGAGCCAAAACATCATTTAATTGTTGGATACTCTTTTGCAAGGTTTGCATACTAATATCCAGCTCTGAGCGCATATCTACCAAGGAATAAGTTGGCTGTGAGACCATTTTTTCTAAAATGTTATACCATCGATTTACTATGGTCAACTCTCTTCCTCACCTTCATTTTTTTAACCGCGAGTTTTCCCCCCGGCAATATTTGTAGTGACTCCAGTTATATAGCTAGAACGGTCTGAAATATAGAATGCTACAAGGTCAGCTACTTCCCGTAGTTTACCACTTCGTCCCAAAGGAGTTGTTGAAGTTGAAGCATAACCAGCTCGAATATCTTCTACCGTCTTTCCACGGGTATAAGCAAGAGCTTCCTCATAAGAAAGAGTTCGAAGTCCCGTAGCTTCCATAATTCCTGGAGCAATTCCAACCACACGTACACCATGCTTACCCAGCTCTTTTGCCCATGAACGAGTGTAACTATAGACTGCTGCTTTTGTGGCAGCATAGGCACTTTGTCCTTCAGAACCTTCCAAGCCTGCTTCTGAAGCCATGTTCACAATTACACCTTTTCCATTTTTCACTAAAATACGTCCCACTGCCTGACTAACCAGATACAAACCTTTTTGATTAATCATCGTTACTTTTTCGAACGTCTCATCGTCCAATTCGTAAGGACCTTTAGGATTTTCTGCATCGATTAATAATCTAGGGATATTAATCCCTGCATTATTGACCACTGCATCAATATTGCCAAATCTTTCAACTATTTTGGCAACACCCTCTTCTACTTCAGAGCGAGAAGTTACATCAACTTTTACAAATAATAGATTTGGATGACGCAAATCGTTGTCGCTAAGATCGAAATTCGCTACATTGACACCTAATTCCAGCAATTCTTCAACGATTGCCTTACCGATCCCAGATGACGCGCCAGTCACAAGAACTGTTTTGCCTTTTATGTTTAACCAATCATTCATTTTGATACCTCTCAAATTTTATTTACAAGGCAATTATACAGCGCTTTCATAAAAGAATTAAGACACTCTTTTTTATACTGTTCAAAAAAATAATAAACTAATTATGAGGCTTGTACTAAAAAATCCACAAGAAATGAACTTGTGGATCTCTTTTTATACTCTAAATGAACTCAAGGCATATAAGAATCAAAGGCGTGCATTCAGCTCAGCACCCAGCTCTTCAAAGCCTGGTTTTCCAAGAAGGGCAAACATGTTTTTCTTATAAGCCTCAACTCCAGGCTGGTCAAATGGATTGATACCATTCAGGTAGCCAGAAAGAGCAATAGCCAACTCAAAGAAGTAAATAGTGTAGCCCAAAGTGAACTCATCTTGCTCAGGCAGTGTCACAAACATATTTGGAACTCCACCATCAGTGTGTGCTAACAGCACTCCATCTGTAGCTTTTTTATTGACAAAGTCAACATCTTTTCCTTGCAAGTAGCCAAGACCGTCCAAGTCTTCTGCCAATTCAGGAATCAGCACATTTTTGCGAGGTTTATCTACACGTACAACTGTTTCAAAGAGGATACGGGTACCTTCCTGGATAAATTGTCCCAGAGAGTGCAAGTCTGTTGAGAAGTTGGCTGAAGTTGGGTAAATCCCTTTTTGGTCTTTCCCTTCTGACTCACCAGCCAGTTGCTTCCACCACTCAGAGAAGTATTGTAGAGATGGTTCATAGTTAGCTAGAACTTCTGTCAGATAACCTTTACGGTACAAGATATTGCGTACAACTGCATATTGATATGCTTCATTTTCAGCCAACTTATCAGAAGCATAAGCCTTGCGAGCAGCATTTGCTCCTTCCATTAACTTGCTGATATCAGCCCCTGCAGCTGCGATTGGCAAGAGTCCCACTGCTGTCAATACTGTAAAACGACCACCTACACTATCAGGCACTACAAAAGTATCCCAGCCATTAGCATCTGCTTCAACCTTAACTGCACCTTTAGCGCGGTCTGTAGTTGCATAAATCCGTTTATTTGCTTCTTCCTGACCATACTTCTTAACCAAGAGTTCTTTGAAGACACGGAAAGCAATAGCAGGCTCTGTAGTCGTTCCTGACTTAGAAATAACGTTGACAGAGAAATCTTTGTCTGATACATAGTCTACCAAATCAGCCAAATAGCTTGAAGAAATAGAATTTCCAGCATAGAGGATTTGAGGTGCCTTGCGTTCTTCCTTGCTTTGTAGATTTACAAAAGAATTATTCAAGAAATCAATAGCTGCACGAGCTCCTAAATAGGAACCACCAATACCGATTACGATCAATACCTCACTATCAGATTGGATTTTAGCAGCAGCCTTTTGAATACGAGCAAATTCATCTTTGTCATATTCTTCAGGCAAGTTCAACCAGCCAGTCATTTCTGCCCCAGGACCTGTACCATTTCGCAGAGCAGAATCTGCAGCAGTCACTTGAGGCTGCATATAATCTAGTTCATGTGGTGCTACAAATTTATCTAACACCTTTGAGTAGTCAAATTTAATATGTGACATGTTTATCCTCCAATTGTTCTTTTCTTTTATGATAACGCTTTAAGAAAAAATAAGCAAGTGCTTTCACTATTTTAAAACGTTTACATTTTATATTCTATACTATTTTTCTAAATAAGCTAACCTTAGGACATAACCGAGAGCACTCGTTTGCGTAAGACAACAAATTTTAGGCCTATTGAGAAGAACAATTTTGATTGACAAGAAAACAAATACGCTTCTTAAGATTGGATGTCAGCTGAATTCATTTCAGGTCCGTTCAAACTAGATTCGCTGCTCCAATATTCATCTGCACCTTTTAGGCTTGATTCATTATACTTCGGAACCTAGTTCTCACTTTGTTCGAACTGCGTCAATGCACCTAAGTTCATCCGCGTCCGTTGGACTTGATTCACTAAGGGCTATCATAGGTTTACAGCTTTTTCCCTAGCGGGAAAAACTGCATCCATTGCTCTAGGATTCTTCTGCGTCCCTTGGACTTGACTCATCAAGAGCAATAGAAAAGAGCACACAGTTCACTTCGCTTAGGGCTGCTGGATTCCTCCCCTGACCCGCTTCACGCAGAACTGTTGCTCCGATAGGTATTATATCATAATTTGTTCGATTTGCAAAGGTCCGGTTTTTATTCTTGTGTTTCGGCCTTGGCTGCGAGTTTGGCTTGTTTTTTTCGTTCTCGACCTTGGCGGAAGAAGGTCTGCATGATGGCTGCACATTCTGCTTCCAAGATTCCTGTTTCTACTTCGACTCGGTGATTGAGGCGTTCATCTGCCAAAATGTCGTAGAGACTACCTGCTCCACCGAACTTCTGATTGGTCGCCCCGTAAATCACCTGGGGAATCCGAGCTAGACCAATGGCACCACTACACATGACACAGGGCTCAATCGTGACAAAAAGCGTCGTATCCAGCAGGCGCCAGCTATTTTCACACTGATTGGCCTCCTCGATCGCCATGATTTCCGCATGCATGACCGCCCGCTGCAGCTCCTCACGCGCATTATGTCCACGCCCGATAATCTGACCATCCTTGACCAAGACACAGCCAATCGGTATTTCATCATTGGCGAGGGCAATCTCCGCCTCCTTCAGGGCTTCCCTCATAAACATCGCTTTTTCCTCTATCGTGTAGTCCATCTCTTCCTTCTTCCTTTTAGTTTCTTTGTTCATTATACCATAGGCAGCTTACGACTCACAAAAAAAGCCGCCGATTGGGCGACTCTTATGGGAGATTATTATGAAAAAGTTTAGGAGGTTTAAACAAAGTTAGGAGGTCTTTGTTTATGCTTCTAGTATAGCTGGCCTATCTTAAATAGAGCTTAAGTTCTCTGAGTATTGATGATTTTGGAAATATCACCACTTAGAATCTCAAAAATATCTGACAAATTGCTGGCTTACTACTATCCGCTTTGTCGCAGAACCAACTATTGTGGCATCGCTCATCCTTTACGTAACTCAAGGATTTGGTCATAGCGCTCTTCTTCATCAATATGATGGGCTATTTCTAGTACCGTGATCGGCAAAGAAAAGATTAGGTCTCTAACCAGACGACTATTTTTTTCGTCCAAAGCTGATGTCACTTCGTCCGCTAATAAAATATCCTTCTCGCGTAAGAGAAAACGAGCCAACTCTAATCTGACACGCTGACCTCCTGAAATGTTTTCACCATTATTATGAATTTCTACATTCAAAATATCCTGAAATTCATCTATTAAGCCAACTCGGTCCAATACCTCCAATAATTCATGGTCCTGAAAAGGCTGACCAAAAGTTAGATTATAGCGGATAGTATCGTTAAACAGGAAGGGATGCTGGCTAATTAAACCGATATTCCCTTGGAAATGACTCGTTATTTGATTTCCATCATACTGAACGAAAATGTCACCCTCATCACATACTTCTTCTCCTAAAATCAAGCGAAAAAGAGTCGTCTTTCCAGACCCGCTCGGTCCTTTGATTAAGACCTTCTGACCTACTGAAATCGTCGCCGTCAAATCAGAAAAAAGCTGACGTTCAGCAAAACTTTTTGAAATATGATTTAAGCGCAACGATTCGAGATTTTCAACAAATTGATCCTTTGTCTCTTCGAAATCAGGTTCTTCCTCGATAATCTTAAACAGGCGGTTCGCAGTCGGCAAGGCACCTTGGAGATTGGCTGCACTGTACATCAGAGTTTGGATCGGTTCTACCAGCATCCCCGCAGCAACATACATAGAGATGAGGCTTGTAATAGAAATAGAATTTCCCTGTAAACTCAAATAAAAGCCTAAAGCAAGAGGAACAACCTGACTAAAAAAGACCATAAATCCATTAAAGAAAAAAATAATATTATGTGTGAAACAAAATCTTTGGATGGCTTTTTGATATTCTCCGTTTAAATCATTCACGCGCTCTTCATTCAGCCTCATGGCCTGATTAATCCGTAAGGTTTGGCTGCCTTGCATACTATCCGAGACAAGCCCATGTAATTTCGTTCTAAGCTTGGACCAGCTGTCTCCCGAATCTTGTAAACGACGATTCATGATGAACTGAGGAATAGGTCTCATAATCGTAAAAATGACAAAAATAAGTCCTAAGAGAAAATTTTGTGAAACAATATAAATGGCTGTAACAAGGGCGACAAATCCCCAACTCACCATAACATTTATATTTTCCAAATAATTATCGCCCACATATTCCATATCTTGAGTTAGCAGACTAACTTTTTCATCATTGGAAAATTTAGGATTCAATATGACTTTCTTAAATAAAAGGGCACGGACACTTTTGTTGATTTCTCTTCGGAATATATTGTGCGAATAGTTTGAAAACAGCATCAGACTATAAATAACAAGATAGACAGACAAACCAAATAAAACAAAATTGAGAATTTTTCCATAAGAAAGGCCGTTTTGATCTAACTTCAAGGCCTTCGTTAAAATCAGAGGTTGCGCCAACACCAAACCACTATTCACAATACGCCCTAAAAAAATAGGAAAAAGATACTTCTTATCAATGTACTTATAAATATTTCTCATAATTATCATCCATCAAAATAGAGGGCTAGCACAACCCTCTTCTCTAATTTATTTAAAATCGTGATTATTTACAATCACAATTATAGTTAAATACTCTAGGTTTAGCATTCATTTTGTCATCGAATTTGTTATTCACTTTAACCTTCATGATATCTTCCTTTCTAGTCCACATCTAAAATGTCATTATAAGATTTTGACAAAGCGAAAAGTGCTAAATTTTTACGAATTTTTTCCTTCACACTTTTACATAGATACTTTTCGACCTCATACTCACCCTCACTTAAATATTTATTTTTATCAAGATAAGCATGAAACTCTTTCCTAATCACATCATTGCTGTCGACTACTCTATTCAATTCATTCGTAAGAAAAAATGAATGATTGGTTTTAGTATTAAAATACAACGTACCATCATCAGTACTATATTTTAATATATATCGTGACAAATTCATATTATCACCTCTTAATCTGTGTTACTTAACCTACAGTAAGTATACACCGATAGAAATATTGAATCAAGCAATATTCAGCAGATTAGAAAAGTTCCAACTTTTAATATTTTGGAAAAGGTTATCCTATAAAAGCTGCAATTTCGCCAACTTCTTGAGCAATATAGGTGGCGCCGGCTTCTTCCAATTCTTCCCTGCTTCCAAAGCCATAAAGGACACCGATAGAATCAAGCTTTTGCGCTTGAGCGCCAAGCACATCGTGCTCCCTGTCTCCAATCATGATGGTATGCGCCAAATCTGTAATCCCATTTTGCTCCAAGGCATACTGGATAACATCGCTTTTTTTACTACGTTTTCTATCCATGGTCGCACCAGCGACAAAGTCAAAATAATCATACAAACCAAAGTGTTTGAGAATTTGAATGGAAAATTCTTCAGGCTTTGACGTAGCTACAATCAACTGTTTGCCAGCCTGCTTGAGAGAAGCCAGCAAGTCAGGAACGCCTAGATAGACCTCATTTTCATAAAGGCCTTTTTCGGAAAAATACTCATGATAGTAGTCAATGGCCTTTAAACATTCTTCCTTAGAAAATCCATAAAAGCGCTCAAAAGACTCCTGCAAGGGCGGACCGATGAAAACTCTCAATGCTTTCTTGTCTGGCACTTGAATCCCATATTTTCCTAAGGCATAGGCCACCGAGTTGGTAATCCCTAGTTCTGAATTGGTCAAGGTGCCGTCTAGGTCAAATAAAATCGTTTGATACATTTTTTCCTCTTTCTGCTTTCAAAAAGAGGCTGGGACAAAAGTCCTAGCCTCTCAATTATCTTTGAATTGTCGAGCAAGACGCAGTGGTTGAGTGGGCTCTACTACGCTGATTTCATCAGTTTTTACAGCCCTACTCAACTGTTCGGAGGTGGGACGACGAAATCGAATTCTAACGAATGACCGATTTCTGTCCCACTCTCTTATCTTCATTTGCTTATAAACTAGACCACACACTTTCAAGGATATTGGTTTGGTCACGATCTGGTCCGACTGAGAAGGTTGAAATGCGCACACCAACTAATTCACCGACACGGCGGACATAGTTGCGGGCATTTTCTGGAAGCTCATCCAAGTGGCGGACACCTGTGATGTCTTCTGACCAGCCTGGTAATTCTTCATAGATTGGTTTGCAACGTTTGAGTTGCTCCAAGCTTGCTGGGTAGTGGTCGATGCGTTCCCCATCCAAGTCGTAGGCTACACAGATTTTCACCGTATCCAAGCCTGATAGAACGTCGATCGAGTTCAAGCTAAGGTTAGTAATTCCTGAGACACGACGGCTATGGCGCATGACAACTGAGTCAAACCAACCAACACGACGTGGACGTCCTGTAGTTGTCCCATACTCATGACCGACTTCACGGATCCGATCACCCACTTCATCAAAGAGTTCCGTAGGGAATGGTCCGTCACCGACACGGCTGGTATAGGCTTTACATACACCAACAACCTTGTCGATCTTGCTTGGGCCGACACCTGATCCGATGGTCACCCCACCAGCAACAGGGTTTGAGGAAGTAACAAATGGATAAGTTCCTTGGTCGATATCCAACATAACCCCTTGGGCTCCTTCAAAGAGCACGCGCTTGCCGTTATCCAAAGCATCGTTCAAGATGACAGAAGTATCGGTTACATATTGCTTGATTTGTTGACCATATTCATAGTATTCTTCGAAGATATCGTCAAATGAAAGAGCCTCTGCATCATAGAGTTTGGTAAATTGACGGTTCTTTTCTTCCAAGTTGATGCGAAGGCGTTCTGCAAAGACGTCGCGATCCAATAGATCCGCAATCCGGATTCCCACACGTGCAGCCTTGTCCATATAGGCTGGGCCAATCCCTTTAATCGTCGTTCCGATCTTGTTGTCTCCTTTAGATTCTTCTTGGAGACGGTCCAATTCGATATGGTAAGGAAGGATGACATGGGCGCGGTCTGAAATGCGCAAACTGTCTGTTGTCACACCTTCTTCATGAAGATAAGCCAACTCTTTGACCAATGACTTAGGATTGATCACAACCCCATTCCCAATGACAGAAATCTTTTCAGGGAAGAAGATACCTGAAGGAATCAAGTGCAACTTGAACTTTTTGCCGTCGATCACGATGGTGTGACCGGCATTGTCCCCACCTTGGTAGCGAGCAATGACTTCTGCATTGGCTGATAGGAAGTCAGTAATCTTCCCTTTTCCTTCATCACCCCATTGGGTTCCTACTACAACTACTGATGTCATAATTCTTTTTCATATACCATAGATAGGATGCTATCTATGCCTTTCTTCAAACTAAGGGCAGGAGTCTCACCTGCAAGTTTGTCTTACACTCTATTATAAGCAATTTTTGATGTTTTTTCAAGATCCACTCGGCTATCGTTTATTTTTCTCCTCCTTTTTTAAACCAACTTCTCTATGAAACTCGTCTTTTACTTGGAAATGGCTTCTTTCTAGAAATAACGTTCGGAATTTTCTTTTCTTCTTGCCCTTCTTCTGAAACGGCTGATTTTCGGAATTCTCCTTGTCCCCACTTTGCTTGATTTATGCTAAAATAGTAGGTATGGACAAAATTATTAAAACTATCTCAGAAAGCGGCGCTTTTCGTGCCTATGTACTAGACAGTACAGAAACCGTACGAACAGCCCAAGAAAAACATCATACACAAGCTAGCTCCACAGTCGCACTTGGCCGTACCCTCATTGCCAGTCAAATCTTGGCAGCAAACGAGAAAGGAGATACTAAAATTACGGTCAAAGTCCTTGGGACTAGCTCACTCGGAGCCATCATCACCGTGGCAGATACCAAGGGAAATGTTAAGGGCTACGTGCAAAATCCTGGAGTGGATATCAAGAAGACGGCAACTGGTGAAGTTCTGGTGGGACCATTTGTCGGAAACGGAGAATTCCTGGTCATCACTGACTATGGTACGGGAAATCCTTATAACTCCATGACCCCTCTTGTAACCGGTGAAATCGGAGAAGACCTGGCCTTTTATCTGACGGAAAGCCAACAAACACCTTCTGCAGTTGGGCTCAATGTCCTTTTGGATGACGAAGACAAGGTCAAGGTGGCGGGTGGCTTCTTGCTCCAGGTCTTGCCAAATGCCAAGGAAGAAGAAATCGCACGCTTTGAAAAACGCATCCAAGAAATGCCTGCTATTTCAACACTTTTGGAATCTGAAGACCACATTGAAGCTCTTCTTGCTGCTATCTATGGGGATGAACCTTTCAAACGTCTCTCTGAAGAAGAACTTCGCTTCCAGTGCGACTGCAGCCATGAGCGTTTCTTGAACGCTTTAGCAAGTCTGCCAGCTAATGATCTAAAAGAGATGAAAGATGAAGATCACGGTGCAGAGATTACCTGCCAATTCTGCCAAACACACTACCACTTTGACGAAAATGACTTGGAGGAACTCATTCGTGACAAATCTTAATACGCCATTTATGATCGGGGATGTCGAAATCCCTAACCGTACCGTCCTAGCCCCAATGGCCGGAGTGACCAACTCAGCTTTCCGGACCATTGCCAAAGAACTGGGGGCAGGGCTCGTTGTGATGGAAATGGTCTCTGACAAGGGAATCCAGTACAACAATGAAAAGACGCTTCACATGCTCCATATCGATGAAGGGGAAAACCCTGTATCGATCCAACTCTTTGGAAGTGACGAAGATAGCCTGGCACGCGCAGCTGAATTTATCCAAGAAAATACCAAGACCGATATCGTCGATATCAACATGGGTTGCCCGGTGAATAAAATCGTCAAGAACGAGGCTGGTGCGATGTGGCTCAAGGACCCAGACAAGATCTACTCCATCATCAATAAGGTTCAATCCGTCCTCGATATCCCCCTCACTGTTAAAATGCGGACGGGTTGGTCGGATCCTTCCCTAGCAGTTGAGAACGCCCTCGCTGCCGAAGCTGCGGGTGTCTCTGCCCTTGCCATGCATGGGCGAACTCGGGAGCAAATGTATACGGGGCATGCGGATCTTGAGACCCTTCACAAGGTTGCACAAGCCCTGACTAAGATTCCATTTATCGCAAACGGAGATATCCGCACAGTTCAAGATGCCAAACAACGGATCGAAGAAGTCGGTGCTGATGCGGTCATGATTGGTCGCGCTGCTATGGGGAATCCTTATCTCTTCAACCAAATCAACCACTACTTTGAAACAGGAGAAATCCTGCCTGATTTGACATTTGAAGACAAGATGAAGATTGCTTACGAACACTTGAAACGCTTGATCGATCTCAAAGGTGAGCACATTGCCGTTCGTGAATTCCGTGGCCTCGCCCCTCACTACCTCCGTGGGACTTCTGGTGCAGCCAAACTCCGTGGCGCCATCTCGCAAGCTAGCACTCTGGCTGAGATTGAAGAACTCTTACAATTAAAAGTATAGAAATACAAAAAGAGGCTGGGACAAAAGTCCTAGCCTCTCAATTATCTTTGAATTGTCGAGCAAGACGCAGTGGTTGAGTGGGCTCTACTACGCTGATTTCATCAGTTTTTACAGCCCTACTCAACTGTTCGGAGGTGGGACGACGAAATCGAATTCTAACGAATTACCGATTTCTGTCCCACTCTCTGTACTATTTTTAAATAAAATAAGTTAAGCAATTCTGCAAAGAAATATAAATATGTTTTAATTTTTTGAGCGAATCAAAAAAATACCGAAACTTTCCGCTGTGAGAAAGGTGCCTGAAACACGATTGTTTCAGGCACTCGGGAGTTTTGAGACCTTAGGCTCAAAACTAAGTCATGGAACTTCAAAGAAGTTCGCTGACGTCCGTACTCACCTAAGGAAAGTTTCTAAGATGACTTTGTCATTAATCTAAAACAGGACCTCATGTGAGGTCCTGTTTTTATAGATTGTCTGTTTGCAGGCCGAGTTGTTTAACTCTGGCGGTGTAGTAGGTCATGATCAAAAAGAGGTTCACTGTGATCAGCCAGATGGCCCATTGGTGAATGAAATGCATGAGGATGGCTACGCTAATAGCTCCTGCAACAAAGCTTCCAACAACAATCCCGTAATTCATGGCCTGACGCCGATACTCGTCCAAATCTCCCTTTCCTCGAGTGATTCGGTACAAGGCCGTCAGCATCTTGCGGTAATTACCAGAAGTCATAAAGATCACGTAAGGGTGGGTTTCAATCAAGCTTCCTGTAAAGGTCAACATCATCATCCCTGTCCCAAAAGCAATAAAGGGAACTTCTACAGGTGGTATGACAGACACCAAGGGAATCAGGAGTGTCACCACAAACAAAGGAATCAACATCTTGGTTCGCCAAAAGGCTGTCTTGCGATATTCTTTGATATGGAGGGCAACCACAAAGCCGATCGAGAAAAATAGAATAGATGAAAAACGCATGATGGTATTTTCGACACGGGGATCGTGCCAATCAGCGATGAGAAGCAGGAGGTTCCCCGTTTGGGTCGCGACCAAACTCCGGTAGTGCATGTGGCAAAAGACATCGAGGCCTCCTCCGATAAAACCAAGCAGAGCCCCCATCAGTCGTGTATTTTGTGGTAAAATTATTTTTTCTTCCATAGTCTTGTCTCTTTTGATCTCAATTATGTTTATTATACCACTTTACACACAAGTGGAGTTGGAAAAATCAGAAAAAGCCCTTCCGTTACTAAAAGTAAGGGAGGGCTGGTAGAATGAACCTCGCTCGATCTACTGTTTTAGACGATAGGTCTTGCGTGGTTTTTTCTTAGGTACTCGCTTGACACCCACTTCTTCCACGAATTCTCCGAATTTTACGAGGAAGTTATTGCTAACGATGGGACGTCCTGGATTGATCAAATTGACCAATTCGGTTGCTTCATAAACGGTGAAAGGCTCCTCTAACAGATAGAGGAAGGTTGGATTCCAGTCGAGACGTCCCTGAATCCGCTTGATCGATTCTTGAATAATCTGGTAGTGGTCAAAAGCAAAATCAGAAGCAGTTAAAACCTTTCCCTCTAGCAAGCACTGGGACTTTTTGAAGTCGACATCGAGAAAAACAACTTCCTTGGCATCGTCACCTGCATGGGCTAAGTCTACTGCTTCTGCCGGCAGATAGACCAGATGGGCGATGGTAATGACCCAGCCTCTGGGGTCCCGCCCAGGGGTGGAAACTGTCATGAGCTGCTCCACCTTATTCACTGGCAGATCGAGCCCAACTTCTTCTTTGACTTCTCGGATACAGGCATGAGTCGCATCTTCATCCTTGTTCACAAAGCCCCCCACCAAGGCGAGGCGGTGTTGATAAGGGTGGGCCTTGCGGCGAATGGCTAAGAGCTTGAGCTGTCCATCAACAAAACAGTAAGCCACCATGTCCGCTGTGACACTTGGAGTTTCATAAGTTGGCAGATCTTGCTCCTTGTACCACTTGAGAAAGTCTGCTTCACTAGCGACCGTCTCAAAATACTCTTTCTCCGTCATTCCTGCTGGAATTGAGAGACTTGCCATCTAAGCCACCTCCTTCTTGAGGGCTTTGGTCCATTCTAAGAAGAAGGGAACGCTGGAAAGAAGCAGGAGATAGATCCATTGAAAGGCTGTGCGTCCTACAAAAAGGTCCTTCCACAGGAGTTTCATAATATTGACAAAGCCTTGTTTTTTCGCTTCTTGGTGAACATTTTTAAAGTCTTGGATAAAGGTTGTGAATTTTTCAGATAGGTTTTTCATAAGCTGCTCCTTAGTCGGCTTGGTAAATGGCATCGATCACCTTCTTGGCTTCTTCGTAGTTGCCGAGGTAGTCTGATGCGAGGAAAGTGGTCGGAATGTTTCCTAGGTATTGCTGGCGCAATTGGTCTAGGTAATTTGAAAAGCTGGTGCGGATCTCTTCGTCAGCCATGGTCATATCTCGGAAACCATCATTGACATAAGAGCCGATCGGCTGTACAAAAAGGATCAAATCCCATTTTTCTTTGGACAGAATACTGACAAAGAGGTTGTCGAAGGTGTCGGTCATGCTGGTATCCTGACCTTCGACTTCCATGTAGTAGTCGTAATAACCCTTGGTCACCAGGGAATTGGTATCTGCGATGACAAGGCCTCGATTGGCACTACTATCGATGAGCTTAGAGGTTTGATCATACTGTCCTAAGAGTAGGTAATAGTAATCTTTTGGTGTGAGTTCATCATCCCGCACATTGTTCTTGATCTGGTATTCACGGGCATACTCCAGACTAACAGGTGCATCGTAAAAGCGAGCCAAGTCCTTTGCAAGGGTCGTTTTCCCGTTGCTGGCGCTCCCCATGATCAAGACTTTTTTTGTGAACTGGCGACGGAAGGGCTGGGCAATGTATTTCCAGTATTTGCTTGGATTTTCCCGGATCATGGTAGCAGAGATCCCGAAGCGACGCTCTTCTAAATGAACTTCAAACCCTCTAGCTTCCAACTCTTCCTTGTAAGCTTTCTCCCCTACATAAAAGATCAACTCTTCTGTCTCTGTTTGATACTGGATGGTGTCTAGGGCTGTTTGTAACCAAGGCTCCCAGCCCAAGGGATAACGAGGAAGTTCTGTCTCATCTAACTTATAGACTTGGGTCAACTCATCATTAGAGAAGGCTTCGCGGATATAACGGAAGCGTTTTTGTAAGGTCAACCCGACTTCTTCGCCACGATCCCCTTCATAACCAGATACGATGACACGAACGCGATCACACTGACGCTTGGCCCGCTGGATTAGGTCAATATGCCCTTGATGAAGAGGCGCAAAGGTTCCAAAAACCAGGGTAATTCTTTCTTTTTTCATATGAACTCCTTTTTATAATTTTTTATAAATAGATTTTCTTTATGTTTTTATTATAAACTATATTTTCCATCTGTCAATAGTTTTTTATAAAAAAATATATTTTTCTTCAAACCAACAAAAAAAGATCTGAAAAGAGAAGCTTCTCCTTTCAGATCTTTCGTATTTTATTCACGAGTGAGGGAGTGGCTGACACCGTCTTTCAGAACCGTCACACTAGATACAGAGCCATCTTTTCCAACTACGATATCTAGAGTCGCCGCAGACCCATCGCCTGCTGAGAGATTAGCATGGTAATGACCATCATCCAAGGTATAGTTATAAGCGCTGATACCATAGGCTACGGGTTGGCCCCCAGGAAGTTGGATGGTCACTTGACCACCTTGGCCAATAGTGACTCCAGTGTCGCGTTTGTCAGACCAATTCCCAGCTGCTGCAGAGAAATCCCCTGCTGCTACAGAATAGACTCCCTTGTATTGGGCATTCTCCGTAGCAGAAGCTTGCTTCTTAGCCTGGGCATGACCGTCTTCTAGACTTGGCAATTTTGCTTTCGCTGGTGTTGCTGGAGTGGCTACTTCTTTTGTTTCTTTTGTTACGGGTGCTACTGGTGTTGCTTCTTTAGCTGGAGCAGGTGTTTGACTAGCTGCAGCTTGGTTATTTTTGCTACCAACAGTATGACTTTCTTCTGATTTGCTATCAGAGGATGAAGAGGCAATCGGATCTTTACTAGTGATCACTTTTTTCTTAGAAGAAGAGCTGGTTTGTTTAACCAGACTGGTCTTTGAACTGCTTGCTTCTGAAGTTTTTTCTTCTTTATTCCCGCCACAAGCTCCTAGGAAAAGACTAGCTGTCAAAGCTAGGGCTGCTAGGGAAATGATTTTTTTGTTTTTCATAACAGAACCTCTTTTTTGTAACATTTGTAATATTTTGTAACATTATTGTAACACTGTTATATGAGGCTGTCAATAGTTTCTCAAATATTTTTCTAATTTGAAAGAAATTTTAGGTAAGTTCCTAAACTTTGCAAAAAAAAGCCGGACATACTGTCCAGCTTTTCTTATTTATACACTTCTTGATAGAATTCGATCTTGTCCCCTTTTTTAACGGTGGTTTCAGCAGCACCTTTTGGAGCCATTTCGCCATTGATCTTGTACATCCAGTAAAGACCTTTGGCTTCATCTTGGCTGTGACCGTCAATCGAGGTGATCATGCCATTTTTTTCTTCAATCTTGTAGTTGGCTTTGAGCACTTTCATGAGGTTGCTCTCTTCTGCTACTTTCAAGGTTTTCGATTGCGCTTTTTGACCTTCTGGCGTCACGCTAATCGTAATCGAAATTTCGTTTTTCTTGGCAACTTCTGTGCTAGAAGTAGTTGTTTGATTGTTTGTGCTATGAGACGGAGCGCAACTCGCTAAAAGAAGAGCTGCAAGTAAGGTCATCAAGCTAGAAATGGTTTTTTTTAACATAAAATCTCCTAAAAATATGATAAATAATGGGATAAAAAGCGATCGTCGACAGAGCATGGGCAAGGTTAAAACTAAAACCATTGACCAAAGCATAGGTCCACCAAGGAATATGGTAAATCAAGGCATAAACACTATCGATCAAGACCCCATAAGCAAAGGACAGTAGCCCCACAAAAAAGATCTGAAAGACAAAGGGCAACCACTTGTAACAGATACGCCAAAGGAGCATCAAGCAGCCGAAGGCGACAATCTGAAAGAACACAATCAAGCTCATCCCCAGGAAAAAGGCGGAGACAAACATGGTGATCATCATCACAAGAAAAGCAAAGCTATACCCTTCAAATATCACCAAGAGAAAAAAGATGGCAGAAATAGGTTGGACATTTGGGAAAGGGGCAAAAGCCTGACGTAGAGCGACACAAAGGGCCGCCAAAAGCGAAATACGGGTTAATCGCTGAAGCGTCATGACATCCTCCTAGACAATCTCAAACTTGATCGTTCCTGCTGTCGTTCCAACCTTGATCGTTTGTCCTTCTTGGGCTTGGCCTTTCAGCAATAGCTCTGCTAGTTGATCTTCCACTTCGGTCTGCAAGACACGACGCAGTGGGCGAGCTCCCATTTCTGGATCGTAGCCTTTGGTTGCTAGCAACTTGAGCGCTGAAGGCTGGAATTTGAGGGTCATGCCTTGTTCTGCCAAGGTCGCGATGAGCGGTTTGACCATGACTTTCACTACCTGCTGCATGTCCTCACTGGAGAGACTATGGAAGACCACCTTTTCATCAATCCGGTTGATAAACTCTGGACGATAGGTCTTCTTCAACTCTTCAAACATGCGTTTTTCCATATTGGCTTGGTCAAAGCGGATATCTTTGGCACCAAAGCCAACGGTCTTATCATCCCGAAGGGCTGTAGCTCCCAGGTTTGAGGTCATGATGATAATGGTATTGGAGAAGTCGATCTTCCGGCCTTTGCTATCGGTTAAGACTCCGTCATCCAAGACTTGCAAAAGGACATTGAAAATATCTGGATGGGCTTTTTCCACCTCATCAAATAAGAGAACTGAATATGGTTTGTTGCGGACTTTCTCGGTCAACTCGCCTCCTTCTTCGTAGCCCACATAGCCTGGAGGGGCTCCGTTGAGGCGGCTGGCCGCGAATTTTTCCATGTACTCACTCATATCAAAACGGATGAGGGCCGATTCATCATCAAACAAAACTTCCGCCAAAGCTTTGGCTAGCTCTGTTTTTCCGACACCGGTAGGTCCTAGGAACATGAAAGAACCGATCGGACGTTTATTGCTACGGATACCTGATTGATTGCGTCGAATAGCCCGACTGATACTCGAAACGGCTTGGTCTTGACCAATCACGCGCTTATGCAATTCTGCTTCTAAGTTTAGGTACTTCTTGGCATCGGTTTGGGTCAGTTTTTGAGTTGGAATACCGGATAATTGGCTCAAGGTCACCAAGACATCTTGGTCAGTGACTTCTTTTTTGTAGACAATGGGAGCGGCCTCTACTTCTAAGAGCTGGGCTGCTTTCTTCCACTTGCCATCCATCAAGGCCCGATCCAAGGCGGTCAACTCTTCTTTTACGTGACCGTTGGAATCGCGGTTTTGTACGGTAGCTGCCGCTTCATCCAAGAGATCAATGGCTGAATCTGGCAATTGACGACTAGTCAAATAGCGGTGGGCATATTTGACAGCTGTTTCGATCGCTTCATCGGTAATGATCACATGATGGTGGTCCTGATAAGTCTCTTTCAAGCCTTGGAGAATTTGGATGCTATCTGCAACACTTGGCTCTTCAATGGTGACTTTCGCAAAACGCCGAGAGAGGGCTGCATCTTTTTCGATATGCTTTTGGTACTCATCTTGGGTTGTTGCCCCAACTGTACGCAAGGTTCCCCGTGCCAGGGCTGGTTTTAGAATATTGGCTGCGTCTAAGGTCGAATCAATACCGGATCCTGACCCCATAATAGTATGCAGTTCATCGATAAAGAGAATCACGTGACCGTCTTCTTCGATGTCCTGGATGATATTGTTCATCCGTTCTTCGAAGTCCCCACGGAAGCGCGTCCCAGCAACGACATTCATGAGATCCAATTCCAGAACACGCATCTGCGCGATTTCAGCTGGTACATTGCCACTAGCGACACGCTGGGCCAGACCTAAGGCAAGGGCTGTTTTTCCGACCCCTGCTTCTCCCACCAATACAGGATTGTTCTTCGTCTTGCGGCTGAGGATTTGGATCATGCGTGAAATCTCTGCATCCCGACCAATCACAGGCTCAAGCTGGCCTGCACGCGCCATTTCTGTCAAATCACGGGTATAATCTTCAAGACCTCCACTGGTGCTTGGGGGCATGCCCATCATATTTCCCATGGTTTGGCGGTTAGGGTTTTGGGCGCGATAGAGACTCCGAATGGCTTTGATATCATTCTTGTCCCAGCCTGCCTTGTCCTCAAGATTCTTTCGAAGAGAGGCAATAGGAACTCCCTTGTCTTGCTCTGTAAAGGCAAAGCCGGCAAACTCCATGACTTGGCTCGCTAAGGTCCCACGGTCTGCTAGAAGAGAGAGGAGCACATGCTCTGTTCCCAAGGTCTTGGCATGAAGGACCTGGGCAATCTCTCTTGCGTGCTTCATAATGGCTTCCATCCGATAAGAAAATGGGAAGATTTCATACCGATTGTCGCTTTGAAAAGCTTGGCCTGTAATATGCTCCGCCGCATCCTGAAACTCATCGATCTGCATAGGATAATCGTTCAGTACAGAACCTGCCACGCTATAGGGATTATTGGCCATAGCCGTCAGGAGATGCCAAGTATCTAAGGTATGCCCCTGATAGTGGCCTGCTAGTATTTGGGCCGCTTCTATACTTTCTAACAGTGCTGTTGAATAGTTCATCTAGTCGGTATTTCCTTTTCTATCTACTTGTTGAATGATTTTTTTCAGCATCGTTGCTCGTAGGATGAGAGCATCTCGACCTAGGACCTCATCGGAGGTCGTCGCAAGCAAGAGCTGAGCCTCACGTTTTGTCAATAATTTTTCTTCATAGAGCATCTGGAGGATATCATTGAAGACCTGCTGGCTGATGGTCTCTCCAATATTGGCTGCCAAGTCTTGGAGCATCTGATGGTGATCTGAAAACTGGACCTTGCCAATGCGGATATAGCCACCACCACCGCGCTTGCTCTCTACAATATAGCCTCGGCTCTCGGTAAAACGAGTCTTAATGACATAGTTAATCTGACTAGGTACGACCTGAAAGACATCGGCTAACTCACTTCTTTTGAGCTCTGCCATGCCAGCTTGAGCCAGCAAGGCCTTAATATAAGCTTCGATGCTATCAGATGTGTTCTTATTTGCCATGATGCTCCTTTCTGGCTTGTTTTTTTCTAGATGGATGCTCTGTTCTTTGGCCCATAAAAAATGGCCTTGGAGTGTTCCTTCTCATCATTGACCTTATTTGACTATTATACAATTTTTACGGCTGTAAATAAAGCAAAGACTCCATGGAAATAGGAATCTCTTAAGAAGGCAAAACAAAAGAGGCTAGTGAGAACTAACCTCTTATGCGAAGAAGGAGCTACTCTTTGCGACGAGCAAATTTGGGGCCTCCGCCCAAGAATCCTAGACCAAGAAGGCCTAACCAAGCAAACAATCCACTTTCTTTTGTACCGGTTTGAGGAAGTTTTCCTTCCGATTGTAGAGAAGGACTTTTAACCACTTCTTTTTCCGGATGGTCTGAAGTCGAAACAGAAACTGCTTCTGGGGTTTTCGGTTGCAAGAGAACAGGTCTTCCTTTTTCTTTTTTGTCTTCAGCTTGAGAAAGAGTCATAACTTCTGGTTGCATCTTACTTGGGGTGACAGGAGTGGTTGGAGTCGGCATATCAGCTATCAACGGACTTTTTTCCGCTTCCTTCGTCCCGACTTCCGTAATCTGATCCTGGGCCTCCACTTCGACAAAGGCATCGACTTCTGTCCGAATTTCTTTGCCTTCTTCTTGTCGAACCTCAATCAATTTCAATCGGCGTCCGACCTTCCCTGCTTGAAGGATCCGGCTTTCGCCCTTGGCCAAGTCCTTGTTCTCACGTGTTTGACTCTCAAATGGAATTTCTTCTGCTTCGATGAGAAGTTCTGGCTTTTCAAGAACCAAATCCCGAACACCTTCGTCTGGGCGTGTCTGCGTCAGCGGTTCATAATTGTGAACATCTCCTAAGATGGTTTCAAGGGCTTCGACTTGATTAGCTGCAGCAACCAAATCTGGTCGCTCTTGATCCAACAACTGAGTCAATTCCGTCAATTGTCCTTGAACCGTCGGTTTGAGGTCTGCTTTCAAGCGATCGAGAGAAGTAGCCTTGATCTTTTCAACTCCTTCTTTGATAATCTGTTGCAACTCCTCTTGACTGAGCAACTGACTATCTTTCCCTGAGAGGATAAATCGGTCTACTTGGATAGCTCTAGATGACTGAGGGTCATTGAGGGTTGGATCTAGATGCAGGCGTAGCTGGTGGTAGCCTTTTGCTAGGCCTTGTAGATTGACCAAACTCTGGTCGAGCTTGCGTTGATCTCCGTAGCCACTGAAATAATGATCGCCTTCGATCTCATAATCATGGCCCCGACCTTCTTCGAAGGCCATTTCTTTTCCATCCAGGGTGACGCTGTAGAGCCCATGACTTGGATCAACCACTCCTCGGACCTCCACGCCGGTGCCCTTAAAGGTAATGGTCACTTCAATGTGTTTCTTGCCTTCTTCATCGGTCACTTGGTTAAAGCTAGACCAAGATTCTGTGCCATTTGAGAAGTTTGGATTGTCTGTCTCGTGCTGCCAACCCTCACTGTAATGCAGTTTTGGATCTTGGTCATCTACTTCTTTGCGATTTTCTGGAAGCAGGTCCTCGTTCATCACTTGGACTGTCAGTTCTGGAATAAAGCCGACCAGACTTCCTTGATCCGGATGCAACAATTTGACCTTAAAGTCATAGACATCGGTTGCTTTTCCTGCAAAATCAAGGGTTGGAACTTGGACTGTTTTTTCCGTCTCTCCATCTGCGAACTCAAGGGTGACGTTGGTATCTTTGTAGACCTTGCCATGAACTCCTGTTCCTGGTTCTGTGATCAATTTGAGACTGGCACTTCCTTTAGAGCCACCTTTTCTCTTGACGACGACTTGCGCTGGGTCGCCTTTCTTAACAGCTAGGGTTGGCTGAGCAAACTCAAAGAGCCCCTTTTCTTGGTTATTGAGGGCATAAATCCCTTCTGTTGCGATCGCATCTCCCTTGCTATTGACCAAGGTCAAGGTGTGGGATCCTGCTGCCAAGTCCGGTGTTTCATAGACCTTTTGGCTCCGTTTGCGGCTTGGACTTTGGGTATTGACGGTCGCTAGCTTTTGGCCATCGACATAGACATCCATTTCCCCATGACCAGGGTCGACAGTTGCGACCACATAGGCTTTGGTGCCTTCAAATTGATAGGTCACTGAAGCTCCCTTTCCCTTGGTCCACATAGAGGTGCCTCGAACACCTTCTCCCTCTTCATTCCACTGGCCATTGGCCCGCTCAGCAATCCGGTCGGAATGATAGGTCAAACCAAGCGGATAGCCATCGGTTTCTTCAATGCTAGCGGGTGTCTTATAGACAGAGACTCCGTTCAAGATTGGAGTAGCTTGGGCATCGGTGATGGACACCCGGATATAACGACTATCAACTGGTTGCCCTTTGATCAATCGACGGTATCCTACGGTTGAGCCAGCCCCATATGGAACCCATTGGCCATTCACAGCCACATCAATGGTGAAGCCAGAAATCCGTTGGCCTTTCTCGATGGTTTCTTTGAGCTCTACCACATCAAAATGCTGTTCTTTTCCGAGATCCAGGACAAAAGATCCGGTCTTGGCATCATCTGCAGGGGCCCAACTGGTCTTTTCATCTCCATCTATCAAATGGCTAGCCTTGTAGAGCGGATTGCGTCGTGTCGAGTCAGCTTCTACCAAAGCTCCTGCCGCATAGTTCACACTGTAGAGTTGGTCCAAGGTCTGACGGAATTCTTTCAAACGGGCCACATCGGCATCCGCAAATTTTCCGTCTTGATTGGGTGGAATATTGAGCAAGAGTGGGGTTCCACGACCGACCGATTTGAAGTAAATGTCCATCAATTCACGGAGGGACTTAGGCTCTTGATTGTCATGGTAGAACCAGCCGGAGCGGATAGAGACATCGGCTTCTCCCACTGAGTATTGCTTCCCTTCTGGATCCCCGTGATTGAGGTAGCTATTAGATGGATTGTTGCGGATCTTATCTGGATTAACCTTTTGCCAAACCGGATCTCCGGCAATCCCCTTTTCATTTCCAATCCAACGAACATTGGTCGGCTCAGCTGAGAAGATAGCAATATCCCCTTGGGCCTTGCGAATGGCTTCAAACCACTTGTCAAAGGTATAGGTGACTTTTTGAGCCCCATCGCCACGCGCTCCATCCATCCAGACTTCTACAAACTTGCCCTTGTTCCCATATTTTGGATCTTCAAGGATTTCCTTAAGCTGGTTGAGATAGTATTCATTGTATTGGTCCTCTGTATCCACATGGTAGAGCGGACTGTGAGCATCCCAAGGTGAGAGGTAGACCCCCATGTCCATATCATACTTGCTGGCAGAAGCAGAAACCTCAGCTAGGACATCTCCTTTTCCATCTTTCCAACCACTTTTAGCAATGGTATGGTCGGTGTATTTAGAAGGGTACAAGAGGAAGCCATCGTGGTGCTTGACGACCATGATCGTCCGTTTAAAGCCAGCATCCTTCAGGGTTTTGATCCACTGATCGGTATCCAGATGCTCTGGATAGAAATAATAAGGATCCTCTTGTCCATCTCCCCACTCACGATCGTAGTAGGTATTCATCCCAAAGTGTATGAAAGCTGCTAGTTCTTCGCGGTGGTATTGCATCTGAGCCTTGCTTGGAAGCGGTCCATAATCCGCAATCTCAGTCTCCTCGTCTAGAGAAGTGGCAGGTTGAGTGGCTTCTGTCCCTTGGCTGGCTGCACGATTTTCTTTCTCGTTAGTAGCTACTGAGGCATGCTCTGATTCTTCTTGGTGCTCGTTCACAGTTTTCTCCTCCTTTCCCTGATCTCCTGCATCACTCGTTTCGACCCGTTCTTCACGTGGTTCACTATTCTCAGCTTGTTCCTCTGCGTAACTGGTAGTAGCTCCTAAAAAACAAGTCGCTACGACTACCGAGCAGACGCCTACTGAGAGTTTACGAATGCCAAATCGATTTCTCTGATCAACTAATCTTTTTCCCATATTCTATTCCTTTATGTCACCAGGTAAAGAGGGTGGGCTTCCCCATCCTCCTTCTTTTACCTGTGAACTTTTCACCGTTTTTTGCTAGTTTCTCTAGCTGTTTTACTTGGCCTTATTGGCTCTTTTTTTCTGATCGTCCAGCACAGCACTGGCAAGGCCTGCCGCTAGGATTCCAGCAACGAGGCTTGCGACGCTTTCTTCCGTTCCTGTATTTGGTAATCTACCTTCGGAAACTGGAGCAGCTGAAACTGCTGGTGTTTGAGTTTCTTTCTCGACTTCCTTCCCTGTTGCATCTATCCCTTCCTGGCGCACCGCTTTGACCTCAAGAGATGCTTGAGGAGTTGCGATAGCTACTGGTCCTTCTGAAACATGAGGGCGCTCTGGGTTCGGAAGCGGTTGTGGTTCTGGCTGCGGTTCTGGCTGTGGCTCTGGCTGCGGTTGCGGCTGTGGTTGCGGCTGTGGCTCTGGTTGTGGAGTGTCTGGAAGTACCTCTTTCGTGCCTACCTCTGTGATTTCTGCCACTGGATCTAGTTCTACAAAGGCATCTAGTTCCTTCCGGCTTTCCACACCATTTTCTTGAGAAACTTCCACCAAGCGCAATTTGCGGCCTTTTTGACCTTCTTGAACCACACGTTTCTCACCTTTTGGAAAATCTGCATTTGGACGTTCTAAACGTTCAAAGTCCATCTCTTCTGGCTCAATCACCAACTCTGGTTTGGTATGAACCAGATTCTTAACCCCTTCTTCAGGAATGGCTGAGCCTGTAGGTGCTTTTGCAGAGAGAGAAAGTTGATATACTTTTTCGAGCTTGCCATCTTCTGAGACAACTTTGACAAGAACAGGGGCATTGGCACTTTTAGCATCCACGACCGTAACGGCTGTTCCATTCTTGCCTTGTGCTGAAACGATTGGACGGTCTCCCTCATACTCTAGATGATAATCTGTCGCATCTGGTTGAAAACCTTCTAGGTCTTTGCCATTCACTTGGATGGTGACATCTGTTGTTGCCTGGGCCTCTTCTGTTGGGGCGTAGGCGCTCAATTCAATGATTCCGATTCCTTTAAGATTTTCATCACGAACCATTCTTAAACGGATGGCTTTGGTTCTGGTTTCATTGAAGCTGAGGTTGGAGATATAACCAGGTTCAAAGGCATAATCCAAGCTATACGGGATTTCTTCCCAGTTAGAGGCCTGGTTAAATGGATGATCTGGAAGATTCTTCAGATTGCCATAATCATCCGGAACTTCAAAGTCTGGACCAATATAGCGTTCAAGAACCGTTTTCGTTGGCAGACCTGTTTCCTGATCTGCAAAGAAGTCGACCGCTACTTTATTGACCAAACGCTCTGTTACCTGACCATTTTTCTTGAAGATGAGACCAGCAAAGGCTTCGGTTTGATCCGGTTCTCTCTTCCAGTTGGTCCAACGATAGTATTCGTTGTAGCCACCATCGTTGATGTAATCGATATAGTCGATTTGATTTGGATCGAGATCATTGGTTTCACTAGCAAATGCTCTTGTATCTTCTGCATTGTAGTCACGGTTCACAGAGAGGTTTTCTCCTGTCTTTTCTGACACCCGGACGGTCAGCTGAGCTGTCAGATCATAGCCAAGGACTTTTCCTTCTAGCGTGAAGCTACCTTCGTGAGAAAGCGCATCAGCTGGTACAGCCTGCCAGTCCACCGTCAGTTCCTTGCGTTCATAGCCTGTATCCCCTTGGAAGTAAACGCCTACGGTAGATGGTAGAACCAGATCTTGACCGACTTTCACAAAGCGGTTACCTGCTTCCACTGCTACTGGGGCAGCTTGTTTCAGTTTTTCTGCATCACTTGTGAGATGGAGGCGGTATTCTTGTAAGATGGTGCCATCTTCTGCTTTATGGATGACACGGATTGGCTCACCTTCATGGACGCTTGGCACAACCGTTGCAAGACCGTGATGGCTGGCTGTCGCTTCCACTTGTGGATAAGCCCGATCACGCGCATCGATGTAGTAATCGGTCACACTTGGGTTGACACCTGGCAATACATCGCCATTGACGCGAATGGTCAACTGGCTCTTCTCTTCTGCCGCAACCTTATTGGCAAAGATCTGAATCTCTGAAATAGAGCTTCCACGCTTGCCTTCTGGCGTCTTCATACGGATACGAACAGCATAGGTGTCGACTTTATCAAAACTGAAATGATTCATCTTACCAGCTGCTACCGGTTCTTCAACGGTTAGGTTGCTGACTTCTTTCCAGTTAGCTGGATTGTTAAATGGATGGTCTGTTTCGTCTTTAACACGATTTGGATTGCTTGGAACAGTTGGAATTTGTTCCCCTGTATAGTACTCAATCACATATTCACTTGGAGCGCCAACGCCGTGGTCTTCATGGAAACCAACATGGAGGTTGTCCACTGCTCGCTTGGTCAAGATACCAGAATCCCCAAACAAGATACCAACAGAATCTTCCGCATTGTCACGGCCCCAGTTGGTCCAACGGTTAGCTGGAGCATCGGTAAAGGAGATGACCTTGTCATTAACCTTAGCAACTGGATCTGCATCGTTAGAGTCACTTGCAAAAGCGAGTGGCAAGACAGATCCTGTCCATTGCTCTGCTACGTTGGCCCCCTTGACTGTGTTTGCGGAAACACGAATATGAAGACGTGTTGGAAGATCCGTTCCTTCTACACGACCGGCTAGGACAACTTCTCCTTCTTTGGCCAAGAGTTGCGGATCGACCGCATCCCAGGCCACCTTAGCAGTATAGGTCTTACCATTAGAGTGATAGGTCCGCACGCTTTCTGGAAGAGCTGGTTTTTCTCCGACTGGAGTGGTAGTGCTGACTTCTTCTACAGCGATAATGCCTTCAACCGTCACTTGAGCTTGTGCTTCTTTTTCCACACCCTCTACATGACCTGTGACTGTAAAGCTATGGTAATCCTTGACTTGATCTGCGGTTACAGCATCCCAGGTCACGCGTTTTTCTTTAGGGAATCCCTTGTCATACTCGACCAAGACGGTCTCTGGAAGAGCTGGCAAAACATTTCGATCGGTGTTGATTCGTACAGGACGCACCTTCACAACCGTTTTTTCTTCTGGATTTGGCGTGATGGTAAAGGTGACTTCTCCTGTTTGTCCTTGGAAGTTGGCTTCTAAATGAACCAATCCTGCTTCCCGCAATTCCAAACCTTTATTGGTTGCGACTGCTTTTCCTTGACTACCAGCTCTTGTTTTCACATCGATTTGATCTGCTTTGAGACTTGCCTGGCTACCATCTTGGTAATGGGCAATGACTTCAAGTGGTACCGTTTGGTCTTCCTTGAGTTCCTGTCCTTCTGGCAGACGCAATTCTAGGCGCTCAATCTGTGGACTTTCTTCTTGGAATTGGACCACATAGGTCTGCACAGCTCCCGTATCCTGAGCAGTGACATAGATTTGAGCTTTCAAACCATTTTCACGGTTAGCTTGGAGGACCGTCACTTGGGCATTTTCTGCACTTGCTGTGACTTGACCTGGCTCTTGACCGTAAGCGAGGGAACGGAAAATAGTATGGTTGCCACTACCAAATTTTGGAAGAGCTACTCCATCTAGCTGAACCGTTGGTTTCTTAGCCTTGGCTACATCTCCTCCTGCAACCACTAGTGTCGCTTGGACCGTTTCCCCATTGCCTAGGAGTCCTGTCGCCTTCAAGCGTGCTCCTGGTGTGGACAACTGATCTTCTTGACCAGCTTCCAAGGTCCATTGATCGACCTCATAGTGAGCAGTGGTCCCATCGGTAAAGACTAATTGCACAGCCTTATCCACTGTCGTTAGATCTGCTCCCTGTGGGATTTGTTTGATGACTGGAAGGACTTGTTCCACGCCGATCACATCGACCAGAGCTTCGACCGTGCGTCCTTGAACATGACCTGTCACACGGACTTGTCCAGCACGGCTATAGTCTGTCGCATCCCATTCAACGGCTTCTTCTTGGGCCTTGCCATCACTATAGACTACATTGACCTTACTTGGCAAGGTTGGTTTTTCTCCTAGATAAGCACTTTGTCGAACAGGTTCCACACCTAATACAGTGCGTTCTGCTTGGTCCTTCTTACCTGTAAAGAGGCTGACTTGGTCTGATTGCAAGCGATCTGAGTCTGCATACAGAGTAAAGGCTCCCGCCTGCTCAGTTGATTTGACAATCACAACCCCTTTGCCGTTGAAGGCTTTGCGTTGCCATGAGCCATCTTCCTGCGCTTTGTAGCGTTCACGGCTGGCTTGTTCCCCATTATCGACACCGACAATTTGGCCTTGTCCATGCAAATGGAAATGCACCAAATTATTGGCAGTTGGCACGACACGACCTTCTTCATCGACGATTTCGTAGGTAATATAGGTCAAATCCTTGCCGTCCGCTGCAATCGCGTGTTCTTCTTTTAACAAACGAACACCCGCAGCCTTGCCGGCTGTTTCGACTTGATCTTTCGCGATCACTTCTCCTGCTTCGTTGCGCGCAATAGCTTCCACTTTACCTGGTACATAAGGGACCAACCACTCTAGATAGAGCTCATCCGGATTTGCCCCTTCTTGGTAGGTCCGGCCATCTGCTGTGGTCTTCTTGGTAAAGGTCTTGACTCCTTGTGATTCCCCATTGACAATCAATTCCACACTGTGAGCATTGGAGAAGGTCCGAACAGGAATCCGTCCTTCTTCATCCATGACACGATTGGCTAATTCTGGATTGTCCCAGTTCCAATGTGGCAAGAGATGGACCATTGGATGTTTCTCAGCCGATACCCATTGACTTTGGTAAAGGTAAAAATCATTCTTCGGAAGGCCAGCCGTATCGACAATACCGAAATAAGAACTTTTCACAGGTGTGTCATTTTGGTTATGCCATGGTGTTGGCTCGCCGATATAGTCCGTACCGGTCCAGATAAATTGTCCTGCATAGCCGGCATGATCACGGTCAAAGGTCCAAGAGGCGGTCGCTGTCCGACCCCAACCAACCCGGTCATTGCCGTAGTCTGATTGTTCATAATGGCGGTCTTCTTGGTTGCTACCGACCCACTCTCTTTCAGGGTGATAGTAAGAGCCCCGTGTCCGCGTTGCAGAAGAGGTTTCTGAGCCATAAATGAGCCAGTTTGGATGTTTCGCCCGTAAGCTTTCATAGTTGGCCTCTGAATAGTTGAAACCAACCGCATCAAGCTCTGCGGCTACCTTTTCATGGCCTCCTGAACCATCACCAAAGCGGAATTTATCAGCTCCCATGGTGACATAGCGGGTTGCATCCACGTCCTTGATGGTCTTGACTAACCGACGAACAGTTGCGACAGATTTGTCTGAACCATCTGCTTCACCGACTTCATTACCGATCGACCACATGACAATGGCTGGATTGTTCTTGCCCCGCTCTACCATGGTCCGTAGATCGTAATCGGACCAAGTATCCCCCTTACGAGCTTCTGGGTGAGTGGCATCCTTTTCAAAGAAACGACCGTAATCGTATTGTTTCTTGCCACCATACCAGGTATCAAAGGCTTCTTCTTGGACCATCAAGCCCAACTCAGCAGCAATTTTTAAGGTTTGTTCACTGGCTGGGTTGTGGGTCGTCCGGATGGCATTGACTCCCATGTCCTTCATCTGTTTGAGACGACGGTATTCAGCCTTGTAATTTTCCTCAGCTCCAAGAGCCCCGTGGTCATGGTGAAGGGATACCCCGTGGAATTTCGTCGCCACCCCATTGAGGAAGAAGCCACCTTCTGGCGTCCAGTTGAGATAGCGATAACCAAAGCGTTCCTTTTGCACATCGACCAACTGCGAATCCCGATAAACACGCGTATACAAGGTATAGAGAGCTGGATGATCCGTTTTCACATCCCAGAGGGTTGGTTTTTCAACATGCAAGGTTTGAGAAAGGTTGATCGCTTGACCTGCTAGAACAGCTTGTGCTTCACTGCGCGTTTTTTCGCTCACCACTTGGCCATTTTGATCAACAATTTCATATTCCGCATACACACTATGGGCTTGATCATCCTGGTTGACAATGCGGCTCTTCACAACTGTATCCACTGCCCCATTTTGCTGTTTTTCCAACTGAGGGGTCGTAATCGTTGTCCCATACTGCGCTAAATGAACCTTGTCCGTTACACTCAGCTTAACATCCCGGTAAATCCCACTACCAGAATACCAACGGCTACTTGGTTGTTGATTGACCACATGAACGGCGATGGTATTCTCGCTTCCATCCGCATTTAAATAAGGAGTAATATCATAAGAAAAGGCATTGTAGCCATTTGGATAATGACCGACGAATTGTCCGTTTACATAGACTTTGGAATCCATATAAACCCCGCCAAATTCCAAGCGGACCTTCTTATCTAGATCTTTGTCGTCCAAACGGAAGGTCTTACGATACCAAGCATCCCCTCCGTTTAATTGACCCCCCTCATTTTGAGCAGGAGAGTTGTGATCGAAATCAAAGAAAATAGACCAGTCATGAGGAAGATCTAATTTTTTCCAATCCTTGACATCCACTTGACGCCCTTCTGCACCAGGAGCTGCATTTAATTTAAAATACCAATCTTTATTAAAATCACGTTCTCGATCTTGCACAATATCCTCCGCTACACGATTTTGATCTGGAGCAGCAGTTTCTTCCGTTCCTGTAGCACGCTCAGATGAAGTAGAAACAGGCTGGCCCTCTCCTTGAGGGGCTGGCTTTTCCTCAGCTCTGGTAGGGGTGATGACAGCTGGAGCTTCTGAAACTCTTGCACCAGCTTCAGGAACTTCCGCTTCTGAATTTTCCGTCACAACACTTGGTGTCTCAATCGAAGTCGGTTCACTTTCGAGGGCTGGCTTTTCTTCCGCATGGACCCTTGAAAGACCCAAGGCAGAAATCCCAATCACAACAGAACAAGCTCCAACTGAGAGCTTACGAATACTAAAAACAGGACGCTTTTCAAAAAAAGACTTTCCCATAAAAACCTCCTCTTAGGATTAACAATTAAATTTGTAAGCGCTTTCTTATACCTGCGAACGCTTACAGAAAATCACATATTAACTATACCAAAAAAAGAGGAGCGATAGGCCTCGATTTCGCTCCAACTATAGTTAGATTAAGAATTCCTTTAATTAGTGGAAATCTCCTACAAACCAAAAAAATAGAAGCCAACGGCTTCTATTTTTTTATGATCTTATAATCCTGGTTCTTGACCAAGTTCAGCAGCCACCATCCAAATGTTCTTTTCAAGTTCTGCTTTAGCCCCAACAAAGATATCATTAGTTACATCGTCACCTTCAGCATCAGTGACATCCAATGCTTTTTGGTAAAGGCCATCAAGGTAATGAAAGATTTCAAGAACACGTGTCAAGCTTTCTTCTACATTTTTTGTAAATGCTCCACGGCGTTCTTCAATATTGCTGTGTTCCAAAAATTCAGTCATGCTAGAATAAGGAGCCCCACCAAGAGTGATCAAGCGTTCGCTCACTTCATCCAAGGTTGCATCCAAGCTGTCCATGTATTCGTCCATTTTTGGATGCCAAACCATAAAGCCACGTCCACGCATATACCAGTGTACTTGGTGGAGGGCAATGTGAGCTACGTAGAGATCTGCTACGACTTGGTTCAAGAGCGCTTTTGTCTCTGGAAGACTTTCTTTATTAGAAGGTGCAAAAGTTGCTACATCAGTAGCTGCTTCATGTTTCATCATTGTCATGTTGTTCTCCTTTTTATAATGATTCTAATTAATTATGTCTTTATTATAATCCTTCTAATTAAGAAAGTCAAGATAAAAGATTCAAAAAAAGATAAATTTAAAAAAAGTTGGAATAGTTGTCAATTGATAGAAGATACGATAGAATGAAGAAGACTAATCGAAAGGCTTTTCTAATGAAATACATTCTTACATTTTTGATCTCTATGGTTCCTCTCGTGGAACTTCGTGGCGCTGTTCCCTTCGCTATTTCAAGAGGAATTCCCCTCTGGCAGGCCCTCACCATTGGGGTTATTGGCAATATGCTTCCGATTCCTATAATCTTCTTCTTTGCCCGCCATATTCTTACTTGGGGGGCAAAAAAACCAATTATCGGAGGCTTTTTTAGCTGGTGTCTCAATAAGGGCCATAGAGGCGGACAGAAATTAGAAAAAGCTGCAGGAGACAAGGGAATCTTCTGGGCCTTATTGCTCTTTGTTGGAATCCCTCTTCCGGGAACTGGTGCCTGGACCGGTGCCCTTGCAGCTTCTATCCTTGACTGGGACTTCAAACGCAGTAGCCTCGCAGTCATGCTCGGAGTGATACTAGCCGGCCTCATCATGGGAACCCTGTCCCTGCTCCTAGGAATCGATACCTTCGCACATTAAGCAAAAGACTGAAGCAACGGCTTCAGTTTTTGCATACAAAAAAGAGGCTTCCGTTCCTCTAAGAGTATAGACAAACTGTTTTTTTTTAAAATCTAATAAATTCTATAAAACAAAAAAATTTATTTATTAGAATTACTCAGTCATCTACTAAAACTTTCCGCTGTGAGAAAAGTGCTAGAAACAATCATGTTTCTAGCACTCGGGAGTTTTGAAAGTAAAACAGTTCGGGGAACTGTTTTAGCATGAGCTTAAAATTTGAAAAGCGAATGGGTCCAAAACTAATTGAACACGGGCTGCGGATTGTGTCAAAAAGAAAAGTTTTCCTAGAATCTAAAGATTCTTCGTTAAACTTCCTATTTTGACTTTATCCGCAGACGCCCTTTGTATCTTAATAAGTCATGGAACTTCTTTGAAGTTCGCTGAC
>NZ_KV812035.1:70219-75928 GCF_001813295.1 Streptococcus sp. HMSC072G04
TCGCTGACGTCCGTACTCACCTAAGGAAAGTTATTTAGATGAATTTATCTTACAAAAAAGAGGTTTCCTTCGAAACCTCTTATTTTTTTATTCTTAGTTGTTAAGAGCTGCTGCCATTGTAGCTGCAACTTCTGCTTCAAAGTCATTTGAAGCTTTTTCAATACCTTCACCAACTTCAAAACGAACGAATTCGATAACTGAAGCATTTACTGATTCAAGGTAAGCTTCCACTGTCTTGCTGTCATCCATGATGTAGACTTGTGCAAGAAGAGTGTAGGCTTGGTCAACTTTTGTGTTGTCCAAGAAGAAGCGATCCATTTTACCTGGGATGATTTTATCCCAGATTTTTTCTGGTTTACCTTCAGCTGCCAATTCAGCTTTGATATCTTCTTCAGCTTGAGCAACCACTTCGTCAGTCAATTGTGCTTTTGAACCGAATTTCAAGTGTGGAAGAGCTGGTTTACCAACCATTGCACGGCTTTCGTTATCTTGGTCGATGACGTGGTTCAATTGTGCCAATTCATCTTTCACAAATTGTTCATCCAATTCTTTGTATGAAAGAACAGTTGGTTTCATTGCAGCGATGTGCATTGAGATTTGTTTAGCAAGTGCTTCGTCTCCACCTTCGATCACAGAGATAACACCGATACGTCCACCGTTGTGTTGGTAAGCACCGAAGTGTTGTGCATCTGTTTTTTCAAGCAAAGCAAAACGACGGAATGAAATTTTTTCACCGATTGTAGCTGTTGCAGATACATATGCAGCTTCAAGAGTTTCACCTGAAGGCATTGTCAAAGCAAGAGCTTCTTCGTTGTTAGCTGGTTTACCTTCAGCGATCACTTTCGCTGTTGCGTTTACCAATTCAACGAATTGAGCGTTTTTCGCAACGAAGTCAGTTTCAGCATTTACTTCAACTACTGCTGCAACGTTACCATTGACATAAACACCAGTCAAACCTTCAGCGGCAACACGGTCAGCTTTCTTAGCTGCTTTAGCCATACCTTTTTCGCGAAGCAATTCGATCGCTTTTTCGATATCACCTTCAACTTCAACCAATGCCTTTTTAGCGTCCATGACACCGGCACCAGATTTTTCACGCAATTCTTTTACAAGCTTAGCTGTAATTTCTGCCATTTTTGTTCTCCTATATTTTTTAATAAAATAAGAGGGTCGGGCTGAGCCCTGCCCTCTTAGGTTCGTTACTTATTGAATGAAATTAAGCGTTGTCGCCTTCTACAACTTCAACGATTTCTTCGATTGAATCAGCTTGACCTTCAGTAGCTGCCAATTCAGCTTCTACTGTAGCAACACTGTCTTCACCTTGACGTCCTTCGATAACAGCGTCAGCCATTTTCGCAGTGATCAATTTAACAGCGCGGATAGCGTCATCGTTCGCTGGGATGATAACATCGATATCATCTGGGTCAGTGTTTGTGTCGACCATCGCTACAACTGGGATACCCAATTTCTTAGCTTCTTTAACAGCGATTTGTTCTTTATGTGGATCCACAACGTACATTACGTCTGGGATACGAGGCATGTCTTCGATACCGCCCAAGAATTTTTCAAGACGAGCGCGTTGTTTGTTCAACAATGCAACTTCTTTCTTAGGAAGAACTTCAAAAGTTCCATCTTCTTCCATGCGTTTGATTTCTTTCAAACGAGCGATACGTTTTTGGATTGTTCCCCAGTTAGTAAGAGTTCCACCCAACCAACGGTGGTTGATGAAGTATTGACCTGCACGAACAGCTTCTTCTGCAACAGCATCAGCAGCTTGTTTCTTAGTACCTACGAACAAGATAACTGCATCGTTTGCAGCTGCATCACGCATGAAGTCGTATGCTTGGTCTGCGTATTTTACAGTTTGTTGCAAGTCGATAACGTGGATTCCGTTACGTTCTGTGAAGATGTACTTAGCCATCTTAGGGTTCCAGCGACGAGTTTGGTGACCGAAGTGTACACCAGCCTCAAGAAGTTGTTTCATTGAAATTACTGCCATGAGTAGTTTCTCCTTTTTTGTTTTTTTCTCCTCTCTCAGACGTCAACTTGCAGCACGACCACAAGGGCAACGGTGCCACAATGGATCCGAGATGAGTATTTGCTGTCTTAGACAACTCTATAAGTATAGCAGAAATCCCTAGAATTCGCAAGCTATTTGAGAGTTTTTTTCAATCCCTACGATGAAATGGTTTTCTAAAGTTGTTTGACGTAAAAAGTTTTTCTTGACCTATCTTGTTTTTTAGGTTACAATATTATATGTTATGGCGGTATAGCCAAGTGGTAAGGCACGGCTCTGCAAAAGCTTGATCGTCGGTTCAAATCCGTCTACCGCCTTGATAATAAAATTTTTTATCATCTTTTATCTTTTAAAAATTCCCCTAGCAATAGGGGGTTTTTTTGTTGCCATTTGCTCCTTTCCTTGATTATTGATATAATAAAACCTCGCCTGATTGGCGAAGCACATTAGAAAGGGTATTTATGAAAAACATTCGTTTCTTTGCGATTGGCCTTCTTTCACTAGTGACACTAGCCGCTTGCTCACCTGCCAATTCTGCGCAACCAGCAAAAACAGCTTCTAGCTCTAGAAAACCGATCAAACAATCTTCTACCAAAGCATCATCTAGTAAATCGTCGAGCACTTCTTCAGACAGCAGTAGCTCAGATGATTTTTCAGGTCGCTTCAGCTTGGATCCAGATGATGGCGCATCTCTCCAATATGTGCCAGGAGCTGCATCCATTCCTGAGATCGAAAAACTCAAGAACCTCCACCCTACCACCGGTTTTGTATTGAGAACCGAAGATGGACAAGAGGTTGGTGGGCCAAAAGAAAGAAGCAGTTACGATGACGTAGTTGCAGCCTTTGGTCAACCCGTAAGTAGTACAGACAGTGCGAATCCTGGCGATGGGGTCAATGTTTGGGCAACAGACAATGGCGATATCATGGCTTTCTTCCGCAATAATGTGTTAACAGATATCACCTTCCGACTAAGAGGAGGCGATGCCAACCACCAGTCTACTGGCAGCATTTCCAAATCCGATACACCAAAAACGGCCCTCGAACGTCTCGGAAAACCCTATGCTATTATGCGTTCAGAAAATGGGACCAGCTATGTCTATAAAGATAGCAACGGAGATGAATCTAGCTTCTCTACACAAGGCAATAAGATCTTCAATGTTACGTCTACTGCAGAAACCAAGCAGTTAAAAAAGATCACTGGCCTGGATAAAAATCAATAATAAGCAATCAAAAGAGGCTGGGACAAAAGTCCTAGCCTCTCAATTATCTTTGAATTGTCGAGCAAGACGCAGTGGTTGAGTGGGCTCTACTACGCTGATTTCATCAGATTTTACAGCCCTACTCAACTGTGCGGAGGTGGGACGACGAAATCGAATTCTAACGAATTACCGATTTCTGTCCCACTCTCTCTTTCTTACAATTCAGCAATTTGGTTCAAATTCACTTCTGCAACCGTATCGTTACCGAACATAGAAATGACCATTTTCACCTTGTTGTTATCAATTTCAGTGATCTTACCAGTATAGTCTGTGAAGGCACCGTCGATGATACGAACCGTATCGCCCACCTTGACATCCAAATCAAACTCTTGAACGGTTTGACCCATAGAGAGCAAGATGCTGCGGATTTCTTCTTCCAACAATGGAGTTGGTTTCGAACGGTTCCCGTGTGATCCGACGAAACCAGTAACGTTCGGTGTATTCCGAACGACAAACCAAGCTTCATCTGTCATGACCATTTCAACCAAGACATAACCTGGGAAGCGGTTTTCTTCGATTTCTTTTGTTTTACCGTTTTTCTCAACTTGTACGGTTTGAGTTGGAATCTCTACGCGCAAGATGTTTTCTAACATATTGTAAGTTTGCGCACGTTGCAAAAGATTCTCTTTTACCTTGTTTTCATATCCTGAGTAGGTTTGTAGTACAAACCAGCCTTTATCAAAACTGTCCATTTGGGCATCCTTTCTTTCTGTTTAGCCTGCTCGAGCTTTTGTGAACATACTAAAAAAAGCCTCTTGGCTTTCCTTTTCCTAGCTTCATTATACCACATTTTGCAGGAATGCAAAGAGGTTTGCTGATTTATTTTTAAGAAAAGGCAATAAAAAATGGGACCCAGAGGGTCCCACCTGGCTTCTTTTCTTAAAAGAAATTGATCATGTGCAATAGGCCACGTGCAATGACTTTGTCGAACAAATAAATCAATGCAACAAAGAAAGCGGTGTACTCAATCACTGAGATAAAGTTTTTCCATCTTTCCTTGCGATTTGGCCAAGTTGTATCTTTTAGTAAGACGAAAATATCTTTAATGAATTTCACAACTCTCTCCTATCGTGTTTCTTTATGGATGGTATACTTGCTGCAATGCTTGCAGAATTTATTGACTTCTAGACGTGTTGGTTTTGGCGTCCCACTCAACTTAATGGAGTAATTGCGTGACCCACAAACCGTACACGCTAGACTTGCTTTTTTTAATGCCATAACGCCTCCGTTCACCTCATTATAGCAAGTTTTCCACGTTTTGACAAGAACAGAAAATCTCCTGTCAAGAAAAAAGCAAATCTAAAGCGTTATCACTCTGGTTTTCACCTCATTTTTGGTAAAATAAAACAAAAGGAGACGAATATGAAAAGTGATCATCTAAAAGAAAGTAGAAATATCGAAGACCGTCGAGGGCAAAGCTACTCCCAGTCTTCAGGCAATAGTAATCTTGGCGGGGGCATTTTACAGATCTTACTATCGCCTGGAAGCTTCAAGAGTAAGATCATCATTATCCTCCTCATAGTCTTTCTAGGAGGGGGAGCTAGCCTTGGGGGTCTCTTTGGAAATGGGACTTCTTCTCAACCTTACCAGTCCACCCAAGTCACGCGCACCAACAAGACCCATGTCGATGATGCAGATGCTGAGTTCGTCAGCAAGGTCCTTGCCACAACAGAAGATCATTGGCACAAGGTCTTTCAAGCCGAAGGACGGACCTACCAGGAGCCCAAACTAGTCTTCTATACCGGACGGACAAAGACAGGCTGTGGAGTTGGGCAAGCATCGGCTGGTCCCTTCTACTGTCCAACCGACAAAAAGATTTATTTGGATATGAGCTTCTACAAGGAATTAACAACCAAATACAAGGCTAGCGGGGACTTCGCCATGGCCTACGTGATCGCCCACGAAGTCGGCCACCACGTACAAAACGAGCTGGGAATCCTTGGCAAATACCATCGGATGCAACAAGGTCTTTCTGAAAAGGAACGAAATGCCATCAGCGTCCGCATTGAGCTACAAGCCGATTACCTAGCAGGTGTCTGGGCCCGCTCCATTCAAGACCGAAATCTTCTAGATATCGGCGATATCGAAGAAGCCATGAATGCAGCCCATGCCGTCGGTGACGACACACTCCAAGAGCAAGCTTACGGCTACTCGGTACCAGATAGCTTTACCCACGGAACTTCAGAACAACGCATGCGCTGGTTCAAACGGGGCTACCAGTACGGGGATCTCCAACACGGCGATACCTTTAGCTTGTCAGATAGTGAACTTTAAACAAAGGTCTATTCAGAAATCCTTCTGAATAGATCTTTTAGAATATAGATAAATTGCATTTTACATAAAACAACTTAAGTGACGTTGAAAAATTAAAATAATTAATACTATTAGGATCATTTCAACAGAAACTTTCCGCCGTGAGAAAAGTGCTAGAAA
>NZ_KV812035.1:76028-79730 GCF_001813295.1 Streptococcus sp. HMSC072G04
TCCGTACTCACCTAAGGAAAGTTTCTAAGAAGACTTTGTCTTCAATCTGCAAAAAACGATTCAGAAATTCCTCTGAATCGTTTTTTGATTAGAAACCAAGCCAGCCTTTGAAGGTATCCCAAGCGTTTTTCGCTTTTCCTGGGATATCGGCCTCGTCGATTGCTTTCTTCGCATCATCGACCATATTCGACGCCTTTTCTTTGACATCCTCAAAGAAACCTTTGTCTTCTTTGCTATCTGTTTCTGTCGTTTCTTCTCCGACTGGTGCAATGCCATTTTCAGCATAAGAGTTCTTCACCGAGTCAAACTGAGTACCGTCTGTATAAGGCAGAACACTGTTGGCAACATTGCGGAAGATCTCGGACGCCGTTCCAGCACTACTATCCGTCAGGTAGTGATTTTCATCGGTCGTTGGGAAACCAAGCCACTGACTGATGACCACATCTGGCGTGTAGCCGATCACCCATTGGTCTCCAGAGAGGTCCTTGTTAAAGCTGGTCTCTGTCGTACCGGTTTTCCCTGCCATGGTATAGCCATAAGGCGCAGCGTTAACCCCTGTACCATTACTGAAGGTACCAAGCATCATATTGGTCATCTTATCTGTCGTTGAACCACTAAGCACTCGGGTTGATTTCTGGCTGTGGCTCTTGACCACTTGGCCACTTGCATTTTCGATCTTGGTAATGAGGTGAGCATCATTCATGACCCCGCCGTTAGCAAAGGTGCCATAGGCCTGGGCCATCTGCATCGGATTGGTTGTCACACCAGCTCCCAAGGCAACGGCAAGCGATTTGTCCACCTTGTCCATGTTGAGCCCGAATTTTTTCCCGTACTCAAAGACCGTATCAAGACCCAAATCATTAGCGGTCGCTACGGCTGGAAGGTTAAGGGACTCTGCCAAGGCCTGGTACATCGGTACCGTTGGGCTAGACTGGATTCCCGCATAGTTATTAACCTCATAGCTTCCATATTGGGTGGTACTATTGTCCAACTCCTTATTGGTCGACCAACCTTCAGCAACAGCTGGGCTATAGACAACCAAAGGTTTGATGGTTGATCCTGGACTACGGGCAGCCTGGGTAGCGTAGTTATAGGTACGGAAACCTGGATTTTGATCGCTTCCGACACGCCCTACGAGGGCCCGAACCCCTCCGGTCTTAGGATCAAGCGCTACACTACCAGATTCCGCGCGCGTGCCGTCTTCCGCTACTGGGAAGAGGGCTGTATTGTCATAGATCACCTGCATACTTGCTTGGTAATTTTGATCCAGCTCAGTATAGATCCGGTAGCCATTTTTGACAATGTCTTCTTCGGTCAGGCCGTATTCATTGACCGCTTCATTGATGACCGCATCAAAATAGGATGGGTAGCGGTAATCCTCCGACTTGCCTTCATAGGCATCGACCAGCTGGCCATGGATATCCACAGCAGCTGACTGATCAGCCGTTGCCTGGTCAATATAGCCAGCCGCCACCATATTTTGGAGGACCGTATTGCGTCGATTGGTCGCATTCTCTACCGAATAGAGAGGGTTATAGATTTCAGGCCCCTTGAGCATACCGGCGAGTACTGCGGACTGATCCAGACTTAATTGACTGGCTGAAACCCCAAAATACTTCTTGGAAGCATCCTCAATTCCCCAAACCCCATTTCCAAAATAGGCATTGTTGAGGTACATGGTGAGGATCTCTTTTTTACTGTATTTCTTATTGATTTCAAGCGCCAGGAAGAATTCCTTAGCCTTACGCTCCACCGTCTGGTCCTGAGACAGGTAAGCATTCTTGGCTAGCTGCTGGGTGATGGTCGACCCACCACCTGAGCGACCCAGGGTCAAAATCGCTAAAAAGAAGCGCCCATAGTTGATCCCGCTATTCTTGTAAAAGCTCCGGTCCTCTGTTGCGACCACAGCATGTTGCAGATTCTCACTAATGGCATCGAGTTCGACATAGGTTCCTTTTTGCCCGGTCAAACTTCCCGCCTGGTCCCCATTCTTATCATAGATAATGGTAGTCGCCTTCAGTGCATTCTGCAAGTCCTTGACGTTGGTCGTCTTAGCGAGGTAGAAGAGATAGCCCCCTGTCAAGAGACTAAAGCCTAGCCCAATGATCAGGAGAATCTTGGTCAAATGGAAGCGACGCCAAAAACGACGGAAGGGGTGCTGAGAGAGAGGCTTGCTTCTGTGCTTGCCTGAGCGACTATAGGTCGGCTCTACTGTCTCTTCCGGCAGTTCCGTGTCTGGCACTTCTTCTGCCACCGCTTTGGGCGGATGATCCTTTCTAAAAAAAGTGATCAGGTTCTCAAATAATTTTTTTATTCTATTCATACCTGTTATTGTAACACCTTATCCTTGTCCTAGCAAGAAAAGATAGCTCATCCCTTTCTCCCATTTAGTTTTCTTTAAGCTTAGATTTTGCTACAATAGGGTCATGAACTATCAATTTACCATTCCACAATCCTTTCCCCAGATGACTGTGAAAGAGCTGCTTGAGGACTACTTCCTCATTCCCCGTAAGATCCGGCATTTTTTACGAACCAAGAAGCACGTCTTGGTCAATGGCGAGACCATCAACTGGCAGAGCCCCGTTCAAAAAGGAGACCAGATCCAGCTGATCTTTGACGCGGACGATTACCCTGAAAAAGAGCTCCCAGCCGGAGACCCGAGTCTGGTCGAAGAACTCTATCAGGATGAGCATGTCATCATCGTCAATAAGCCCGAAGGTATGAAAACCCATGCCAATGAGCCGACAGAAATTGCTCTTCTCAACCATGTTTCCAGCTATGTTGGATCCACCTGCTACGTTGTGCACCGGTTAGATAAGGAAACTAGCGGAGCGATTTTATTTGCCAAAAATCCTTTTATCCTGCCCATTCTCAACCGCATTTTAGAAGATAAAAACATCCAACGCGAGTACTGGGCCTTGATCCAAGGTAGCTTAGCACAAAAAACCATCGTCTACAAGGATAAAATCGGACGCGATCGCCACGATCGGCGCAAGCGCCTGGTCGATCCACGTAAAGGACAGTACGCAGAAACTCAGGTGACGCAACTGAAAAAAATCGGGCGAAACAGCCTGGTCAAATGCCAGCTCAAGACGGGGCGTACCCATCAGATCCGGGTGCATCTCTCCCATCATGGGCACCCGATTGTCGGGGACCCTCTCTATAACCCTGCACGCGGAGAGCGACTCATGCTCCATGCTCACCGCTTGACCTTTACCAATCCATTAACCCTTGAAACCATCCAAGTTGAGGCCCCTTCTAAGAGTTTTGAAGAAGGGTTGAAAAAATGAGAAAAGAACCGAAATAGTCTTCTTAGAGACTTTCCTTAAGTGAGTACGGACGTCAGCGAACTTCAAAGAAGTTCCATGACTTAGTTTTGAGCCCCTTCGCTCTTTAATTTCTAGGCTCAGGCTAAAACAGTTTCCCAAACTGTTTTACTCTCAAAACTCCCGAGTACTTGAAATTCTAATATTTCAAGCACTTTTCTCACTGCGTAAAGTCTCCAGTCATAATCGAATATTTCAAAAGATAAAAATCATTTTAAACAATTGACAGAATCTCTCATTTTATTTTAAAAACTTATCTGCATTCAAAAAAGAAGCCACAAAAAGAGGCTGGACAAAAACTGTTCAGCCTTTTTATATTTGATAGAAATAACTGTATGACGCAGTGGTTGATTGGCATCTTTGTTCGCTTTTTAAG
>NZ_KV812035.1:79830-81126 GCF_001813295.1 Streptococcus sp. HMSC072G04
GCATCTTTGTTCGCTTTTTAAGCTCCAAAGATGACCTAATCAACTGTGCGGGGGTGGGAAGACGAACTCTTTTTAACTAGTCAGAGTTCTTTCCCACTCCCTTTTTATTATTGATAGCGTGGGGTTGCAAATCCACGAATATTGCCATGTCCGATTCGGTAGGTATTGCGACGGACTTGGTTGTTGGAGTTTCCTTCAATGGTATGAATGATTCCGTTTGAGACGCTCTCGACAATTCCGATGTGATCCGCAAAGCCATTGTTTTGTTGGCTATTTTGATCCCAGTTAAAGGTGATGATGTCCCCTGCTTTTGGTGTAGTGGTACCATCTTCATTCCAGATGCCCAAGCGTTTGAAGATCTGGATGTGACGTTCGACTCCACATTCACGGCCAATCAAACCGCTCAAACCTTCCCGCTGGAAGACTGTTGTGACAAAGATATCACACCAGTCATCGGTCGTCTTCACTGCATAACCAACTGGAAGTGGTTTAACACTGTTATAATCATTGACCAATTGTTGGTGAGCTGCAGTGCCGCCACGAACGCCCACTAGACTAGCTGCTGCCCGTAAGACACGGTCCCGTTGTCCATTCGTTACACGAGGACTAAAAGCAGTTTGATCTACTGTCGCACGGGGATGAAGGGCTGTTTGACCAAGGTTAAAGCCTTCAACGCCACCATCGACATAATCCACATAGACGTGAGTGGTATAGTTACCTGATTGGTACTGGTGATTTGTTGCAGAGACCTGCACTTCTGTGTGCATTCCAGAAGGTGCTGTTGAATACCAGAAAAGATTTTCTTGGTGTGCTTGAGACCAGGCTGCGACACGGATGTTCTTAATCCGACGGCCTTGAGGCGCTTGATCCACCGTTACTGTATAGGTTCCAGCACCAGAATTGACATTCTTGATCCCTGTTTGTGTCTTCGTCTGAGCATTTCGGAATTCAACTTCTGTAGTCGTTGAACCGACACCCACACGAGAACCATCATTTTGAATATAGTAAAGATGAACATGGTACTGACCAGTAGAGTTCTTGTGGTCACTCGCTTTTACAGATACCTTGTAGTCTCCGTTTGCTTGACGAGTCGCTTCATACCAGCGGATGTCGTCTTGGCCGTCCTTATCAGACCAAGTAGGAACTTGCACAGTCCGCACACCTTTAGGGCTATAGACATCCTTGATGATGACATCAAAGGTACCCGCATCCTTGTTGTTGTTTTGGATTAAGAGACTAGCAGTTGGACGTGATTGATTTTTGAAATCAATAAAGGCTTTCTTGACAAACTTGTTT
>NZ_KV812035.1:81226-81493 GCF_001813295.1 Streptococcus sp. HMSC072G04
CCATCGAAACCTTGAAGGTTCTTAGCTGTAATAGTGAAAGTACCGTCTTTTTCTGATTTTGTAATGGTCAGATCGGCTGACGGTTTAGGAGCTGTGTAGTCAATAAAGGCTTTCTTGACAAACTTGTTTTGTCCTTTGGCATCCACATAGAAGACTTGCGCTTCATACTGACCATCAGCGTTTTCGTGGTCACTAGCTTTGGCTGTTACAGTATATGAACCGTCTACCTGGCGAGTTGGAGTGTACCAGATAATGTCTTTCATCCCA
>NZ_KV812035.1:81593-81928 GCF_001813295.1 Streptococcus sp. HMSC072G04
TTAGGAGCTGTGTAGTCAATAAAGGCTTTCTTAACAAACTTGTTTTGGCCTTTGGCATCCACATAGAAGACTTGCGCTTCGTACTGGCCATCAGCGTTTTCGTGGTCACTGGCTTTAGCTGTTACGGTATAAGAACCATCTGCCTGGCGAGTTGGAGTGTACCAGACGATGTCTTTCATCCCATTTGCATGAGACCAAAATGGAATCTTCACTTCCTTGTAGCTGTCGAAGCCTTGAAGGTTCTTAGCTGTAATGGTGAAAGTACCGTCTGACTCTGATTTCGTAATGGTTAGATCAGCAGATGGTTTAGGAGCTGTGTAGTCAATAAAGGCTTT
>NZ_KV812035.1:82028-162205 GCF_001813295.1 Streptococcus sp. HMSC072G04
GGCATGAGACCAGAATGGAATCTTCACTTCTTCATAACCATCCAAGCCTTGAAGATTCTTAGCCGTAATGGTGAAGGTCCCCTCTGAATCTGATTTTTCAATAGTCAAATCTGCTGAAACAGGAGATTCCTGTTGAGGAACACTCTCATTTCTTACTGCTACCACTCGTGCGCGTGCGCCATATGGTGCACGACTAGCTACCACAGCTGGTGCTGGTTGCTCTGATACAACCTTGTCGCTAGTGCCCTTGTCAGAAGACTGGTTATTGCTAAGAGTCGGTGTGATAGGTGCTGCCTCTGTTGCAACGGTATTTTCTGTCTGAATACCTTTCTCAACTCCCACTTCTTCGCTCACGGTATTCTGTGCTTCTGATGAAGTTGTTGTTGCAACGATAGCTGATGTATTTTCTGGTGTTTGATCAGACGCATGTTGCTCATCGGCTTTGACTTGTTGTGTCGAAAAAGCCAACAAAACGGCTGTCCCAGCATAAAAAATAAGATCTTTCTTTTTCATGTATCTTCCTTACAATTTTTTATACGGTTGTACCCACATAGTAGTATTATAGCACAAACCGCCGGATCAAGAAACAATATCATGAGAAGAATCCTATTTTTAAAGAAAACAGAAGGCCAGATTGGCCTTCTGATTAGCTTATGCAAAAATTGAGAAGAAAGGTGCTCCAAGCTTGTTATCCATCGGGTCCTTACTCTTAATAGAGTGAAGATAATTGATGGAGTACCAGCCGTTGTTGCCGCTATTATATGGATCGCGAACATAGGTTCTTCCATTGTCATAACCATGCAAGACCAATTCATGAGTATAAGGATCACTAGTAAATTGGCTATTACCTACTGCAGCAAGTACATGCTTGCCAGCCATGAGGGCTTCTGCAATGCCTCCAGCTCCATTAATCAATTGGCTCTTCAAGCCCCAGTTACGAGTGGCAGCTACAATCCCATCAGAATCTGTTCCTGCTTCACCTTTGTTGAATGAATCCGTATTGTTGTAGAGATAATCAGCTACTGTTGTTGGCAAAATAGTTCTACCTAGGATATCTGTGAAGGTCATAGCAAGGGAGGTTGGCACACAACCTGACTGATCGACATTGCTCACACCGTAATATTTTCCAGCCCAACGAGGATCCCGTTGAGAATAATAGGTTGTTTGTGGATTCACCTTTTGATTTCGTGGAGACAAGGCTGTCTGACCGAGGTTAAAACCTTCAACTCCTCCATCTTTGTAGTCTACATAGACGTGAGTGGTATAGTTGCCCGCTTCATTACCGTGATTATTGGCAGAGACAGTGATCTCTGTGTGCATACCTGTCGGCGTTGCGGAATACCAGTAAAGATTTTCTTGATGAGCTTTAGACCAAGCTGCGACACGAATATTCTTAATCTGACGTCCCTGAGGTGCTTGATCTACAGCTACTGTATAAGTCCCGTTCGTTGCATTGACATTCTTGATAGCAGCTTGCGTCTTGGTCATGGCATTTCTAACTTCTACGTCTGTAGTAGTGGTACCAATACCGATCCGAGAACCATCATTTTGAATGTAATAAAGGTGAACATGGTACTTACCAGTAGAGTTCTTATGATCGCTCGCTTTGACCGATACCTTGTAATCTCCGTTCGCTTGGCGTGTTGCTTCATACCAGCGAATATCGTCTTGGCCATCCTTATCAGACCAAGTAGGAACTTGCACAGTCTGCACCCCTTTAGGGCTGTAGACATCCTTGATGATGACGTCAAATGTTCCTGTATCCTTATTGTTGTTTTGGATCAAGAGAGTGCCGGTTGGACGTGATTGATTTTTGTAATCAATAAAGGCTTTCTTGACAAACTTGTTTTGGCCTTGAGCGTCCACATAGAAGACCTGCGCTTCGTATTTGCCATCAGCGTTTTCGTGGTCACTAGCTTTGGCCGTTACAGTATATGAACCGTCTGCCTGGCGAGTTGGCGTGTACCAGATGATATCTTTCATCCCATTGGCATGAGACCAGAATGGAATCTTCACTTCCTTGTAGCCGTCGAAGCCTTGAAGGTTCTTAGCCGTGATGGTGAAGGTCCCATCTTTTTCTGATTTTGTAATGGTCAGATCAGCAGATGGTTTAGAAGCTGTGTAATCGATAAAGGCTTTCTTGACAAACTTGTTTTGTCCGTTAGCATCCACATAGAAGACCTGCGCTTCATACTTGCCATCAGCGTTTTCGTGGTCACTGGCTTTGGCCGTTACAGTATATGAACCGTCTGCTTGACGAGTTGGAGTGTACCAGATGATGTCTTTCATCCCATTGGCATGAGACCAGAATGGAATCTTCACTTCCTTGTAGCCGTCGAAGCCTTGAAGATTCTTAGCCGTGATGGTGAAGATGCCATCTTTTTCTGATTTTGTAATGGTCAGATCAGCTGCGACAGCATTGACCGGTTTTGTCGCCGTATAATCGATAAAGGCCTTTTTCACAAATTTGTTTTGACCTTGAGCATCTACATAGAAGATCTGCGCTTCGTATTTGCCATCAGCGTTTTCGTGGTCACTAGCTTTGGCTGTTACAGTATAAGAACCGTCTGCCTGGCGAGTCGGAGTATACCAGATAATGTCTTTCATGCCATTAGCATGAGACCAGAATGGAATCTTCACTTCTTTATAACCATCGAAACCTTGAAGGTTCTTAGCTGTAATGGTGAAGGTACCGTCTTTTTCTGATTTTGCAATAGTCAAATCAGCTGACACTGGTGTCTGATTTTTCTTTCCAATGGCTACTGTCGTCGTTGTTCCACCTACACCTGTCATTTGTCCATTGTTCTGAACATAGTAAAGATGGACATTGTAAAGACCGGTTGAGTTTTTATGGTCCGCTGCTTTTACATTGACGGTATAGGTCCCATTTGCTTGACGATTAGCTGTATACCAAACAAGGTCATCTTGACCACCTGTTTCTGACCAGATCGGTACAGAAACGGTTCGAACTCCATTTGGTGCCTGAACATTTGAGATGACAACGTCAAAGCGGCCCGTCATAGTATCGTTATTGACAATATCAATCTTCCCACTTAAGCTGCCTTCTGTTGGATCCGCTGCAGGTTTTGCGTTCGCTGTGAAGCGACCGGTATAGTCCACACTGTGGTCAAAGAGGTGTTTTCCTGGAAGCAATTCCGCTTGAGAAGTGAACTGCCAGGCGCCAGCTTTCCCATTGTAACGCAAGCTTTTCGCATCGTTTACAGACAGTTTTGGAGAAGGGTATTGGGCAACCCAGAAATTCTGAAGACCAAATTGAGCGGTGTTGACAGGACCTTTCTTGCGAAGATTGTTTTCATCCAACCAGCTAGCACTGGTGTAGAACATCAAGTTGGTGTAACCATTTTTACGCATTTCGTCCGCCCAAGCTTGGGTGTTGCGGTTAATATTTGGCTGCATCTTGGCATCCTCAAAGTCATTGACCATGAGGGTGTTCTTTGGAAGATTCAAGCGTTGCGCTTCTGCAATGTAGAATCGCGCTTCTGCACGCGCTGCTTCCTCAGAAGTATAGCGTGAGAAGTGGTAGGTCGATACTTGCAGACCCGCAGCCTGTGCATTACGAATTTGGTTCTCCGCATTTGGGTTCTTGTACCAAGTGTCTTCTGTCAATTTGACAACGACACCGCCCACGCCTTTATTAGCTAGGGTACGGTAGTCGCCAATACTAATGTCTCCGTTGTGGCTACTCACATCAACGAATGATTTTGGTTGAACCGCCACATCTGTTGAACGACCAGCAGGAGCGTGAGCGCCTGTGTTAAAGAAGGTCGTGCTTCCTGTATTAGACGGAAGAGGAGTTTCTTCTTTCTCAGTCGTCGATGCTTCTGTAGCTTTCTCTACAGATGGGGTTCCACTTTCTGAAGCCGTGGTCTTGCTCGCAGGTGCTACAGACTGTTCGGTCACATTTGCTGGTGCTGCATAGTTACTTGCGATAGGTGCTACCGACTTTTCAGCAACGGCCACTTCTGGCACTTTTTCAGCTTGGACTTGCTTGCCTTCAGTAGTAGCGGCCTCGTTTGAAACCAGCTCATCTGCACTGACTCCCTGAGCAGATACAGCCATCAAGACTGCCGCTCCGGCATAAAAAATAAGATCTTTCTTTTTCATATAAACTTCCCTTTATACAAATTTTATACGTTAATCATTTTACCACACGGTTTCAGCGATGAAAAGTTTTATAAGGCAAATTTTTAAAATTAGTGATATTTTTTTGAAAAACTAAAAAAAGAAGTCTGTCTGACTTCTTTTGATCTTATGATAAATGCTTTAAGGCTGTCTTTAAATAGTGACCATCTCGGATTTCCTGACCAACACGCTTGGCATTGTCTACCAAATCTTGGTAATCGGCATCTGAAAGATTGTCGATTGTCTCCTTCAAGTCATGAAGAGACTCCACTGCAATCCCACAGCCCTTCTCAAGCACAAAGTGAGACAAGGCTGACTGTTTCCACACCACCAGCGGGAAGCCCGATGCTAGATAAAGCGACGCCTTGTGAGAGTTGTTGTAGCGAAGGTACTCGCCAAAAACACCACTACAGGTTTCCGCACTATCCCCATCCCAGACAAGTCCAAAACCACCCTCAAGGGCTGCAGGAAGCTCATCCGGTAGGAAGGATCCAAAATAAGTTTCATTCTCTAAAGCTCTACTCTCATCAAAACCAACACCATAGAGATTATAGGCAGGTTGTGCAGGAAGAGCATAGAGATAACCAGCTTTTTCCTGGGCCAAATTACCTGCCACAATCATCGGCTGGTCTTTTGTTTGCCCACTCTTCTCTTGGAAATTTGGAATCAAATAGTCGAAAATGCCAAGGCTGACAATCTTATCTTCCGCAATTCCTTTATCCACCAAGACAGATTTCATCACCGGGTTGTGGGCGATGATCCCATCAGCTGCTTTGAGAAAACTTGCTTCTTGAAGGTACATCCGAATTCTGTGTTTTAAAGGTAGTGAAGTCATGTTGGCATGGCGAAGCACTTCTAGGTCATGAATCAAGAGATAGACTTTAATCCCTCTTTTTTGTACTTTTTTAACCAAATGGGTTGAGAAAAAACTATGGTGAAGCATTGGAAACTGGATCAACAACTCATCTCCTTGCTTTAGTTGATCCAAGGCTTGTCCAAAAGCCTTTGCCTTATGGCGTTGAGCCGCAAGGGTACTCATTTGATACCAATTGTCGACGGACAAGACCAAGGGGTGATAGCCTTCTTCTTTTACAATACTTTCTACGTCATTGCGCGCTTTATTTCCCGCGTTCTTTGCGTTGACATCATGCAGGAATTCTTCTTTTAAGTAGTATTTCATAGATTATCGTTTCTCTTAATCAAACTCATTTGCCACGACTTCTAGAGCACGCTCAATGACCACGTGCATGTCGTAGTATTTATAATCTGCCAAACGTCCACAGAAGATAACCTTGTCATTTTTGGCTGCTTCTTCTTGGTACTTAGCAAACATGGCATTGTTCTTTTCATCATTGATGGGGTAGTAGGGCTCATCGCCTCGTTTCCAATCAGCTGGGTATTCACGGGTAATCACCGTCTTCGGTTGAGTCCCATACTCGAAGTGCTTGTGCTCAATGATCCGAGTATAAGGAACTTCACGCTCGGTGTAGTTGACCACAGCATTACCTTGATGATTTTCCTCATCCAAAACTTCGTGTTCGAAACGCAGACTACGATATTCCAACTCCCCATGTTTGTAGTCACAGTACTGGTCAATCATACCTGTAAAGACAACTTTATCAGCTGAAGCTTCAAGCTCTTCACGATTGGCAAAGAAATCAACCCCAAGTTCTACTTCTACATCACCCAACATGTTTTCAATGATGACGTTGTAACCACCGATTGGAATCCCTTGGTAACGGTCATTAAAGTAGTTATTATCAAAGGTCAAACGAACTGGTAGACGTTTGATGATAAAGGGTGGAAGGTCTGTGGCAGAACGTCCCCATTGTTTTTCAGTGTAGCCCTTAATCAACTTTTCGTAGATATCTGGGCCGATCAACTTGATGGCTTGTTCTTCCAAGTTCTTCGGTTCAACATCTTTCATGTCAGCTGTCTGCTCAGCAATCTTGTCCTTGACTTCTTGAGGAGTCTTGGTTCCCCACATAGCATAAAAAGTATTCATGTTAAAGGGAAGATTGTACAGATTGCCCTTGTAGTTAGCTACTGGTGAGTTGATATAGTTGTTGAATTCAGCGAACTGGTTGACATAGTCCCACACTTTTTTGTTGGACGTATGGAAAATGTGGGCACCGTACTTATGGACGTTGATGCCTTCAACCTCCTCACAGTAGATATTTCCACCAATGTGATCTCGCTTGTCAATCACTTTTACTTTTTTACCACGTTTTGTAGCTTCATGTGCGAAAATGGCTCCAGACAAACCAGCACCAACAATCAGATAATCGTACATAATAGACTCCATTTTTCTATTTTAAAATATATCTAAGCTCTCAGCCGTATCATAGACTCATAGCTATAGATTAGATCTTCAAATCCCCCCAATTTCCTCACTATAAGAGAGGGAATGGTTCGGCTTCTTTTTGACAACTTCTGTCGCAAAAAGTGTGAACATAAAGATGTTATAAGTCGGTACAAACCAAAATGCTTCAATCATACAGTTAATTGCAATGAGGGACAAGATCGCAACAAATAAATAACGCCCCTTCTTGAATTCATATTTTGAAACAATGACATAAATGCCGACTAATAAAGCAACCGGTACGATACCATATGTAAATAACATCTGAACATAAGACGAATCGACATAATTATAATTGAGGACAGACTCTGTGCTTCCTCCGGATCCAATAAACTGAACCTCTCTTGTTCCAAACCAATTCAAAGGATATAAATTAAAAGCATTTTTACCCAAGGCTAACCGACCTGTAATGAATTGATTAATTTGAACATAAAGTGGAGATGACCAGGAGAAATGATAGGTCAAGTAGATCATTCCGCTTGAAAAAAGGATGATCGAATAGGGCAACAAGTGGTACAACTTCAACTTTTTCTCTTTTGTGAAATAGAAGAAGAGAAAGAGCAAGACAGCGACCAAAAGCGAGATCGCATTCATACGAGCGTCACAGAACTTGATAATAAAGAGAGCTAGAAGAACGCCGCTCAGAGATCGTAAGCCAATATACCGATCTTTTAGCAAATAGGAGATTGCGACATAAAGGTAGAAACAATGGGCTGCGAAATCTGTTGGATAGATAAACCCAAATGAATTACGGATAACAGCACCCCGACTATATTGTAAGTTTGGAACTACCTTTAACAGTGACAATAGAAATACTGTAAGGACTATCGTACCTGCAACACCTACATAAGTTTTTAAAATGACTTTCCTATCCGCATTGACCAGTAAAACCATTAAGAGAGAATAAACTAAGAAATTTAACTTATCCGTCTTGAAATAAACCATAACAGCTACCATCAATAACATGGCAGACAAGATTAGATAATGATAGGGAATCGAGATTTTATTAAAAAAACGAAGCAATAAGAGAGCTACAACCACTAAGAGGGAGCTCGCACCAACATGCAAAAAGCCCTTATTTAACATCGTAGTGGATATTGTATTAAAGAAGATCACAATCGAGACGACAAAACCAACCAGTAGATCGTCAAATTTCATTTTTATCATTAAATTACCTGATAAAGAATTTTTAAAGAAAAGCTCATTCTGTTTAGATTAGAAGGCCTGCTTAGGGAACACCCCTGCTATAGCATTCTTTTCTAAAGATTTTGTTTACTTAAAAATTCATATCCTTCCTTTCTACTCTCTACTGTTTATTTAAAAATTGTTGTTTTAATTCTTTCACATCTACCACTCTCAGAGATAGGATAGCGATCAGATAAATGATCCCACCAAGCACCGCATACACGAGTACATTCAGAGTAGGGGTGAAATGTAGGAATGGTTTTATAAGGAGCAAGAGGCCATACATCACAGCAGATGCAAAAATAATTTTTGTCATAGACCCAATAATTGGAACTTCCCTGAGGTAATGACGGGTATAGTACAATTGAATCAGCCATACCAAGGATTCTGTTAAGACGGATACAATGGCTGCACCGATAAAACCAAAATGAGGTAAGAAGAGCACATTCAACCCGACACTGACGATAGCAGGAATCGTAGTTGACAGCATAAATTCTTTGTTCTTATCATGCGGGATGAGAATTTGAATCCCCATGATATTGGTCCATCCGATGAAGAACATACGGAAGATCATGATAGCGATGGCATAGCGAGCATCTTGGAAATCCTTCCCTAAGAAGAATCGAACAAAGTCATCGTTGACGATCAGCATACCCGCAATAATTGGGAAAATGACCAAATTATAGATCAAAAAGGACATTTGGTGCATCTTATTGACAGCCTTGTGGTCTCCTGAAGCCAAGAGACTCGCCACGCGCGGAAGCATGACACTTCCTAAAGACGTCACAAGGGTCAGCAAAATATTAACCAATTTCAAGGCCTGGTCATAAATCCCTACATCCTTTGTAGAGGCGAGAGCACCCAGCATAGTTCGATCCAAGGTGACATAGAGGGAAATGGCAATCTGCGGTAAAAAGAGCAGAATGACCGGTTTTAAGTGCACCCGTGCATAAGCCAAATCAAAATGGGCTTTCCCAATGAACTCCCGAGCAGGTAGCCACATGCTGAGCTGACCTAAGAGCTCAAAGATAGTGAGTAAGAATACATAGAGATACAAATCATTGGCAGATTTGACAAACAAGAAGATGGAGATGACTCCAACCAGTTTGACCGTGATATTCCGAACCGTAATCTTGCGGAAGTCCTCTAACCCCTGAAAAAGCCAGGAGATATCGAGTCCCTTAGAAACCAAGCTAAGTCCTAAGATATAAGCGACAGGATTTTGCATGGAAGGTAGCGCCAAGCACAGCAAGACATAGAGTAGGATGGACACAAAGGTCGCTCCCAACTGGAGGGTATAAATCCCCCAGAAATTCTTTTGAATGTCTTTGCGGTGTCCTGAGATCTCCTTGGTTCCGTAGTTAGCCACTCCCAAGGTCGCCAAAAGGATAAAATAGGTGACGATGGAGTTGAAATAACCATAGGTCCCCAAGTCATTCGAGCTAAAGACCCGTGTCACATATGGGGTGGTGATAATCGGCAAGATAATCACCAGCAACTGGTAGGAGAGATTATAGGCGTAATTTTTTAACACTTTCATGACTGTCTACAATCCCCACTTGAAGACCGTTTTAAACGGTGTGATCAAATCCGTCGCAAAAGCTCGATGAATATCTGGAATGGTTTGAACTTCTCCATCAACGTGGATAATGTTTTTCAAACGACTTTGGACTCGACGATTAGCCAGCATCTCTACAGCCCGCTCGAAATCTTCACGACCTGAGCGAGAAGACCCTACAAAAGTCAAGCCCTTTTCAAGAACATCCCTTGTATTGACTGCGACCCGGTTGTCACTAACCCCCATCAACATCACAGTTCCTTGGGGTTTGATATGATCAATAATATCATTGATGGCTGGTTCGCTTCCTTGACCACCAGTACATTCAAAGGCGTGATCAAACCGTTGATCGTCTGTCAACTCGCTGGTCAAAATCGCCTGATGGATAAAATTAAACAATTGCAGTTTATCACTATTGCGCCCTACGACCGTAATTTTCAACTCTGGGTAAAGATAGTGCAAAGAAGTCGCAACAACATATGAAAGACTACCGTCACCTAAAATCAAAACTGACTCTCTTCGTTGGTGGGCAATAAGATCAAATCGATGAATGGCATGCATAGCAACACTACTAAACTCCGCTAAAGCTGTCACAGGGCCTCGAACTTCCTCTGGGTAAGCCACTACACGATCCAGCGGTAAGGCAACCACTTCCTGCATAAAGCCATTAAAACCACTAGACAAGAAGTGTGTCCCCTCCAAATAATTTTCAAAGAAGGCACCCTCTGATTGATGGGGAGGCTGATTGGGAACCATAGCCACGATCTGTCCTGGTTGATAGGTCCCCGTAGGATCCGCTACCACGATACCAGACGACTCATGGATCAGGGCCATGGGTAATTTCTTTTTAAGCACTTTAGGATCCCGCTTCCCTTGATAGTAACGTTGGTCCGCATGACAAATAGCCATGTAATAAGGGCGAATCAACACCTTGTCTCCACGGCTCATGTCTTCTTCTTGGTATTTGATGGTGATGTTTTTCGGCTGGGTCAGCTGAAAGATTTGGTTCAACATATTAATTGTCCTCAATCATACCGCGTGCAATTTTCAAATCTGTAATCGTCGTAATTTTAATATTGGAATATTCCCCTTTTGCAAGGGCAACTTTTTTGCCATTAATGACAAAGATCTTGCAGGCATCTGTCAAGACTTCTTTCTGCTGGTCACTCAAATCATGGTACAAGGCAAGGAAGTCTTTCATTTTGAAGGTTTGAGGGGTTTGACCCTGATAGAGGTATTGACGTTCTGGGATATCCGTGATAAAGGTATTATCTAAGCTTTGAACAATGGTATCGGTCGCTTCGACCACTGTATCCACCACATCATGACTCTTAGCTAGTTCAATGTTTTCTTGGATAGTTTTGAGGCTGACAAAGGGACGAACGGAATCATGAGTGACGATAATATCCTCATCTGTTAAAGGTTGCACCTCATCGATAGCCAAGATGATGTTTTCGATGGTAGAGTTGCGGTCACTTCCTCCCTCTACAACCACGATCCGATCCTTATAAGAAGCCAAGTATTTGTCGACCAGGTCTTCCGTATAGGTCACCCAGTCCGGATGAATCCCCAATACAATCTTTTGAATCTCATGGACTAATAAGAACTTCTCAACGGTATGGATTAAAATAGGACGTCCCCCCAAATCCAAAAATTGTTTGGGCATATCCGTAATCCCCATCCGTGAGCCTGTCCCACCTGCTAAAATCCCTGCATAAATCATCCTAAACCTCCTGTGTTGTCTCATTTCCCTTCTCTAGAACATGGCTATTTAGCAATCTAGCCTAGTTTTGCTCTCACCTTTTGATACAAATGAGGAGAAAGGAGCAAAAGAAGGTATTTGAGTTTATTTTTTCTTGTAATATGTGAATTGATTAGAATATCTTTCCAATAGCGACGATACTCTTTGCGAATCTTATTGACTTGGTCATACATTTGAGAACCTAATAAGGCATGGACCACATGCAAGCCATTAAAGACATAGCGGGTATTGACCGCTTTTTTCATTTCCGGATCATCAGGATAGTCTCGCTCGACATAGGCTCTGTTCCATTCCATGGCCTTGTAGAAATTCAAGAGCCGATCGCTATAAGAAGAATTGACGATACTCCCTGGTCTTCGATAGTATTTATAAAGATTTAGATCGCTAACTGCAATTTCCTCACAACAAGCAATATGTTCATAAGCAACAGCCAAATCTTCATAAATCATTCCTTCTGGATAGGGATGTTGGAGTAAGATCTCTTTCTTGTAGAGTTTTCCTCCTGAATGGGTCCCAACGTGGTGACCATAGAACATTTCTATCAGAGCTGTATGGCGTTCTAATTTCCTAGCGCCCTTTTCATTTAGATCTCCTGAAAAATCTTTGTCCTCATAACTTCTGACTTCAATGACCGGGGTCGATACGAGGTCAACATTATACTGGTCTTTCAATCCCATTAAATATTCAACAGTTCTACGATCATAATAATCATCTGAATCAAGGAAGATAATCCAGTCAGTTGTCGCAGCTTTCACTCCTGTATTTCGAGCATTAGACAATCCCCCATTTTGAAGATGGAGCACTCGAATACGGTCATCTTCCTGAGCATACTGGTCACAAATTTCTCCTGATCGATCCGTCGATCCATCATCGACTAGGATGATTTCAATATTTGAATAGGTCTGTTGTCTAAGACTACCGACACTATACTGTAAATACTCCTCGACATTATAGACCGGTATGACAATCGAAACCTTTTCCATTATGCTAATCCCTTCATGATAATTTCTACAATCTGTTGACAAGCCGTTCCATCCCCATAAGGATTACTTGCCTGGCTCATCTTCTCGTATTCATCTTGGTCTTCCAGAAGGAGCTTGAAGTTGCGATAGATGTTTTCTTCTTCTGTTCCGACCAATTTCAAAGTCCCTGCAGCCACACCTTCTGGACGCTCTGTCGTATCACGCATGACAAGGACGGGCTTCCCTAAAGAAGGCGCTTCTTCTTGGACGCCACCTGAGTCCGTCAAGATCATATAGCTTTGGTTCATGAAATTATGAAAATCAATCACTTCCAAAGGCTCAATGATTTTCATTCGCTCATTCTCTCCAAAAATCTTGCTAGCCAATTCTCTGACTTTTGGATTTTTGTGAATAGGATAGACCACCTTGACATCTTCAAACTCTTCTAAAATCCGGTTGACCGCACGGAACATGTGCTCCATAGGTTCTCCAAGATTCTCGCGACGGTGGGCCGTCAACATGATGAGCTTGCTTCCTTTTGCCCATTCCAATATAGGGTGGTCGTAGTCTTCTTGGACTGTAGTTTTTAAGGCATCAATAACGGTATTTCCTGTAACGAAAATATTGGTCCGTCCTTCTTTTTGAAGATTCTCTTTTGAAACCTGGGTTGGAGCAAAATTGTAATCTGCCACTATGGAAGTAGCTTGACGGTTAAACTCTTCAGGGTATGGGCTTTGGAGATTGTAAGTCCGAAGGCCTGCTTCCACATGCCCCACTTTGATGCCCATATAAAAGGCCGCCAAAGCTGTTGCAAAGGTGGTTGTGGTATCTCCATGGACGAGGACAATATCAGGTTTTTCATGCTCCAAGACTGGTTGGATTTTTTCCAATATAGAGGTCGTGATGGTAAATAATGTTTGATTGGCCTTCATAATGCCTAGATTATAGTCTGGAACAACACGAAAAACGTCTAAGACTTGGTCCAGCATTTCCTTGTGCTGCCCTGTTACACAGACTACCGTTTCAATGGTATCGTGTTGTTTGAGTTCATTGACCAAAGGACACATTTTAATGGCTTCTGGGCGCGTCCCAAACACTAACATTACTTTTTTCATTTTGAACCCTTCCTCATCGATTGGTAAAAGTTGCGATAGTTGTTTAAAAAGATCGGATAGCTAAACTTGTTATCATAATCTCTCTTTGCTTGAGCAGCTAAAGAGGCTCTTTTCTCAGGATCCTCTGCCAATTTTTTAATTGCTTGAGCTAAGGCTTGCGGATCCTCAGCTGGGACGAGGATCCCATTGCCAGAATTCACCACTTCGTTCACACCTGGAATATCTGTTGCAATCATGGTTTTGCCGTTCATAAAGGCCTCGATTGCGACCAATCCAAATCCTTCAAAGACAGACGGAAGGACACAAAAGTCAAAGCTATTGATACACTCTACCACGTCGCTTCGGTAGCCCAAAAAATGAATTCTTTCTTCAAGAGCCAATTCTTTTGTTTGATTTATCAAATCATTTTTTAATTCTCCGTCACCGACAAGAAACAAGGATACACTTGGATTTGTCACAAGTGACATGGCTTGGATCAGGTAGGGTAAGCCTTTTTGTTCGGATAAGCGAGCGATACAGCCTATTTTGATACCGTCACATTTAGTAATTTCATTTACTGTATGCTCACTTTGTTTCATTTTCACTCCATTATAAATCACAACAGAGTTTTTTGACCTTACATCATTAAGGATATTTTCCTGGACAGCTTGACTGACAGCAACCGTTCGAGCCTTTCCTAGGGCGAATTTATAAAGTGGTAATTTATCCTTGAAAACATTATGGGCTGTGTAGACATGGATCAATTTTGGATGGCGCATCTGTAACAAACGAATATAGAAAGCAGCCATCCGGTGATGGGTGTGAACAAGAGTGATCTCATTTTCTTTGATGATCTTGGAAAGACTAGCAAGAATCTTAAGCACAGTAGCTGGCTGTTTGCTATCGACGTCTAGAATCCGATGGTGTTGAATCCCATTCTCTGCTAGTTTTTCTTCCCACAATCCACCAGTAGACGCAACATGAACCTGGTCAAATTCATCCTTGAGGTCTGTCGCCAACTGATAGACAATGCGTTCTGCCCCACCGATATCCATGGTCCGCGAAATGTGCAGAATATTATTTTTTTGCTTTCCGTTTTTCATGTACTACTCTCTTAATAAAAGTGGCATTTCCGACAAAATAGCGCTTAAAGAGCCGTTTTGGCTCATTGGCCACACGGAACAACCATTCCAGATTGGCCTTTTGCATCCACATAGGTGCCCGCTTGATATGTCCTGAAAGGACATCAAAGCTTCCTCCTACTCCCATAAAGACAGAATTGACTCCATTGTCCATAAACTTCTGGATCAAGTACTCTTTTTTAGGAGAGGTAATGCCAACAAAGACAAAATCTGGATTCTTCTCACGAATATCCTCTTGAATAGCCTCCTCCTCTTCAGCAGAGAAATAGCCATTGCGATGGCCCACTACTCGGAGATTTGGATAATCCTTTTTAAAGATGGCCAACATATCGGTCAAGACTTCCTCTTTTGCCCCGAAGAAGTAGACCGAGTAGCCTTTTTCATTGGCTAAATGGAGCAATTCCTGCATCAAATCAATGCCTGCCACGCGCTCTGGTACAGCATAACCCAAATAGCGCGCCGCGAGAACAACAGAAGCGCCGTCTGCATTAATGATTTCAGATTCATTGACAATCTTCTTGATGGCTTCGTCTGTCGCACACTGATTGAGCTTATCTGCGTTGACCCCCATCAAATGGAGTGGTTTTTTATCTCGTACAAATTCTTCTGTAGCAGCAACGGTTTCTGCCATTGTTAAAGGGTCAATTCTGACCCCCATCATTGTAAAACTTTTCAAGCTTATTCTCCCCAAGTGGATTCAAAGTGACCTTTTTGCTCTGATTCTTCTGGCAACTTCATATAATCGCCATAGATCTTTGTCAGATAAGCATCCGGATCAGCATGACCACTGATTTTAATAGTTTCAAAATCAAGGAGTTGTGGCTCCCCAAATACCTCTTTGTAGGCCAATTCTCTCTCGCGATAGGATCCTAAGACATTTCCCACGAGATCACTTGTCTCAAAGTCATATTTTTTGATCGTATTTTGTAACTTCTGATTGATTTTTTCAGTATTTAGTAACTTGTCTAGGTGAAGGATCTTAGAGACCTTCACAATTGTATTTTCAAAGAAACCTCGGTCGCGATTGTGCAATCGATTGATGACAGATATTTTTGAAAGGGCACGGTAATACTTAATTTTATTGGTGTGTAAGAAATAGTGGAAACCATCTGATGGGTAACCATCTAAAGGAAACACATCGATAAAAGGACTACACACAACCCCACCAAATTCAATTTGAAGGGAAGTATCCATGATGGAGGTATTGCCTAAATTATCATCATGAATTCTTAGGATAACATGATCCGGCAATTCCTTTTCGCAAATTTCCAGGAATTTTTCATAATCTTTTCTAGGCATTCCCAAATCCATATCGTCATCCCAGGGAATAAAGCCCTTGTGACGAATGGCGCCCAACAAAGTACCCCCTAAAGCATAATATCGAAGATTGTGTTTTCTGCAAATTTCAATATACTTTTCTAGTAAGGATAATTCTCCTAATTGAATCTGTCTAACTTTACTCACGGGCTACTTCGCTCCTTCTTTTCTAAGTACAACCTTCACGGTCTTGAGCAAGATCTGAATGTCTCTCCAGATCGTCCAATCATCCATGTACGCAACGTCCAGTTTGACCACTTCGTCAAAATCCTTGATTTCACTGCGTCCGCTCACTTGCCAAAGTCCCGTAATACCTGGTTTGAAGCTGAGTCGGCGTTTTTGGGCTGGCGTATATTCTTGGTATTCGTCAACCGTTGGGGGACGAGTCCCGACCAGACTCATATCACCGATCAGAACATTGTAAAATTGTGGCAATTCATCGAGACTGGTCTTACGGATAAAGCGTCCGATTGGCGTTACCCGCGGATCATTTTCCATCTTGAACATGCCACCTGTCATGGTATTTTGTGCCATGAGATCTTTCTTAATTTCTTCGGCATCCACACGCATGGAGCGGAATTTATAGAAGTTGAAATACCGTCCGTTCTTTCCGACCCGTTTTTGTACAAAGAAGGCAGGTCCACCATCTTTGCGGATTAGAGGAACCAAAACGATACTTACTAGTCCACAAATCAAGAGTCCAAAGAGGGCTCCTGCAATGTCCAAAAGACGTTTGGCAAATACGTGGCTCGGTTTGTAGAAATTGGTTGAGAAAGTGACGACACTTAGTCCCCCGACTTCTCGAACCCGTTTATTGCCTAAGGAAGCGAAGTTAAAGGCATTGAGATTGACCGATACATCGATCCCCATACTCTCAAACTCCGAGACCAAGTCACTAATATTGTAGTCCTCACTTGGCAGATTGATAAACACTTCATCCACCACTTCCTTGGTCACAAAGTTCATCATTTGATCTGGCTGCACCACCCGTACACCCGAATGGGTAAAATCCGTATCGTCCATGACGGTGACACCGATCAATTCCCCATGATAGAGGCTGGGCGAATGCAGAATATCAAAGACTTTTTCCATCCGACTGGTCGCTGTGATCAGGAAAATCTTTCTCGAGCTTTTTCGCCGTGGTGAAACAGACTTCCGGTATCTCTTCAGCAAGAGATCCATGACATAGACAGAAAAAGTATTCAAAAGAAAGAAGTAGATCATCCCCCGACGAGAGATGGAAAAGACCCCATCGAGCATAAAAGAGGTAAAGGTGATCCCAACAGCGAAAAACACATTGTATTTCAAAACCTGAAAGAGCTCATCCAAGTAGCCCCTGCTGTAAAAACGATAGGCAATATTGCTAATGTAGAAAGCTACAAAATGTAAGAGATAGAGAATGGCGATCGTCTGTGACGTGTATTCTGCATCCTTAAAAAGACTCACAATGTAAGCTGAAAATAGGACAGCTAAACTTTGAAAGAGAACAATATTTAGTTTTTCCAGTTCAATTCTTTCTTCTCCCATTTCCCCTCAATCCTATTCTTTACTTTTTCCCGTACTCTCCGTAAGATCCGTATCCTCCATACGAACCATATTCAGCAGCTTTAATGTTAAATTTATTGAGCACAACTCCCAAGAAAGGTGTGCCTGTTTGTTCTAATTGGTCCTTAGCTTTTTGGACAGCCTTGCGTCCATTGGCGCCAGATTCCGTGATCAAGACAGTTCCATCACAGCGTTGAGCAATAATGGCCGCATCAATCACCACCCCGATTGGAGGCGTGTCGACAATGATGTAGTCAAAATGCTCACGCAGGGCATCCATCATCACGGTGAAGTTCTTGCTTTGCAAGAGACCCGTTGGGTTTGGTGCTACCTGTCCAGACTCGATGATATCCAAGTTTGGAAAATCAGTCGCATACAAGATTTGGTCCAATTGGCTACGACCAGATAAGAAGTCGGTCAACCCTTGAATCTTATCCCGGCTACGGAAAATCCCTGTCATGACAGAGTTCCGGATATCACAGTCGACCAAAAGGGTCTTGTAACCCGCACGCGCAAAGGCAACCGCCAAGTTGGTTGAAGTGGTTGATTTTCCTTCATTTTCTTGAACAGATGAGATGGCGATGACTTTTAAGTCCACCCCACTCAATTGGATATTCGTCGCAAGGGCATTGAAGTACTCTTCGGCCTTCCGAATTTCTTGTAATTTGTTTTTTGAAATTTCTAACGTATTCATGCGATCCCCAGTCTACAGTTTCTTAATATCTGGCACAATACCAAGTAAGGTGAAGCCCATCAACTCTTCGATATCTTCTGGTCTCTTGACACGATCGTCCAAGACTTCTACTACGACCATGAGAACCACCATGAGGCCTGCTCCAGCAATAAAACCAAGGAGGACATTGCGTCGGATATTTGGTGAAGAAGGTGATTGAGGCACTTCTGCTTCATCCAAAGTCGTAACATCTGACACCTTGGTCACAGAAATGATCTTTTCAGCTGCTACATTCCGAAGGCCATTGGCAATGCGAGCCGCTTCTTTTGGATCTCCGTCCTTAGCCGTGATCGAAAGGATACGAGTATCTGTTGGAACGGATACACTGATCTTTTTCGACAACTCAGCTGGTGTCATATCGAGTTTCAATTCTTCGATGGCTTGGCTCAAGACATTTTGAGAAAGAATGATTTCACGGTAGTCCTTAACCAAGTAAGAACCAGCCTGCAAATCAGAGTTTGTCAAGGCATTGTTATCTTGGTTTTGACGACTGACCACGTAGATCCGGCTAGTACTTTGGTATTCTTTCTTGGCTAAAAAGGCACTGTAGCCAAATGCTGCAATGGCAAAGACAAGAGCGACCAAAACGATCGAAAACTTGCGTTTCCATAGGGTCTTCAGCATAGCGAAAACATCAATTTCCACTGCTTGATTTTCTTGATTGTTCATTTCCTAATTACTCCTTCATGTGGATCTCTCCACCTGTTTCCTGGTTAGATTAATTCATCCGCTAACAAGAGTTCTTGATTGCTGACAAAGAGAGCTTGTGCTCGTCGTTCTCCGTATTCTTCCTTGATCAAGCGATAGGCTTCTGCCATATAAGGCGGTCGTTTATCCACATTGTGCATATCACTGGCAACAAAGTGCACCAAGTCTTTTTCTAAGAAGTACCGAGCTCGTTTTTTGAGTTGTTTTTGTTCATCCCCAAAGAGGCGAGGCTTGAGAACACTGGAACTATTGATCTGCATGTAGCAGCCCATGTCAATCATCTCTTGCACGCGCTCCTCATTTTTCTCCAAGCACTTGTAGCGCTCGATATGGGCCACCACTGGTGTCACACCTAGATGGAGCAAACGGTCCAAGGCCGTATGGATCTCCTTATAAGGTGTTCCCATGCTGAATTCAATCAGCGCAAAGCGCGTATCTGCCAAACGCGGAATGATCTTTTCTTCCAGTTTTTTCAAGACATCATTAGTAAAGTAGATCTCTGCCCCGTAATGAATCGTCAAATCTGGCGCGACCTCTGCCGCAATTTTTTTCACTTCTTGAAAATTTTCAGAAATCTTTTCTTCGGGAGTTTCAAACATCCCCTTGCGACGATGAGAAGTGGAGATAATGGTCCGCACCCCTTGGCGATAGCTTTCTTCCAATAAGGCACGCGTATCTTCTCTTGTCTTTGGTCCATCATCCACATCAAAGACGATGTGCGAGTGGATATCAATCATTTTTCTTTTCCTTCCATTACTTTTTGAATGGTTTCCTTGGCCTTGGTCAAGCTAGCTTGATCCAACTCCATAACATAGAGGTTGTAACCAGGCATAGCATAAGACGGCAAGTCATTTCGTCCTTGACCGGTAATCGCTTGAGAAGTCACCTCATAAGAACCACCCGTTTCTAACTGGGTATTGATCAAGTTCATCATAGTCGGCAACTGCATATTGGTTTGGACAGAATCTTGGAGGTTTCCGATAATCTCATTGTAGTTGCTTAAGACCTTGGTAGAGGTCAACTTTTTGATAATGGCCGCAATGACTTTTTCTTGGTTTTTCCCACGGTCATTGTCGCCACCTTGAAGAGAGTAGCGTTCTCGGACAAAACCGAGGGCTTGCTCTGAATTCAAATGAACCTTTCCAACTGGGAAATGGAACTTGCCATGAAGGCTCGTAAATTCTTGGTCATTTTCCACATCGATTCCCCCTAGAAGGTCAATCAACTTGAGGAAGGAGGTGAAATTGAGACGAACGTAGTAGTTGAGCTTGATATCATAGAGATTCTCAAGGGTATGGATCGAAGCATCCACTCCGTAGATCCCCGCGTGGGTCAACTTATCATTTTGGTTGTTACCACCATCTGCAATCGGTACATAGGCATCCCGCGGCGTCGTTGTCAATAGGACTTGCTTGGTCTTCCGATTGACGGTCATGATGATATTGACATCTGAACGAGAAACCGAGGTTACCGGCCCATAGGTATCGATCCCGCTGACATAGATGTTAAAGACATCCGCATTGGCAGATACCTTGCTCGTCGCTGCCACTTCTTTTCGGATCTTGTAGGAATAGATTTTCTTCAACTTCTTCGCATAGTCCGCATCTTCTGCGGCAATGGTATCCTCAAAGGTACTGTTGAGGACCATAGCAGAAGCATTCCCTTCTTGCAGGCTCTTATAGGCATCAAGATAAGTCGGTGCATCCACTACAGAAATTTCCTGACCCTTGGTCTTTTTGATGTTGTCCAAGAGGGCAGTAAGATTAGCTTCGTTATTGTTGCCCTTTGGGGCCACCACTTCCTTGATTTCTTTGATATCTTTGATGTCACTGTCTTTCTTGACATAGACAGCCATCTCAAACTCTGTATAGTTAGAGTGGCCATTGACATTACTGGTCAGATTCAGCAGCTGTTGACTAGCAAACAAAACTCCTGAACTAGCCAATAAGCCGACAAGAAGCAAGACCAAAGTTGTTTTTTTGGCCTGATTTTTGATCACAAACCAAGCTGATAAGAGCAAGAGAAGAGCTAGTAGTGCAATCACGAGAACATTGACATAGCGAAAAGCCAAGATGTTATTGGCCAACATGGTATAGGTCGCCCAACTTGTAGTCATAAGCAAAAAAATAAGCAATACGGAATTAATGATTCGCAATTGCCCCCACTTATGCTCTGAACGACGACTCCGTCTCCTTTGTGACATAAATACCTCCAATTAGTCCTAATTATATTTATTGTAACATATTTTTAGCAAAAAATGCATTAATTATCACTTTTTTGTCCATTATGTACATTTAAAAAGTAAGCGTTTTCCGAAACGGGCGAAATCCCTTGTATACTTATGCAGAGAATCCAAAAAAACCGGGTGAAAACCCCGGTTTTTTGAAGATTCTACAAAAGATCATCTCGTTTGACCTGCTCAAAACTTTCTTTACCGTCATTGAGCTTGTCCCAGATGACGACTTTTCCTTCTTTGAGGGATTTTTGAACATCAATGATCCGCTGGTTAGAAGAGCCACGAAACTGCAACATGAGGTTGCGTTTGCTCTTATCATAGCGGCCATCAACCAGAATATCAATCAGCGAGAGAAGCTCTAGTTTGTCTGGCGTCTCTAGCATCATTTCTTCCCAAGTGTAGCCAGTCCAAGACCAAATGTCTTTGTCGGGCAACTCTTTCCGAATGCGTTTAACGAGAGGCAAAAGAATTCCAGTATTCAGGAATGGCTCTCCACCAAGCAGGGTCAAGCCCTGGACATAGGGTTGGGCCAGATCAGCCATGATCTGCTCTTCTAACTCTTTGGTATAGGGAATACCTGCATTGAAAGACCAGGTCGCTACATTGTAACAGCCCTCACAGTGAAACATGCAGCCGGCCACATAAAGGGAATTGCGCACCCCTTCGCCATCGACAAAGTTAAAAGCCTTGTAGTCGATGATGCGCCCTTGACTCAGTTCCTCACTCTTCCATTCGCCTGGTTTAGGTGTATTCCATGTCATCCTTCTACTCCACTTCTATCCAATAACGCTCCGTTCCATTTCGAACATCTTCAAATTGGCTGCCATTAGCTAAGATAACCGCTCGACTGGCCGGATTGTCCGTGCTACAAGTCACCAGAGCACGATGGATGTTCTTTTCTTTAGCTACTCGCATACCTTGACGGAGAGCTTCCTTGGCATAACCCTTGCCTCTTTCAGAGGGACGGATGGAATAGCCAATATGACCAGCATAATTCAGCAATCCCTCATTTAGTCTCAGCCGTAGATTCAAAAAACCTAAAGCATGACCTGATTCATCAAACAATACGAACTGAATTGATGGAACGCGATTTTCAGGCAAGTTTATTCCCATTTCTTTATTAAGGTTAGTTTCTAGCCACTCCTCATAATCAAAGTTCTCAGCATCCCAAAAGCCGCCGTCGTGGGCCGACTGGGTCTCTTCGAACTCTGTCATCATGTTTAGAATGGCCTCTTTATCCGCTAGAGTTGGTCTACGTAATTTCATCTTTACCTCCCCATAAGAGAAAAGTGAGAGCGGACTCTCACTTTTATTTTTTCTTAGCCTTTTTTAAAAATTGTTCTCTCAGGCTTGCTACTCGGTCTTTTTTATTGACTCCACCTGTTGAATGTTTCTCGTGGAATCGTTGCACCTGAGCCTTGCCCTTATCATCTAATTGGTATTTTCCCATAATGTCCTTTTCTAATCTATCACTTCATGTCCACCATACTTGATGGTAGATCCATTCATGTGTTTGACCCGCGCAGCGATTTCTTTATGTCGTCCATTGACCATGGGGCGAGCTTGTGGGTTTCCTAGATAACCACAGGTCCGTTTGACCACATCAACCGTTTTAGGATCGCTATTGCCACAGTTTGGACAAGCAAATCCGCGCTCAGTCGGCGTGAAGTCTCCTTCAAAATCACACTTGTAACAACGGTCAATCGGTGTATTGGTTCCGAGATAACCGACTCGGTCATAGGCATAATCCCAAACCGCCTCAAGGGCTTTTGGATTTTGTTGGAGCACAGGGTATTCACAATAGTGGATAAAGCCACCAGAAGCCCCTGCTTCAGGATAAATTTTTTCAAAATCCAACTTCTCAAATGGGGTTGGGTTCTTACGAACATCGTAGTGGAAACTATTGGTGTAGTATTCCTTGTCTGTGATATCCGGAACCTTCCCAAATTTCTCCGTATCCAGGCGACAGAAGCGGTCTGTCAAGCTTTCTGACGGTGTCGAATAAATAGAGAAGTGGTAATCATACTGGTCAGACCATTCTTCCACGCGCGCTTTCATATCCTTGATGATATCGATCGTGAATTGTTTGGCTTCTGGATTGTGTTCCCAATTTGGACCATAAAAGACGGTTGCAACTTCATAGAGTCCGATATAGCCAAGAGAAACGGTTGCTCTGCGATGACGGAAGAGCTGATCTACCTGGTCATATTTGCCCAAGCGTTTCCCGAAAGCGCCATATTGGTAGAGAATCGGTGCATTGGCTGGTGTCGCTTCTTTGGTGCGTTCCACCCGGTAAACCAAGGCATCTTCAGCGATGTTCATCCGTTCATTAAAGATTTGCCAGAATTTCTCCTTGTCTCCGCCAGATTCCAAGGCAATTCGAGGTAAATTGACCGTCACGACTCCAAGATTCATCCGGCCAGAATTAACTTCCACACCATTCTCGTCCTTCCAACCTTGAAGGAAAGAGCGACATCCCATGGGCACCTTGAAGGAGCCTGTCAATTCTACAATCTTGTCATAAGAGAGGACATCTGGATACATGCGTTTCGTCGCACATTCCAAGGCCAATTGCTTAATATCATAGTTAGGCGTTCCAGGCTCTAAGTTGAGTCCCCGCTTGAGGGTAAAGATTAATTTTGGAAAAATGGCTGTCCGATGTTCCGATCCAAGACCCTTAATCCGAATTTCCAGAATCGCCTTTTGGATTTCCCGTTCGAAGCGATTGGTTCCAAGGCCAAAACCAAGCGAAGTGAAAGGAGTTTGCCCGTTTGAAGTAAAGAGGGTATTGATCTCATATTCTAGCGATTGCATGGCATCATAGATGTCTTTTTGAGTCTTACTCCAAGCATAGTCCTCTTGCTTTTCAGGAAGTACCCACTCTTTGGCATCCGCTAAGTGTTTTTGGTAGTTCTTTTCTGCATAAGGGGCCAAGACTTCATCGATCCGGTCTGCTGAACAGCCACCATACTGACTAGAGGCCACATTGGCAATAATCTGCGAGATTTGTGCCGTTGCAGTTTGGATAGACTTAGGACTTTCGACTTCTGCATTCCCGATTTTGAAGCCATTTCTGAGCATGCCTTCAAAATCGATCAAACAGCAGTTGGTCATCGGTGTATAAGGGCTATAGTCCAAATCATGGTAGTGGATGTCCCCTTTTTGGTGAGCATTGGCTACGTGTTTGGGCAACATTTTAAGACCAATAGACTTACCAACGATCCCTGCCGTCAAGTCCCGTTGCGTATTAAAGACATCACTGTCCTTATTGGCGTTTTCATTGACGACGGCTTGGTCCTTATTGAGGAGTTTGCCAATTGTAAAGTTGATATCCGTCGCTTTTGAGCGCTCAAAATCCCGCTGGGTGCGATAAGTAATGTAGCTCTCTGCAATCGCATATTCATTAGCTTGAAGCAATTCATGCTCGACGACATTTTGAATCTCATAGATCTTCACGCCATTTGGAAAACGTTCCAAAATCTCTGCGATCACACGATCGACAATGGCTTCTAGTTTGGCTTCCATCACGGGAGTGAGAGAAGTCACTTCTTCTGTCGCCTTCAACAAGGCTTTATAAATTTTTTCAACATCGAATGGAACACGACGGCCATCTCGTTTTTCAACAAAAATATCCGGGGCCATTCTCAGTTTTTCTTCTCTCAAGGTGATCATACCAAACATGCCTCTCTTCATTTATTTACATACAAGTTGTATTATACCACTCCAAAAATAAAAATCAATATCTTGTGGTAAAAATTCTAAAAAACTTTCTAAAACACAAGATATTGATTTTATTAAGAGCGTTGATAGAGTTTGAAATGACGGTATTTCTTCTCAACGAGACGATAATTTTCTTTGAGCAAGTCTTTCATTTTAGAGGTCAACTCCACCTGATTGTTGACCACAATATACTTAGGTTCAGACCGATCGATTTGTTGGATCACATTGGTCCGATTTTCATTAATCCCTAGATAAGAAGTTGGGGTCAATAAGGCAGAAGCGGCCAAACGATCGCTTTCTTGATAGAGAGTAGCTGTCGCATCCCAAGCATAAATGGTATCTTTCGACTTGGTGTGATTTTTAATGTAGCTGGCAATAGCACTCCGTTCACTCGATTGACCAGACTGAAGCACAACATCTTGAACCACCGGATTCGCCAACAGGTAGACAAGGGCTACTAGCGGTAAGAAAACTTGGCTCGTAAAGTAAGCGGCCCAAACTTCCTTGTTTTTCTTCTTCCGACCACGACGTTCGATCCCATCGTTTTCTTCCCCATCTCGTGAGAACCAGATCGCAAACAAAGGAAGAACAAATGGCAACATCGGTAATAATTGGTAAGCTCCCTGTTCCGGAAGACCAATCGACACGATGAGGACTACCAGGCTACCTGCCCATCCCATAAAGCGGAAGATCCGGCGAGCACTGCTATTTTGCTTCGTAAAGGACATCAAAAAGGCAGAGACCAGACCAAAGGCGAGCGCCAACAGTCCATAATAAATGGCATTACTGAAGGTCTGTCCATTGCTAAAATTCAAGGCATTAAAGACATAGGTTACTTGGTTAATGGCATAGCCAAAAGTCTGATTCAAAACGGTGATATAGCCAATTGGATAAAAGACAAGTGAAAAACCAAGGAGAGCTGCTAGCAGTTGATAAAAGCCACGCGCCCATCTCTTCTGCTTGATGTTAAAGGCTGTTAATCCAAGGAAGGCCAACAAATAAAACAGGGCACTGGTCATCGGATCAATCAAGAAAGCCACAGCTGCAATCGCACCATAAAGGATAAAGCCTTCATCCTTACGATGCCCAATCAAATAAGCCAAAATGAAATTCATGCTGGCAAATAGGATTGGAAGACTAAAGAGAGTCACATAAGTTCCTCCAAAACCAAGGCCTAGCACCAAGAAATAAAAGAGTAACTGGACATTCTTCGCTGTATCTTTATCAGACACCAGCAAGCGCACAACCCGATAGAGATAGGTACCCGCAAAGAAGAGGGCAATCGCTTGGAGGATCATCAAGATCCAATGTCCACCAGCTAAACTTCCCAACCAGTTGATTGCATAATAGAGCAGACCATTGGTTCCGTAAAAATCACCAAACGGTACTTGCCCCTTGGTCATTGCCCAGCCAGCATACAAGTTTTGCGATTGTTGATTGGTTGCAAAACGGGTTAAAAATGGCACCCCGACATGCAGCAAACTAATCAAGAGACTCAACACAAAAGGAATCGCTAGGGGGACTGGACGCTTAGCTTGACGACGGATCGGCTCAACTGCCACATCTGCTTCTAGCTCTTCCGTATTCTCTTCTACCTTCGATGCTTCCGCTTTTGTCGCTTCAACTCCCGCCTTACGCGAACGACGACTCATCCGACTGAGCGGTTGCTCCGCTTCCTGTTCCAATTCTTGTGTAGGTTCTGCTATTGCTTCTGGCTTGGCATCACTAATTTCCTCTGATGCCTCCATTGCAACCGGCTCCTCCAAGACTTCTGCCTGCTGGCTATGAGTCGGCTCTTCTTCACGAAAGACTGATTTATCTAGCACCTCGCGAATTTCACGTGTATCCTGAAAACTGTCTCCCACGTGAAGCCCTAACTTTTTCGAAGTCATTTCTTGCTCTTTTTCGCTCATTCTTTTTCCTTTTCTTCGCTATTCCTCTGCTCTTTCCTTTTAGAAAAAAGCCCATTATCTTCTCTAGTATACCAAATTCTGCCGACCATGTCAGCCTCTTGCCACATAGTTCTATGGAAAAAGAGTCAGGCCTCTCGGTTTCTGACTCTTTCTTCTATATTCTCACACCTATTACAACATCGGTGCGAACAATTGCATAATTTCCTTGATTAAGCTTTGGTGCCATGTAAAGCGGAATGTATCCTCTGTAATTTCTTGAGACACTTCAAAGATATGGTCAAAGTCCTCCCGAATCTTTTTCAAGGCAGGCGTCCGATACATCCAGACAGCATTTTCATAGTGATGGACCAAACTGCGGTAGTCAAAGTTGATCGACCCTACAACCGCCATTTCGTCATCTGCCAGGACTTGCTTGCTATGGACAAAACCAGGGGTATACTCATAAATCTTTACTCCTGCATCCATCAGATCCAAGTAAGCCCCACGAGTTACGATTTGGATTAATTTTTTATCTGGAATATGCGGGGTCACGATCCGAACATCTACCCCTCGAAGGGCTGCATTGCGGATATCCTCTGTCAAATCATAGTCAATGATCAAGTAAGGAGTTGTGATGTAGACATAATCCGTCGCTTGGTTGATCATATTTTGATAAACCGTCTTTCCGACCTGCGACTTGTAAATCGGCTTTGGTCCACTCCCATAGGGAATATAGAGCCCCTCGCCTTCGACTGCCTTGTTTTCAATATGATAGCGGTCAAAATCCTCGATTTCCCCACGGTTGATGTACCAGTTCATGAGGAAGAGTCGCGTCAAGGCCTTAACAGCTCGTCCATCCAAACGGATGGCACTGTCCTTCCAGTGACCAAACCGCTCAATGTGGTTGATGTACTCGTCTGCCAAATTGACACCACCCGTATAGCCGATCTGCCCATCAATGACCAGAATCTTGCGGTGATCTCGGTTGTTATAAGCCACTGTTAGACGTGGGATCACCTTGTTAAACTTATGGGCATCAATCCCCATCTTTCTCAAGCGTTTGGTATAGTTCCCAGCCAAAGTCGCCATACAGCCGATATCGTCATAAAGGAGTTTGACCTCAACCCCCTCTTTCACTTTCTGCTCTAAAATCTCTAGGATACTGTTCCACATCAAGCCCTCATCAATAATGTAAAACTCGATGAAGATAAATTTTTTCGCGGCTTTTAGATCCTCTAGTAGTTGCGCATACATCTCCTCCCCTAGAGGGTAAAAGGTCGATGCCGTCCCATTGTAGAGATCCGCATTGTGGTCCATGGATAAAATCGACTTGACCAAGCCATAAACCGCCTTGCTTTCTTGCTTGAGCTCCTTACGCAACTGATGACTATTGTCCTCTCGAAACTTCATGGACTCCATATTTTTCAGCTGGATCATTTCCTTTTTGGACAAACGCCGCTCTCCAAACATGAGGTATAAAAGCGATCCAAAGACAGGAATGACGGCAATCAAGAGCCAGGTCACCTTATTTTCAGGCGGGGTATTTCGATTAACAATAGCTAAGATTGTCGACACATATAAGAGCCCAATGACTGCAACAGATAGCCAATGAGGGAACCATCTATTAAGCCAGAAGAAGGCCGCAAAGGATGCCCATAGTTCAAAGCCCATAAACAAAATACTAAATCCATATTTGGACATTAATAGACGTAATTTTCGAAAGGTCACAGCATCCTCCTTTTTTTCTTTCTACTAGTATACCAATTCTTTTTACCCGTTGCAACGACCAACCAAACCCCTTCTAGACAAACAAAAAGAGAGTGGGACAGAAGTCCTAGCCTCTCAATTATTTTTGGATTGTCGAGCAAGACGCAGTGGTTGAGTGGGCTCTACTACGCTGATTTCATCAGTTTTTACAGCCCTACTCAACTGTTCGGAGGTGGGACGACGAAATCGAATTCTAACGAATTACCGATTTCTGTCCCACTCTCTCTTGTTTCGTCCCTTATTGCTTGGTCAAAACGATAATCCCTTGATCATCCTCTGCTTGCTCTAGGTCTTCTAGCGACAACTGATCTCCTTCGATCCGATAGCGATAAGGCTCATCTCCGATACGCATGGATTGATTGACCGGATCAATACTAACCTCTTTGGCCTCTTCTTCTCCATCAGCATCTTGCACCGTAAACGTGCCTTTTCGACCCGTCACCACCAAGAGGATCGTATTTTCCTCGTCCTGTCCACGATAACTGCCATCTATGGACACCCCTTCTTTCTGTTCTTCACTCGCTGACGTCACAGTCTGTGATGAAGCAGACGTCTGTTTGCTCGAAGTCTGTGTCGCTTTTTCTTGCTGGCTACAAGCAGTCAGGAAAAGGGCTGCTGCCAAGGTCATTATAGACATGATTTTTTTCATTAAGATCGACTCCTTTCGCCATAACCGTATACCATCTACCACCAGTATACGCCAAGAAAGTCTTTAGGTCAATTGTTTACCCCTCTAATAAAAATGCCCTTACTTCTGCAATAAAATACAAGGATCCTGTCACAAATAAGACTTCATCTGGACGACTCTGATCCATAAATTCTTTGATATAGGCCTTGTAGTCCGCTACATAGGGCAGGTCTTGTCGGTCACCTTGTTCCACCACTTCTCCGTAATGGAAGGTTGTCAAAATCAATTCAGCTTCTGGTAAACCGGCTTGAAGCGTTTGGAGCATCCCGCTATAATCTTTTCGCTTGAGGGCTCCAAATAAAATCTTCACGCGCTTTCCTGCTAAGCTATTGGCAAACTCGATCAAGCGCAACATAGCGTGAGGATTATGAGCGCCATCCAGATACACCTGGTCGCCAAACAACTCTAGACGTCCCGGCCACCGCGTCTCTTGTAAGGCCAGCTTGACCTGATCCATATCCACTTCTTGATCTAGGCCTTCCATATAGAGGAAAAAGGCCTCTAGAGCTACTGCAGCATTTTCCCGTTGGTAATCACCCTTTAAGCCCAGAGACGGCAAGACAAGATCCATGTTTTCATTCCAAAAACGATCCTGCTCTAAGCCAAAATCTTTCTGGAAGGAGTGGAGATCCACAGCCAATTGTCCGGCCCTTTCTTGACAAACAGCTATAGCATCATCCGACAAGGGGCCCACAACAGCTTTCTTGCCCTTCTTAAAGATTCCTGCCTTTTGCTGGGCGATTTCCGCAATCGTCCCTCCCAGTGTTTCCTGGTGATCCAGGCCAACCGAAGTGATCACTGCGATCTCTCCCGTCACTACGTTGCTCGTATCTAGAAGCCCACCGATACCAACTTCCAGCAAGACCACGTCCACAGCTTGTTCCTTAAAATACAAGAGGGCCATGAGGCAGATAATCTCAAAATAAGAGAGTTGATCCTGGGTTTGAAGCAAGGTCTGCTCCATTTGTTGGACTTCTTGGCCAATCCGAGTAAAATCTTCATCTGAAATTGGCTGATCCCCAATACAAATCCGATCATGGATACTGATCATATGAGGAGAAGTAAAGGTCCCAACCTTCTTCCCATGAGCCATCAACAATTGACGCAGAAAGGCGATTGTGGATCCCTTCCCATTGGTTCCTGTCACATGAAGAATCGGATAAGCCTTATCCGGCCTCCCTAAAAGGCTCACTGCCTGCTCCATACGATCCAGTCCCGATCGAAAATTCAGACCGATCCGACTATTCATCCATTGCTCAATCTTATTCACATCTTCCTCCTAAAAGAAAAAAGCGACAAAACCTCTTCTGACGTTTGCGCTCCTTTCTTTTGTAGTTATTTCGTTCTTATTTTACAGCAAGTCCATCGGACTTACCAACTCTCTCTAGTTTCTAGGAGTTGGGCTAAAAACGTCCCCCGGACTTACTTGCGGTCTTTGTTTCTAGCGCAAGGGTAAAAACATCCACCGGATGTTTCAACTCTTTCTAGTTTCTAGGAGTTGAGGTGATACAGTCTCCCAGACTTACCAGCTCTCTCGTATTTCAAGGAGCTGGGCTAAAAACGTCCCCCGGACGTTTTTACTCCTCCATAAAGCTGTTGAAGACTTCTTCGATCATATCCCATTCTGCATCTGAGTCTTCTGGGATTGGTTGAAGGTCACCTTCTGTTCCGTCTTCGTTTTCTGTAAATGAATAAGCTTGGATTTCAACTTCGCCGTTTTCATCTTCTTCTGCATTTGCAGGGATCAAAAGGACATAGTTCTTTCCAAATTCTTCTTTGCCATCAATGGTCAAAAGAATTTCAAACAAGGTTTCATTTCCTTGTTCATCTACCAATGTGATTAATTCACGTTCTTCATGGTCGTGGTTATGATCATGTGCCATACTATTCTTCCTCGTTTTCTTTCTAAAAATTGCGATCTAAATAATTTTGTAAAATAAGCTGCGCTGCTAACTTATCAATAACTTTTTTACGTTTGCTACGGCTAATGTCTGCTTGCTCAATCAACATCCGCTCTGCAGCAACTGTCGTCAACCGTTCGTCTTGGTAGTCGACAGGCAACCCAAACTTTTCAGCAATCATGGCGCCATAAGCCTGACTGGCTTCCACACGCGGTCCGCTGGTGTTGTTCATGTTTTTCGGCAAGCCCACAACAAAACGGTCCACCTTGTATTGAGCTACTAATTCGGCTAAGCGCTCCAAACCGAATTCTTTTTTGTCTTCATCGATTTGGATGATTTCAAGACCCTGAGCTGTAAAACCGAGAGGATCACTCACAGCAACCCCGACGGTCTTTGAGCCAACATCCAATCCCATAATTCTCATTAGAGGTCTATTCCTTGCCCTTTCAAATAATAACGTACCAATTCTTCAACGATTTCATCTCGTTCATATTTACGAATTTGGTTCCGTGCATTATTATAACGAGGTACATAGGCAGGATCACCACTGAGTACGTATCCTACGATTTGATTAATTGGATTGTAGCCTTTTTCATCCAGTGACAAGTAAACATCTTTCAAGGTCTCGCTAATTTCCTTACGATTTGAATCATCAAGATTAAAACGTACTGTTTCATCTGTAAATCCCACAAGAACACCCTCTTTCCTTAGAATATTACTATTATACCATAATCAAGAGTTTTCCACAACGGTCAAGCCCTTGATTTTACAGCTTTTTCAAGCATTTTTGAGCTATTTCAGTTAAACTGTTTTTTTATTTTTGCTCACTTGCTCCAGCATTGATAAGATTGTCCGCAAATTGACTCGGTGTCAACTTCAACAACTCTGGTAAGTGATTGTTTTTGAAGTAAGTCATGCCTTCGGCCTTCTTCACATCCATTGCTTCAAAGTCATAGGTGATCGTTACCTTGTATTCATTCTCATTTTCCAAGGTCAAATCAGCTGTAAAACCTGGCACTGTCAAAGCTTCCTTAAAGGCATCGTCCTTGTTAAAGGATTCTCTCAATTGCTTTTGTGCTTCTTCGACTCCAACCTGTTGGATCCCTTTTTTCAACTCCTCATCGGTTGCCGTCACATTGATGGTCTCCAATTTTTTAAAGGTATTCCCCACATAGGTGACGATTTGCGTCTGTTGTGTCCCCTTGTCATCTTTTGGAAAGACAAAGGTCCTAGTGATGACTTTATTTTCTTCAGCTTTTTGCAGAATACTCTTATTATCCTTTTGCAGTTGCTCTGCTTTTGCTTGGATTGCCTTTTGTTCACTTGAATTTGGCGTTTTCGCTTGTTTTTTTTGACCGCATCCAGTCAAACACAATACAAGCGCACCCAATAAGAAGATTTTCCTTTTCATTTTCCATTCCTTACTAGTTATTGTTTTCTAAAATATTGTATCATAGATTTCGTAAAATGGCGCAGTAAACTGCTTTTCATTCCGATTTTTAACAAGAAAAAATCAGAAACACATTGTTTCTGATTTTCAATCGCTTTAAAGAGCTGCACGCATCCGCGCTTCTGCATTTTCTACATTTCGAACTGATCGTGGCAAGAAGGCACGAATATCGTCTTCTTTGTAGCCCACTTGGAGACGTTTGTCATCTACCAAGATCGGACTTTTAAGAATACGAGGTGTTTCCATGATGATGTCAATGACTTCATTGACACTCAAGTCTTCGATGTCCACTCCTAGATTTTTAGCGTATCGATTTTTTGAAGAGACAATACTTGCCACTCCATTTTCAGTCTTTGTAAGGATATCCAATAATTCTTCTTTGGTGATTCCTTCCTTACCGAGGTTTTGTTCTTTATAAGTTAGCTGGTGAGCGTTGAGCCAAGTCTTTGCTTTTTTACAGCTGGTGCAACTTGACACTGTATAAATTTTAATCATGCATGCACTCCTTTCGCTACACGATAATACTATCGTATTAAATTATAACACAAAAACCATCAGTCTAGCGACCTATTTTGAAAAAAATTAATCTTCAATTTCAATCGCGTCATCTAAATCAAGAGTTACTTCTTCTACGACAGGAGCTGCTTCTTCAGTTTTATCAAGGGTTTTCACTGCTTCGTCTTCTTCGATCAAACCAAAATGAACCCGAACCTTGTGGTCGATTTCGTCAAAAATTTCTGGGTGGTCAGCCAAGAATTTCTTAGCATTTTCAGATCCTTGACCAATTTTTTCACCATTATAGGAGTACCACGCACCCGCTTTTTGGATGATATCCAAATCTGTTGCAATCTTCACCAATTCACCCGTACGTGAAATTCCTTCCCCGTACATGATTTCAACCATGGCTTCTTTGAACGGTGGAGCCACCTTGTTCTTCACAACCTTGATCTTAGTTTCCTTACCAACATTGGTATCTTTTTGGTCCCCAGTCCCCTTGATTTGAGTGTTTCCACGAACATCTAGACGGACAGAAGCGTAGAATTTAAGGGCACGACCACCAGGTGTGGTTTCAGGGTTCCCAAACATGACCCCAACTTTTTCACGCAATTGGTTGATAAAGATGGCAATGGTCTTCGTCTTATTGATCGAAGCTCCGAGTTTACGCATCGCTTGGCTCATCATCCGCGCTTGCAAACCAACGTGGCTATCCCCGATATCTCCATCGATTTCCGCACGAGGTACCAAGGCCGCAACAGAGTCGACAACCACCAAATCAACCGCACCAGAGTCGATCAATTTACCAGCAATTTCAAGTCCTTGTTCCCCTGAGTCTGGTTGAGACAAGAGAAGTTCGTCGATATTGACTCCGAGAGCTGCTGCATAAGATGGATCCAAGGCATGCTCCGCATCGATAAAGGCAGCAATGCCTCCTTCTTTCTGTGCTTGCGCTACTGCATGGAGGGCAACGGTTGTTTTACCAGATGATTCTGGACCATAGATTTCGATGATACGACCTTTTGGATAACCACCAGCACCCAAGGCAATATCAAGCGCCAAGGAACCAGAGCTCATGACTTGTACTTTTTGTTCTGCACGTTCGCCCAGACGCATGATCGATCCCTTACCAAAGTCTTTTTCGATCAACTTCAGGGCATCATTGAGCGCTTTTTCACGCTCATCTCCAAATTTCTTAGAGATATCATCTAATTTTTTCTGTTTTTTCGCCATTCTTTTCTCCTATGTTTTTACTATACAGGAAATGCATGCAACTCACCGACGTTTTCCGTCATTTGAAAGGCACATTTCCTATCCATTTTTAGAATTATTCTTCATTTGGCACAAGCTTCATTATACCAAATTTTCACCATTTAATACAGCCAAGCGCACCAAATTAAAGGCATGAAGGACTGCAATTTCGCGGACATCCGCCCGGCTACGTCCAGCGATATTGACTTGGACACTATCCACTCCATTTGGAGTCGCAAGTCCGATAAAGACGGTCCCTGCTGGATGCCCTTCTAGACTATCTGGCCCCGCAACTCCGGTTAGGCTAACACCATAATCGGATCCTGTTAACTTACGGGCCTGTGAAGCCATGGCTTGAGCTGTAAAGTGAGACACCACTCCATGTTGCTCTAACTCTTGAGCTGGAATAGACAACATCTTGCTTTTTTCTTCCAGACTATAGGTGACAAAACCACCTGCAAAGATGCTGGACGCCCCTGAAAAATCTGCCAGAGTCGCTTGGAAAAGGCCAGCCGTCAGGCTTTCTGCAGCTGTAATGGTCTTACCAGTCCGTTTCAAGAGATCAAAGGCCACCTTGGCCATCGAATTATCATCCCCATAACCATAAAACAACTTATGCAAGGGTTGATGGTCCAGGGTATGGCGTGATAAGATTTCCTTTTCTAAGACATCGAGCTTAGCATCCGCTGAAGCTTGATCCTTCGCCTTTGTAGACAGACGCAAGGTTACTTCTCCCGTCTTGGCATAAGGAGCCACCGTCGGATCACTCTGCTTTTCAATGATATCGGCTAGGATCGTAACCAGCTGGCTTTCCCCAATCCCAAAGAAGCGCAAGACTCTTGAAAAGAGCTCTTCCCCTGTCGTCAAATGAGGCACCAATTGTTCATTGACCATGGGTTTTAACTCACTTGGTGGGCCAGGTAGAACGACATAGGTCACACCATCAACTTCAATCAAACCTCCAACCGCGAGACCTGTACGGTTTTGAAGGGGGATTGATCCGGCAATCAATTGTGCTTGTCGCTCATTATTGGGCGTCCGGACATAATCAGGGCGACTGGCAAAGAAGGTGTCGAGTTTGGCAAGCGCTGTTGGATCAAAAACCAGTTCTTTCCCTAAGAACTTAGCAAGGGTTTGCTTGGTCAAATCATCCTCTGTTGGCCCAAGTCCACCACATAAAATCACCAAATCACTGCGTTTTGAAGCTGTCTCAATGGTCGAGAAGAGACGACCTTCATTGTCTCCTACCGCCACATGATAATAGACATCAATCCCTAAACTAGCCAATTTTTCAGACAAGAATTGAGCATTGGTGTTGACAATTTGTCCTGTTAGAATTTCTGTTCCAACTGCAATAATTTCCGCCTTCATGGTGCCTCCCACTTATACTATTCGTAATTTTCATTTCATTTTAACACAATTTCCTAAATTATTTAAAAAACAGATTGAAGATAAAGTCCATTTTGGACAACTTTTTTCAATCTTTTTCTTTTAGAGTATAAAGTAAAAAACTCATAGAAATACTATTACATCAGCATCCCTAAGAGTTTTAACTATGTGGCAATCAACTTCTAAAGGGCTATTTTCTATTGTTGATAGAGCTTATCTATATTCTGAAGCAACCATATCGAGCGGTTGCTTTTTGACTACTTTCTTGATCTAAAAGCTTTCTTCTGACTCTAATTCTTGTTGTTCCCCCTCATCTTTTGTGATACAATAGCATCAATTTATTTCTAGGAGGATGAGATATGGTTTCTACTATTGGTATTATAAGTTTATCTAGTGGGATTATCGGAGAGGACTTTGTCAAGCACGAAGTGGACTTGGGGGTCCAACGACTCAAATACCTCGGACTCAATCCTATCTTTTTACCTCATTCACTAAAAGGCTTAGACTTTATCAAAGAACATCCTGAAGCTCGTGCAGAGGATTTGATTCAGGCCTTTTCTGATGATAGTATCGACATGATCCTATGCGCCATCGGTGGAAACGATACCTATCGCTTGCTACCTTATCTTTTTGAAAATGACCAACTACAAAAGGTTATCAAACAAAAGATTTTTCTTGGCTTCTCGGATACGACCATGAACCATCTCATGTTGCATAAACTAGGAATCAAGACTTTTTACGGGCAATCCTTTTTAGCAGACATTTGTGAGTTAGACAAGGAAATGCTGCCATATAGCCGCCACTACTTTAAAGAATTAATTGAGACTGGTAGAATCTCAGAAATCCGCCCTAGTAACGTTTGGTATGAGGAACGGACTGATTATAGTCCCAAGGCTCTGGGAACACCTCGTGTCAGCCATGCAAATACAGGTTTTGACTTGTTACAAGGCAATGCTCAGTTTGAGGGAGAAATCCTCGGTGGTTGTCTTGAGTCTCTCTATGATATTTTTGACAACTCTCTACACGCAGATAGCACAGACCTCTGCCAAAAATACAAACTTTTCCCTGACTTGTCAGACTGGGAAGGAAAAATTCTCTTGCTAGAAACAAGCGAAGAAAAGCCTGAACCTGACGACTTCAAAAAGATGTTGCGGACTTTAAAGGAAACTGGTGTATTCGAGGTCATCAGTGGACTATTAGTCGGAAAACCTATGGATGAAACTTTCTATGACGACTATAAAGAAGCACTATTGGATATCATTGATAGCAATATCCCGATTGTCTATAATCTGAATGTCGGCCATGCAACTCCAAGAGCAATTGTCCCCTTTGGAGTCCACGCGTATGTAGATGCAACGGAGCAAGTCATCCACTTTGACTATAACAAATAAAGCTGGGAAGAATTTCTCAGCTTTTTTTCTATATTCTCAGATACTCTAGTTACCTATACTCACTAATCACCGTTTTTCCATTCACAATCATTCTCATGGTCATCAACCAGGCCTGCTGCTTGTAGGAAGGATAAAACTGCGACTGATCCGGTGAACTTAAAACCACGTTTTTTAAGATCCTTGGCTAGCTTCTCAGAAAGAGCTGTCTTCGCTGGAACCTGCCGGTAATCTGGAACATCATTGACGATGGTTTTCCCATCTACAAAAGACCAAAGATAAGCATCAAACGATCCAAATTCCTCCTGGACTTGTAGAAAGGCTTGAGCATTCGCCCGTGTCGCAAAAATCTTTGCACGATTGCGGATGATGGCTGGATTGTCTAACAAAGTTTCCAGTTCAGAGTCGGTCATCTCTGCGACGCGTTGAAGGTGGTAACCATGAAAAGATTCTCGGAAAGCCTGCCGTTTATTGAGCACTGTTTCCCAAGATAGACCGGCCTGATAAGTCTCCATACAGAGCAACTCAAAAAGCGCTTGGTCCTCATGTAGGGGCTGTCCCCATTCTTCATCGTGGTAGGCTACATAGAGCGGGTTATTCATTTTAACCCAGCCACAACGTTTTGGCATCTTCTTCTCCTATTTCACCAACATCTTAAGGGCAGACTTGATATAGTTTTCAGCAGTATCAGAAGTTCCTTCAAAGAATTTCTTGATTTTCTTGAGTTCCGTTGCCTTGTAGCCCAATGCCAACATGGCTTCCATGGCTTCTTCAAGGGCTTGGTTTTCTTCTACAACTTTGGCTTTGGACTGAGCCGGTGCATCTTCTAGATCAAGATTGATCTTACCTTCTAGGTCCAAAACCATCTGTTGGGCTGTTTTCTTGCCGATCTTCGGAAACTTGGTCAAGTAAGTGATGTTCTTGCTTTCGATGGCTTGGACAAGGCCTGCATTGTCATCTGCAGCAATGATAGCCAGAGCTGAGACAGGTCCAATCCCAGAGACTGAGATCAAGTTTAAAAAGAGCTGTTTCTCTTCTTCGGTCGCAAAGCCATAAAGAAGGTGAGCGTCTTCCCGAACCACTTGGTGCAGATAGACGTGCACCTCTTGATTCATTTTACCAGAGTAGGCATAGGGATTGGCCACATGCAAGAGATAGCCGATCCCAGCTGTCTCCACCACGATGTATTTGGCGGTGATTTTTGTTAAAATTCCTTTAATGTATTCGTACATAATCTTCCTTTATTGTTTGATTAATATTTGCCCAATTCCCGTAAACTGGTGTGATTTTCCTGAATGCGTCGGAACATCTTTTCCATATCTGACTTGGTAAAGTTAACCAAAACCGGACGGCCATGAGGGCAGTTATAAGGGTTGTCACATTGGGACAGTTGATAGATCAGATCGCGTGCGGAGTAATCATCCAGCGTGTGGTTGGCCTTGATGGAGCGTTTGCAGGACATCATGATGGCCAACTCCGCCCGGTATTTCTTGATAGACACTTCCTTGGTCAAAAGGAGCATATCACACATTTCATAGATACCCGACTCGATCTCTTCTTCCTTCATCCAGATCGGATGCTCCCGCAAGATCAACTGGTTGGCTCCGTACTCTTCTAAGTAGACGCCCACTTCCTCTAAGAGGTGCTTGCGCTGTTGCAGGCGGATCAGATCGTCTGTAGGGAACTCAAAGATATAAGGCACTAGCAGTTGTTGCTGACTACCGTCTACATCCCCGATGCTCTCCCGGTATTCTTCGTATTTGACCCGCTCTTGGGCCGCGTGCTGGTCAATGATATAAAGGCCCCCATTGCCTTGGGCAAAGAGATAGGTTCCATGCATCTGACCAAAATATTCCAACTCTGGGAAGGTCGAATGTTCTTCCCCATCCAACTTATCATAGGCCTTGTCTAGACTAGCCAGATCCAACTCTGGGTGATCCAGTTCATCATAAACCACAGTCTTTCTTTCCGCAAACTTGATCGCGCTTGTTGGTTTTTCTACGGTGTTTTCTTGGTTTGTAGAATCAGCAGTTAGCTCATCTGCTAGAGGCCGTTGAGGATCTGCCACTTCTTGTCGAAGTTTGAAATCTTGACTTTCTCGGTCATAATAGAGGCGGTTTTCTTTTAAAGGCAGGGTCGTCTGTACTGGCTTTTCTGTTCGACGAATAGTCGACTTGGCTAGATTTTCTAGAGCATCCGGAATCAGGTCCTGCTCTTTCAAAGCGTTCGCAATAGCCTGGGAGATCAAGGCCATTAGTTCTCGTTCTTTGGAGATGCGAACCTCTTGCTTAGTGGGGTGAACATTGACATCCGCTAAGTAAGGGTCGATCTGGATATTAATGATCGCGAGCGGGAAGCGGCCCACCATGAGTTTACTGCCGTAGCCGTCTAAAATAGCTCGATTGAGCAAGAAATTCTTGATATAACGGCCGTTGATAAAGAGACTGATGTAATTACGATTGGCACGAGTCAATTCAGGCAAAGACACAAAGCCCGTCACTTCAAAATCCAGGTCGCGATTTTCAATGGCCACCATCTTCTTGGCAGACGCGAGGCCATAGACACCCGCAATCGCTTGCCGGAGATTACCCGTCCCCGCTGTTTTGGTCATTTCTTTTCCATCATTGATCAAGGTAAAGGCAATCTCAGGATGGGCCAAGCTCAAGCGATTGAGAATATCCACGATATGGGATAGTTCTGCCTGCTGGCTCTTTAAATACTTGAGACGGGCAGGTGTATTAAAAAAGAGATCTTCCACTGTGATCTTGGTCCCGACAGGGCTTGTCGCTGGCTCCAATTCCTCAATTTCGCCACCCTTTGCGACCAATTTGGTCCCGTGGGCAGCTCCTTCTTGCGCCGTTAGAAGGGTTAGAATACTGACAGAAGCAATGGAAGGCATGGCCTCACCACGAAAACCAAGTGTTCGAATACGAAAAAGATCCGCTTGACTCTTGATCTTACTGGTCGCATGTCGACGGAGGGCCAAAGCGACCTCATCATGCGCAATTCCTTCCCCATTATCTGTAATCCGAATCGACTTCAATCCTGCTTCTTCGATTTCAACAACGATCTGGCTAGCTCCAGCATCGATCGAGTTTTCAACCAATTCCTTGACCACGCTAGCAGGTCGTTCAATCACTTCACCTGCCGCAATCTGATTGGCTAGGACTTCTGGCAATTCAATAATCTGTGACATGTCTGCTCCTTTACCTATTTTTTCACCGATACATGTAGCTCTATTATACCACAGATCCACAAGACTCCCTTTCTTAAAAAACGTAGGCTTGTCCCCATCTTCTTCCTTAAAAACCGCATAGGCAAAGAAAACGACCACATAGACAAATTTCCTTGTCTTCCCTTTGGAAAAAGTGTTTAATAGTAGTGTAAAGAAGGAGCCGGGCTAGCAGGCCAACCGACTTTACCCAAAGGAGGGAGAAACGATCTTATGAAAGTTGAAGTACACATTGATTCCCACTTCCAAGAAGAAGCGGTGATGATCACAGCACCTGCACTGTCTGCGCGTGTAGAGAAAATCCGAGACTTTGTGGAAGAATTGGATCAAAAAGGGCGCTTACGTGCCAAGAAGGATGGGGAAGCTTACCTGATCGAAAGCCAGCTATTCCAACGTTTTTACATTGAAAATAGGCAAGTAATTGGTGAGACCATGACAGATCAATTTATTCTGACTGGGCCTCTCTATCAGTTATCTGAAGACTTACCGACCTGCTTTCTCAAAATTTCCCAATCTGAAATTATCAACACAAAAGAAATCGATCACCTGCACTTTACCAGTGGAGGATCGGTGCAAATCTATCTTAAAAACGGGAGTCTGACTTACTCCTCCCGTCGTTACTTAAAAGCCATTAAGGAGAAATTATCATGCTAAAACAATCTTTTTCTGACGCCCTGAAAGGTATTCTCATCGGGCTCATCCTATCCATCTTCTTTTCCTACCTCTTCTCACCTGAGTTGTACCTTCCCTTAAGTCCCAACTCTGCAGTCGGCCGCTGGATGTTCTTGCATCATGTTCACGGCTCACTGGTCATGCTTTATTGCGCCCTCGTTTGGGGTGCGATTGGGGTCCTCTTTAGCTTCGGGAGTCTCCTCTTTCAAAAAGACTGGAGCCTCTTACGGGCTACTCTGAGCCATTACTTACTCATGTTGCTTGGCTTTATTCCCCTAGCTACGTTAGCTGGCTGGTTTCCAGCACGACTTGGCTTTTACCTCTTACTCGTTGTCGAATTCACCCTCGTTTACGTGATCATCTGGTTGGTCTCCCATCATTTTTATAAAAAACAAGTCCAAAAAATCAACCAAAGCATTGCTAACCACTAAAAGAAGATCCTCGCTATCACGAGGATCTTCTTTTATATTTTCTTTTTCAATTCGGCGACTGCCATCATGACTTCCATGGGAGTCATGTTGTAGAGATCCAGATTCTTCAATTCTGTGATCACTGTACTTTCTGTCTCTTCCTCAAAGAGGGACATTTGTTCAGCAACCTGCGAAGATACTTCCTTTTTAGGAGTTGCATCCGCAAGCGGTACTTGCTGGGCTTGTCCTTCTAGCTTGGTCAAAATCGCATCCGCCCGCTTCAATAATTCTTCTGGCAAACCAGCGATCTTGGCCACGTGAATCCCATAGGACTTATCTGCTGGGCCGGGTTCAATCTTGTGCAAGAAGGTAACCTGTCCATCTCGCTCCAAGGTCGCAACATGAACATTTTCCAAACGGGACAAGGTCTCTGAGAGAGCCGTCAACTCATGGTAATGGGTCGCAAACAAGGTTTTGGCACCGGTTCGATCGTGAATGTATTCGATGATGGATTGGGCGAGGGCCATCCCATCATAGGTCGCTGTTCCCCGTCCCAACTCATCAAACAAAATCAAGGACTGAGGCGTTGCCTTGCGAATGGCGTGATTGGCTTCCATCATTTCCACCATAAAGGTAGACTGACCCGATACCAGGTCATCAGCAGCTCCGATTCGGGTATAAATCGCATCAAAGATTGGCAACTCGGCCTTTTGCGCTGGAACATAGGAGCCAATCTGGGCAAGAATCACAATGATCGCCAATTGACGCATATAGGTAGACTTCCCGCTCATATTTGGCCCAGTAATCAGCTGAATATCCCGTTCTTCATCCATAAAGATGCTATTAGGAATATAGGACTGGGCTCCCATCACTTTCTCAACAACCGGATGGCGACCTTTGTCGATCGCGATTCGTCGTTCTTCATGAAAGAGGGGACGATTCAACTGTTGTGACTCAGCGACACTGGCTAGACTTTGTAAAACATCAACTGTCGCAATCGCCTGAGCTAATTGTTGCAGACGTTGGATATACTTGCCAACTTCTTCACGAACCCGCATAAAAATCGTATATTCCAGATTAGCAGACTTCTCACGCGCCTCTAGCATATCTCCTTCGATGCGAGCTAATTCCTCCGTACCAAAGCGTTCTGAATTTTTCAAGGTCGCCTTGCGGAAAAAGTGAGCAGGAACGTGACTCAATTGAGAATTGGTGACATGGAAATAGTAGCCATCCTTCTTGTTGTAATCGATCTTTAGACCTGTAATGCCGCTGGCTTCGCGCTCCTTGGCCTCAATCTCAGCAATCCAACCAGTACCATCCCGAAGAACGACACGGTATTGATCCAATTGCTCGTCAAACCCAGTTCGGATGATATTTCCCTCTGTAATAACAGCAGATGCTTCCGGAGCAATAGCTGAGGTAATCAAGCGGTGCAACTCAGGAAGTTCATCCAAGCGTGCAATCAAGACATCTAAGACTGGATCACCAATCCCCAGTAGAATCGACTTGATCGTCGGCACATGACCCAGAGTATCTCCTAGCTGCAAGAGATCCTTAGGATTGATCTTACCAAAGGAAACCCGACTCGCTAAGCGTTCAATGTCATAGACCCCTTTAAGGCTGTCGGTCAAATCGCTCCGTTCAAAGAAATGATCCATAAAGACCTGAATGATGTCCTGGCGCTCTCGTATCCGTTTCAAATCGACCAAGGGTTTCTGAATCCAGGACCGCAACAAACGACCTCCCATGGCCGTCTTGGTTTCATCTAAATACCAATACAAGCTACCATGTTTCTTCCCAGTTCGCGCATTCTCTGTCAAATCAAGACTAGCCTTGGTCGCAAAGTCCATCTGCAAGAATTCGCAAATCTCATAATGATGGGCTTTTTTGAGGTGGCTCAATTCCCGCATTTGTGTCTGGTGGACATACTGGAGAAGTTTTCCAGCCGTTTTCTTTTCTAGCTCACTCAACTGATCCCCTAAGAGTTGAACATCGTCGAGCGCCGTCTCTACATGTGACAACAAGAGATTCATCTGGCTAACAAACACACGCTCTTCCTGTTCTGGCAACTCATAACCCAGGACCACCTCACGCGCACGTAAATTGCGGATTTCTCCACAAACCATGCTAAAGTCATTGAGGGTCGTCACTTGAAATTCCCCAGTCACCAGATCCATATAGGCTAGCCCAAAATCATTTCCTGAACGATCCAAAGCAACCAGGAAGTTGTTCTCACTATCTGGCTTGGTCGAATCCACCACTGTACCCGGCGTAATCACCTGTACAACTTCCCGCTTAACGACCCCCTTGGCTTCTTTGGGGTCTTCCATTTGTTCTGCAATCGCGACCTTATACCCCTGTTCAATGAGAACATCAATATACTGCTGAGCCGAGTGGTAGGGAACACCTGCCATGGGGATCGGATTCTCTGCATTTTTATTCCGTGAGGTTAAGGAAATCTCTAAAATTTGAGCTGCATTCACTGCATCTTCATAAAATAATTCGTAAAAATCTCCCATTCGAAACAGCAAAAAGGCATCCGGATAGTCTTTTTTGATATCTAGATACTGCTGCATTCCAGGGGATATTTTCTCTACTGCCATACTTCTTTATTCCTTACTGTTGCATCATTTTCTGACACAAGCTCCATAGATGAAAACAGGAGTAGATAGCTCACTATCTTCCTCCTTTTGACATCTTAACGGGGTATTTTCTTTCTTTTCAAGGGGCTTGATTACTGCATCATCCCTAAAATTTCATTTTGAATTTCAATGGCTGCCTCTTGGTCTCGACAAACAATCAAGAGGGTATTGGCCCCTGCTACTGTTCCCAAAATACGCTCATCTGACATTTCATCTACACCATTGGCCAAGAGAGCTGCTTCTCCCAGCTCTGTCCGCAAAACCAAGGTGAATTCTGCTCGTGAGACTGACTTGGCATGGCTAGACAACATAATATAAATCTCTGCCACTTCAGGCTCATTGGGCAAAATATAATACAACTGGTCTTTTCGTTTCACCTTGACTAGACCCAGATCGCGCAAATCTCGTGACAGAGTTGTTTGCGTTACAGCAATGCCTTTTGCTTCTAATCGATCCTGAATCTCTTTTTGAGTCGACAATTTTTCATTTCGAATCATTTGTTGAATCAAAAGGTGACGTTCTGTCTTTTTCATTGGACCTCCACTTTTGAATAAATATACTTTAAATTATACCAAAAAAATTGAAAATTCGCTCAGAATTGTGTTAAAATAATAGTTAAAAGGACTAAGGAGCTAATATGAACAATAAAGAACTCATTGCTAGTGAATTGGCCAAAGTGATTGACTCTCTTGACCAAGATGCTATTTTAAACTTGCTTGAACAACCAAAATCATCTGATCTTGGTGATATTGCTTTTCCAGCCTTCTCACTTGCAAAAGTGGAACGCAAGGCTCCTCAAGCAATCGCTGCAGATATCGCTGAAAAGATCGACCAAAGTGCCTTCGAAAAAGTCGTTGCAACTGGACCTTACGTGAACTTCTTCTTAGACAAATCTAAAATCTCTGATCAGGTAATCAAATCCGTCATCGAAGCAGGTGCAGACTACGGCCAACAAGACGAAGGTAAAGGTCAAAATATCACCATCGACCTTTCAAGCCCAAACATCGCAAAACCATTCTCAGTTGGTCACTTGCGCTCAACCGTTATCGGGGATGCTCTTTCAAACATCTTCCGCAAAATGGGCTACAACACGATTAAAATCAACCACTTGGGTGACTGGGGTAAACAGTTCGGTCTCTTGATGGTGGCCTACAAAAAATGGGGTAGCAAGGAAGCTGTCGAAGCCAATCCAATCGATGAATTGCTAAAACTTTACGTTCGAATCAATGCTGAAATCGAAAACGATCCTGAGCTTGATGAAGAAGGACGTAAATGGTTCAAAAAATTGGAAGATGGGGATCCAGAAGCAACTGAATTGTGGCAATGGTTCCGTGACGAAAGCTTGGTGGAATTCAACCGTATCTACAAACTCCTCGGTGTTGAGTTTGACAGCTTAAACGGAGAAGCTTTCTACAACGACAAGATGGATGAAGGGGTTCAAATCCTTGAAGACAAAGGCTTGTTGAAAGAATCTAAAGGGGCTAACATCGTTGAGCTCGATGATGTCAACCTTCCACCAGCTATGATTAAGAAATCAGACGGTGCCACTCTTTACATCACTCGTGATATCGCAACCGCTATCTACCGTGCACGGACTTACAACTTTGTGAAAAACATCTATGCTGTAGGTCAAGAACAATCCAACCACTTCCGTCAGTTGAAAGCTGTACTGAAGAAAATGGGATTTGACTGGAGCGACGATATGGTTCACGTTGACTTTGGTTTGGTGACAAAAAACCGCCAAAAATTGTCAACTCGTAAAGGAAATATCATCCTTCTCGAACCAACTCTTCAAGAAGCCATCTCTCGTGCCAAAGCGCAGATCGAAGAAAAGAACCCTGAATTGGAAAACAAGGAAGAAGTGGCACATGCAGTCGGTGTTGGTGCGGTTAAATTCTACGACTTGAAGACAGACCGCCGCAATGGGTATGACTTCGACCTAGAAGCCATGGTATCCTTTGAAGGAGAAACTGGACCTTACGTTCAATACGCTTACGCTCGTATCCAATCTATCCTTCGCAAAGCCAACTTCACACCATCTACAGATGCGACATACAGCTTGAGCGATCCTGAAAGCTGGGAAATCATCAAGCTTCTCCAAGACTTCTCTCGTGTCGTGAAACGTGCTGCTGAAAACTATGATCCATCCTTGATCGCAAAATATGCTATCAACTTGGCTCAAGCCTTCAACAAATACTATGCACACACTCGTATCTTGGATGAAAGCCCAGAACGCGAAAGCCGTCTTGCTCTTAGCTATTCAACTGCAGTAGTCTTAAAAGAAGCCCTTCGCTTACTTGGTGTCGATGCACCTGAGAAAATGTAATTTCTTATCTAATGATTGATAAGTAGAACATCTCTTATGGGAGTGAGAGGAGAAACTAAATGCGATTCAATTTAGTTCATTCTCACTCCTTTTCTCATGCCCAATGCCCTTCATTCTCTACATTTTCAGATCCTTTATATACAGGAGAAATCTATGAATCAAACCGTTTACATCTTAATCCTCATCAGTTTAGTGGTCCTCTTTTTATTTAACAAGTACGAAAGAGAAAAACTACAACGGCTCTTACAAGAGCAACTCTTGAAAGATCAAGCTTTCAAAGATAGCATCAAGGAAAAAATCCAAGAGACCGACAATATCAACGATGTCATCCATGTCATCAATAAAGACTATCGATTGGGGCTTCTACTTGCTAAAGAAATCACAGAAAAATTAAAATAAAGCGTAAAAGAGAGAGTGGGACAGAAATCGGTAATTCGTTAGAATTCGATTTCGTCGTCCCACCTCCGCACAGTTGAGTAGGGCTGTAAAAGCTGATGAAATCAGCGTAGTAGAGCCCACTCAACCACTGCGTCTTGCTCGACAATCCAAAAATAATTAAGAGGCTAGGACTTTTGTCCCAGCCTCTCTTTATTTTAAAGATGATACAAATCTTCTACAATCGCAGCTACTTTTTTAATATCTCCCAACATCCCCCGCATTTCAAAATCGGCTAACATAGGGAAACCAAAGCGTTGGCTGTATTGCTTAGCGGTTAAACAATATTGATTGTTAAAATTCCGATTGCCTGACCCAACCACTCCTAAACACTTGCTAGCGTTGTCTCCATAAGCAATAAAATCCGCAACATCTGTCGTCAAAATTTCCACATCGCCATTGTCAACACCATTTCCACCCTCCAAATAGGTAGGCAAAAAAGTGATAAAAGGATTGGTCATTTCAAAGAAGGGCTGGCCCTCTTTGACCAGGTCTTTCACATGCACTTTCTCGATTTCAAGTCCGGGATGGGCTTCCAGCAAATAGTCACTTAAGCGGCGGACAAAACTCTCTGTATTCCCACTCAGACTAATATAAACAAAGGATACTTTCATCTTTTTTCTCCAATCAAGAAGCTCTCTTATCCTCTAAGAGAGCTCCATTCAAACTTATCTATTATGCCGTAGCTTGAGCTTTTCTCAAACGCAAGGTTTTATACAAAACAATTCCAAGGAAGAGAAGAGATAAAGCAGTCAAGAGTAACAAAGCAATGGACGAAGATGCCAGATATCGTTGGCGAAGGGACGGGGTTGAAAAACTAGCTAATAGTGGACGCCCTGCAAAATAATTATAGCAAGAGAAGGCTTGACTTAACAAAATCTGCCCCATATAAGTATAATGTGCTGTTAACAGATCCTGCTTCATAAAGAGAAAATAGAAAGTTGCCAGTAAAGCAATCAGAATCAGGGAAACAAATAAAAAGGTTAATGGAGACTGATTGAGTTGGGCTGATTTCTCATAATATGTCACATAGTCAGCCTTGTCTTGAGCCGTTGTTAAACCAAGTTGTTTCGCAAAATCATCTGTCAACTCAAAACTCTTTGAAGCTCCAAAGGTTGAGACAGCTGATGTTAGGGTTCCAACCGTAGAGAAAAATAACAGGATATAAAGATAGATAGGTTTCTTTTTCATACAAACTCCTTTTCATTTCTTACACCCTATTATATCGCGATACAGATAGAAAGGCAAGCGCCTCAAAACCGTGGAAGCACTTGCCTGATCACTGATACGTTCAAATGAAATTCATTTGGAAAAGTAATGTGTGCAAAAGATGAAAAGCCATCGCAACAGTATCATTGGAATGATTAGAGATATAACGGAGTCCTATAAACTTTCATTCGAACACCACCAGTATACCTCATTCTCTTCTTCTTGTGTCATCCATTTCTATTCTGCTTCATTTCGACACGATTTGGTATATAAAAGCCATTTCCTCTCCTTATCCAAAAACTATTCTGTTCTATTTCTCAACTATTTGGTCATCACTCCATCAAAAAAGCCAGAAGGACTTGCCTTCTGACTTTCTTTATTTAGATGAATGAACGAAAGAAACAAGAATTAATCTTCTTTTTTCTTGCGTGCAAGACCCAATCCAAGCAATCCAGCCATCGCACCTGCAAGAACAGCTGCAGTTGAGCTTTCTGTACCTGTATTTGGAAGCGCAGGTGTTTGTGGTTGCGCAGGTTGTACAGGCTGTTCCGGAACTTCAGGAGTTGGTTCGGTTGGAACCTCTGGAGTTGGTGGAACAATTGGTGTTGGTGGGTTGTATGGAGTTGGTGGAGTTGGAGGAACTGGTGTTGGTGGGGTTGGAATATCTGTTTCCGTTACCACTTTATTCTTATGCCATTTCACTTCAGCTTCCGGTTTCACCAGATTCGTATTTGGAACGACTTCAGGAGTCGGTGGGGTTGGAGCTGTTGGTGGAGTTGGAGCTGTTGGTTCCTCCACATCGACCGTAATCACAGTGTAGTTAGGTGCTGTTGGCGGAGTTGGTGATTTAGGTTCTTCAGGTTTACTTGGCTCTGCAGGTAGATTTTCCACTGTAATCGTTGGTGGAGTTGGAGCCTTTGGTTCGGTTGGTTTTGTTGGCTCTTTCGGTTCTTCTCCTGGCTCTTTAGGAAGACCTACATTTGAGTTGATGGCAAACCAGTAAACCGTTGGTTGACCAGCCGCATTGGCACCATTAGCCGTAAAGACTAAGTGTCCATCTGACATCTTCAAGCCTGCTCCACCATAATAGAGGTATGGAGAAGATGGATTATCCCAACCTTCAAGAGTTGTTGAAGATTCACCGTTAAAGACAGATCCATGTTCAATATATTGGTTATCTTTAAAGGAAGTTACTTCTTTAGTAGCAGCATCATAAGAAACACTTGAGTTTGGAATTGGAATAAATTTATTATTTCCAACATTTACAGACTCTTGGTGTTCCACGTTTTCAAATTTCTTCTTAGGTGTGAACGTAATTTGGCCTGTAGTTGCATCTACTTTGTATGATCCGATAACATCATCCTTACCTTCAAAGGTAAATTCTTCTGTACCAATAGAATGAACACTTCCTGAACCCGAAGCATTTACAGTTAACGCATCCGTTACTTCTTCCTTCTCAGGTGTCGTACCAGGAACCCATTTACCTGTGTCATCTTTAACATAACCATATTTCTGAGTCACAATTTTGAGAGGGTTGTCTGCTGAAATGGAAACAGTTGCAGTACCAAAGTCTGCTTTTCCTGTTTTAACCTTCACTTCATTGTTTTCAATGCTCATGGATGAACCATCTGCATATGGATCCCAAGTTCCACGAACAGTGTTGCCATCTTTATCTTTGGCTTCTACTGTAAGGGCACGAGGTTTATCTCCACTATCTACATATGATGCACCTGTCCAGTGGTTGAGGGAGTTCAAAGCGACAATGGCATTGCGTTGAGTCAAATCAAATTTATTGCCATCACCATCATAGAATTCAACATCAACAGCAACCTTAACAGGTTTGTCTTGGTCTGTTGAAGCACCCACTGTCATGGTTACCGTTGGATCTGCGTTGACTGCTGCAATCCCTTTGCCATCATTTGATGGAAGACTTAAAATCTCATAACGGTAAATCACACGTTTGATTGGATGCATATCCGTATTTTCACGCATGCTAGACTGATTCAAGTTATCATAAGTAACGACAAATTTATCGCCTTCCTTCACTTGAATGTACTCAGTTTCATTATTGGCCCAAGGACTAGTCGCTACAATATCTGAAGCTTCCAATTTATTGGAATCATATTGATGGACATTGCTTGTATTTAAACGAGCTTGAGCATCACGAGTAAGATAAGTGCTGATGCCGTCAATGGTGTGAGTTGCACCACCTTCACGTTGGAAGGTCAAATCTTGAACAGTTGAAACATTTTTAAGGTCAGCATACGCATTGTCTGTCATATATTTGTCGTATGCTTGTTTCGCATCCGTATATTGTTTTTTGGCAATTTCGTATTCAGCTAATTTCTTTTGATAAGCAATATAATCATTTTCGTACTGTGCTTTTTCAACATTGTACTTTTTAAGATCAGCTTCGTATTGAGCCTTGGCAGCATCTTCTTCTGCCTTCTTCGCTACCAATTGATCATAAGCTTCTTTATCTTTATCGTATTGCGCTTTCTTAGTTTGGTATTCTTGTAAATCTTTATCGTATTGCGCTTTCGCTGTATTGTAAACAACCATTTCTGCTTCATACTTAGCTTTTGCTTCTGCATTAGCCTTATCCGCTGCTGCTTTTTCTGCTACTTTGGCATCATAAGCTGCCTTTTTAGCATTGTACTCTTCTAAAGCTTTATCATAAGCTGCCTTTTGCTGATTGTACTCTGCTACTTTCTTTTGATAATCTGCTTCTGCTTCCGCATTTCTCTTTTCAATCAATGTGATTTCTTGAGATTTTGCTTCATACTCAGCTTTGGCCTTTTTGTAGTTTTCAACGACTGTGTTGATTTCAGCTGTTTGAGCTTTGTTATCCGCTTCTGCTACTGCGATAGATGGTTGTACTTTTTCAGCCTCTTCTGTAACGGTCACACCTTCTGTAGCTGCATCAGCTTTTGCTTTTTCAAGTTCTGGTGATTCTACATAAGTCGTTGTAACTGTTTTATTCCCTTCTGTCACAGTTGTAGATGTCAACTTAGAACTTGTTGCAACAGCTGCATCACTTGTTGTTGTCTCTGTAGTGGTTGCTTCAGTTGCAGGTGCTGTTGCCTCATCCGCTTTCACTTCTGCTCCGTAGGTATTAACAGTAGCCAATCCAGCGATGGCCAATGATACAACACCCACTGACAACTTACGAATTGAAAATTTTTCCTGCTTCGAAACATGTTCACGATAGCTTTTCATTTTCAAAACTCTCCTTTTTATTTATGTTTTAAAAAATCTCACTGTAGAGGCAAAAATATGCTACTGCCAGTTAACTCTATTGTATCACGATCAACCATTTTTAAATATTTGTTAATTTAATTTTTTATTTTACTTTAAAGATATAACAACTTGAAACTCCAAAGCTTCCGGGACTTCCTCATTTTTTAATTGAAAATATATGTAAACACCTGTGAAAAAGTCCTTTATTTTCAAGGGTTTTCACTCTGCTTTTTTTTTTTATAAATTTCACCGGAAGGCTTTTTGAGGGGGAGTATTTTTTTATACCAATAGATTAGATTTGAAGGTTAAAATAAAAAATTATGTAATAATTTCCCTGCCGGATCGGAAAAATTCAAAAAAACGACACTATTTACAGATATGTCCATTATCTAAATTTCTTCCTCTTTCTGTTCTGAAATAAAAAGTCATGAAAAAGACCAAAGTCTCAAGGACCTTGGTCTAATATCGGGTGATTAGTTTAAGTGCCAGATGTCTTCGTTGTACTGAGCGATCGTACGGTCAGATGAGAAGAATCCTGCTTTCGCAATGTTAACGATGACTTGATCCAACCATGCATCACGGTCTTCGTAGTCAGCCAACATGCGTTCTTTGGTTACAATATAGTCTTCCAAATCAAGAAGAGTCATGAACCAGTCTTTGTTGATCAATTCATTGTGAAGACGAGTCAAACGTTCTTTGTCCCCAACTGCAAGAACGGCATCGCTGACGATGAAGTCTACCAATGGTTTGATGGCTTCACGTTCATAGAAGTCTGCTGATTTGTATGCTGATTTGGCATAAAGATCGATAACTGTTTCTGAATCTTCACCGAAGATATAGATGTTGTCACGTCCAACCAATTCAGCGATTTCCACGTTGGCTCCATCTATAGTACCAAGTGTCAACGCACCATTCAACATGAATTTCATGTTACCAGTACCTGAAGCTTCTTTCGAAGCAAGAGAGATTTGCTCAGAAATATCGCTAGCTGGGATCAAGTAGCTTGCAGCAGTTACGTTGTAGTTTTCTACCATAACAACTTGCAAGTGTGGAGCTACTGCTGGATCGTTTGCAATCACTTCAGACAAGCAAAGGATCAAGTGGATGATATCTTGTGCAATGGTGTAGGCAGGAGCTGCTTTACCACCAAAGAGAACAGTAATTGGACGAGCAGGGATATTTCCAGCTTTGATGTCCAAGTATTTGTGGATCACATACAAAGCGTTCATTTGTTGACGTTTGTATTCGTGAAGACGTTTGATTTGGGTATCAAAGATAGAATTTGGATTGATTTCCACACCTTGATGGTCTTTCAAGAAACGAGCCAATTTGCGTTTGTTGTGAGACTTGATGTTTTCCAATTTTGCTTTGACTGCATCTTTATCTTCATAAGAAAGAAGGTCTTCCAATTTAGATGCGTCATGGTGCCAGTCACGTCCGAGGATATCATCCAAGTAGTGTGACAAGGTTGGGTTGGCATGCATGAGCCAACGACGGAAAGTAATACCGTTTGTTTTGTTGTTGAATTTTTCAGGGTAAATGTCGTAGAAGGCTTTCAACTCAGAATTCTTCAAGATTTCTGTGTGAAGTGCCGCTACCCCGTTTACGCTAAATCCATAGTGGATATCCATGTGTGCCATGTGTACGCGATCATTCTCATCGATGATTTGAACAGCTGGATCTTTGTATTCAGCGCGAACACGGCGGTCCAATTCTTCAATGATTGGAACCAAGTGAGGAACCACTTCTTGCAAGAAATCAAGTGGCCATTTTTCAAGGGCTTCTGCAAGGATGGTGTGGTTAGTGTAGGCCGTCATGCTACGAACGATAGAGATGGCTTCATCCATTCCAATACCACGTTCTGTCAAAAGACGGATCAATTCAGGGATGACCATTGATGGGTGAGTATCGTTGATTTGGACAACAGCATAGTCAGCAAGGTCATGCAAGTTACTTCCTTTTTCGATGGCTTCGTCGATGATCAATTGTGCACCATTTGATACCATGAAGTATTGTTGGAAGATACGGAGCAATTCCCCTTGACGGTTACTATCATCTGGGTACAAGAAGAGGGTCAGGTTGCGAGCGATATCTGTCTTGTCAAAGTTAATACCATCTTCAATAATAGATGAATCAACTGAATCCAAGTCGAACAAACGCAAACGGTTCTTGGTATCAATCTTGTAACCAGGGACATCGATATCATAAAGGGTAGAAGTCAATGTGAAATGTGCAAATGGCACTTTGTAGCTACGACTTGAACGAACGAGCCAGCTTTGGTCAGTCAACCATGCGTTTGGAATCGTTTCTTGTTGGTTGTTCTTAAATACTTGTTGGAACAAACCAAAGTGGTAGTTCAAACCGACCCCATCCCCTGTCAAACCAAGGCTTGAGATAGAGTCGATAAAGCAGGCTGCCAAACGTCCCAAACCACCGTTACCAAGTGATGGTTCCAATTCCACTTCTTCGACTTCGATCAAGTCTTTACCAGCATCTGACAATTCTTTTTTGACATCGTCGTAAAGACCCAAGTTGATCAAGTTGTTAGACAAGAGTTTACCGATCAAGAACTCAGCTGAGATGTAGTAAACTTTTTTCTTACCAGTATTTAATTTCTTTTGCGCGCTTGCTTGCTTGGTGTAATTTAGCAAGGCAATGTACAATTCTTCATTTGAACATTCAGCAATTGTTTTTTGATGATGATCAATCACATATTTTTGTAATGATTCCATGTTGAGAGTCTCCTTTATTTCAACAATTTTTAATAGGGGGAAAGATTATTTTTCTGCTTTCTTAACTTCTTTTTTCAAGTCTTTGTTTTCACGACGATAAATCGTTGTGAAATCAAGCAATTCTTGCTCGACAGCTGGAGTCAATTGATCCGCTGTCATCCGCCATGACCAGTTACCACCGAGAGTAGATGGGAAGTTCATCCGAGCTGAGCCATCTAACTCAAGCAAGTCTTGCATCGTAGCAATCGCCATGAAGCTGACGGAAGCAAAGACTGTGCGAAGCATAGCATGTGGTACAGATTCGTACTCTTTCCGGTTGGTATAACGAGCAAGGTACTCGCGAGTTGGATCGTCGATTTCATTGCGGTACCATCCAAGAACTGTGTTGTTATCATGTGTTCCAGTGTACATCACAGAGTTGTTTGGTGCCAAGTGAGGGCTATCGATACTTTCATCGTCAGGATTGAAGGCAAATTGAAGAATCTTCATTCCTGGGAAGCCAGTACGTTCGCGAAGCTCAATGACTTCATCCGTCATAAAGCCAAGATCCTCTGCGATGATGTTCAAATCACCGAGTTCTTCCTTCACTGCTGCAAAGAGTTTGTAGCCAGGACCTTTGACCCATTTACCAGGTGCTGCAGTTTCAGAACCAGCTGGGATTTCCCAGTATGATTCGAAACCACGGAAGTGGTCGATCCGAACGATGTCGTAGATCTTGAAGCTTTCACGCAAGCGTTCAATCCACCATTGGTAGCCATCTTTGTCCATTGCTTCCCAGTCATAGATTGGGTTCCCCCAAAGTTGACCAGTTGCTGAGAACTCATCTGGCGGGCATCCTGCAATGCAAGTTGCCTTCCCGTTTTCATCTGTTTTGAAGAGATGAGGATTAGCCCACATGTCGCTTGAATCTTCCGCTACATAAATTGGCATATCTCCCACAATTTCAATGTGGTGGTCGTTGGCATAAGCTTTCAAGGCCAACCATTGTTGGAAGAAGAAGAATTGAGTCACACGATGGTAAGTCAATTTATCTGCCAATTCTTCACGGTAGTTAGCCAAAGCTTTTGGCTCACGCGCACGAATAGCTGCATCTGGCCATTCTGTCCAAGCTTTCAAATCAAAGTGTTCTTTAATAGCCATGTATTCTGCGAAGAGCTCCAACCAAGAAGCATTGGCTTCACAAAATTCTTGGAATTCTTTTTGATCACTTGATTTTAAGAAATTGGCAACTGCTTTTTCAAGCAAGGGACGACGTTGTTCGAAAACCTTTGCATAATCCACTTGAGTAGGATCTTGACCAAAGTCCACTCCTTTAAGGTCTGCTTCTGTCAACAAACCTTGCTCGGTCAAAAGATCGAAATCAATAAAATGAGTGTTCCCAGCAAAAGCTGAGAAAGATTGGTATGGAGAATCTCCATAACTAGTTGTACCAAGCGGCAAGATTTGCCAGTAACGTTGCTTGGTCCGAACGAGGAAATCAACAAAATCATATGCTGATTGTCCGAATGATCCGATTCCGTATTGTCCAGGAAGGGAAGAAATGTGCATCAAAACACCACTTTGACGTTTTTTCATGGGTTACCACCTCTTTTTATTTCTTTGAAGCCTGCGATTCGGTGCACGGCATGGGTATCGTTGCAGAGTCGTATCCAGCTCTCAAGCGGCTCTACTCTTTGTTAAAATCGAACAGGCGCAACTCAGTTTACGCAATTTTTGCGAAAACGTTTGCGTACCATGTCATTATAAACTTTTTCCATATTTTCTGCAAGGGGTTTCTTAAAAAACTTTTTATCTTTTTTTAAAAAGCCCCGTATCTCTAGTTTAGTATTTATTATTAGCAATGTCAATGAATTAGCGGTTTTTATAGAAGAAAGTTCGGAATTGAAATATTTTTTAAAAAATTTTTTAAAATCACTTGCAAACGTTTTCGCCTTGTGATATACTTAAGTCGTTTTAGGAAAACGTTTGTCTAAAGCGGTTTCTAATTATTATCTTTTTTTATTCTTTAGGAGGAATAAATCATGAAACGTACAATTTTACGTAGTGCTGCTGTACTTGGTACAGTTGGTTTTGCCGGCTTCTTACTTGCTGCTTGTAGCAATAGCTCTTCAGGTTCTTCTGAAGCAAGTAAAGAAATCAACGTCTATGTAGACAAAGGCTACAAATCTTATGTTGAAGAAGCTGCAAAAGCTTTTGAAAAAGAAAATGGCGTAAAAGTTAAAATCAAAACTGGTGATGCCCTTGGTGGATTGGATAACCTTTCTCTTGATAACCAATCTAAAAAAGCTCCAGACGTTATGATGGCACCATACGACCGTGTAGGTGGTCTTGGTAACGATGGTCAATTGGCTGAAGTGACATTAAACAAAGATAGCCACACAGACAAAACAACTGAAGCTCTTGTAACAAACGGTGGTAAAGTTTACGGTGCACCTGCTGTCATCGAAACTTTGGTTCTCTACTATAATAAAGATCTTGTAAGTGAAGCTCCAAAAACATTTGGTGACCTTGACAATCTTGCAAAAGATAGCAAATACGACTTTGCTAGCGAACCTGGTAAAACAACTGCCTTCTTAGCTGACTGGACAAACTTCTACTATGCTTACGGTTTGCTTTCAGGTAATGGTGGTTATGTATTTGGTAAAGATGGTACAGATCCTAAAGATATTGGATTGAACAACCAAGGTTCTGTAGACGGTATCGAATATGCGAAAACTTGGTATGCTAAATGGCCAAAAGGTATGCAAGATACAAAAGCTGCTGCTAACTTCATCCAAACACAATTCCAAGAAGGTAAGACAGCTGCTATCATCGACGGTCCTTGGAAAGCTGCTTCATTGAAAGAAGCTAAAGTAAACTACGGTGTCGCAACTATTCCAACTCTTCCAAACGGAAAACAATATTCTGCCTTTGGTGGTGGTAAAGCTTGGGTTATCCCTGCAGGTGCGAAAAACCTTGATGGTGCTCAAAAATTCATTGACTTCTTGACAAGTACTGACCAACAAAAAGCTTTGTTTGACAAGACAAATGAAGTTCCTGCTAACACAGAAGCTCGTAAATATGCGGTTAGCAAAAACGATGAATTGACAACTGCCGTTGTTGATCAATTCAAGAACGCTCAACCAATGCCAAACATCTCAGAAATGAGTGCTGTTTGGGATCCAGCTGCTACTATGTTTTTCGATGCTGTAAGTGGTAAAAAATCTGCAAAAGCTGCTGCTGACGATGCAGTGAAATTGATTAAAGAAACCATCGAACAAAAATTCGGTAGCAAATAAGACAGTTTTTAGGTTTGAGTAAGAGGTTGGAGACAAGGTCCCAACCTCTTATGTTCAATTTTCAAGCATAGCTTACTGTCTGACTTGTCTTCTTGCTCTCTAGCAAGGACATTATAAGGAGATTTGAATGACTACAGAACAAAACCCTAAAAAGGCTATGTGGCTCTCTTTGATCCCGGGTCTTGGGCAAATTTATAACAAACAAAAAACCAAAGGCTATATTTTTCTTGCCGTAACCGTTCTCTTTCTCGTTTACTTCATTGGAATCGGAGCTGGAGAATTAGCGAAATTGGTCACACTTGGAACAGTCCGTGGACAAGATAATTCCCTCTTTATCTTGATTCGTGGTGCCTTCCACTTGATCATTACCATTGTTTACTTCCTATTTTATGCCTTAAATATTAAGGATGCAGGAACTGTTGCAAAACGCATTAACAATGGTATTGCCGTTCCAAAAACTGGAAAAGAAATGGTTCATGCGATCTATGAAAATGGATTCCCTTATCTTTTGATTATCCCTTCTTATATCGCTATGACCTTTGCGATTATCTTCCCAGTTTTGGTAACTTTGATGATCGCCTTTACAAACTACGATTTCAAACATACTGCTCCAACAACCTTGCTTGATTGGATCGGGTTCCAAAACTTCACTAATATGTGGACCTTGAGCACCTTCCGCTCAGCCTTTACATCTGTTCTTGGCTGGACCTTGATTTGGGCTCTCGCAGCTTCTACTCTTCAAATCGTTCTTGGTATCTTGACTGCTATTGTTGCGAACCAACCATTTGTAAAAGGAAAACGGATCTTTGGGGTTATCTTCTTGCTCCCATGGGCTGTTCCAGCCTTCATCACTATCCTAACTTTCTCAAATATGTTTAACGATAGTGTCGGTGCCATCAATGCACAAGTTATCCCGTTGTTTGCGAAGATCTTCCCATTCTTAGATGGCGTCTTGATCCCTTGGAAAACAGATCCTACTTGGACAAAAATCGCTTTGATTATGATGCAAGGTTGGCTCGGCTTCCCTTACATCTATGTCTTGACTTTAGGGATTCTTCAATCAATTCCAAACGATCTTTACGAAGCTGCTTATATTGATGGTGCCAACGGTTGGCAAAAATTCCGTAGCATCACTTTCCCAATGATTATGGCGGTTGCAGCTCCAACTTTGATCAGTCAATACACCTTCAACTTCAACAACTTCTCCATCATTTACTTGTTTAACGATGGGGGACCTGGTTCTGTCGGAGGAAATGCCGGATCTACAGATATCTTGATCTCTTGGATCTACAAGTTGACAACCAATACTTCTCCTCAATATTCAATGGCCGCAGCGGTAACCTTGATTATCTCTGTGATTGTGATCTCAATCTCTATGATTGCCTTCAAGAAACTACATGCATTTGATATGGAGGATGTATAAAATGAAAAATTCTGTTCAATTTAAACGCCGCCTCAATCATTTCTTGACTTACCTGTACATGGTGGTTCTTTCAATCGTTATCATTTATCCATTGTTGATTACGGTTCTATCAGCCTTCAAATCAGGGAATGTCAGTGCCTTTACACTTGATTTTAGTGGCAATCTTAATTTTGATAACTTCTCAAAACTTTTCTCTGAAACTCCTTATGGCACTTGGTATATGAATACCTTGGTTATCGCCATTATCACCATGATTGTGCAAACAAGTATTGTTACCTTCGCAGGTTACGCATACAGCCGTTACAATTTCTTGGCGCGTAAACAAAGTTTGGTCTTCTTCTTGATCATTCAAATGGTCCCAACTATGGCAGCCCTCACAGCCTTCTTCGTTATGGCTTTGATGCTGAATGCCTTGAACCAACCTTGGTTCTTGATCTTCCTTTATGTTGGTGGTGGTATTCCAATGAATGCTTGGTTGATGAAGGGTTACTTCGATACCGTTCCAATCTCACTTGATGAGTCTGCTAAATTGGATGGTGCAGGACACTTCCGTCGCTTCTGGCAAATCGTCCTTCCACTGGTTCGTCCAATGATTGCCGTTCAAGCACTTTGGGCTTTCATGGGACCTTTCGGAGACTATATCTTGTCTAAATTCTTGCTTCGTGATGAAGTAAATTATACGGTAGCCGTTGGTCTTCAAACCTTTATCAGTGACCAAAAAAATCAAAAGATCGCCTTCTTTGCAGCCGGTGCCATTTTGATCGCGGTTCCAATCTGTATTCTATTCTTCTTCCTACAAAAGAACTTTGTTTCAGGCTTGACAGCTGGTGGGGATAAAGGATAAAATAGAACCTTATTTCAAACGCATTTTATTTTTAAGTTAAGGGTAGTATGGTGAATGCTTTACTACCCTTCGTTAAGAATAAAATCAATCAAAGAGACTCCTCTTTGCATCTCTGATTCTCTTATGTTTAGAAAGGTCATCTCATGCCCTATCCTTTTAATTATTTTGCAAGTATCTTCAATTTCCGCTCTTCTTTTGCAAACCGCAAAAAGCTGAGTTGGTTCCAAATGATTTTTACTTCTTTCTTTCTGATTTCTGTCACACTATTACCAGTGGCTCTTCAAAATGCTCAACTCAAAACCTATCCTTTAACAACCTTTGTCAGCGATGTGTTTGATCCTTTATCAAATGACGTCATGAAAGATATTCAAGAACACGTCGTGATCAAAGACCAAGAGCTCACCTATACAGGAACCAACCCTGTACACAAGACTTCAAAAGGGCAGGTTGTCTTAGGCCAAGAAGCAAAGGCGAGCGAGAGCAAGGAGTTAACACTCCATTTTGATCGCAAACAGTTGATCATTTCAAAAGAAAATAAAGAACTCGCTACCGTCTCATACCAGGCTATCAATCAAGAGAGTCTCCGGGATAAAAAAAGCTTCACTCAAGCTATCTCTAGCGATTGGTTCCGTGAAAACCGACTCCCTGTCAGTCTCTTTCTCGTGATTTTCTCTGGCTTCTTATCGACAGTCAATTATTTGATTCTCATCGTAGGGGCATCTTTCTTCCTCTACTTGACACGAAAATCTCGACTCTTTTCACTACAAACTTTCAAGGAATGTTTCAATTGTATTCTGAATTGCTTGGGACTCCCTATTTTACTAAGTGTCCTCATCAGTTTACTATTCCATCAAGTATTTACTACGACGATCATGATCCAAAATGTCTTATTTGTACTCTATCTTGCTATGGTATTTTATAAGACCCACTTCCGTGATCCAGACTATCACCGCTAGGAGGTTTTCTCATGCGTGTTACCATCAAAGATGTGGCAAAACTCGCTGGCGTCGCGCCTTCAACTGTCACGCGCGTCATCCAAAATAAATCCACGATTAGTGATGAAACAAAAAAACGAGTCCGTGAGGCCATGGTCGAGTTGGATTACCATCCCAACCTTAATGCTCGCAGTCTTGTCAGCCAATCTAGTCAAGTCATTGCTTTAGTTCTTCCAATCGATAGTGACGTCTTCTACCAGAATCCTTTCTTCCCAACTGTTTTAAGAGGGATCACCCAGATCGCCTCAGACAATGATTATGCCATCCAAATCTGTACGGGGCAAAATGAAGAACGGCGGCTCGACAACCTCAAGCAACTCATCTACGGAAACCGTGTAGATGGTTTGATTTTCCTATATTCTAGCCCGAATGATCCCCTCGTTGACTTTGCGATCAAAGACAAGTTCCCCTTCCTTATCCTCGGAAAGGCAGCTTCTCCTTTTGTTTCGCTAGTGGATAATGATAATATCAAGGCTGCATTTGATGCGACAGAATATTTCATTCAACAAAACTACCGAAAAATTGCTTTTATCGGGGGAAACAAAGAGCTGTCTGTGTCTCAAGACCGCTATGAAGGTTATAAAGAAGCCCTCCAAAAAGCAGGGATTCCTCTCGATGAAAAACTGGTTCATTTTTCATTTGGTTTTATGTTAGAAGACAATTCTTATCAATTGATGGAGAGTCTTCCCCTAACAGAACTAGATGCCATCATGACAACCGATATTCTCGTTGCTGAAGGGGTGCGCCAATACTTATTAGAACACCAGCTGACAATCCCTATCATTTCTTTTGATTCGATCAAGCCACGACTCGATATTGAAGCCTATATTGACATCAATGCGGTGGAACTAGGACGTGAGTCTGTTCGGACAATTCTTCAAATTATCAAGGATCACAAAGAAGGAAAAACTGTTTGCTACCGTCAATTGATTGACCATACCATTACGAAACTTTAGGAGTCTTTATGTCTACATTTACTGCTTATTTAGATGACCAAGACCTGATTCGTATCCAAAAAGGAGAGGAGCATATCCTTCCTTTTTATTTGGAAACAAACCAAGGTCGTCTTGCCTTAATCCCTGTCAAAACGTCAAGTGGAGCGACTGATACAGGAGACTATTTCTTAAGCCCTATTCCGCTTGAACTCGGAGAAGAGTACACCATCTACGATGCTGCTGGAAATTCTTCTATTCTCCACTATCGTCAAATTGTTCACAAACCCATTTTTGATCAAACCTTCACCTATAGTGGAGAAGATCTAGGAAGTTTCTACACACCAAGTCAGACGCAATTTAAATTCTGGGCACCCATTTCGCAAGATGTGACCCTCCATATCGAAGATCAGGTCTATCCGATGAATCGTACAGAAAACGGTGTCTGGGAACTCGTGCTCAAAGGGGATTGGGAAGGAGCTGCCTACCACTATAAGTTTCGTGTCAATGGCCTAGAACGTCGGATTCACGATCCCTATGCTCTATCCTCTTTAGCGAACTCTGGAGATAGCTTGGTCATCGACCGGAAGAAGATCACACGTCCTATCACGCGTGCCACTCGTCAATTAAACCCAACAGAAGCAATCATTTACGAGATGAGCGTTCGTGATTTCTCTGTCCAAAAAGAGGCTGGCTTTAAGCATCCTGGTAAGTTTAAAGGCTTGACAGAATCGCCCCAACTAAATGGCCAGATCCTTGGATTTGATTACCTTCAAAAACTGGGCATTACCCATGTACAGTTACTTCCAGTTTACGATTTCGGTAGTGTCGATGAAGAGGATCAATGGAAAGCCTACAACTGGGGCTATGATCCTGTTCAATACAATGTTCCAGAAGGCAGCTATGCGAGTGATCCTAACGAGCCTTATGCACGAATCCTAGAGCTCCAAGACACCATTGACACCTATCACCGGGCCAATCTGAGTGTCATCATGGATGTAGTCTACAATCACGTCTACCAAGCAGATGAGTATGCTTTTGAACAGATCGTTCCTGGTTATTTCTACCGCTATAATGCAGAGGGAGAGCGGACCAATGGAACCTTCTGCGGAAATGACGTGGCAAGTGAACGCTCCATGGTGAGACACTATATCAAACAATCTCTCAAACAATGGGTTTCCCTCTACGGCTTTGATGGTTTCCGCTTTGACTTGATGGGAATCCTAGACATTCAAACCATGACAGAGATTGCAGAAGAACTCCGTGAAATCTATCCTAACATCTATCTCTATGGGGAAGGGTGGAAGATGGATACCGGCTTCTCTGAAGATCAGCTCGCTCACCAGTATAACGCGAAACGATTACCAGCCTTTGGCTTTTTCAGTGATAACTTCCGGGATACGATCAAGAGAACACTTGTAGCTGGTCACCGTCGTGAGAGTCAACATCCTGCGAATGATTTTGCGAACATTCTAACGGCGAATGTTGGAAAGCTAGGATCTGCTCATTTCACCCAACCTCAACAAGCCATTCAGTACGTAGAATGCCACGACAATGCAACTGTTTTTGATTATTTCCAACTTGAAAAGGAAGAGATTCGTCTAGAAGATCGAAAAGCTCTCTCACGATTAGCTCTTCATTTAGTGTTACTAGCTCAAGGAGTGCCGTTTATCCATGCTGGTCAAGAATTTTATCGCACAAAATGGCTCGAAGACAACACCTATAACTTGCCAGATAGTCTCAACCAATTGGACTGGACATCCCTTCCAAAATGCCAAGTAGAAATTGCTTTTCTTGAAGAATTGATTGCTTATCGGAAATCACAGCCACTCCTTCGTTTGAAAAAAGGGCAAGAGATTCGCGACTACTGTGATGTCAAATGGTTGTCTGATCATCATTTAATCTACACGATTGAGAAAGATCGTGAAAAAATAACGATTCTTGTCAATATCGGTGATCAAGAACAGACCTATCAACATCCGAGCGATAGTCAGCTGTTATTTGCCTATCCTCATGCCAACCTAAAAACCCCTATTCCTAAAGGAAAGGAACTTTCTATTCCTGCCCATAGTTGGCTCCTTCTCCATGAAACTGAATCAACAAAATAAGAGGCTGGGACAATATTCCTAGCCTCTCAATTATTTTTGGATTGTAGAGCAAGACGCAGTGGTTGAGTGGGCTCTACTACGCTGATTTCATCAGTTTTTACAACCCTACTCAACTGTGCGGAGGTGGGACGACGAAATCGAATTCTAACGAATTACCGATTTCTGTCCCACTCTCTTATTTTTATTCTTCTGTTTCCACAAAGCGTCCGATGATATGAACGTTTTCTGAAATGGTGATAAAAGCCTGAGGATCAGCTTTTTTCATAATATATTTGAATTCATTGAACTCTGCACGCGTAATAACTGTCAGCAGAACCGCTTTTTCCTGATGGTTATAGGTTCCTTCTGCATTGTGGATAATGGTTGCTCCACGATGCAATTTTTTATGAATCTTTTCAATAATGGCATCTGGCTGGCTCGTTACGATCATTGCCTGCATCCGTTTTTGCTTGGTAAAGACAGCATCCGTTACTCGACTCGATACGAAGATAGTAATCATAGAGTAAAGAGCATACTTCCAACCAAAAGTCAGACCAGCGATCAACATAATGGTCCCATTGACCAAAAAGGAGATACTGCCGACATTCTTTCCTGTCCGTTTTCGAATCGTCAAACTGACAATATCCGTTCCTCCACTGGAAATGTTGTTCCGAAGAGCAAAACCAATCCCTGTTCCCATGACAACCCCACCAAATAGGGCATTCATGATCGGATCGTTTGTCAACGTAATCACTGGCACGAACTGAATAAAGAGGGAACTCATCGAAACCGTAATAAAGGTAAAGATGGTAAATTTATGGCCAATTTGATACCAAGCCACAATCATCAAAGGGATATTGATGGCATAAAAGGTCAAGGAAACGGGAATCGTAAAGCCAATAAAGCGTTGGCTCAGAACAGATAAAATCTGAGCTAGACCTGTTGCACCGCTGGAGTATACATGTCCTGGTTGAAAGAAGAAGTTGACGGCAATCGCTGATAGAAAACCATACAGCAAGGAAGCTGACACTTTTTCATCGTATTTCTCACGGGAGATGCTCTTCAGCACGCGCAATAATTTAATGTTATAAGCTAGTCGCCGCACATGATAGCGAAATAGCATATGAAAGCGAGTTTTTTTCATTTTCAATCCATCGATTAGAAGAAAAGGAAGATCTTAGAGCAACTGATTCCTAGACTTTCCCTTTTCTATCTTGTCCTATTCTTGCTCTGCTAGTTCTACTTGAAGATTTAACTCATCCAATTGCTTTTCAGAAACGACAGAAGGAGCTTGTGTCATTGGATCTGTCGCCTTGTTATTCTTCGGAAAGGCAATGACTTCCCGAATATTATCTTCACCTGCAAGAAGCATCACGAAGCGGTCCAAACCAATCGCCAATCCTCCATGTGGTGGGAAACCATAATCCATTGCTTCTAACAAGAAACCAAATTGTTCATTAGCAGCTTCTTTTGTAAATCCAAGCGCCTTAAACATCCGTTCTTGCAAGTCTTTATGATTAATCCGTAGACTTCCTCCACCTAATTCATAGCCATTTAAGACGATATCATAGGCAATTGCTCGAACTTTTGAAAGATCTCCTTCCAATTCATGCTCTGTTTCAGCTTGTGGAAGTGTAAATGGATGGTGAGCAGACATATAACGGCCTTCTTCTTCAGACCATTCAAACATTGGCCAATCCACTACCCAAAGGAAGTTGTATTGATTGTTGTCAATCAAGTCAAGCTCTTTCGCAAGACGAACACGCAAAGCACCAAGAGTTGCATTGGCTACTTCAAGAGTATCTGCTACAAAGAGAACTAGATCCTTGTCTTCTAACTGTAAAGCAACTGTCAAGTCACTTGTCAAGTCTGTCAAGAACTTCGCAACAGGACCGTTCAAAGCACCTTCAGCATATTTCACCCAAGCAAGACCTTTTGCACCGTATTGCTTCGCAACTTCTGTCAATTTATCGATGTCTTTACGAGAGTAATGATCTGCTGCACCTTTGACGACAATCGCCTTAACTGCCGGAGCTTCTGAGAAGACTTTGAAGTCTACACCCTTGACAAGCTCTGTCAAGTCTTGGAGCAACATTTCAAAACGTGTATCTGGTTTATCTGAACCATACAAGGCCATAGCGTCATCATAATTCATCCGTGGGAATGGGAGTGTCACTTCAATTCCCTTGGTTTCTTTCATGACACGTGCAATCAAGCCTTCTGTGATATCTTGGATTTCTTGATCACTCAAGAAAGAAGTTTCCAAGTCGACCTGTGTAAACTCAGGTTGACGGTCTCCCCGTAAATCCTCATCACGGAAACACTTCACGATTTGATAATAGCGATCAAAACCGGCATTCATCAACAATTGTTTTGTAATCTGAGGACTTTGTGGAAGGGCATAGAAATGACCCTTATTGACACGGGAAGGAACCAAATAGTCACGCGCTCCTTCTGGAGTTGACTTAGAAAGAAACGGTGTTTCCACATCAATAAATTCTAATTCATCTAAGTAATTGCGTATCGAATGGGTTACTTTTGCACGGAGTTTGAGATTTTCCAACATCTCAGGACGACGAAGGTCTAAGTAGCGGTAACGAAGACGGGTATCATCATTGGCTTCAATTCCGTCCTTGATTTCAAATGGTGTTGTTTTGGCGGTATTGAGAACCGTAATAGCTTCTACCTTGAGTTCTACTGCTCCTGTAGGCAAGTTTGGATTAGCTTGTTCACGAGCTTCCACAAGACCTGTCACTTCTACAACATACTCACTGCGGATGCTTTCAGCTGTAGCCATTACTTCTGCACTAACTGTTTCTGGATTGATCACCAATTGCATGATTCCTTCGCGGTCGCGTAGATCAATAAAGATCAAACCACCCAAGTCACGACGACGGCTAACCCATCCTTTCAAGGTAATACGAGTTCCAATGTGTTCTTCACGAACACGTCCAGCATACATTGAACGTTTCATTTCTAATTAATCTCCAAACTAATATTCTTCCTTCTATTTTACCATAAAGACCAGCAGAAAGTGGCCTTTAGCTCAACTTTTTCAGTCAGCAACTTCTTTAATTATCGTGGCTCTCTTCTTTCTTTTTGGGATTATCGTAGAGAGTGGGTGCTAGCACCTTCATTAAAGTCGCCGTCCCAAATCGCAAGACAGCTGCTGCTAGTCCAAAAATAGGGGATAGGTAGCGGAAAAAGAAATCTCCCCTAAGCACATAGGTCATGCCACCCACAATAAAAAAGATGACAATTCCCTGAACGATTGCGTAAAACCAAATTTTTTTCACACTATTCTCCTTTTCACAAACCAGCTGACTTATCCACTGTTTTTTATCACTTATCCACAAAAATGTGGATAACTTTCACCTTTTGCCTCCTCAAAAGAGGAAGTGTCTGGAGCATCAGGACTTGTTTTCATCCATTTACAAGGAAGTTTCCCACAACCTGTGGATAACTCTCTTGCTTATTTGTGACTTTCTCGTCACTTTCCTCACAAATCAAGGAGCCAGGATTTGATCCTGCCCCCTTTGATCAAGCATTATTTAAATTCGTCTGGTGTCCCTTTATATTGGGCCCAGTCTTTGCTGAAGAAGCGATCATTTAGATGGTAAGTTGGTGCTTTTTCAGCCTTTGTGACAAAGGGATTGACCGCTTTATCAAAGGCTAGCCAACCATTCCATCCCATATGAATCGTATCTTCCATAAAGTAGGGCTGATCACCATCTTTAGAAAAGTCTGCAATATTGGTGAATCCTTGGCTTTCCAATTGGTAACGAATCTTTTGAACAGCCTGTTCATACTTTTCTTGGCTCAAGCCTGTGTATTTCATCCATTTGGCATTAACTGGAGGAATGACAAAGATAACATTGGTCCGAGATTTAGCAAACTGGTCTAGAACCAACTGCAAGTCATTGTACTCAGGAGATTGAACATAGGATTCGTTTTTTTGGAAACCTTTTAGTTTCTTCAACTTCATTTTTAAACGAGTATTGTAAAAATGATTGCTGATTCCAAGGTCGTTGTTATTGGTTTTGACTTTTGCTTCAGCCGTTGCAATTTCTTCCAATTTCTCATATGAGAATTGATCTGGTAAATCTTGTAGACGTTTTTTAACCTTCTGATCATAATTCCCATTTGTACGCGTTGCAAGATTACTAAACAAAGCATCTTCGCGTTGGACAAGGTGGGAAACAAACTGGTTCAAAGACTGATCAAATCCGGAAATTTTCTTTCCTTGAGAAATTTTCGTTACAACACTTTGAAAAGCGACGTTTGGATACTGTTGTAATAGACGCTTTGCAGCATACTGGGATGCAGCATCCTGTTGGTGATTGGCAATAAAGCTATTCAACTGATCGCTATTAAAGAATTGTTGAAAAGCAGAGGAATCGTATCCCTTTTTGGTAAACCATTGCGGAGAAACTACATAAACAGCTGTATTGTCCTTGAGTTCTGGCAAAATCTGTTGCATCCCAAAATACTGGTTCAAAGAAGCCGCACCGCGTTCTCCTAAAAAGTAGGGTCTGTAATTGCGGTCATATTTCTCAGCCAAAACTGCTGGATGCACCACATCAAAGCGCAACCATTCACTGGAGCCGAAATAAGGGACAAAGCGATGCTGTGGATCAGAAAGTGCTTCTTGTTTCTTTGTACGACTCTTGAATCCTTCTGCATTCAGACTAACCGCAGTTTTTTTCTCTTCGGTATAGTTGTGCTTATGATTGATTGGATAAAAGAATAATAAAGCTGTTACCATGAGGAGCGCGCAAAATACGGGCCCTAAAATCAGCCACAAACGCTTAAGCATTCTGAAGCTCCGTTACACCTTCTACGATCTTGTTAGCAGTATTCCAATCATCACGTCCAAATTCAGATACAGGAACACGGATGCCAAAGCGATTTTCCAGTTCTACAATCAATTCGACTGTTCCCATACTATCAAGGACACCCGCATCAAAGAGATCCTCATCCATCATGTCTGAGACATCTTCCATAAACAATTCGTCAATAATTTCAATTACTTGTGATTTTACATCCATTTTTCTATTCTCCTTTTATTTCAATTTTGGAAACCATTGTTGATCCAAGAATCCTGAGAAAATCAGGAAGGACAGCATCACTGTGTTAAAGGTGATAAAGATCCCTAAAGCTTTGGTCCAACGATTGTCCGGTATAGGATCCAATCCTTTTGCTTTTCTTTCTTTATTGATGGTCTTTTTCTTGCGAATCCAAGCATCATTGATGACCAGTCCTAGCCCATGGAAGAGCCCATAAGCGATGTAGTACCAGGTCACCCCGTGCCAGAAGCCCATAACCAACATATTGATAATATAGGCAACATTTGAGGTGGTAATCCGGCTCTTGAATACTTTATTGCGCATCAATACCATCACGAGACGCATAAAGACAAAATCACGGAACCAGAAAGATAAACTCATATGCCAACGATTCCAGAATTCCTTTAAGTCACGTGATTTAAAGGGACGATCAAAGTTGATTGGACTTTTAATCCCCATCAGATTGGAAGCTGCTAAAGCAAACATCGAATAGCCCGCAAAGTCAAAGAAGAGGTCAAAACCATAAACATACATGACTCCCAGCGTTCCGATATTGAAGAATCCACCTTGAGACAAGGCATAGGTCTGCACATGACCTAACAATAAGTGGCCAAAAATATGAGCCAGGATAAATTTATAAAGGAAGCCATACATGATATACTTAACAGCTTGCTCCAACATATCCAATAATTCTTCACGCTCAGGAATGGTTTTATAATCCTCATTAAAACGCTTGAAACGATCAATCGGCCCACTTGAGAATGTCGGCATAAAGAGCATAAAGCGTAAGAATTCCCAGAGTGTGAATTCTTTCAAGACACCATCTCGCATTTCGATGATCATTCCGACAGCTCGGAAGGTTAAATACGAAATCCCTAAAAATCCAAACAAGGATTGGTGCCCGTTCTTGATCGCTGGCTCTACCTTAACAAAGATCAGGGGCAAGACAGACAAGAAAGAATGAAGATAGAAAATCCACTTATTGTCCGCTTTTTGACGATAAATCTTGTAGGAATACACAATCAAGATTTGCCAGACTACGTAAAAGAGCAGGGCATAAATTTGCTTGAGATTCGAACCTGTCAGCATCAAAATGATAAAGATCAGACTCACCAATCCTTCATAGACCGGAAATCTCTTTTTGAAAAAGAGGCCCACAAAGATCGGCAAAAAAGCTAGAATGAGGTAGATAAAATAGATCGGTGTTCCATAGTGTTCTAAATGAGGGAGCTGTTTCAAAAACTCGATCATCGGTTGTTAACCTCGCTAATCAACCCTTTGATGTCGATTTTCCCGTTTGGTGTTAATGGCAGGCTGTCACGGTAAAGGAATTTTGAAGGCATCATATAAGACATCATGATGTTTTCTAAATCTTCCTTAATGGCTTTCGTGATATCAATTTCGCGCTCAAATTGTTCTTTGACGCCCTCTTTTAAGATGACATAGGCCAAGAGATTTTGGACCTTGTGATCCTTATTATAACGCGGTACTGCGACTGCTGAATCAATATACTTCGATTTGTTCAAGTTTTGAGAGACATCCTCTAGCTCGATACGATAACCGTTAAACTTGATTTGGAAGTCCATCCGACCACCATAGAGAAGAAGACCTTCATCCGTCATGGTTCCGACATCTCCCGTATGGTAGGCTGGAAGACCTTCAAATTCGAAGAAAGCTTCTGCTGTTTTCTCTGGATTATTCATATAACCTTTTGAAACGGCTGGGCCAGATACGATAATCTCCCCTTGCTCACCATTTGGCAATTTGTTTCCTGCCTCATCAATGATGAAGGTTGGAGAATCTTCTTTGGTATAACCAATTGGCAGACGTTTCAAAGTAGCTAACATCTCATCTGTTACGGCTACAGCCGAAAGAGCTACAGTTGCTTCCGTTGGGCCGTAGGCATTGATGATGCGTGCTTTTGGGAAACGCTCACGCAATTTCTGAGCAGTTTTAACGGTCAACTCTTCACCATCAAAGTAGAAATGGGTGATCCCTGGCATCTTTTCAGCATTGAAATCCTCAGACAACATGGCCATATCTGCGAAAGATGGTGTTGAAGTCCAGATAGCAATCGGAAGAGAAAAGATGGTCGCAAAGAGTTGTTTGAAGTCTTGAGTGATAGCTGATGGAAGAGCAAAAAGCGTTCCTCCAAGAGCTAAGGTCGGTGCCCAGTACATGACAGACAAGTCAAAGGAATAGGGCGGTTGCGCCAACATTTGCGGACGCTCTGGCGTTGCAAATTCCTTGTCCGTAATCATCCAGTTGGTAAAGCTGAGCAAGTTATCGTGCGAAATTTGCACCCCTTTTGGTTTCCCAGTTGTCCCTGAGGTAAAGATGATATAGTAGTTATCATCCCCTTTGACCGGATGTTCCAAGTCATAGGCATTCTGAGCCGCATAAGCTTCACGCACTTGCTCCAATGACATGATTGGAGCAGCTGGGTTTTCCAATGGAAATTCATTGATGGCAATAATCAAGCTTGGCTCTGCTACTTCAACAATGGCAGACACGCGCTCCAAGGCAGAGTGGCTATCAATTGGGATATAGGCATGGCCAGATTTTGTCAAGGCCACAAAGGTTGCTAACATTTCATATTCTTGACCACCAAAGACCACTACAGGTGACTTTTCAGGAAGTCCCATTTGATCAATGTGGGCAGCCAAGCTATCTGAATCAGCCTTCAATTGGCCATAGGTATGCTCCTCACCAAGGACATTGTAGACAGGATAGTCTGGTTGTAGTTGCGCATAACGTTCAATTGTCTCGATCATATCAGTAATTGGTTGGTTTGACACGGCTAGGAGTCTCCTTTTCTAAAATTCGTTATAGATAAAGCCACCCTGACCTTGACCAAGGTAACTAAAGAAATAAAGTAGGGCTAGGAAAATGGCGAAATACAAGACCGTCTGCCCGATAAATTTATAAAGTGTTTTATGTTTCATAAGTTTCACTCTTCATTTTGATTGTTATTCACTATTTTACCATTTTTTATACCAAGTAAGCAATTTTAAACATAGTGAGAATGTGGTAGAAAACGTTATCATTTCAGATCATTCAAGCCGTTTAACGAAAGCATTTTTCTTTAATCAGTTTTCTGGTTGAAATCCTATTCTATTTCACAGTCCCCTGATGAATCAACTCCAGACACTTGTCCAGATCCACGTCTCTCTCGAAATGGCTAGGTGTCCAAGGAATCTCTATATCGGGTAGAACACCCTGATCCGTCATCCCTTTCCCTTGATCCACGCTTAAACAGCGAGAAGTGGGAAACATTAAACAAAAATCGCCATAATCAACTGTACAACAATTAGAGTAGTCTAGAATCCCGAGAGTTGGGCGACCCACCACCGTTACCTTCTTAAACTGCCTCATCATCTGAACAAAATTATCCCCAGAAGAAGCGCAGTAGATATCCGACAAGATAAAGATCTGTTCAGGATAGTGGCCTCCTCTGACCTCTGGGAAGAATTCCTCGCTTTCTTCCTTATATGCTACATAGCCTTTTCCCCGATAGTGTATCAAATTCTCTTTCATATCTTCAAGTAGCTTAACTGTTTCGGGACTAATTTCTTCCTGTTGCATCCAGGCCTCAAAGTCTTTCAAGCGCAGGTCAACATTGCGTTCCGTATAGAGAATTTCCATGCCATCATCGTCCCAGTCAAGCGAATCATAGCCCTGATCCTTCTCTAAGGCTAGATGTAATAGAGGGATATATAAAGAGTCTGTCCCTCCGCCGTTCTGTCGGACATCAATGATAAAAAACTTGACTTCCGTCATCATCGGTAAACACTCTTGGTATAAACGACCCAAAGATCCTTCATCCATAAAGTTATCCAGACGAAGATAAAGAATCTCATCGTCTAATCGTTTCCAAAAAATCTGATCCTGGATCGGTTCTCGACTGGGTACTACTTTAATGGTCTTTTCTATTCCTTCTCGAAGCAGGGTGACACTCGTTGACTGAGAGACCAACTCTGCCCATTCTCGGTAGTGTCTTTCAGGGGTCTTGCTGATAAAATAGTCTTTATGAAGAGAAGCTATCTGATCCAAGTCACTTCCATCCAGAGCTAGGATTTGATCTCCTACTTGAAGACCCGTATCTTCATTAGCTTCCTCAACATACAGTTTCTGTCCATTTATTCTCAAAAGAAACCCTTTTTGACTGGCCTTTTTATCTCGAAAGGAAACATGCCCGATCACCCCAAAACTAGCTAGGTAAGTCTTAACTTGATAGAGAAAGGCATCATCTGTCATATCATCTGTAATTTTTTCTCGAAAAGGCTCTGGGTCACATCCTTTTCGATCCTTGATGGTAGATGAATCATGGGTCATAATCGAGACGACATCTTCAAAAATAGCAGTCTTTTTCATAAAAGATTCCTTCATTTTTTTAGAAACAGTATACCACTTTTTCTTAAAAAGTTCTTAAAATCCTAAAAAACTATCCTAAAGTAGGATAGCCGTTATAGATTCTTTCTTTTCTTCGCTTTCTTTGTCAGAGCGACATCACAATTTTCAATCTCGCTAATCAATAGATTGGCAAGGCCAAAATCATCGATGTTCGATTTCATATTTACCTCATAGTTCAAGGTCAGTTGTTCTCCAGCTTGGGCCGTTGTGACAGAAATAAAGTCAATTTCTGAACAACTTTGGTCCAACAACTGGCTGATTTGTTCTGCAACAGAATCTTGTTTTGAGACGGTAATAGTCAAATGGCGGCGTCGTTGATGGTCTGCCTTACTCTGTTTGTTCTCCAATACCAGCCACACCCCTAGTAAAGAGAGGGTTGTTAAAATGGCCAATAAAAGATAGCCAGATCCAGCTGCCAGTCCTATAATCATAGCTAAGAAAATGGCAATCAACTCTCGAGAACCACTCGTAGCCGAACGAAAACGGATCAAACTAAAGGTCCCTGCCACTGCAATCGAGGTTCCCAAACTTCCATTGACCAAAAAGATCACTAAGGTCATCATACAAGGAAGCAAGGTCAAACTAATGACAAACTCTCGAGTGTAAAGTGTTCGGTATTTATAGGTCCAAGATAGGGCCAGCCCTAGAAAGAGGCTGACCAAAAGGGCCAGCAGCAAGCGCAAGGGATCCACCGTTGCTGTAGCATTATTAAAAATAGAATCAAATAGATTAGACATAGGCAGCACCTACCGTTTCTTGAACTGGTCTTGGGGCATAATCCAAGTCTTGTGATTTATGATAAGCACAGCTATATTTTGAAAATTTCTGTTTCACCAAACCATACTTCTCTAAAATATCCTTTAGCCATTTAGGTTCTTGGCCAGGAGCCTTAATTTCCATGATCACGAAGTCATCCTCTAGTAGAGGTTCTCCTTTATTCCCATCAAAAAGGCTAACAGCCTGGTCTAGAAAGACTAAGTTTTGATCGATTGTCACGCGAATCTTCTGATAAGGATAACCCTGAATGGATTTCTTTTCTTTGAGAGACAAACGATCATAATAAATGAACATCCGTGGTTCCAATCGATGACCATAACGTTTGCGCAATCTCTGAATCTCTTGCACTAAGTCTGGATCTTGTATCTGATGATCTACTTTCCCATCTGTCATCAAGTTGATAATGGCTTGCGAAGTGGCGACTAGACGGAATTTATGGCCAATTCCTTCTTCATCTTTTGACTTCACCTCTAGAAATACTGGACTGTCTGCTTGAGGTTTTTCTATATATGTCCGCATCCGAATTTTTTCACGGCGGTGTTGTTTGGCAAGAGCATCTTGAATGACATCAAAATTTTCCGTATCAAAATAAATGTTTGAAATGGTTGAAGTTGGGTAATCATCTTCTACGACGTATTCTTTTAAGTCTTTGATCAAGTCCTTCACGTCATCTTTTGCGACGATATATTTTGTTTCGATTCGTTTGAAACTTGTCTCAATTGTTTTTTTCATGTTTCTTCTCCTTTAAGGGGGATCTATTGTTTCTAACCTTCAGTAAGTATGAATACGACTTACGTGCTTTCTAGTTTAATGGGACTTTCTTAACTGGTCATTAAGCCAAACTTAAATAAAACTAAAGTTAAGGTTCCTTTCAGAAAAACTTTAGGAAACTTTCAGCTAGCAACTTTAGACTAGGAGCATATCAATTGAACGAGAGGAAAAGCTCATGAAATCAAACAAATGGAAATTTTTATTAACGGGGGCCGCAACCCTCACCTTACTGACAGCTTGTACCCAGGCGTCATCACAATCAGCTACAAAAAGCAATACTGCACAAACAACCGCTACTTCTACTTCAAAAAATAAAACAAACAATTCCAACTATTTTACAGATAAGGACAAGGACAGCTCTTATGATGAAAGCAAAGCATCTACTGTTAAACTGTCTGGTTCGTCTGCAAGTGTATCAGGTGACGGCGTAGCTGTATCTGGATCAACTGTGACCATCTCAAAGGCTGGAACCTATGTCATCTCTGGTGAATCCGATGGAGTTCAAATCAAGGTCGAAGCAAGTGACTCAGATGATGTTCACATCGTCTTGAAAGGCGTTACCATGACCAACACCAATGCGCCAATTTCTGCTACGAAAGCAGGACATGTCTACCTGACTCTAGCAGATGGCACGACCAATACCTTGTCTGATTCAAGTTCAAACAATGATGAAGATGCCGATGCGGTGATCTTCTCTAAAGGCGACCTCACCATCAATGGTTCAGGTACGCTCAACATTGACGCCAAGAAGAACAACGGTATCAAGGCCAATGACACTCTCCATATCACAGGTGGAACCTATAAGATCACGGCTGTAGGAGATGCCTTCAACGTCAATGATGAACTCAATATCACTGGCACGACCATGACCATCGATGCAGATGAAGATGCAGTCAAGGTGGATAATGATGAAGATACTTCGGTTGGAACCATGTATCTTTCAGACAACAAAATGACCATCACTGCAGGAGACGACGGAATCCATGCTTCTGGTGATCTGATCATCGATAGCGGAACCTATGAGGTAACAGAGTCTGTCGAAGGTCTCGAAGGAAAATCGATCACCATCAACGGTGGAGATATCACCATCTACGCAACTGATGATGGTGTCAATGCAGCCAATGCTAATGCCAACCAAGATGAAATTTTCTTCACCATGAATGGTGGAACCCTCAACGTTGAAGTTGGCCAAGGCGATACCGATCCAATTGATTCGAATGGAAATATCACCGTTACCGGAGGAACCATTAAATTAACGGGACAATCTGGATTCGACTTTGATGGTACTGCTACCTACACTGGCGGAGACATCTATATCAACGGTGAAAAACAAACTGAAATTGTCAACTCCATGCCTGGAGGCGGTGGTGCTCCCGAAGGTGGCGGACCTCAAGGCGATGGACCTGGAGGTGGGCATCCATAATAACAAATAAAGGCAGGATTTCTTCCTGACCTTTTTTTGTTACCCTTTTTATGATAGAATAGAAAATCAATCAGCTTATCGAAAGGAACATGATGAAAAAACAAACACTCCCTCTTTTCTTCACACTCTTGCTGTCTCTTCTTTTTCTATCAGCCTGTGTGCCGGATCTTAAGATCAACTTTAAAAAAGAACCAACAACTACCAGCTCAAAAAAGAAAACCTTTAAAAAAAGTAGCTCGAGTCGTTCAACTAGTTCAAATAGCTCAAGCAACTCCTCTAGCTCTTCTTCAACCACTACGCAGCCCTCTTCTGACATTGTCACAACCGAAGGACTCCCTAAAAATGCTCAAGAAGCACCCAAAGATAAAATTTATGCGACAGGGAACTTAAAAGTGGCCTACTCTAGAAATGGCGATACTATTTTTGCCCAGACGCCGGATTATGAAGGATATACCACTGCCCTTGTCCAAACAATTCTTGGGAATCCAGAGAAACAAATAACAGACCCTGCTTATATTGCCGAATCTTTTGAAAATACCGAATTAGAAAATATTAAAGGACTCTACCACGAGGGGAAAATCACAGGGGAACAAGCTCACGCTTTTTTGATAGAAGCTGTTGATCTCAAACAAGCTTCTAAATCCGGAGTAGACTATACCATTTACACCTATAAAAACAACACTATCCAACTGGTCTTTGAAAACGACCAACTTCTCTATATTACTCCAAATCCTGATGTCGTTTTCTTTAAATAATAAACATTCTCGCTAAACAAGCGAGAATTTTTGTTTCACATGAAACAAAAAACTCCCAACACATTCTGTTGGGAGTTCCCGAAGATTAGTCCTCTTCATATTTTTTTGGATTATAGAACCACATTCCGAGCCCTGCAAAAAGGACAATAGTCATCAGAAGGAAGGCCACTTGATTTCCAATTTCTCCTGTCATCGAAATCGTTTGACGAAGACCAGAAACGGTATAACTCATTGGCAAGAATGGATGAATGGCTTGGAAAAATCCATTTGTCAAAGCAAGAGGATAGGTTCCTGCACTAGAAGCCAATTGCAAGAGCAAGAGGATCAAGGAAAGGAAAGCACCGATCTTTCTTTGCCATGTTGTCAAAGCAGTCACGATAGACATGAAAGATACACTACCAATCACACAAAGGAAGAGAGTAGCCATCTCATGATTAGCTGATAAACCAATCAAGTGAACGGCACCATAGACCAAGACTCCTGCAATCACCGCAATCGTTCCGTTGACCTCAAAGCGAGATTTAAACCATGCCCAGCGACTTTCAGGATGACTGCCGGATGGTAGTTTTGCAAAGATCATGTTGGTTGACAAGGCACAAACAAAGAGAGCTACCGAGATCATATAAGGAGCCATTCCGACACCATTCACAGGGGTATTGTCATGGTCTGTTTTAGACAAAGTGACAGGATCTGCTAAGGTTTTAGCGTTTTCTTTTTCAGTTGTAGCCACATTCAATTGTCCCTTAGCATCGTTTAATCCTTGACTCAAGGTTTGGCTTCCTGTTGCTAATTCACCTAAACCATTTGTCAATGTTTGGCCACCTGCTGCTAATTTGCTGGACCCATCTGAGATTTGATTTGCACCGTCGGCTAGTTTATCAGCACCAGTCACCAATTGACCTGATTTTTCTGTCAACTGATTGACACCAGTGACAAGTTTGTTGACACCACTTGCCAACTCTGGAGTTTTGCTGTTCAATTGTCCTACACCGTCAGCTAATTTTCCAGCACCGGCAACCAATTCACCCGACTTACTTGTTAATTGGGTCGCTCCTGAAGCCAGTTGATTCATGCCTGATGTCAAGGCAGGCATCTTCCCATTTAACTCACCTAGACCAGAAGCTAATTGATTGCTTCCTGCAAGTAATTCTGATGATTTACTATCTAGTTGACCAACACCTGCTGCTAACTGACTAGCCCCATTTGTTAAAGTACTGCTATTGGTCTGAAGTTGGGTTGCTCCATTAGCGATTTTATCGACACCAGCTGTATAAGCGCCGATCCCTTGACTGATGGTTTGACTAGCTGGCAACAATTGTCCACTAACTGCGGATTGGATCTTAGACAAACCACTTGACAAGTCTGTCAAGGTAGAAGAAGCTGTCGGTAAAACTTGATTGGCTGCTGTTTGTAGTTGTGTCAAGCTATTTCCTGTATTCAAACTACCTTGGATCGTTTGAATCGTAGTTAAGATTCCTTGAGCCGCCGTTTCACTCGAGCTTGGGCTCGATGAGATCGCCGCATTGATTTCCGCTTGTTGGTCAGCTGTCATTGCTTGATAGGCTGCTGTCCCTTGTACACTTGCAAGGGCATTTGCACGATCCGCTTGGGCTGAAGCAAGGATTGATTGAGCCGAATTCGCAATACTCGTCAATCCAGACGACAGTTGGCTGGTATCTACTGAAGCATTTTGAATCGCTGCATTTAATTGGTTTAAACCAGCTGCCAATTGATCAATCTGAGCAGATTGGCTTGTAGAAGCTTGTAGCTGGCTTGATAATGTTTGAATACCTGATTCTAATTGAGAAACCCCATTTCGAAGGGTAGCAGATTGACTACTTAATTGACCCGCTCCCTCGGATAAAGTGGCAACTCCATTTGTATAGGTCACTAAACCATTTGAAAAGTTAGATAGACCCGAATTCAATTGACGCACACCTTTGGTATAATTCCCAAGACCATCATTGAGGGTCCCCATACCACTGGTTAATTGACCAACTCCTGAAGCCAACTGAGGGGTTTGACTCGCCATTTGATTGAGACCATTTCCTAATCGATCCACTCCGGTAGCGTAAGCCATCAAGCCTGTATTAAAAGTACCAAACCCATTATTTAATTGATTGACGCCAGATACCAAGTTTGGAAGTTGACCAGCCATTTGATTGAGACCATTTCCTAATTGACCAACACCATCTGTATAGGCTGCTAGACCTGTACGAAGAGTAGTCGCACCATCTGAAAATGCTAAGCTTGAACGAGCCAATGTATTCAAATTAGTAGATAGTGTTTGACCACCATCTTCCAATTTACTTGCACCATCTGCTAATTTAGCACTTCCATCTGCCGCTGTCCCCATACCAGTTTTAAGCGATCCCATTTTAGAAAATAAAGCTGTTGTATAAGTATTGGTCACTTTTTCAGCCACTGACTGCTTCATTTTTGTCATCGCAGTGTCGCTCATTTTCCCTGCGATAAAACTATGACCACTGGATGTTTGGTAATCAATGGTCATCTGTTCCGGATGATTGGTTAAGATGGAGCTAGCTTTTTTTGAAAGATCCTCAGGCAGGGTTACAATCATATAATAATCGCCATTTTTGAGACCATCTTTCGCAGCTTTCTCATCTACAAAATGAAAATCAAGTGAGTCATTGTCCTTCAAATTGGACGCCATGTCTTTTCCAATTTCCATCTTTTGTCCATTATATGTAGCAGATTGATCCTTATTGACAACCGCTACAGGAAGATCCGAAACCTTTCCATATGGATCCCACATGGAAGATAGAAAAATAATATTATAAAGAGCTGGAATCAAAGCAACTCCAATCATGACAATGATAAATGTTGGCTTTTTAAGAATAGCCTTCCATTCTTTCATCATATTTTTTGTCTCCTTTTTATACACATTGTCTAAATTTCTGATATAATAGATTATACAGTTTCTAGAAATTTTCACAAGTAGAAAATCTTATTTTTAGACACTGTGTATAATTTTGTGCAAAAAGGATTAACAGATGACTGAGAGCAATAAACGATTAAAAACAAAACGAAATATCGAGGAGGCGATGGTTCGACTACTCGAAAAGGAATCATTCGACCAAATCACAACGGTTGAGTTAGCACAAGAATCCGGCATTAGTCGCTCTAGCTTTTATACCCACTATCGAGACAAGTACGATATGATCGAGCGCTACCAACAAGCACTCTTTCACAAGCTTGAATATATCTTTGACAAACACCAAGACGACAAGCGCCAAGCGATTACGGAAGTGTTCGAATTTCTAACCAAGGAGCCACTCTTTGCGGTTCTTCTGACAGAGAATGGAACCAAGGAGATCCAGACCTTCTTACGACATAAATTACAGATTCTTCTGGTTGATAGTTTGCAAGAGCGCTATAGTCATAAATCATTAACAGATATTGAAAGAGTCTACAGTTCTGTCTATCTGACCAATGCCTTCTTCGGAGTCTGTCAAATGTGGGTTTCGCGCGGAAAAAAAGAAAGCCCTCAACAAATGGCTGAATTTTTAATGAAAATGTTACGGTAACAGTCTCTCCTGATCGATCTAGATCAGGAGTTTTTTTATTAGCAGGTTTAGGTTTTAAGAAAACAAAAAGGGGAGCAAAGCCAGAAATCAACCCTTTAAGACAAAATAAAAAGCCCACTGTAGTAGGCTTTCTGCAAAGTATATCTTAAAATTAAAGCATTTTGTTGTAGAATTCAACGACAAGTGCTTCGTTGATTTCTGGGTTGATTTCATCGCGTTCTGGAAGGCGAGTCAATGAACCTTCAAGTTTGTCAGCATCGAATGATACAAATGCTGGAC
>NZ_KV812036.1:0-74141 GCF_001813295.1 Streptococcus sp. HMSC072G04
TTGGTTTTGGATCTGGAGTTGGTTTTGGATCTACTTCTTTCTCATACTCATAGATAACATGAGTTGTACCTTCTTTTAACTGACCTGTTTCTGGTGCAGATGTTGAAGAAACACCAACTAGATTGTATTTTTGACCATCTACAGTGATAGAAGACGGACGCTCATCTGCGTTTTCAGCAGCATTATAGGTCACAAGATTTCCATCAGATCCATAAATAGTAGTTAATGGTGTGTCTTTATAAGTTTCCTTGATAGATTGATTTGTTCCTTTGATCACATAATCCACCACTACATCTCCATAGTGAAGCGTAGAAACATCCTGGTCAGCCATATCTTCAAATTCTGAAGCATAGTATTTAACAGCAGGATTGTATTTCAAATTAAAAATTTTAACATAATTAAAGAAGGTCTCAGGATTAATATTAACATCATGAGGAATAGTTTTCCAGTCACCGTTATTTGGTGTGATATAAGTAGTTGGGTTTGAAACTGACCTAATTAGATGGTCATTCTGAACATAAGTATCATCTACTAAACTTGGATTAGCTAGGGCACCGTAAGTCAATTTCCCATTGTTGTCTTGATAATATGGTTGAATTTGATGATATTCTTCTAGACTTTGGCAACCTTCTTCATATGAACCAATCCCACCTTCTTGAGAACATTTCCAAGCAAATCTCACGTCGATTGGTAAGTACTTGATCTTCTTAGCTTCCTCCAAGGGTACGGTCACAGATACTCGAAGAGCTGTTGATCTAAATGTTTTTGAACTAACAGCATATGTACTAACTCTATCATTATAAAATTCATTATAATTGTCTAGAACACTGCCATTATAATCATCATATCCCTTCATATTAACAACGGAAGGTTTCTTACCAGCTGCTAGTTCCTCAGCAGTTGGAACAATCGCCTCTCCATCAGTAGACTCAGCATATTCATTGTACGAAAGCTCTTTCATTGGAACATTGACATCTACAGGATTTCCATTGGCATCACGTGTTCCGATCAAAGTGAAATCAGCTTTTGCCCCTGAAATTTCAGGAATACGGATACGAATGTCACGGACTGTTTGGCCACGATCACTTGAGTGCATTCCTTTGAAGGATACAGTGTAATTGTAGACTACACTTTTACCATCTTCACTAAAATGTGCTGGAAGTCCTTCAACATTGACGTAACCACCTTCATCAATGATATTGCTACCATCTGGTTCCCAACTAGCGCCTGGGACAGAGTCTGTTAAAGTCCCAGAAGGAGAGGTTGAATCTTCTTTCCCGCCAGTTGTAGCTTCGCTATTAGTTGAGATTTCTTCAGTTTTTGGTGAGGAAGCATTGGCACCCTCTTCGCCTGATTTTAGTGAGGTGTCACTAGTAGGGTCTGGTGCAACCCTATTGTCCCCTAAAGACGTGTTCTCAGCATCAGTTGAATTAGTAATACCTGGTGTCACTGAAACATTTGCTGGTTCGCTATTAGTTTCATCAGCTTGAACCACTGACTGTGATACCAGATTTAGAACAAAAACAGACATTGTGATAATGCCAAATTTAGTGAGTTTTTTCATTCACTTTTTCTCCTTATATGAAAGGGATCATGCATAAGCAAAATCCTATTCATAGATATTATTTTCACATACATTATACTATGTAAGCGCTTTGTTTGCAAGCAATTTCCTAATAAATTAAGAATTCTTTCATATTTTATTGAAAAAACGCGTAAAATCCACAAATAATCTATCATAAAATATAGAAAAAACCGAATTAAGACTCTTTTATTCAATATTTTCTTTCAATTTCTCAACAAAGAGATAGGCTACTGGACAGGTTAAAGTGTTTTTGATCATCAGATTATTAATTTGATAGATTTTTTAACGATCTGTATGTGAGAACTCATGACAGGATTTGGAACGGATATCATAGATAGATCAGAGATTGTCACCTCCTAAAAATGGACAGGGCATAGATTTGAAGATCTTAACCCCATCCTCGTCTACCCGCAAAAACTCTGATTTTTTTCACGGCGGAAAATTTCGGTATATTCTTAATCAAATTTAAAAGTTAGATCTTATGTTGATTTCTTTACAAAATCGCTTAACATATTTTACTTAAAAATTATTTTTTTAAAATTCTAAAGGAAGTTGAAGTCCCTTTAATTTTTGCTGTGAAGATGATATAATCATACGAGTGAAATCAATGAAAGAGAGTCAAGCATGAGTATTTTAGAGGTGAAAAATTTAAGCCACGGCTTTGGAGACCGGGCTATTTTTGAGGATGTGTCTTTCCGCTTGTTAAAGGGAGAGCATATCGGTTTGGTTGGAGCCAATGGTGAAGGGAAATCCACCTTCATGAGCATCGTGACTGGTAAAATGCAACCTGATGAAGGGAAGGTTGAGTGGTCTAAGTATGTGACGGCAGGTTACCTGGATCAGCATTCGGTCTTAGAAGAGGGACAAACAGTTCGCGATGTCTTACGGACCGCTTTTGATGAGTTGTTCACAGCTGAAGCTCGCATCAATGACCTCTATATGGCCATGGCGGAAGAGGGAGCCGATGTCGATGCTCTGATGGAAGAAGTTGGAGAACTCCAAGAGCGTCTAGAAAGTCGTGATTTTTATACCTTGGATGCCAAGATCGATGAAGTGGCGCGTGCTCTTGGGGTCATGGACTTTGGGATGGACACGGATGTAACCTCCTTGTCAGGTGGGCAACGGACCAAAGTCCTCTTGGCCAAACTCTTACTTGAGAAACCAGATATCCTTCTCTTGGACGAGCCAACCAACTACTTGGATGCAGAGCACATCGATTGGCTTAAGCGCTACTTGCAGAATTATGAAAATGCCTTTGTCCTCATTTCCCACGATATTCCTTTCTTGAATGATGTGATCAACATCGTCTACCATGTGGAAAATCAACAGTTAACCCGCTATTCCGGAGACTACTACCAATTCCTCGAAGTCTATGAAATGAAGAAATCGCAATTGGAAGCGGCTTATGAGCGCCAGCAAAAAGAGATTGCTGATTTGAAAGATTTCGTAGCCCGCAATAAGGCGCGTGTGGCTACACGGAATATGGCCATGTCTCGTCAGAAAAAGCTGGACAAGATGGAACTCATTGAGTTGCAAAGTGAGAAACCAAAGCCATCCTTTGAATTTAAAAATGCCCGTACTCCTGGACGTTTTATCTTCCAGGCCAAGGATCTCCAGATTGGCTATGATCGTCCTTTGACCAAGCCTTTAAACCTAACCTTTGAACGCAATCAAAAGGTAGCCATCACCGGAGCTAACGGGATCGGGAAAACCACTCTCTTGAAGAGCTTGCTGGGGATTATCCCACCGATCGCTGGAGAAGTCGAGCGGGGAGATTACCTAGAGCTTGGCTATTTCGAGCAAGAGGTCGAAGGGGGCAATCGCCAGACACCTCTTGAAGCAGTCTGGAATGCATTTCCGGCTCTCAACCAAGCTGAAGTTCGTGCCGCACTAGCCCGTTGTGGTTTGACCACCAAACATATCGAGAGCCAAATCCAGGTGTTATCCGGTGGGGAGCAAGCCAAGGTACGCTTCTGTCTCTTGATGAATCGTGAAAACAATGTCTTGGTACTGGACGAGCCGACCAACCACTTGGATGTGGATGCCAAAGAAGAATTGAAACGGGCTCTGAAAGAGTACAAGGGATCGATTCTCATGGTTTGCCACGAACCAGACTTCTATGAAGGCTGGATGGACCAAATCTGGGACTTTAATGAATTGACGTAAAGACAAAAAGAGAAACTTGTCTCGCTTTTTAGAATGAAGAAATTTTGTTGTTTACATAAGGCGGCACAACTAATTCAAAAAATCTAAATGATTCTATTTTTACATTTAGTCAAGTAATGACCGAAACATTCCGCAGTGAGAAAAGTGCCTGAAACAGATTTGTTTCAGGCACACGGAATTATTGAGAGTAAAACAGTTTGGGAAACTGTTTTAGCGTGAGCCCAGAAATTAAAAAGCGAAGGGGCTCAATGCGAATTGAACACGGGCTGCGGATTGTGTCAAAAAGATAAGTTTTCCTTGAACCAAAAGATTCTGTGTCAAACTTCCTATTTTGACCTTATCCGCAGACGCCCTTTGTATCTTGATTTAGTCATGGAACTTCGCAGAAGTTCGCTGACGTCCGTACTCACCTAAGGAAAGTTTCTAAGAAAAATTTACATTTGATAGAAAAAGAGAACCGTTTGGTTCTCTTTTCATTATTTCTTGAAATTATAGTCTTTTAAGATCTCGATTTTTTCAATCTTGATGTCTGTTTTTGGTTTGTCCTTATCATCAGTTTCGGCAGAGGCGATTTTATCGACCACATCCATGCCATCGATCACTTGGCCAAAGACAGTGTAGTTACCACCATCGAGGGTTGGATTTCCACCATTTTTATAAGCATCGATGATCTTAGCTGGGAAGCGGTCAGTTGGGAGTTTACTTGAAATATCATCCTTATTTTGGTTGATATAGAATTGACTACCATTGGTATCTGGACCAGAATTGGCCATGGCAAGGGCTCCACGAAGGTTGTAAAGGTATGGAGAATACTCATTCTCAAAACCAGTACCTGAATCTTTGGATTTGTCTTTGCCCTTCCAGATAGATTCGCCACCCGTACCGTCTCCTTTAGGATCCCCAGTTTGGATCATAAAGTTGTTAATAACACGGTGGAAAAGCAAGCCATTGTAGTAGCCTTCTTTTGCATGGGTCAAGAAGTTTTCAACTGCAAGGGGCGCATATTTAGGGAAGAGCTTCACAGTGATATCGCCTTCAGTTGTTGTGATTTTAACCTCTGCTTCGTCTTCAGCCACATCAGTTGAAAGTTGTGGGAAGACGGCATTTTCATTGGTCATGGCATCGTTAAAATCTTTGCGCAGTTGTTCTAATTTCTTTTGTTCTTGTTCAATTTTCTTTTGATCTTTTTCACTAGAGCTAGAAGTTGCTGTCTGCTCTGTCTTTTCTTTGCTTGAACTTGAAGAGTTAGCATCAGTCTTATTAGACGAACAAGCTGTCAAAGCCAAGCCGGAAAATAATAGTAGTGCGATTAATTTTTTCATATTCTTCCTTTCCAACATAGTTGTCTTTCTCTATTGTACCTTAATTTTGCGATACTTTCAAATCTGGATAAAATTTAAGGTGAAAACACTATTCTGAAAATTTGCAGAAAATAGATGAAAGTAATTCCGAATTCCTGTATAATAGGATGACTACAGGAGAACGATCATCAAAAAATGAAATCATCACATTTTGCGAGAGCCCTTTGGTTTGGTATCCTAGGTGCTCTCTTTTTTGCATTTACCTTTATTTTTAATCGAAGTATGAACCTGGCAGGTGGTTCCTGGATGTGGAGTGCTAGTTTGCGCTACCTTTTTAGTTTGCCCATGATGGCTGTTTTAGTCTGGCAGAAAGGCGAATTAAAGGGTGTCTTGTCAGCGATTGCACGAGCCCCGTGGACTTGGCTGCTATGGAGTACGGTTGGCTTTGGTCTCTTTTATGCTCCTTTATCGATGGCTTCTATCTATGGAGAATCATGGTTTGTGGCTGCAACCTGGCAGATTACGATTTTAGCGGGTCTCCTTCTGACCCCACTTTTTGGCCAAAAGATTCCAAGAAAACAGTTAGGAATGACTTTGCTGATTTTGTTAGGAATCGTATTGATTCAAATTCCATATTTTGGACGAGGTCTCGGAGAAGGTGTGGTGCGAGCTAGTATCTTAATTTTGATCGCTGCTTTTTCATATCCATTGGGAAATCGCAAGATGCTGGTTCATTGTAAAGAAGAACAATTATCAACGACCCAACGGGTCTTTGGGATGACCTTAATGAGTGTTCCTTTTTGGTTGCTCTTATCCGTCTTTGCAGGACTTGATGCAGGCTTGCCATCAGGTGGACAAATTCTCCAATCCTTGATCGTAGCTGTATTTTCCGGAGTCATCGCGACCATGCTCTTTTTCGAAGCAACCAACTTGGTGAAACACAACCATCAGCAGTTAGCCGTTGTTGAAGCTACCCAGGCCGGCGAGGTCCTCTTCACCCTATTTGGAGGCTGTCTCTTTCTGGGAGATCAGATCCCAACCCTACTAGGATTTTTAGGGGTCTTCATTGTGATCATCGGTATAGTAGGAAATAGTCTGCTGACTTCTTCAGAATAGATAGTGGTAGAAAAGTAGAACTTAAAAGATGATATTGCGGTTCAGTCTATCAATGCTAACGCCCACAAGGGTGTTTTCTTTTTGGACTAAATCACTAATTAAGAAGAAAGTTGCGTAGAGATGGAAAATTCGGTATGATGGGAGATAAGTTGATTTGGTGGGATATGAACGAATTCCCTCAAAAATCGTATCATGAATGGGGAGCCCCAGATGAACATTAAGAGAGGTATAAAATGGATAGAAATAAGAGTTTGATCTATATGATGCGTTTTGCTGGTAAAGAGTATTACCTAGATAAGATAAGAATGAGACTTTATGTGAACCATCAAAAAAAGCCTGTCAGATTTGATCGATGGACTTTTGGTCTAGGAGCGATCATTGGCTTTTTCATTCTAGTTCCCCATTGGGTCCATTCCATTTCTGTAGTTTACAAAACTATCTTGCTTGGATTGGGCTGGTTGTTGGTTGCTACACTGATCAGACGTATGATGACCATGGAACAAGATCCAAATTTTGAAGAGTTTCATATTGAGACGCTGGACAAGCGAGCGGAGTTTCTTTTAAGAATGAAATCAAAGCTTTATCGTAAACTGTGGATTGGACTGGTCTTTCTGTATGCCAGCATCTTTCATGCAGTTCATTACATCATGACCAATCTTCCAGGAAGCTATGGTATGAGTCTGATGATGTTCTATGGAGTCTATCTCTGCTTAGGTCAATCCCATATTCTATCTCAGATGAAGATCTTTAAAGAGCTAACAAAAACAATTGCGTAGATAAGGACCAGATTTGTACTTAAGATGTGCTGACTTCATATGAATTAAAGAGTGGGAAAGATTTATTTTACTTGTTAAAGGGGAGAAGGTTGACACTTTATCAATCAGCAAGAATCAAGGATGATGAACCAGATATGAATAAAAGCATAATCTTTCAAGAAGCGAAAATTTAATTGTTCCAATGAATTAGAAGCCGTTTCAAATAAATATTTCTGATTCTAAGGTTGCTAAATTATATCCTGAAGTAGAAAAGATATAAACTATTTAAATCAAATTTGTTTCCGTCCAAACAATACAATGAACGCAAATTGTGTGATAAAATCACTCATTAGTTTGCGCTGAAAGGTCAAGAAAATATGGAACTTTATGTTAGAGACGAAACAAGAGGGGATAAAACACAAATTTATTCTTATGACGAGTTTGTAGCGTGGATAAAGTTCCATCGGAAGAATGAATCATCAGCTAAACAAAGTCAAGTTTTTATAGATCAATCAGATACTGGGGAATGGGCAGAGCTTCCTCACGATAGTCTTTATTTTCTTGCTCGTCATTCGGTTTTAAAGACGTTCGTAGACTTACCATAAGCGTTTTTCAAACAGCTAGGGATGTTTATCTTTTGGAAATCATTCTGGGTCTATTTGCTTCATTAAAATTTTCCCGATCTTCGCTTACAATACCTACCGATCAAAATGGGGCTAGGACTGGTTTCTAGCTTTATTTTTTTCAGTTTTATTCTGTACATGTTCGGAAATGATTTTACTAGAGAACTGGCTTGGAATTGTGATATAATAAAGGTTATGGCAAACAATAATCAATCAAAAAAAACACGGTCGACGAGACGACTGTCCAAAGCAGAATTAGAAAGAAAAAAAGCGATTCATCGCATGATTGCGACCATTCTCATTAGTCTGGTTTTAGTCTTTGCAGCCTTGAAATTGGGGGCAGTAGGGGTCTTGGCCTACAACTTAATCCGACTGTTTGTTGGGAGTTTGGCTTACTTGGCTATTTTAGCGACCTTTTTCTACCTCTATGCCTTTAAATGGCTGGACAAACACGAAGGGGTTATTTCAGGATTCCTAAGCTTCTTTGCTGGGGTTCTCTTGATGTTTCAGGCCTTCTTTGTATCCTCCCTTCATTTAGACAATAATGGAATCAAGGTCACCTTTTCAAGAATCATGGCAGACTTGATTCATCTGCGAGTGGAGAGCTTTGCCGGTGGTGGTATGATCGGTGCCCTTCTTTATGCCCCGATTTCCTTCCTGTTTTCAAATATTGGCTCTTATTTTATTGGCCTTCTCTTTATTGGATTGGGGATCCTCTTGATGAGTCCTTACTCCATCTATGATTTGTTTGAAAAGGGATCGGAAGCCTTCCACGCTTCTATGGAAAAACGCAAAGAACGTCGCGAGCAAAAATTCCTTGAACAGGAAGCGAGAGCTGCTGAGGAAGCTGCTGCAGCTGAACGAGAGCAAGAAGAAGCAAGTGCAGTTCTTCCAACTCCCCTTTCAATGGAAGGGCATCCTGTAGACCCTGAAACGGGAGAGGTGCTGGCGGAAGAGCCGTTCACAGAGGCCTTCCCAGAAGCCGAAATTTTCGCACCAGCAACACCAGAGATCTACCTGCCAGATGAAGAATGGCCTGAAGAGCCTGAAGCATACGAAGAGCTTCCGGAAGCCGAAGAATTCGAGGACGATGGGGAAGAAGTTCAAGTGGATTTCACACCTAAGGAACTCCTCCAGTACAAGCTTCCAACCATTGATCTCTTCGCACCTGACAAGCCCAAAAATCAATCCAAAGAGAAAAACATCGTTCGCCAGAACATCCGCATTTTAGAAGAGACCTTTGCAAGCTTCAATATCAAGGCGACAGTGGAGCGGGCAGAGATCGGTCCTTCTGTCACCAAGTATGAAGTCAAGCCAGCTGTTGGTGTGCGGGTCAACCGCATCTCTAACCTAGCAGATGATTTGGCCTTGGCCCTAGCAGCCAAGGATGTGCGGATTGAAGCACCGATTCCAGGGAAGTCTCTGGTCGGGATTGAAGTGCCCAACTCAGAGATTGCGACGGTTTCCTTCCGTGAATTGTGGGAGCAGTCCAAAACAGATCCAGCTAAACTCCTTGAGATTCCTCTTGGGAAGGCTGTAGATGGTTCAGCTCGGACCTTTGATTTGGCTCGGATGCCCCACCTCTTGGTAGCGGGTTCTACTGGATCTGGTAAGTCAGTAGCGGTCAATGGGATTATTTCGAGTATCTTGATGAAGGCTCGTCCAGACGAAGTCAAATTTATGATGGTCGATCCAAAAATGGTGGAGCTTTCTGTCTACAATGATATTCCTCACCTCTTGATTCCAGTGGTGACCAACCCACGCAAGGCCAGTCGAGCTCTGCAGAAGGTCGTTGATGAGATGGAAAATCGCTACGAGCTCTTCTCAAAAGTAGGCGCTAGGAATATTGCTGGCTTTAATGCCAAGGTGGCTGAGTACAATGCCCAGTCTGAGATGAAGCAAGTGCCCCTTCCATTGATCGTGGTCATTGTCGATGAGCTGGCAGACTTGATGATGGTCGCAAGTAAAGAAGTGGAAGATGCCATTATTCGCCTTGGACAAAAGGCGCGTGCGGCGGGGATCCACATGATCCTTGCAACCCAACGGCCATCGGTTGACGTTATCTCAGGTTTGATCAAGGCCAATGTGCCTTCCCGTGTCGCTTTTGCGGTATCATCTGGAACCGACTCACGGACCATCTTGGATGAAAATGGGGCAGAAAAATTGCTTGGTCGTGGGGACATGCTCTTTAAACCGATCGATGAAAACCACCCAATTCGTCTGCAAGGATCCTTTATCTCAGATGACGATGTGGAGCGGATTGTCAACTTTGTCAAAGAGCAGGCAGAAGCCGATTATGATGATGCCTTTGATCCAGGAGAAGTATCGGAGTCGGACTTTGATGGAGGTATGGGTGGCTCAGACGAGGGTGATCCTCTCTTTGAAGAGGCCAAAGTGCTCGTCATCGAGACCCAAAAAGCCAGTGCTTCGATGATCCAGCGTCGTTTATCGGTTGGTTTTAACCGGGCGACTCGCCTCATGGAAGAGTTGGAAGCAGCGGGTGTGATTGGACCAGCTGAAGGAACCAAGCCTCGAAAAGTATTGCAACAATCATAAGGATAGGGAAAAAGGGCATATGCTCCACTCCCTTTTCTTTTTATAGAAAATAGAAAGTAGGACCAGATGAAGTTAGACACGATTCATCATATTGCCATCATTGGACGGGATCGCGACGCTATGTTGCACTTTTATGTGGACCAGTTGGGCTTTGCGATTGTCAGTGAGTATGACCGTCCAGAACGCGGAGATATCTTGATCAATCTCCGCCAGGGGCAGCTGACTTTAGAACTCTTTATCAAACCGACGGCCCCAGAACGGCCTAAGCTCCCCTTGCCCGAGCATGCGGGACTGCGTCATCTGGCCTTTCAAGTGGACGATGTAGAGACCTATCTAGCCAGATTGGATCAGCTAGGTATAGAGAATACAGGCCTTCGCTATGATGATTTTGATGGCAAGAAGATGGCATTTTTCTTCGATCCAGAAGGATTGCCCTTGGAAATACATGAGTGAGGAAAGCAATGGTTAGATTAGAAGGACTCAGTCAGGAAGAAGTAGCGAAAAAGATCCAAGAGGGCAAGCAAAATAAGGTCACGATTAAGACAGAAAAAAGTATTGGGCAGATCATTCGAGACAATGTCTTTACTTACTTTAATCTGATTTTCCTGGTCTTAGCGGTCTTGCTGGTAGCAGTGAAGTCTTGGAACAATCTCTTGTTTGTCCCGGTCGTCGTGGTCAACTCCTTGGTAGGAATTGTGCAGGAAGTCCGCTCTCGACGGATCTTACGTCAGATGCAATTTCTACATATGAGTGAGGCGATTGTTCTTCGCGAAGGAAAAGAAGTCACTCTACCGATCGATCAGCTGGTAGAGGGCGATCTGGTTCGCTTTCAAGCTGGAGATCAGATCTATGCGGATGGGGTCTTGCTGGAGGGGGATCTAAAAGTCGATGAGTCGCAATTGACCGGTGAAGCCGATGAGGTCAAAAAAGGAGCGCAAGACGCGCTCATGTCAGGTAGTTTTGTGATCGCTGGTCAAGGACTGGCGCGATTGGAAAAAGTTGGGAATGACTCCTACATCAACCAGCTGAGCCTCGAAGCCAAGCAGGTCAAGTCTCATGAGGAGTCTGACATGGTCCATGCAGTCAATCGTATTGTGGGGATCATTGGTCTTCTCATCATTCCGCTAGGTTCTCTCCTTTTTCTTCGCAGCTATATCAGCCTAGGCGATAGTCTCAAGCTCAGTGTGACTTCAACAGTCGGGGCCTTGATCGGGATGATTCCGGAAGGCTTGTATCTCTTGATGACCTTGGCACTGGCTCTGGGTGCTGTCAGATTAGCCAAGGAAAAGGTCCTGCTCAATAGCATGAAGGGAATTGAGACCTTATCGCGCGTGGATATCCTTTGTGTCGATAAGACGGGGACCATTACAGAGCCGGGTATGGAAGTAACAGAGATTCGTTCAGTTAAAGACGCTCAAGACTTGGAAGCTCTAGCTCAGTATGTAGAGGCTAGTATGGATCAAAACGATACCATGGATGCCATCCGAAAATTTCATAAGACACCAGTCAGCCAGCCTTGGAAGGCTAAAGACATTCAGCCCTTTACGTCTAAGAAAAAGTATGGGGCCATTGCCTTTGAATCTGGGATCTATGTATTAGGTGCACCAGAATTTGTTTTACGAGAGGGCTTCTCTGAGCTTGAACAGGAGATAGCTCCTGCTACTCAGGCTGGCAATCGGGTCTTGGCCTTTGGGAAATATCGGGGGGATCACCTGGGAGAGACTTTAGAGGCTCCTGTAGACTTGGTAGCCTGGATTATTCTCTCCAATCCTTTGAGAAAAAATGCCAAAGAAACCTTCGCCTACTTCAAACAACAAGGAGTGACCATTAAGGTCATTTCAGGGGACAACCCAGCAACGGTCTCAGCTATTGCACAAAAAGCAGGCATTGAAGGAGCAGAGGATCTAATCGATGCCAGAACCTTACTGACGGAAGAAGACTTGCACCAGGCGGCGAGCCAATATACGGTCTTTGGACGAGTGACACCAGAGCAAAAGAAAAGCCTTGTAGAAGGCTTGCAGGCAAAGGGGCATAAAGTCGCCATGACTGGAGATGGAGTCAACGATATTCTGGCCCTCAAAACAGCGGATTGTAGTATTGCGATGGAATCTGGAAACGATGCGACCAAAAAGATGGCGCAAGTAGTCTTGCTAGATTCCGACTTTGGGAAGATGCCGTCCATCGTGGCAGAAGGGCGGCGGGTGGTCAATAATATTCAACGATCAGCCAGTCTCTTTTTGATCAAGAATATCTTTTCCATTTTGTTGGCCATCTCAGTGACGCTCTTAGCCTTTACCTATCCCATCATGCCGTCGCAGATGTCTTTGATCAGTGGTTTTACAATTGGGATCCCAGGATTCTTCCTAGCACTGGAGCCCAATAGCGAGCGCATCAAAGGGCGCTTTATCGAAACGGTCTTTAAAAATGCGCTACCTGCTGCCTTGACGGATTTTATACTGATCTTTAGTTTGGTTTTGCTCTCTTCAGCATTTGGCATGAGGTCGGAAGAGCTCTCAAGTGCAGCCATCTGCTTGATGGCCTTCGTCGGCTTTACCATCATCTATCAAGAATCCCAGCCTCTCAATCACTACAAGAGACTGGTTCTTCTAGGAAATATCCTAGCCTTCTTGGTTTCAAGCAGTATCCTAGGGAAATTCTTTAACATGAGCCCCTTGAGGCTTCAAACGCTACTGATCTGCGCCATCATGGCAGCTCTAGCTCTCATCTTGATTCAAGTCTTTAAGAAACTAGTGGGCTGGTTCTTTCATCGGAAGAAATAAAAGAAAAGGCAACTCTTACAGATAGAGTTGTCTCAGATTGAAGAAAAAGAAAATTTGGAAACTTTCCTTAGGTGAGTACGGACGTCAGCGACCTTCCACGAAGTTCCATGACTTAGTTTTGAACCTAAAGTTTCAAAACTCCCGAGTGCTAGAAACAATCGTGTTTCTAGCACTTTTCTCACGTCGGAAAGTTTCAGTAAATATTTGGAGAATTTAAACTTAAAATGACTTCAGTCTATGCAGTATCATCAGGGTTATTTATAAAAAAGACAACTCTTAAAGATAGAGTTGTCTTTTGGTATTAGATAAACAAACTAGCGGTTAGGATCAGATAGAGGAAGAAGGTAACCAGAAATCCAGCGCGCCAGAAGTATTTGATAAATTTCGGATAATAAAAACTCTTTTTCTTTTTTAAGAAATAAACCGTTAGTCCCAAGGCCAAAAGCGAAAGACTCAAGGCTAGCAGCGGTAAGAGGCTGTGGTAAAAGGCGCTGTCTGAGATCAGGTAGTACTCCAAAGCAAATAAAGGAAAGGCAATATCGGTGGATCGCCATCCTCTTTTTTGGAGTTTAAAGAGGTGAACAATGATGCCGCTCAGAATCAGCGTTAAAAAAATAAATAATACAGAAGCAACTTTGATTAACATAGCTTCATTCTATCATAAAACGAAAAAAAAGTTTACTATATTTTAATTTTTTCTTGCAAAAAATGAGAAATCGTGTATAATAGAAAGGTATGCACAACGCATACTTGTGGGAGGTAAAAATCTGTAATTACCGCCAAAACCACAAAGGAGGATTTAAGAAATGGCTAAAAAAGTCGAAAAACTTGTAAAATTGCAAATCCCTGCTGGTAAAGCTACTCCAGCTCCACCGGTTGGTCCAGCGCTTGGTCAAGCAGGTATCAACATCATGGGATTCACTAAAGAGTTTAACGCTCGTACAGCTGATCAAGCTGGTATGATCATCCCAGTTGTTATCACTGTTTATGAAGACAAATCATTCGATTTCGTTACAAAAACACCACCAGCTGCTGTTCTTTTGAAAAAAGCTGCAGGTGTTGAAAAAGGTTCAGGTACACCGAACAAAACGAAAGTTGCAACTGTAACTCGTGCACAAGTACAACAAATCGCTGAAACTAAGATGCCAGATTTGAACGCTGCAAACATTGAGTCTGCAATGCGTATGATCGAAGGTACTGCTCGTTCTATGGGATTCACTGTTACTGACTAATTGTAACAATCCTATTTGCCCGCAATACACTTGATCAAATGACGAGTGACGTGGGAGATGAAAATCGATATGACCACATTACAAGGAGAAAGATAAAATGGCTAAAAAAAGCAAACAACTTCGTGCTGCTCTTGAAAAAATCGACAGCACAAAAGTCTACAGCGTAGAAGAAGCTGTAGCTCTTGCAAAAGAAACTAACTTTGCAAAATTTGACGCAACTGTAGAAGTTGCTTACAACTTGAACATCGACGTGAAAAAAGCTGACCAACAAATCCGTGGTGCAATGGTATTGCCAAACGGAACTGGTAAAACAGCTCGCGTACTTGTATTTGCACGTGGTGCAAAAGCTGAAGAAGCAAAAGCTGCTGGTGCAGACTTCGTAGGTGAAGATGACCTTGTTGCGAAAATCAACGATGGTTGGTTGGACTTCGACGTTGTTATCGCTACACCTGACATGATGGCTCTTGTTGGACGTCTTGGACGTGTCCTTGGACCACGTAACTTGATGCCAAACCCTAAAACTGGTACAGTAACAATGGATGTTGCGAAAGCAGTTGAAGAGTCTAAAGGTGGTAAAATCACTTACCGTGCTGATAAAGCAGGTATCGTTCAAGCAATCATCGGTAAAGTTTCATTCGATGATACTAAATTGGTTGAAAACTTTAAAGCTTTCAACGACACAATCCAAAAAGCAAAACCAGCTACAGCTAAAGGTACTTACGTAACTAGCTTGACTTTGACTACAACTCAAGGTCCTGGTATCAAAGTGGATGTTAACTCACTTTAATTGAAATGAAAAGCTGCCTTCGGGTAGCTTTTTTTGTACTCCATTTTTATTTGCTACAGTTGGTAAAACTAATCGGGTGGAAAATAGAAATTTTTGATGGATATGACTATATAAAAAGCGTAATTTATGGTAAAATAATACAGATCAAAAAAGGAGAGAGAAAATGGTAGAACCTAAGTATAAACGTATCTTAATCAAGCTATCTGGTGAAGCCCTTGCTGGCGAACGTGGTGTCGGAATCGATATCAAAACTGTCCAAAATATGGCTCAAGAAATCAAGGAAGTTCATGAACTTGGAATTGAAATTGCCTTGGTGATTGGAGGGGGAAACCTTTGGCGTGGAGAACCTGCTGCTGAAGCAGGGATGGATCGTGTCCAAGCAGACTACACAGGTATGCTAGGTACTGTCATGAACGCCCTTGTGATGGCTGATTCGCTTCAACAAGTTGGCGTGGATACCCGTGTTCAAACTGCGATTGCTATGCAACAAGTTGCAGAACCATATATCCGTGGTCGTGCCCTTCGTCACCTTGAAAAAGATCGGATCGTGATCTTTGGTGCAGGGATCGGTTCTCCTTACTTCTCAACAGATACGACTGCAGCCCTTCGTGCAGCTGAGATTGAAGCAGATGCCATTCTCATGGCCAAAAATGGGGTCGATGGTGTTTACAATGCCGATCCGAAAAAAGATGCTTCAGCTGTGAAATTTGAGGAATTGACTCACCGCGATGTGATCAACAAAGGTCTTCGCATCATGGACTCAACAGCCTCTACTCTCTCCATGGACAACGACATTGACTTGGTTGTCTTTAATATGAATGAACCAGGCAATATCAAACGCGTTGTCTTTGGTGAAAATATCGGTACAACCGTATCGAATAACGTAGAAAAATAATAGAAAATAGAGGAAGATTATGGCAAACCCAATCGTAGAAAAAGCAAAAGAAAGAATGACCCAGTCTCACCAAAGTTTGGGACGTGAATTTGGTAGCATCCGTGCTGGACGTGCAAATGCAAGTCTTTTGGATCGTATTTTCGTAGAATACTACGGAGTAGAGACACCATTGAACCAATTGGCATCTATCACCATTCCAGAAGCGCGTGTCTTGTTGATCACACCATTTGATAAATCATCTTTGAAAGACATCGAGCATAGCATCAATGCATCTGACCTTGGCATCACTCCAGCCAACGATGGATCTGTTATCCGCTTGGTTATCCCAGCTTTGACAGAAGAAACTCGTCGTGACTTGGCAAAAGAAGTGAAAAAAGTGGGTGAAAATGCTAAAGTAGCGATCCGTAACATCCGTCGTGATGCTATGGATGAAGCGAAGAAACAAGAAAAAGCAAAAGAAATCACAGAAGATGAATTGAAAGGTCTTGAAAAAGAGATCCAAAAAGTTACGGATGACGCTGTTAAGCATGTAGATGAAATGACAGCTCATAAAGAAAAAGAATTGATGGAAGTTTAATCCATCCCAACCATTACAGGAAAGAAAGACTCAGTTGGCACTGCTGGCTGGGTTTTATTTCCATTATTCTTGTGAAGAAGCAAGAGGAAAGAAGGAAACATGAATACGAATCTAGCAAGCTACATCATGGGAATGGTCATTGATGAAAATGATCACTTCTATTTTGTTCAAAAAGATGGCCAGACCTACGCACTTGATAAAGCAGAAGGCCCACACAAAGTCGGGGAAAGTGTCAAGGGCTTTGCCTATACCGATATGAAGCAAAAACTCCGACTCACGACACTTGAAGTTACTGCAACTCAAGAAAGCTTTGGCTGGGGAACGGTCACGGAAGTGCGCAAGGATTTGGGAGTCTTCGTGGATACAGGACTTCCAGATAAGCAGATTGTTGTCTCACTAGATATCCTACCGGAGATCAAAGATCTATGGCCTAAAAAGGGCGATCGTCTCTATATTCGCTTAGAAGTTGATAAGAAAGATCGGATTTGGGGGATCTTAGCCTACCAGGAAGATTTCCAGCGTTTGGCTCGTCCAGCTTACAACAATATGCAAAACCAAAACTGGCCAGCCATTGTCTACCGCTTGAAATTGTCTGGAACCTTTGTTTACCTTCCAGAGAACAATATGCTGGGCTTTATCCACCCAAGTGAGCGCTATGCAGAACCTCGTTTGGGAGAGGTCGTAAATGCTCGCGTTATTGGTTTTCGTGAGGTGGACCGGACCTTGAATCTATCTTTGAAGCCACGCTCCTTTGAAATGTTGGAAAACGATGCCCAAATGATTTTGACCTATTTGGAAGCTAATGGAGGCTTTATGACCTTAAATGATAAATCCTCTCCAGAAGAGATCAAGGCAACTTTGGGGATTTCAAAAGGCCAGTTCAAAAAGGCCTTGGGTGGCTTGATGAAGGCAAAAAAGATCAAGCAAGACCAGTTTGGAACAGAGTTGATCTAAGAGGAGACTTATGCGAAAATCATTTTATACTTGGTTGATGACGGAGCGCAATCCTAAAAGCAATGCTCCTAAAGCCATTCTAGCAGATCTTGCTTTTCACGAGTCTGCTTTTCCCAAGCATACAGATGACTTCGACGAGGTCAGTCGCTATCTAGAAGAGCATGCCAGCTTTTCCTTTAATCTTGGCGATTTTGATGCGATTTGGGAAGAATACCAAGCCCACTAGAGAAGGATAGGTCGAGGATGGTTTTTTCTCGGCCTCTTTGTTATAATAATAGAAAAATACAGGTAGAGAGGTTCTTTATTTGCAAGAACATTCAGTTGAAATTACATTAACGCATCCAGACGATCTCTTTCATTTGTTTGGATCTAACGAACGCCATCTTCGTTTGATGGAGCAAGAATTTGGGGTAACTATTCACGCCCGGACAGAAATCGTCCAAATTATTGGGGAAGAAGAAACCTGCGAGCAGGTTCGTCAAGTCATTCAGGCTCTTTTGGTCCTCGTCAACCGTGGCATGACCATTGGAACGCCGGATGTGGTGACCGCCATTACCATGGTGAGAAATGGTGAATTGGATAAGTTCATCGCTCTCTATGAAGAAGAGATTATCAAGGATAGTTACGGCAAGCCCATTCGGGTTAAAACGCTTGGTCAAAAGATCTATGTGGATAGTGTCAAGAACCATGATGTCACCTTTGGGATTGGACCAGCGGGGACTGGGAAAACCTTCCTAGCAGTGACCTTAGCCGTGACTGCCCTCAAGCGTGGTCAGGTCAAGCGGATCATTTTGACGCGTCCTGCTGTAGAAGCTGGAGAGAGCCTTGGTTTCCTACCAGGGGATCTTAAAGAAAAAGTAGACCCTTATCTACGTCCGGTCTATGATGCTCTTTACCAGATTTTAGGGAAAGACCAAACCACTCGGATGATGGAGCGGGAGATTATCGAGATTGCGCCTTTGGCTTATATGCGGGGGCGGACCTTGGACGATGCCTTTGTCATCCTCGATGAAGCGCAAAATACCACCATCATGCAGATGAAGATGTTTTTGACCCGTCTTGGTTTTAACTCTAAGATGATTGTCAATGGAGATACTAGCCAGATTGACCTTCCTCGAAATGTCAAATCCGGCTTGATTGATGCTCAGGAGAAATTGAAGAACATTTCTCAAATTGACTTTGTGCATTTCTCTGCCAAGGATGTCGTTCGCCATCCAGTAGTAGCAGAGATTATTCGGGCCTATGAGCCCATTCCAAATCCAGTCCTCAAAGAAAAACCGGATGTGGAAGAAGAAGAATAAAAGAAAAGGCAAAGATCATCAGATCTTTGCCTTTTTTATGTTAGAAATTAAACCAATTCATCGATTGGTGTGAAGTCGCGCTCTAAACCAGTAGCAACGGGTTGGCTTGTGATATGGCCTTGGTAAGTAGTGACACCTTGGCGCAAGCCTTCATCGAGGGCAATTGCCTTGTGGAAACCATTGTCAGCTAGGGATTCAACATAAGGAAGGGTCACATTGGTAAGGGCGATAGTAGAGGTACGTGCGACAGCCCCTGGGATATTGGCAACGGCATAGTGGAGCACGCCATGTTTTTCGTAAACTGGCTCCGTATGCGTTGTGACACGGTCTGCTGTTTCAATAACCCCACCTTGGTCCACAGCTACGTCCACGATGACTGAACCGGGACGCATTTGTTTAACCATATCGTCTGTCACTAATTTAGGAGCTTTAGCACCAGGAATCAAGACAGCACCGATGACAACATCGGCATCACGGACGCTGGCTTCAATGTTAAATGGATTGGACATAAGGGTTTGGATTTGGTGACCAAAGACATCTTCCAGAACAGCTAAACGTTTAGCGCTGATATCTAAGATGGTCACTTGGGCGCCGAGTCCAAGTGCGATCCGAGCTGCGTGGGTTCCAACGACCCCGCCTCCGATGATGGTGACTTTTCCTTTGGGAACACCTGGCACCCCACCTAGGAGAACACCAGCCCCACCTTCTTGTTTGGTCAGGAAGTGAGCACCGATTTGCACGGCCATACGTCCAGCAACCTCACTCATTGGCACCAAGAGTGGCAACTGTCCATCTAAGTCACGAACGGTTTCGTAGGCCACCCCAGTTGTTTTAGCTGCGACCATAGCGTCCGCTAATTCTGGTGCAGCGGCCATATGCAAGTAAGTGAAGAGCAAGAGGTCTTCGCGAAGGAAGCCATATTCTTCAGCGAGGGGTTCTTTGACTTTGACCACCATCTCAGCGGCCCAAGCTTCTGTAGCAGTCGCAACAATGGTTGCCCCTTGCTTCGTGTAATCTTCATCCGCAAAGCCAGAACCAAGTCCAGCATTTGTTTCCACCAAAACGTGATGACCTTTCTTCACCAAGCTTTGTACGCCTGCAGGTGTCAAACCGACCCGATTTTCGTTGTTTTTAATTTCTTTAGGAATTCCAATAAGCATTATTTTCTCCTTGCTCAGATTTAGGTGTAAAAAGGTCATTGGTGTGAGATGGCTCTCTTGACTCAATGACCTTTTCACTCCTTATCTGATTGTTTTGATTGATTTTATTGTATAGAAAAGTGGGTTAAAAAGCAAGAAAAATTTGAGCTTGCCTTACTTTATGTTATTTGTTAAACTAATCCCTAAAGAAGGAGAGTCAAATGGAAAATTTATATGTGAAGTTAGCGGCTTATCGTGAAGTGGAGACAGAGCGTTTGCACTTGCGTCCGGTCACTCTTGATGATGCACCAGCTATGTTTGAGTATGCTTCTGATGAGACAGTTACGCGCTATACCTTTTCAACCAATCAAAGTCTTGAAGAGACGCGTAATAATATTGCCCTCTTTTACCTAGCGAGCCCACTTGGAAGATGGGGGATCGAGCTCAAAGAGAATGGAAAATTTATCGGGACGATTGATTTACTGGATTTGGATCTTTGTCTGAAGAAGGGGAGTATCGGCTATGTTCTGAATAAAGACTATTGGAACCAGGGTCTTGCGACAGAGGCTACCAAGGCAGTCATTGCCTTGGCTTTTGAACAGTTAGGGATGAACAAGCTAATTGCTGTTCATGATCAGGACAACCCAGCTTCTGGACGGGTGATGGCCAAATCAGGGATGAAATATTCTCACGAGGAGCCCTACGCGATGCTAGACCTGCATGAAGAAGGGAGAATGGTAACGAGAGTTCATTATGTCCTCACTAAGGAAGAATATTTGTCAGAAAAATGAGTCAGGATATTGACAAAAGACCTATCTCCATGATATAGTAGATAGGTACTGCTGGTTTAGCTCAGTCGGTAGAGCGCATCCATGGTAAGGATGAGGTCGCCGGTTCAATCCCGGCAACTAGCATAGCAGAAGAGAGAAGCTTAGAGAAGATCTAGGCTTCTTTTTTTGCGAGTCCATCTTAAAAATTTTGCTTTTTTCAATAATTTTCAAAAAAGCGTTGACAAGCAAGGAAATCCGTGGTAAAGTTAGAACAACAAAGAGAAAGGAGAAAACCATCATGAACAAAGTAGATGTTTTGATGACACAATTGAATACACAGCTTCTCCAATCTCAGTTGAGTTCGATGTAAACTATAAATAGAACCCAAGATGGAGGAGCCTGTCTTGGGTTTTTTGTATGCATTTTTACCTGCCTTAACTGAATTGGTGATAGGTATCAGAAGGCCCAAGTGTGGACTGAGACTGCTCTCAGCTCCTTGCTTGGGTTTTTCTGTGCCATTTTGAAAAGGAGAATATATGATCAGAGCTATTTGGGAGTATATCAGGGAGCGCAAGTGGCGATATGTGAAGATCGCTATGGTCCTGATCCTTTATGATTACACTTTATTGATCCCGACGCAAGTTATCCAGCGTTTAGTGGATCATTTGAGTCAGCAGACGCTGACGCAATCCAACTTTGTATGGGATATGGTCCTCTTGGTAGGATCAGCCATCCTCAATTACCTGACGGCTTTTTATTGGCAGTTGCGACTTTTTCAGTCGTCAGTCCATTTCAAGGCGACCCTTCAGGGACAAGCGTTTCGTAAGCTAGTAGCTATGCGGCGTCCGTTTTTTGAGAAATTCCGTTCAGGGGATCTCTTGACGCGCTTTACGACAGATGTGGATGGGATGGCTGATATGGCTGGTTACGGGATGATGGTGCTCCTGTTTGGCGGTGGCTTGTTTGCCTTTATTATTCCGACCATGTTTTTCATTTCTTGGCAATTAACCTTGATTTCCTTTATTCCCATGATCTTCCTCGTCGTCTCTACCTATTTTTTGAGTAGAAAGCAGGAGGAGTATGTTGAGCAAAACCGGGAAGCGGTCGCTCAGTTGAATGATGAAGTCTTGGAGTCGATCGAAGGGATCCGTGTCATGCGGGCCTATAGTAGACGGGACCAGCAGGTCAAACAGTTTCAGAAAAAAACGGCCAGTCTATCCAAAACAGGGGATAAAATTGCCTCTATCCAGTATTCTTTTGGACCTTTAGCCCTGTTGTTTATTGGATTCTCGACAGTCTTGCTCCTGCTATTTGGAGGCCAGTCCCTGGCAAGCGGACAGTTGAGCCTTGGCAAATTATTGGCTTTACAGCTGTATTTGGTCTTTTTAATTGAGCCTATGTGGATGATGGCGGACTTGATCTTGGTCTACCAGACAGGGCAAATGTCCTATAAAAAATTAAAAGAAGTGATTGATGAAACGGATGATCTGGAGTCAGATGGTCCTCATTACCTAGAGCAGATTGATTTGGTGCAGTTTAAGGACTATTCTTTCAGCTATCCTGGTGCTGAGCGAAAGAGCCTATCAGGCATTGATTGGACTATCCAGCGAGGACAGACGGTTGGAATTGTTGGTCGTACCGGAGCAGGAAAGACAAGCTTGGTTCGACAATTCTTGCGGCAGTACCCAGTTGGTGAGGGAGAGTTTTTGATCAACCAGCAACCGATCGTGGACTACAACCGACACTCCATCGAAGAAAAAATTGGTTATGTTTCCCAAGAACATATTTTATTCTCCAAGTCTATCCGTGAGAATATAGCGCTTGGTAAAAAAGGAGCCAGCCAAGAAGACTTGGTGGAAGCAGTAGCCCAAGCTGCTTTTGCGGATGATCTCGAGCGGATGTCTCAGGGAATGGACACCCTGATCGGTGAGAAAGGGGTCTCTGTATCAGGAGGTCAAAAACAGCGGATCTCTTTGGCGCGTGCCTTCTTAAGAGATGCAGAGCTCTTGCTGTTAGATGATTCTCTTTCTGCAGTGGATGCTAAGACTGAACAGGCCATTATTGACACGATTCAAAAGGAACGAAAAGACAAGACGACCATCATTGTTTCCCATCGCTTGTCGGCTGTTCATCAGGCTGATTGGATCATCGTCTTGGATCAAGGTCGTATTGTAGAAGAAGGTAGGGCTAGTGATTTATTGGCTCAAGAAGGCTGGTATTATGAACAATACCAACGGCAACAAAAACAGGAAGGAGAATAAGATGAAAGTTTTAAAACGATTATTATCGAGGATCACGCTTTATCCAACTGTCTTTCTTGCTGGCTTTATTTGCCTCTTACTAGCCACCATTTTTTCTGAATTGTCTCCCTTTCTTCTCCAAAAGATGATCGATGGCCCTTTGACCGCACTGACCCATGGTGGCGGGCAAGGTGACTTGCTTCAGATGGGAGGATTTTATCTCTTGGTCTTGAGCCTAGGGCAGCTGATAAGCTACATGGGCAATCGGATCTTGCTACATGGAAGTAATCAAGTAACCGCTAATCTGAGAGATCAAGCCTTTCAAGTCATGCAAGGGCTGCCTATTTCTTATTTTGATGATAAGCCGGCTGGGAAGATCGCGACAAGAATTGTCAATGATACGGAGACCTTGCGGACCCAGTTTTATAACTCTTGTATGATTTTAGTCATCTATTTGGTACGCTTTCTTTTTATCCTAGGTATTCTCTTTTACCTGAGTCCTATGATGGGCCTTCTCTTGTGTTTGGTCTTTCCGATTTTCTATGGGATCCAGTATCTCTACAAGGTCATGACGGACCAGCCTATGAAGGATTTCTTTGATGCGAGAAGCGAGGTCAATACCCAGGTCAATGAACTCTTGCACGGTGCCAGTATGATTCAGCTCTATCATCAAGAGCCTGGTGTGGTGGAGGAGTTTGAAGCCACTACCCAGAAGATGTTAGGAGCCAATGATCGAATCCTCTTAGCCGATTCTATTGCTTCTTGGACCTTGACGGAATTGCTCAAGTTTTTAGTGATTGCAGGCATTTTGACTATCGCTGGGATTTCTTTCCTACAGGGTAATATCGGTGTGACGGCTGGTTTCTTATTTATCAATATTAACTATGTGATTAATCTATTTGATCTCATGGCCAATCTTAGTCGTCAATTCCCAAATATTCGGCGATCCTTAGAAACGGGGAGCCGTGTCCTTGCTTTCTTAGACCAACCGTTGGAGGCCGATGGTGCATCGAAACTGAAGATAGAAAAAGCTCAAGTCGTGTTTGACGACGTTCAATTTGCCTATGAAGAAGACAAGCCAGTTCTGCGGGATATTGCCTTTCAGGCTAGTCCAGGTCAAACCATTGCTCTTGTGGGTCATACTGGATCGGGTAAGTCTTCCATTATGAATCTACTCTATCGTTTTTATGATCCTCAAGAAGGAGCGATTTTGATCGATGGTCAAGATATTCGCCAAGTTTCTCGTGAGAGCCTGCGAAGCCACATGGGGATTGTTCTGCAGGATCCTTATCTATTTACAGGGACTATTGCTAGTAATGTGGCCATGAGTCAGGATCACATTGATCGGGAGGCGGTCCAAGATGCGCTGAAAAAAGTCGGGGCTTGGCCCTTTGTAGAGCGCCTTGAAAAGGGAATCGACCATCCAGTCGTAGAAAAAGGATCCGCCTTTTCAAGTGGTGAGCGCCAATTGATTTCCTTTGCGCGGACGCTCTATATGAATCCGCAAATTCTGATTTTGGATGAGGCAACCTCTCACATTGATACGGAAACAGAAGAAATCATCCAGAAGGCTATGGCAGTCCTGCAAAAGGGCCGGACCACCTTTATCATTGCCCATCGCTTGTCCACTATCCAAGACGCGGATCAGATCTTAGTCTTATCTGAAGGACGCATTGTGGAGCTTGGTAGACACGAGGAACTAGTCGCACAAGGCGGGATCTATGCCCAGATGAATGCCATCCAGCAAACAGTGGTGTAAGATGAGTTCCACTGTTTAAGACGAGGAAAATCCCTAGCTAATTTATCTTTGTAATAAACAGACTATATTTTAGATATAAGCTGGTTAATATCTGGGATAAAAGATTCTTAGAAACTTTCCTTATGTAATTACGGACATTAGGTGAAATTATCCAGTGGATGATTTCAGCAATCCAGGAAGTTCCATGACTTAGTTTTGAGCCTAAAGTCTCAAAACTCCCGAGTGCTTGAAACAGTACTGTTTCAAGCACTTTTCTCACGGCGGAAAGTTTTATTAGTGTCTTGAATGATCAAAAAAATAAAAATTATTATATCTTTCTTGATATTTTGATATGAAAAACTGCGGATCTATATTTTAAACCAGCCTGTATCTAGTATATAGGCTGGTTTTTGTGATATAATAAAGTGATAATAGTGAGGTGATCCAGATGTATATTGAAATGGTAGATGAGACTGGTCAAGTCTCTGACGAAATCTTAAAACAAACGCAAGAAATTTTAGAATTTGCTGCTCAAAAAATTGGGAAAGAAGACAAGGAAATGGCTGTGACTTTTGTAACCAATGAACGCAGTCATGAACTAAATCTTGAATACCGTGATACGGATCGTCCGACGGATGTCATCAGTTTAGAATACAAGCCAGAGATGGAGATTTCTTTTGATGAGGAAGACCTTGCAGAAAATCCAGAATTGGCAGAGATGATGGCTGAATTCGATACCTATATTGGTGAGCTCTTTATTTCAATTGACAAGGCGCGGGAGCAAGCCGAAGAATATGGCCATAGCTTTGAGCGCGAAATGGGATTTTTAGCAGTGCATGGTTTTCTTCACATCAATGGCTATGATCACTATACGCCGGAAGAAGAAAAGGAAATGTTTGGCTTACAGGAAGAGATTTTGACAGCCTATGGACTCACAAGACAATAAGAGAAAATGGAAAAATCGGGACTTCACTTCAAGCCTGGAGTTTGCGATAACAGGAATTTTCACTGCGATCAAGGAAGAGCGCAATATGCGCAAGCATGCCTTATCAGCCCTTGTAGCAATTCTTGCTGGTTTGGTATTTAGGATTTCTGCGACAGAATGGCTCTTTTTATTGCTCAGCATCACCTTGGTGATTGCTTTTGAAATTATGAATTCAGCCATTGAAAATGTGGTGGATTTAGCGAGTAACTACCATTTCTCCATGTTGGCAAAGAATGCCAAAGACATGGCAGCTGGAGCAGTCCTCGTCGTATCAGGCTTTGCCCTACTAACAGGACTGGTGATTTTTGTGCCCAAATTCTGGGCCTTGGTATTTGGATAAGAGGGAGTATGCCCTCGTGAAAGGATAATATGACATTTAAATCAGGCTTTGTAGCCATTTTAGGACGTCCCAATGTTGGGAAGTCAACGTTTTTGAACCACGTCATGGGGCAAAAAATTGCCATCATGAGTGACAAGGCGCAGACAACGCGCAATAAGATTATGGGGATTTATACGACGGATAAGGAACAGATCGTCTTTATCGATACCCCAGGGATTCACAAACCAAAGACAGCGCTTGGAGACTTCATGGTGGAGTCGGCCTATAGCACCCTTCGAGAAGTGGATACCGTTCTCTTTATGGTGCCAGCAGATAATCCACGTGGAAAGGGCGATGACATGATCATCGAGCGTCTCAAGGCTGCTAAGGTGCCGGTTATTCTGGTGGTCAACAAGATCGACAAGGTGCACCCTGACCAACTCTTGGCGCAAATCGATGACTTCCGTAGTCAGATGGATTTCAAGGAAATCGTGCCGATTTCAGCCCTTCAAGGAAACAATGTTTCGCGTTTGATTGATATTTTAAGTGAAAACTTAGAAGAAGGGTTCCAATATTTCCCTGCTGACCAAATCACTGACCACCCAGAGCGCTTCTTGGTCTCTGAAATGATCCGTGAAAAGGTCTTGCATTTGACGCGGGAAGAAATTCCCCACTCTGTTGCAGTAGTCGTGGATTCTATGAAGCGGGATGAGGAGACAGATAAGGTTCATATCCGTGCAACCATCATGGTCGAGCGCGATAGCCAAAAAGGGATTGTCATCGGAAAAGGTGGCGCCATGCTCAAGAAGATTGGAACCCTTGCGCGTAAGGATATCGAGCTCATGCTAGGGGACAAGGTCTTCCTAGAAACCTGGGTCAAGGTCAAGAAAAATTGGCGGGATAAGAAATTAGACCTAGCTGATTTCGGATACAACGAAAAAGAATATTAAGAAGAGGTGGGCAGAAGCCTGCTTCTTGTTTTTAGAGAAGGAGAAGCTATGCCTGAATTACCAGAAGTAGAGACGGTTCGACGCGGTCTTGAGAAATTAATTCTTGGGAAAACCATCCAGTCCGTGGAAGTAAAGTATCCAAAGATGATTCAGACGGATCTGGATACTTTTCGTCAAGATCTCCCAGGCCAAGAAATTCGGGTCATGGGGCGCCGTGGGAAATACCTTTTATTTTATCTGACGGATCTGGTCCTCATCTCGCATTTGCGGATGGAAGGCAAGTATTTCTTTTATCCAGACGAGGTTCCTCTTCGCAAGCATGCCCATGTCTTCTTTCATTTTACAGATGGTAGCACCCTGGTCTATGAAGATGTCCGCAAGTTTGGGACCATGGAAGTCCTAGTACCTGAGCTTGTCGACAGCTATTTTTTGGCGAAAAAAATTGGTCCAGAGCCGACGGAAGCGGATTTTAAAGCACCAGCCTTCCAAGCAGCTCTTAAAAAATCAAAGAAACCCATTAAATCAGCTCTTTTAGACCAAAAATTAGTAGCTGGTTTGGGCAATATCTATGTGGATGAGGTCCTTTATCGAGCCAAGGTTCATCCAGCCCGTTTGGGTCAAAGCTTGACTGCTAGAGAAGCCAAAGTAATCCGCAAAGAAACGATTGCTGTGCTTGCTCAAGCTGTTGAAAAGGGTGGCTCCACCATTCGCTCCTACAGCAATGCTTTTGGAGAAGATGGCACCATGCAGGAAGAACACCAGGTCTATGGGAAAACAGGCCAGCCTTGTTTGCGCTGCGGGACGCCGATTGAGAAAATTCAGCTGGGGGGACGTGGAACCCATTTTTGCCCTCACTGCCAAAAGGAGAACTAGATGGCGAGAATCATTGGATTAACAGGAGGGATTGCTTCAGGAAAGTCCACTGTCACCTCCTATTTGAGAGAAAAAGGCTATCCGGTTATTGATGCTGATCGAGTGGTCCATGACTTGCAAGCACCAGGAGGAGCTCTCTACCGTGTCCTAGTAGATCATTTTGGGAGAGAGATCCTTACCAAAGAAGGAGAGCTGGACCGCGTCGCTTTAGGTCAGCGGATCTTTTCAAATCCTAGTGAAAGAAACTGGTCCAATCGCGTACAAGGCAGGCTTATTCGTGAGGCTCTAGCAGAGGTAAGAGATAGACAAGCTGCACAATCCGATATCTTTTTTATGGATATTCCACTCTTAATTGAACAAGGCTATGAAGAGTGGTTTGAATCTGTCTGGTTGGTAGCTGTATCAAAAGAAACCCAGCTCAAACGCCTGGTGGAACGCAACCACTTATCAGAACTGCAGGCCCAAGAACGCATTGCGTCTCAAATGCCGCTAGATGAAAAAAGAGCCCATGCAGATCTGGTCTTAGACAATAATGACGATCTTGCTGCCCTCTATGCCCAATTAGATGCAGCCCTACAACAATTAGAAAGAAGATGATTTTATCACAAGAGAAATCAATTGGCGTAAAAATCTATATATTGCCTGGATCGGGTGCTTTTTCATCGGAGCCAGCCTTTCTTTAGTCGTCCCTTTTATGGCCCTCTTTGTGGAAGAGTTGGGTGTTACGGGTAAGGCTGTTCCCCTTTATGCTGGGATTGCCGTCGCGAGTTCTTCTGTGACTTCTGCGATCATGTCCCCCATCTGGGGGAGCCTGGCCGACCGCTATGGTCGAAAACCTATGATGCTTAGAGCTTCCATTGCCATGACGCTGACCATGGGAGGCATTGCCTTTGTCCCTTCTGTCTTTTGGCTCTTGGTCCTGCGTTTGCTCAATGGGGTCTTTTCAGGCTTTGTCCCTAATAGTACAGCCTTGATTGCCAGTCAAGTTCCCAAGGACCAATCCGGCTATGCCCTAGGGACCTTGTCGACCGGTGTCGTGGCTGGAACCTTGATGGGGCCTTTGATTGGAGGACTCATTGCTGAAAATCTGGGAATGCGCAATGTCTTTCTCTTGGTCGGCTTCTTCTTATTTTTGGTTTCCCTCTTAACCTTCTGGGGTATTGAGGAAGAGTACGAACCCCTTCCAAAAGAAGAACAAAAATCCAGCTGGGAGTTACTCATGTCCATTCAGCAAAAAGATATCCTCTTGGGACTCTTTTTGACCAGCATGACCATTCAAATGATCGCCCAATCTATTTCTCCGATCCTGCCTCTTTATGTGCGGGCTTTGGGACAAAGAGATAACCTGATCTTTGTATCAGGGATGATTGTTTCGGCTATGGGAGTCTCCAGTATGCTCTTTTCAGGTTGGATGGGAAAACTCGGAGACCGAATCGGGAATCACCGACTCTTATTAATCGCCCTTCTCTATAGTGGCTGTCTCTATATTCTTTGTGCCCAAGCGCAATCACCCCTTCAATTAGGGATTTTACGCTTCCTCTTTGGGATCGGGACAGGAGCCCTACTACCTGGAGTTTCTGCATTATTGAATCGTTTAACCCCTCCTGAAGGGATCTCTCGGATCTTTAGCTACAACCAGCTCTTTTATTACTTAGGTGGTGTATTAGGGCCAATGATGGGGTCGAGTATTTTCATGCATTTTGGCTATCATTGGGTATTTTACGGTACAGCCCTTTTGGCTTTTACCGATTTGATGTTCCTCTTATTCTTATTTAGAAAGTATTTGAAAGTGAGAGACGTACGTGCGAATTAAAGTTCAATTGACCTGCACCAGCTGTGGGAGTCAGAATTATTTGACCAGTAAAAATACCAAAACCCATCCTGAAAAGATCGAGGTCTTGAAGTATTGTCCCAAGGAAAGAAAAGTAACCTTACATATTGAATCAAAATGATTTTCATGGTATAATAGTGAAGATTTTAAGGAGTTTTGAATATGAGCGGAGCATTAACAACTATTTTACTAGTATTATCAGTATTGATTATTATCGCAATTTTTATGCAACCAACAAAAAACCAATCGAGCAACGTCTTTGACGCAAGCTCAAATGACTTGTTTGAACGTTCAAAAGCGCGCGGGTTTGAAGCCGTGATGCAGCGTTTAACAGCTATTATGATCTTCTTTTGGTTATTGATCGCGATGATCTTAATGGTACTTTCTAGTAGATAAGATAGGCTCAGACATTGTCTTTGCCTATTTTTATTTTGCAAAACAAAGACACAAGTAGATAGAAAAAAGGAGGCTGGATAACCAGCAAATAAATCAATGAAAACAAGTATTAAAGAATATTTACAAGAGCATGACAAAGTCCAGATCAATGATCTAGCAGCAGCTCTAGGAAAAGAAGGGTCAAAGGATTTCCGTGACTTGGTCAAGACCATCTCTATGATGGAACGCCGCCATGAGTTGAAATTCGAAGATGATGGCTCTCTTCGTTTGGCTCAAAAGAAGGCCCCGGCCATTACGCTCAAGGGGATCTTTCATGCCCATAAAAATGGCTTTGGCTTTGTCAGTTTAGAGGGCGAAGAAGAGGACCTCTTTGTTGGCCGAAATGATGTCAACCACGCTATCGATGGTGACACCGTTGAGATCGTCATTACCAAGGTAGCAGACCGAAACAAGGGAACGGCAGCAGAAGCCAAAATTATTGATGTTCTGGAGCATAGCATCAAAACGGTGGTTGGACAAATCGTTCTGGATGAGGAAAAACCTAAATATGCCGGCTACATTCGTTCGAAAAATCAAAAGATCAGCCAGTTGATCTATGTGAAGAAGCCAGCCATCCAATTGGAAGGGACCGAAATCCTCAAGGTCGAAATAGATCAATACCCGAGCCGCAAGCACAATTATTTTGTGGCAACCGTGCGGGATGTGGTCGGTCATGTAACAGATCCAGGAATCGATGTCTTGGAAGTGTTAGAATCCATGGACATTGTCTCAGAATTTCCAGAAGAAGTGCTGAAAGAGGCTGAACAGGTTCCAGATGCACCGTCTAAAAAGGATTTAGAGGGGCGATTGGATCTGCGAGAGGAGATTACCTTTACGATTGATGGGGCAGATGCCAAAGACTTGGACGATGCAGTCCATATCAAGCTACTCAAGAACGGCAACTTTGAGCTGGGGGTTCACATCGCAGATGTTTCTTATTATGTTACAGAAGGTTCAGCACTCGACAAGGAAGCTCTAAATCGTGCTACCTCTGTCTATGTGACCGACCGAGTAGTACCCATGTTGCCCGAGCGTCTGTCCAATGGGATCTGTTCTTTGAATCCGAATGTGGATCGCCTGACCCAGTCTGCCATCATGGAGATTGATCCTCATGGCAAGGTTGTCAAGCATACCATTACCCAAACAGTGATCAATACAACCTTCCGAATGACCTATAGCGACGTCAATGATATCTTAGCAGGCGACGAAGAAAAGGCTCAAACCTTTAAGAAAATTGTCCCAAGTATTCATCAAATGGCCACCTTGCATGGCATTTTAGAAAGCATGCGGATTCGCCGCGGAGCCCTTAATTTTGATACCAATGAGGCTAAAATCTTGGTCAATAAAGAAGGAAAACCAGTTGATATCGTTTTGCGTCAAAGAGGGATTGCCGAGCGGATGATTGAGTCCTTTATGTTGATTGCCAATGAAACGGTAGCGGAACACTTTACGCGACTGAAGCTGCCGTTCATCTACCGGATCCACGAAGATCCGAAAGCAGAAAAAGTACAGAAGTTTATCGATTATGCTTCTAGCTTTGGGATCCAGATCTACGGAACGGCTAGTGAGATGAGCCAAGAAGCCCTGCAAGAAATTATGCGCAAGGTTGAAGGAGAACCCTATGCAGATGTCCTTTCGATGATGTTGTTGCGCTCGATGCAACAGGCCCGTTACTCAGAGCACAACCATGGCCACTATGGGCTTGCTGCTGAGTATTATACCCACTTTACCAGTCCCATCCGTCGGTATCCGGACCTGATGGTTCATCGAATGGTGCGCGAATATGGGAAATCCCAAGAAGTAGCTGAACACTTTGAACAAGTCCTTCCAGACATTGCCAGCCAATCCTCTAGTCGAGAACGCCGAGCTATTGATGCAGAGCGCGAAGTAGAAGCCATGAAGAAGGCTGAATACATGGAAGACTATGTTGGAGAAGAGTACGATGCTGTGGTTTCCAGTGTGGTGAAATTTGGCCTCTTTGTGGAGTTGCCAAATACGGTTGAAGGTTTGATCCATATTACCAATCTTCCTGAATTCTACCATTTTAACGAACGAGATCTAACCCTTCGCGGAGAAAAATCAGGAGTGACCTTCCGTGTCGGTCAGCAAATCCGGATCAAGGTAGAAAGAGCCGACAAGATGACAGGAGAGATTGATTTCTCTTATATTCCAAGTGAATGGGATGTCGTCGAAAAAGGCCTCAAGTCTAAAGGACGTGACCGAGGTGGCAACCACAGGGATCGCAGACGCAAGGACAAAAAAGTTTCTAAGGGATCAACCGCTAGAAAAGATGACAAGCGGAAAGATTCTTCCTCTAAAACCAAAAAGAAAAAAGGGAAGAAACCATTTTACAAGGAAGTAGCAAAGAAAGGAGCCAAACATGGCAAAGGGCGAAGGAAAGGTAGTCGCGCAAAATAAAAAGGCGAGACATGACTACACCATCGTGGATACGATTGAAGCAGGGATGGTGTTGACGGGGACAGAGATCAAAAGTGTCCGTGCAGCACGCATTAACTTGAAAGATGGCTTTGCACAAGTAAAAAATGGCGAAGTTTGGCTTAGCAATGTCCACATTTCCCCTTACGAGGAAGGGAATATCTGGAACCAAGACCCAGACCGTCGTCGCAAGCTCCTTCTTCATAAAAAGCAAATCCAAAAGCTGGACCAAGACACCAAAGGGACCGGAATGACCTTGGTGCCTTTGAAGGTCTATCTCAAGGACGGCTATGCCAAATTGCTTTTGGGGCTCGCTAAAGGGAAACATGATTATGACAAGCGTGAATCTATCAAACGTCGGGAACAAAACCGGGATATTGCACGGGTCATGAAACAATACAATACACGTTAAAGAAAAAGGCAGTTTTGAAACTTGTTTCAGATCTGTCTTTTTTATGGTTTCTGCTTGTAATCGCTTGCAAAATGATTGCTTATATTATATACTAAAATTAGGGTGTTGGTATAGTTGCTTTTCTTAGGCTTGAAAGTTTTTCTAGCCTCTTTTGTAGTCAATAAGGAGAAAGACTATGAAGAAAATCCTATTCAAACTACTGTTTGGCCTCATGCTAATCGCTCTCTTCCCTGTGCAGGTCGCACAAGCCTGTTCGGCCTTCATTGTAGGGAAGGACTTAACCACGGATGGCTCCATGCTGTACGGTCGTACAGAGGACTATCCCTATGCACCAGATGGCGGGCGCCACAATCAAAACTTTGTTGTAGTTCCAGCAAAGGACTACAAGGAAGGGGATAAGATCGAAGATGAGTCCAATGGCTTTACCTATCCTCATTTGAGCCATGAAATGAAGTACACAGCGACCTATGATGCTGCGCGTGGTGATGGAAGTAACGGGAATTTCGGAGCTCATGGTTTTAATGAAGTGGGCGTGTCAATGACAGCGACAGTATCAGCGACTCCTCATGACAAGATTTTGAAAGCCGACCCTTTGGTCAAGGATGGCCTACCAGAAGCTTCCATGATCGACTTGGTCTTGCCTCGTGCAAAAACTGCTCGAGAAGGAATCGAAATTGTTGCCAAGACCTTGGATGAAAAAGGTTCTGCCGAAGGGAACATTATCGTTGTAGCAGATAAAAATGAGCTCTGGTACATGGAAATCCTCTCAGGTCACCAATATGTGGCTATTAAATTCCCACAAGACCGCTATGCTATTTTTGCCAATACCTACTATCTGGGACATGTGGATCTCAAGGACAAGGACAATGTCATTGCTTCAAAAGATGTAGAAGCAGTAGCTAAGAAAGCCGACCATTACAAGACGGATAAGGATGGCAAGTTCCATATTGCGGACTCTTATGGTCCGGACGAATACACCGAACGCAACCGCTCACGGACCTATGCAGGGATTACCTTGATGGATCCAAAAGCGGATGTCAAATATGATGATCAACACTTTGATCTACTTCGTAAACCAACGGATCCTTCTAAGAGGTATAGTCTAGAAGATGTTTTCGCCGAACAACGGAACCGTTTCGAACACCTCAAACAATTTACAGCAGATGACTTGGCCGAACCAGGTAAAAAAGTTGATACCAAGAAATACAAGTATGCTCTAGGAAATGAAAACGTCATTGATGCCCATGTCTATCAAATCAAGAAAGACTTGCCAAGTCCATTTGGTGGAATCGTTTGGTTGGGTCTCGCCCAAAGTCGCAATACCCCATATGTTCCATTCTATGGCTTAGTCAATGACACCTACGGTGCCTTTAAAGTCCGCTCTGCTAAGTATGATCCTACTTCATGGTATTGGGCTGTTTGGCATATCGACCAAATGGTCATGAAATATCCAGACCTCTTTGGCACCAGTATCCAAGATAAATGGAAAGAAATGGAAGCCGGCTGGATCAAGGAACAAGCTGCTTTGGATAAAAAATATAGTGGTCTCACAGATGAGCAAGCCAAAGCTCTTCAAGGTGAAGTTACTAAGGAATCCATGGATCGAGCAGATGTAATCTTCAAACAAATCAAGGCTACTGAAAAGGAAATGGAAGATAAGATTCGTGAAGAAAAGGGCTTGGAAGCTGACTTTGTCTACGATGGCTATAACAAAGCGAATTTAATGGCTGCTGCTGAAAAAGACAGTTCAGACAAGAAGCCAGAAACTTGTCAGGAAGCGCTCGGAGATACCCCTAAAAAGGCTAGCCAGACTCAAGATTCAAGTGTGGTCTTCTCAGTCCTTCTTGGAGTATTGGCTGTTTGTGGATTTAGTTTAGCTGGATTCTTTTATAAAAAATCAAAAAATAAAGAGGATGAATAGATCCTAACAAGGAGGTTTCGCTAGAAAGCGGAGCCTCTTTTTCCAACTTGTAAAAAGGGGCTTTTTTCTGTATGATAAGAGTAGTGAAAGAAAAAGGAGAAGTAGCATGACACAAAAATTGATTGCTTACAAGCGCATGCCTATCTGGACCAAGGATACCATGCCAGAAGCTCTTCAAAGAAAGCACAATACCAAGGTCGGAACCTGGGGGAAGATTACTGTTTTAAAGGGTCAGTTACGATTTATTGAATTGACCGAAGAGGGGGAAGAAATCGCGAGCCACCTCTTTGAAGCAGGAGCAGAAAACCCCATGGCTGAGCCCCAGGCCTGGCACCGTGTGGAAGCAGCGACGGACGATGTGGAGTGGTACTTGGAATTTTACTGTGAGCCAAAAGACTATTTCCCAAAAAAATACAACACCAATCCTGTCCATTCAGAAGTACTAGAAGCAGTGGAAATTGTCCCAGCTGGAAAGGCGCTGGATCTAGGATGCGGGCAAGGCCGTAACGCCCTCTTTTTGGCCCAACATGGCTTTGATGTGACAGCTGTAGATCAAAATGAACTGGCTCTTGAGATCTTACAAAGTATTGTCGCTGAGGAAGATCTGGACATGCCTGTGGGTCTCTATGATATCAATGCTGCAGCTCTTACCCAAAACTATGATTTCATCGTATCGACTGTGGTCCTCATGTTTTTAGACGCTGATCGGATTCCAGCGATTATCCGCAATATGCAAGAGCATACCAATCCAGGTGGCTACCATCTCATTGTCTGTGCCATGGATACAGAAGATTATCCTTGCCAGATGCCTTTCTCGTTCACCTTTAAAGAAGGAGAATTGGCGGAGTATTACAAGGATTGGGAATTGGTCAAATATAATGAAAATCCTGGCCATCTCCATCGTCGAGATGAGAATGGCCATCGGATTCAACTTCGATTTGCAACCATGTTGGCAAAGAAAAAATAGAGAAAAAGCAGGATCCTAGCATCCTGCTTTTTTGCTTTCTACAAACAAGTTGAACAAGGTGATCTGAATGTTGTTCACTTGCCAAAAAGAAAAACCTTCTCCATAAAGGTAGGAGAAGGTTGGGGAATTTAGTTCCAGCTAGCAAAGTCGCAGACGCTGAGAATGATCGTCCCGATTTCGATTGGCTCTTCTTTCGCACCGGATTCTAACCAGGTCACAATCACAGATTCAATCGTAGCGATGAAAATCTCTAGACCATACTTGTATGGAACTTGAAAATCTGAAATGATATGTTCCTTTGCATGGGGAGTATCGTCCAGTGCATGTAGGGTAAAACTTCTTACCAATTTACGGAAGTCCGAGCAACAGGATTGTGACAATGCATAAATAAAATCATAATTCTCTTTAATAGCAGTCAAGACATTGAGAAAGTTCACCTTGACAGGGCTTCCTTCAACGAAGAGGCTATCTAATTCTTGCATCATGTCCAATTTCATTTGCTCAAACATGTCGTATTTATCGACATAGTGCAAGTAGAAGGTCCCGCGGTTAATTCCAGCGGTTTCGGTTAATTGTCGAATAGTGATGCTTTCAAAAGGTTGTTGCAAGAGGAGTTTTGAGAGCGCATTTCGTAAGTCTGACTTGGTTGTTGTTTGTCTTTGGCGTACCATATGTTCCTTTCTGTAGTTGTATCAATCTGTTTATTTTTATTTGACGTTAAAATAATTTATATGTTAAATAATTTTACGACACTAACAAATAGCATTATACTCCAAAAGAATAAATTAGACAACAATTCTCATTTTTGTACAGATAACGAAAAGTGTACAAAAATTTTACAAGTTTATGAATGACGGGCACTGACAAGATTTTGTGAAAACCTCACAACAATTAGTGATTTAAAATAATTCCCTCCTAAAAAAATGGTCAGGAAATTTTTAGGAAATGGAGGAGCAAGATGGAAAAGGGAGTGTAATAAATAAAAAGAGGCTGGGACAAAAGTCCTAGTCTCTCAATTGTCTTTGGATTGTCGAGCAAGACGCAGTGGTTGAGTGGGCTCTACTACGCTGATTTCATCAGTTTTTACAGCCCTACTCAACTGTTCGGAGGTGGGACGACGAAATCGAATTCTAACGAATTACCGATTTCTGTCCCACTCTCTCTTTATTTGATAAAAGTTGTCACGATCAGATTGAAATTTAAGATAGTTAAGACAATCGCAACGAGATAGCCTAAGAAAGTATTCCACTTCGCATTGACATGTTCTCCCATGATTTCCTTGTTGGAGGTGAAATAAACCAGAGGGAAGATAGAAAAAGGAAGAGCCGCTGATAGGAAGACTTGAGAATAAACCAGAAGGTCGTCAAGGACATGTTCCTGATCTCCAAATAAGATCGCAACGACGATGACAGGAAGAAGGGCAATGATCCGAGTCATGAGACGAACGACCCATTGTGGCAGGCGGAATCTCAAGAAACCTTCCATAACGATTTGACCGGTTAGGGTCCCAGTAATGGTTGAATTTTGACCACTAGCTAACAAAGCGATGGCAAAGAGAGTGGACAAGAAAGGACTTGCGATGGCACCAGCAATATGGTTATCCTTGAGGGCATTGTACATGCTAGAGAAAGCACCAATCTTATCTCCGTGCCCGAAGAAGAGGGCCGCTCCAAGAATCAAGAGGAGGGAGTTGACGACAAAAGCCAAACTCAATTCAATATTTGAATCCCAGGTCATAAAGCGCACTGCCCGTTTGATATCTGCTGGATCCTTATAATCAACTTTTCGCGTTTGCGAAATGGAAGAGTGGAGGTAGAGGTTGTGGGGCATCACCGTTGCCCCGATGATTCCAAGTGCCAAGGTCAAGGCTTCATTTCCTTTTGGAAGCCCAATTCCCAGTACTTCTTTTTGAGGCAGGAATCCAGCAAAGATTCCCCCGATATCTGGTTTCGATAGGAAAACCAGATAACCAAAAATCGCAAGGATTGTGAGGATCAAGGTTGATACGATGGCCTCGATCTTTCGAAATCCTAGATGCATGAGCCCCAATAAGAGGAAGACATCAAAGATGGTGATCAGAATGGAAAAAAGCAAGGGCCAGCCAAAAAGAAGGTGGAGGGCAATCCCTGATCCGATGACTTCTGCTAAATCTGTCGCCATCAGGGCAAGCTCGATCACAATCCAAAGGGTATAGCGAAGCCATTTTGGCAAGTGATGGGCGGTTGTTTGGGCCAGGTCCTTACGATGGACAATTCCTAGTTTACCAGCCATTTGTTGCAACTGCATGGCGATTAAAGAGGAGAGAAGAACCACTGATAAGAGGAGGTAGCGGTATTGTGCCCCTCCGACCACACTGGTAATCCAGTTTCCCGGGTCCATATAGCCGACAGCTACCAGACTTCCTGGTCCTGAAAAGAGTAGAAGAGTCTTCCAAAAGGGGATGCCTTTTGGCACGTCAATAGACTGGTTGATTTCTTGAAGAGATTTCCTTTCAAACTGTTGTAAACTCATGATGAGCCTTCTTTCTAAGAATAAATCAAATTTCTCTCTAATTATAGCATAAAATTTATAATAGTTCATGATAATGAGGAAGAATCACTATTGGTGATGCCTCGATTTCTTTGTAATCTATCAGAAAAGGACTATAATAGAGTTAGGAAATAGGAGGGAGGAGAGAAAAAATGGCCTACATCGAAATGCAGCACTGTTACAAGCGATACACTAGTGGAGAAACGGAGATTCTCGCTAATCAGGATGTTTCTTTTGAGATTGAAAAAGGCGAATTGGTCATTATTTTAGGGGCGTCAGGAGCTGGAAAATCAACAGTTCTCAATATCTTAGGAGGGATGGACACGAATGACGAAGGACAGGTCCTGATTGATGGGGTGGATATTTCTAAGCTCAATTCCCATCAACGAACGGATTATCGACGAGATGACGTTGGCTTTGTCTTTCAATTTTATAATTTAGTAGCCAATCTGACAGCCAAGGAAAATGTCGAATTGGCTTCAGAAATCGTCTCTGATGCCTTGGATCCGGAAGCCGTTTTAAGAGAAGTAGGACTTGGCAATCGTCTTGATAATTTTCCTGCCCAATTGTCAGGTGGAGAGCAACAACGGGTGGCGATTGCTCGGGCAGTGGCGAAAAACCCTAAAATTCTCCTTTGCGATGAGCCTACAGGAGCCTTAGACTACCAGACAGGTAAGCAAGTATTGGGGATTTTACAGGCCATGTCTCGTAAAAAGGGAGCGACGGTCATCATCGTAACCCATAATGCTGCTTTAGCCCCGATTGCAGACCGTGTGATTCGCATGCATGATGCCAAGGTCAAGTCGGTAGAAATCAATGAGCTTCCTCAAGATATTGCTACACTAGAGTATTAGAAGAGGTGCTAGCATGAAACGAAAAGTCTATTGGAAGGATCTGTTTGGTTCTTTTACACATTCAAAAGGACGTTTTCTCTCCATCTTAACCTTGATGTTGTTGGGAAGCTTGGCCTTGGTAGGCTTAAAGGTGACTACTCCAAATATGCATCGAACGGCTAACCAGTTTATTCAGCAACAAAAGATGCTAGATCTTGCTGTCATGGGGGACTTGGGATTAGACCAGGTAGACCAAGAGGAGCTTTTAGGACTCAAAGGGACGCGTGTCGAATTTGGTTCACTGCTGGATCTGACGTTGAAAGGAACAGGAAAGGCAATCCGACTTTTTTCTCCCCCAAAGAGTCTCTCTTCTTTTCGTGTGACCAAGGGGCGTCTGCCTCAAAAAGAAGGGGAATTGGCCCTAGCGAGTTTTTGGGAGGATCGTTATCGATTAGGGGATACCCTCACACTTGAAGAAAAGGCGGGAACTAGGTCTAGTTTAAAGCAAAAGCAATTCACCATTGTTGGCTTTGTTCAATCCTCTGAGATGTGGTCTCAAAAGAATTTAGGCACTGCCATGAGTGGCAGTGGGAATCTGGATGCCTATGCTCTGGTTTCAAAAGAGGTCTTTACGACTAAACTCCCTGTGATGGCGCGGATCCAGTTTGATGATCTGAGATCTTTGGATTCTTTTTCGCAAGCCTACCAAAAACGGCTCGAAGCTCACCAAGAAGAGTTAGAAAAATTTCTGAAAGACAATGGAAAGGCTCGCTATCAAAGACTCAAGAAGGAGGCGGATGGGCAGATCCAAAAAGGCCAGAAAGAACTCAGTCGTGCCAAGGAAACATTACAGTCAGCCAAGAATCAGATCGATCAGGCTCAAAAGCAATTAGACTTGCAGGAGACGCAGCTCAGTAAACTAGCTCCATTTCTGCCAGCTAAAGAGCGAGTAGCCAGTCAAGAAAAAATCCATCAAGCTAAAGAACAACTGGATCAGAAAAAGAAGGACTGGACTGCAGGTGAAAAGGAACTTGCAAAAAAAGAGGAGGAGCTAAAAAAAGCCAAAACCGAGCGAGATCAGCTAGAAATTCCAACTTATCATGTTTATGATCGCAAGACCATGCCAGGCGGACAAGGTTACCTGATGTATAGCAATGCTAGTAGCAGTATCTCTGCTATCGGAAATATTTTTCCGGTCGTTCTTTATCTGGTAGCAGCCATGGTGACCTTCACCACGATGACGCGCTTTGTCGATGAAGAGCGGACCAATGCAGGCGTTTTTAAGGCGTTGGGCTATCGAACCAAGGACATCATTCTCAAATTTGTCCTCTATGGATTCTTTGCTGGTACGATTGGAACCCTTCTAGGAAGCTTGTTGGGGCATTATTTCCTATCGGGAATCATCTCCAACATTATTACGCAAGGGATGGTGATTGGAGAGAGCAGAGAGTATTTTTATAGGGATATTACTCTGATTGCTCTTGGACTGTCTTTCGTCGCGAGTGTGCTTCCAGCTTACTGGGTTGCTCGTAAGGAATTAAAAGAAGAAGCCAATCTTTTATTACTGCCCAAACCACCAGTATCCGGTTCGAAAATTTTTCTGGAGCGTGTCCATTTTATTTGGAAGCGTCTGAATTTCACGCACAAGGTTACTGCTCGCAATCTCTTTCGTTACAAACAAAGGATGCTGATGACCATTTTTGGAGTGGCGGGTTCTGTTGCTCTTCTCTTTGCAGGGCTAGGGATTCAATCTTCTGTAGGAAGTGTTTCCAAACGCCAATTTCAAGAGATCCTATCTTATGAGTTGATTGTAGCCAAAAAAACGAATGCCTCCTACCAAGAAAGCAAAGAACTAACCAATCGTCTGGCAAAATCAGACATCAAGGATTATCGAGCTATCTATAGTAAGGTCATTGAAGCTTCTTTAAAAAATGGACACGACAAGCAGACCGTTACGATGTTGGTTACGGATTGTGCAGATTTTTCTCCCTTTGTCAGCCTGCGTTCTTTCAAGCAAGGGGAATCTTTGTCTCTAAAGAAAGGGGTTATCATCAGTAGCAAACTAGCACAACTAGCCCAGGTTACAGTTGGGGATCGACTGACCCTAGATGGTCACTCTTTTAAGGTGGCAGGAATCACTGAAAATTATGTCGGCCATTTTGTCTATATGGATCAGGCAAGTTACCAAAAGATCTACGGAAAGCGGACTTCAGCAAATAGCTATTTGGTGCAGTTGAAAAATCCTTCTACACGACAAGTGCAGGCTATTAGTCGGGATATGATGGCACTTGCAGCTGTGAAGGCGGTTAGTCAGAATGCTTCGATGATTTCCCTCTTTAATTCAGTTGCCAAATCCTTGGACACCACTATGATGATTCTAGTAGTCGTATCGATCTTGCTAGCCATCGTGATCTTGTATAATTTAACCAATATCAATGTGGCGGAGCGGATCCGGGAATTATCGACCATTAAGGTCTTAGGATTCCATAATAAGGAAGTGACGCTCTATATTTACCGCGAAACTATCTTATTGTCTATCATAGGGATCCTTTTGGGATTAGTGGGTGGTTATTATCTTCACCAATTCCTCATTGCCATGATTGCACCAGATGCCATTCTCTTTTACCCTAAAGTGGGACTTGGAGTTTTTCTCTTTCCTGTCGGAGGAATGATCCTTCTCTTGATCCTGTTAGGAATTTATGTTGACCATTATCTCCGAAAAGTAGACATGCTCGAAGCCCTCAAATCAGTAGACTAAGATACAAAGCCTGTAGCTGATAGCGACAGGCCCTCTAGCCTGAGTTTTCATTTCTAGTAGCATGGAATGTTCATAAAACTTTCACCTTAGGGTGGAAGTTTTTCTTCTCTTTGTTATAATGGAGAGAAGGAGAAGATCATGATTAAAATTGCTTTACTTTCAGATATTCATGGAAATACGACAGCATTGGAAGCTGTCCTAGAGGATAGTCGAAAAGCCAAGGTGGATGAATATTGGCTCTTAGGAGATAGTTTGATGCCTGGGACAGGGAGACGGGCCCTCTTGGAGCTGTTAGAGGAGTTACCGATTACGGTCAAAATCCTTGGAAACTGGGAAGATAGTCTTTGGCGGGCCATGAGGGGGATGTTGGATGAGACCAGACCCAGTCATCGCTACCTCATGCGCCAGTGTCAATATATTCTTGAAGAAATCACACCCCAGGAAATTGAAGCTATGCAGGAAATGCCCATGCAGGTCCATAGAGAAATCGCAGGTTTAAAGATCGGTATTACCCACCACTTACCCGATAAGAATTGGGGTCGCGAATTGATCCACATTGGTGAGCAGAAGGATTTTGACCGCTTGGTGACAAACCCGTCTTGTGATATCGCAGTCTACGGACACATTCACCAGCAGTTTTTCCGCTACGGGACAGGAGGAGAACTGATTATCAATCCTGGATCGATCGGTCAACCTTTCTTTTTGGAAAAGAATCTTCGCAAGGACCTTCGGGCCATGTATGCTATTCTTGAATTTGATCAAATGGGGCTAAAAGATGTAGATTTTAGACGGGTGGATTATGATGTCCAAAAAGAACTGCAACTCGCAAAAGATCTCCATCTTCCTTATTACCAAGTGTATTATGAAAGTTTGGTCAATGGCATTCATCATACCCACAATCATGAGCTTCTTCATGAGATTGAACAGAGAGAAGGTCATGATCGAGAAATCGATGCTTGGCTAGAGGACTTCTTCCAATAGTGTAACTGTTGACATTACAACTGAAAAGAGTATAATAGGAATAACGAAAGTCGTCCCTTGACGGTTGTTCAATAGACTCTACCTTCAAAAACGGGTAGAAAGGAGTGAAGTTATGCAAATTTCGAGTCGCTTTACCATTGGGACTCATGTCTTGATCATGATTGCTCTACAAGGAGAAAAAACAAAAGTAACCAGTGATTTTTTGGCAGGAAGTGTCGGCGTGAACCCTGTTATTATTCGAAAGACCTTGTCTCAGTTGAAGAAAGCTGGATTGATCCATGTAGCGCGTGGGACAGGCGGAGCTGAGCTCGCAAAAGCAGCCGATGAGATCAGCCTGCTGGATATCTATCAAGCAGTAGAATGTTTAGGTTCGACAGGTCAATTATTTGGTTTTCATGACAATCCAAATCCAGCCTGCCCAATTGGCCACAATATCCACAATGTTTTAGATGGGAAGCTTGAGGACATTCAGACTGCTATGGAAAAAGAAATGTCTCAAACCACTTTAAAAGACGTCGTAGAAGATACGCAGAAAAGAATGAAACTCGAATCGGTTTCATAAGAAAAAAGAGAGTGGGACAGAAATCGGTAATTCGTTAGAATTCGATTTCGTCGTCCCACCTCCGCACAGTTGAGTAGGGCTGTAAAAGCTGATGAAATCAGCGTAGTAGAGCCCACGCAACCACTGCGCCTTGCTCGACAATCCAAAAACAATTAAGAGGCTAGGACTTTTGTCCCAGCCTCATTTTTTATAGTTATTAACGAAACAAGATGTTTGTTATATATTGAAACGACTAAAGGATTAGTCAAAGTAAAGTAAGTCTTTGCTGGTTTCTGTGAAGAGTCCAAATCCGTCTTTTGTGACATAACCACAATCTTCGATACGGACACCGACTTTACCTGGAATATAGATTCCTGGTTCGACTGAGAAGCACATGCCTTCTTCAAGCACCATGTCATTTCCTTCCATAATAGAAGGGAATTCATGCACGTCCATTCCGATCCCGTGTCCGAGGCGGTGGTTGAAGTATTCACCATAGCCAGCTTTTTCGATGACGCTCCGTGCAGCACGGTCGACGTCATGTGCTGTTACACCTGGTTTGATCATGTCAATGGCTGCTTGTTGAGCTTCTAACGTCAAGTGGTAGATTTCTTTTTTGAAATCATCTGGTTTCCCAACAGCAACGGTACGAGTCATATCTGACGCATAACCATTTACCATACAGCCAAGGTCAAAGAGCAAGAGAGCATCGTTTTCGACTTTGTTGCTTCCAGGAATTCCGTGTGGGTTAGCTGCATTATTTCCAGTCAAGACCATGGTTTCAAAGCTCATTTCATAACCCAAGCGTTTGATACCAAAGTCGATTTCTGCTACGATATCAGTTTCTGTTTTATCCAGTGAAATGGCGTCGAATCCCATATTGACAGCCTTATCTGCATATTGACCAGCCACCAACATTTTTTGGATCTCATCAGCAGATTTGATCAAGCGCATGCGGTTAATCCGTGGTGTCAAGTTGGTAAATGTTGCTTTTTCAAAGACAGTACGCAAGCCATTGTATTTGGTAAGGATCAAGTTATCATATTCAAGTGCAACGGTTTTGGCATCTGGTTTTGCGATAGCCCCTTTAATCTTTTCCCATGGGTTTTCAGAATCCACATAGCCAACCACTTGGAAATCGACAACTGCAGTCGCCCGTTCCACTTCAAGGGCAGGAACGAAGAGAAGTGGTTCGTGGTCTGTGTAAACGAACAAGAAGAGTTGACGTTCGTGGGGATCACTGTAAAATCCAGTTAGGTAATTGATGGTGACAGGATCGGATACAACAGCGACATCTGTTTTTTCAGTTTCAAGAAAATCGACGATTTGATCTAATTTAGACATAATGCTACCTTCTTTCTATGGATCTATTTTGTCAAATTTTCCCCAAAAAAGCAAGAGTTTACAAAATTTTACCAAAATACTTGAAAGTGTTTACAATCCATGATAAAATAGGATTAATTAGAGAGTGAAAACGAAATTTTCAACAATGAAAGGAAATCTTATGAATACAGACGATACAGTTACAATTTATGATGTCGCCCGTGAAGCAGGGGTTTCAATGGCAACCGTTAGTCGTGTAGTAAATGGAAATAAGAACGTTAAAGAAAATACACGTAAAAAAGTTTTAGAAGTGATCGAACGCTTGGATTACCGTCCAAATGCTGTTGCGCGTGGCCTTGCTAGTAAGAAAACAACAACAGTAGGTGTCGTGATTCCAAACATTACCAACAGCTATTTCTCTACCTTGGCTAAGGGGATCGATGATATTGCTGAAATGTACAAGTACAATATTGTTCTTGCAAATAGCGATGAAGACGATGACAAAGAAGTTTCAGTGGTAAACAACCTCTTTTCAAAACAAGTGGATGGGATCATTTTCATGGGTTATCACTTGACTGAAAAAATTCGCTCAGAATTTTCACGCTCTCGGACGCCAGTTGTCCTTGCTGGGACAGTGGATGTTGAACACCAATTGCCAAGTGTCAATATTGACTACAAGCAAGCGACCGTTGATGCTGTTACACAGTTGGCAAAACACAACAAGAAAATTGCTTTTGTAAGCGGCCCATTGGTGGATGATATCAATGGAAAAATTCGTTTGACAGGCTACAAAGAAGCTTTGAAAGCGAAAAAATTGAGCTATAGTGAAGGACTTGTGTTTGAATCCAAGTACCGTTACGATGAAGGTTATAACTTGGCAGAACGCATCATTGCGTCAAAAGCAACAGCTGCCTTTGTAACAGGGGATGAATTGGCTGCAGGTCTCTTGAACGGCTTGTCTGATAAGGGAATCAAGGTACCAGAAGACTTTGAAATTATCACCAGCGATGATTCACAAGTAACTCGTTACACGCGTCCAAATCTATCAACGATTGGCCAACCTTTGTATGACCTTGGTGCGATCAGTATGCGCATGTTGACCAAGATCATGCACAAAGAAGAGTTGGAAGAACGCGAAGTACTGTTGTCTCATACGATCAACCAACGTGGAACGACCAAAAAATAAGGATTAGTAGACTAGAGTCTCGACATGGGAAGACGTGTCTACTAGTCTGAGAGGTTAGAACAGAACTGTTCTAGCCTCTTTTTTATACTGCAAACAGGTAGAGACTTGCTGGGCACTCTTTATTTCGGTATAATAGAAGGTATGAAAGTTTTACTGTATTTAGAAGGAAAATCCGTCTTACAAAAATCAGGAATTGGTCGAGCCTTGCAGCATCAAATGCATGCGCTTGATTTGGCTGGGATTCCGTATACGACAGATATTTTAGGAGATTATGATGTGGTGCATATCAATACCTATGGCCCACGGAGTTTCCTTTTGCTCCATGCAGCAAAGCGTCGTGGAAAGAAAGTCATCATGCATGGCCATTCAACCCGTGAGGATTTTGAAAATTCCTTTATCGGGTCTAACTTTTTTGCGCCCTTGTTTGGGAAGTATTTGGCTCACATGTACCAAAAGGCAGACTATGTGATCACGCCATCTGAGTATTCCAAACACCTGATTCAGTCTTATGGGGTGACCACACCGATTATCGCGGTCTCCAATGGGATTGATTTGGAAAAATACAAGAAGGATCCGAAAAAAGAAGAAGTCTTTCGCAAGCATTTTAAAATCGAAGAAGGTCAAAAGGTTGTCATCTGTGCAGGGCTTTATTTTAAACGCAAAGGGATTGAAGATTTCGTAGAAGTGGCCCGTCGCATGCCGGATGTGCGCTTTATTTGGCTAGGTTCTATCAACAAATGGATCATTCCGCGTAAGATTCGTCGTATCGTGGAAAAGGATCATCCTAGTAATGTGGAATTCCCTGGCTACTTCAAGGGAGCAGTCTTCCAAGGGGCTATGACGGGTTCAGATGCTTTCTTCTTCCCATCTTATGAAGAAACAGAAGGAATCGTTGTTTTGGAAGCCTTGGCCAGTCATCAGCACACGGTCTTGCGGGATATTCCAGTATACAATGGCTGGATCGACGAGACGTCTTCTGAATTGTGCCATAATGTAGACGAATTTGTGGATTCCTTGAACAAGGTCTTGAACGGTCAAGTAGACAAGCGGGAGGCGGGCTACAAGGTCGCTGAAAGTCGTTCGATCGACTTAGTGGCTTATCAATTGGTCGAAGCCTATCAAACAGTTTTGGAGATGTAAGATGCGTGTAGGGTTATTTACAGATACCTATTTCCCGCAAGTTTCGGGAGTAGCGACCAGTATTCGGACGCTCAAAACAGAATTAGAAAAATTGGGTCACACGGTCTTTATCTTTACGACAACGGATAAAGATGTCAACCGCTATGAAGATTGGCAGATCATTCGGATTCCAAGTGTGCCTTTCTTCGCCTTTAAGGACCGCCGCGTTGCATATCGTGGATTCTCAAAGGCGCTTGCCATTGCCAAGCAATACCAGCTGGATATTATCCATACCCAGACTGAGTTTTCACTGGGCCTTTTGGGAGTGTGGATTGGACGTGAGTTGAGGATTCCTGTTATTCATACATACCATACCCAGTATGAGGACTATGTCCGCTATATTGCAAGAGGTATGGTCATTCGCCCAAGTATGGTCAAATACATTGTGAGAAGTTATATGAATGATCTGGATGGCGTGATCTGTCCTAGTGAGATCGTCTATGACTTGCTCCAAAAGTACAAGGTCAAGGCAGAAAAACGCATTATTCCGACAGGGATTGATTTGGCCAAGTTTGACCGACCGGAAATCACTCCGACAGAGACAGCTGCTCTTCGTGAAAAATATGAAGTCGCAGAAGATGAAACGCTTTTATTGAGCCTGTCGCGGGTGTCTTATGAAAAGAATATTCAGGCTGTTATTGCGGCCCTTCCAGATGTCCTCAAGGTCAATCCAAAAGTTAAGTTGATCGTGGCTGGAGATGGTCCTTATTTGGATGATTTGAAAAAACAAGCGGCGAAACTGGGGATTTCAGATGCGGTTGTCTTTACAGGGATGATCCCACCAAATGAGACAGCTCTCTACTATAAGGCGGCTGACTTCTTTATTTCAGCTTCAACGAGTGAGACGCAAGGGTTGACTTATTTAGAGAGTATTGCAAGTGGTACCCCGATCATCGCTCATGGCAATCCTTATCTCGATCATGTGATTGATGACCCTATGTTTGGAAAGCTCTTTTATGAAGAGAGCGATCTGGCACAAGCGATTCTTGAAGCGATTGACGAGATGCCTGCAATCGATGAGACCAAGTGGGCAGAAAAGATTGATGATATTTCTGCAGCAACCTTTGGCCGTCGGGTCTACGAATTTTACCTGGATAAAATCATCTCTAAAGACTTTTCAAATGATTTGAATCCTGAGCAAAGTCGGGTCAAGCGGATGTCTAAGACCATCGTGAAAATCCCGACCAAGGTGATTGCTCTTCCGGTCAATGGATCTGTGAAGATGATGAAGGCTTCGGTCAAACAAGTGAAGAAAATCCGTAAAATCACGCATTTCTTTGATTGAAAATGAAACTTTTTCTTGCAAAATTTTTCAATCGTGCTATAATAACTGACAGAGACATATCAAATCTAGGAAATCTGATAGAGAGCGCGTGGGGCTGGAAATCGCGTAGAGGATAGGTTTGGGACTACTCGTGATTCTTTTATGCAAACATAAAACGGTGGCTACGTTAGAGCCAATCAGAGGTGTCCCTCTTTTTTGAGGAACATAAATGAAGGTGGAACCACGTTGCGACGTCCTTTCGAGGAGGTCGCTTTTTTGATTTCTTAATGAAGACATCAAAAGGAGTGCCGATTCCAATGTTCAAAGACACCTCCCACCCATTTAGCTACTAAAAACTTTATAAGGAGAAAATCATGATTAAGATTACTTTCCCAGATGGCGCTGTTCGTGAATTCGAATCTGGCGTTACAACTTTTGAAATTACCCAATCTATCAGCAATTCTTTGGCTAAAAAAGCCCTTGCTGGTAAATTCAACGGCAAATTGATTGACACAACTCGTGCCATCACTGAAGATGGAAGCATCGAAATCGTGACACCTGATCACGAAGATGCTCTTCCAATCTTGCGTCACTCAGCGGCACACTTGTTTGCCCAAGCAGCTCGTCGCCTCTTCCCAGATATCCACTTGGGTGTCGGTCCAGCGATCGAAGATGGTTTCTACTACGATACAGACAACCAAGCGGGTCAAATCTCTAACGAAGACCTTCCTCGTATCGAAGAAGAAATGAAGAAAATCGTGAAAGAAAACTTCCCATCTATTCGTGAAGAAGTGACTAAAGACCAAGCGCGTGAAATCTTCAAAAACGATCCATACAAATTGGAATTGATTGAAGAGCACTCAGAAGACGAAGGTGGCTTGACCATCTACCGTCAAGGTGAGTATGTAGACCTTTGCCGTGGCCCACACGTCCCATCAACTGGTCGCATCCAAATCTTCCACCTTCTTAACGTTGCTGGAGCTTACTGGCGTGGTAATAGCGACAATGCGATGATGCAACGGATCTATGGTACCGCTTGGTTTGACAAGAAAGATTTGAAGAACTACCTTCAAATGCGTGAAGAAGCCAAAGAACGTGACCACCGTAAACTTGGGAAAGAGCTTGATTTGTTCATGATTTCTCAAGAAGTTGGTCAAGGTCTTCCATTCTGGTTGCCAAATGGTGCGACCATCCGTCGTGAGTTGGAACGCTACATCGTTGATAAAGAAGTAGCAGCAGGCTACCAACACGTCTACACTCCACCAATTGCTTCTGTAGAACTGTATAAAACTTCAGGTCACTGGGATCACTACCGTGAAGACATGTTCCCACCAATGGATATGGGTGATGGAGAAGAGTTTGTTCTTCGTCCAATGAACTGCCCTCACCACATTGAAGTCTACAAACACCATGTGCATTCTTACCGTGAATTGCCAATCCGTATCGCTGAAATTGGGATGATGCACCGTTATGAAAAATCTGGTGCTTTGACTGGTCTTCAACGTGTCCGTGAAATGTCTCTGAATGATGGTCATACCTTTGTGGCTCCAGAACAAATCGAGGAAGAATTCAAGAAGATCCTTCAATTGATCATCGATGTGTATGAAGACTTTAACTTGACAGATTACCGTTTCCGCTTGTCTTACCGTGATCCTGAAGACAAACACAAATACTTTGATAACGATGAGATGTGGGAAAATGCTCAACGCATGTTGAAAGCCGCTGTTGATGATATGGGTGTTGAGTACTATGAAGCAGAAGGGGAAGCAGCCTTCTACGGACCAAAATTGGATATCCAAGTGAAAACAGCTCTTGGTAAAGAAGAAACTCTTTCAACTATCCAATTGGACTTCTTGCTTCCAGAACGCTTTGATCTTCATTACATTGGAGCAGACGGAGAAGAACACCGTCCAGTCATGATCCACCGTGGGGTTATCTCAACGATGGAACGCTTTACTGCGATCTTGATTGAAAACTACAAGGGAGCTTTCCCAACATGGCTTGCTCCTCACCAAGTAACCCTTATCCCAGTATCGAACGAAAAACACGTGGACTATGCTTGGGAAGTGGCTAAGAAGCTTCGTGACCGTGGTGTTCGTGCCGATGTGGATGAACGTAATGAAAAAATGCAGTTCAAGATCCGTGCTTCTCAAACTCAAAAGATTCCTTACCAATTGATCGTTGGGGACAAGGAAATGGAAGACAAGGCTGTAAACGTACGTCGTTATGGTCAAAAAGAAACAGAAACCATGTCAGTGGATGCATTTGTAGAATTGATTCTTGCAGATATTGCAAATAAATCTCGTGTTGAGAAATAAAACGATCACAGTCTGGGAAACATTTTTCAGTAAGAAAAAGCAACAACTATTTCAGTTGTTGCTTTTTCTATTTTGTTTAACCTGAGCTAGTAGTGATTGGTCAAACCACCACAAATAGTATCTTCATCAACAATCCTTTCTATCCATTAACTTTTGGATATAGGATATCCCCCCAAGATTTGCTTCCATGAGTTAGATAAGTTGACTATCCTCAATCCTTGTCTGCCTCATTTTCTTTTACGAGATCGTTTTGTGAATCTTTTTCAGAGAGTTTTTGATCGATATACTTGTCAATGTTTTCATAAAAATCCTTGGTCGTCTCACTATCTAATTTTGTCGAATTATGGACTTGATTGACTTTCAATTGAACAGATTCAATACCGTAAGAGGCTTGTTTTTGGCGAATGGTTTCTAATTCTTCTTCTGAAATCGGATCTCCAACAACCGTCAAGACCAATTCATTATTCCTTGACTTGTAGACTTGATTAATGACCGTATGATTGGCGAACTCTTTTCCTACAAACTGTTTGATTCCTTCTTTTCGTGCTTGATCCATCGTCAGAGTGACTGCTGAATAGCTGGCTGGAAGAACCAATAATACAATCAAGGATATCAACCCAATTCTCATTTTCATGTTTAGCTCTTTAAATGAACTTAAGGGAGATTGTCTCATCATAATTCTTGTTCCAACAATATTGATTAGCATGATAAAGACACAGTTGATCAAGAAAAGATAGAGAGCCCCAAATAAAAATCGTACATTTCCATTAGCTAAACCATAACCTGCAGTGCAGATAGGTGGCATCAGAGCTGTTGCAATGGCTACTCCTGGCACGATATTGTTTGCTTCTTTTTTCCTTGAACCAATGACACCTGCTATCCCACCCGCAATAGCAATGAGAACATCCCAAATGGTTGGAGAGGTTCGTGCAATCAATTCGCTACTTGCATAAGATAAGGGAGAAATCCAGAAATATAGAGTCGAGACAAGCAAACTGACCAATACTTGAGTAAATAAAACCCCTAGAGATTGCTTGATTAAACGCGTATCAAAAATAGCTAAACCGAATCCCAGTCCAACAATCGGTGTCATAAGAGGGGAAATCAGCATGGCTCCAATAATGACAGCTATTGAATTCATATTTAGACCTATAGAGGCAATAAAAATCGCACACATCAAAATCACTGTATCTCTTAATCGAACATGAAGGTCATCATATAGTTTCTCGCGGAATTCACGTGTTGAATAGTTTCCGGACATTGGTTACTCCTTTTATTTCATATAATTTTGTTTCTGCATGGATGATGGTAGAGAGCCTTCTGTCCAAACTGACATGTTTTTAATTCTTACCTATGATTCTTTTGAACATTATCTTTTAACTATCCATCAGTCCATCCTTGACATTATATCAAAAATTTTACAGTCTTTCTCTGAAGAAATCAATTGATTTAAAAGATAGAGAAAGGAAGTAATTTTTGTATCCTTATCCGAAGAAGAAAAACGATATCTCCTCTGAAAGTAGATACCGTTTTAATGTTTAAACAGGATGAGTTTGTAGCAGCAATCCTAGCTGATATCGCCAACAAACCACGTGTTGAGAAATAATGAACAAAGAAAAGATTGAGATGTCATGATCTCAGTCTTTTTGCTTTGTCTTATTAGAAAGTCCAGCAATTGAGACTCCACATTTCTTCATAAGTTTGATATAATAAGAAAATAGAGATTGATAAGGAAAAGTAGCATTAGAAACAGGTATGTAAGATGAAAAAAATATTAGTAGTTGATGATGAAAAACCAATTTCAGATATTATCAAATTTAACATGGCAAAAGAAGGCTATGAAGTCTTGACGGCATTTGATGGTCGGGAAGCTTTAGAGGTCTTTGCGGCTGAAAATCCGGATATTATTATTCTAGATTTGATGCTACCAGAGATTGATGGTTTGGAAGTGGCGCGTACGATTCGTAAGACCAGCAATGTGCCGATCATTGTCCTATCTGCTAAGGATACGGAATTTGATAAGGTCATCGGGCTTGAAATCGGTGCGGATGACTATGTCACCAAACCCTTCTCGAATCGGGAATTGCAAGCGCGTGTGAAAGCCTTGTTGCGTCGTTCTGAGTTTGCGGCGGATCCTCAGCTTGAAAATGATGCCGATACGGAAATTGTCATTGGTGATCTTCACATTCTTCCAGATGCTTTCTTGGTTCAAAAAGGCAACAAAGAATTGGACTTGACCCATCGCGAATTTGAATTGCTCTATCACCTTGCGACCCATGTCGGTCAAGTGATGACCCGTGAGCACCTTCTTGAGACGGTGTGGGGCTATGATTACTTTGGTGATGTTCGGACAGTAGACGTGACGGTTCGTCGTTTGCGTGAAAAAATCGAGGACACACCGGGACGTCCAGAATATATCTTGACCCGTCGTGGTGTCGGATATTATATGAGAAACAATGATTAATCAACTAAAACAATTTGTAATGTCGTCGAACTTTGTCTTTGTTCTGATTACGGTTGGGTTTATCATTGTGGTAGCCTTGCTTTTGCTAGAAAACCGTAGGGACAATATCAAGCTCAGACAATTAAACGCCAAAATTAAGGATCTGATTGCAGGGGACTATTCCGAAGTGGTCGACATGCAAGGAAGTCCAGAACTGACGGATATGACCAATAGTATCAATGATCTGTCTGAGGTTATTCGCCTGACGCATGAAAACTTGGAACAAGAAACCAAGCGTTTGACCAGCATCCTTTCTTACATGACAGACGGGGTGCTTGCGACCAATAGACGCGGTCAGATCATCATGGTCAATGAAATGGCCGCCAAGCAATTGAATGTCAATCCAGATGAGGTGCTCAATACCAGTATTCTGGAGTTGCTTTCGATTGGAGACGAGTATGATCTGCGCAGCTTGATTACAGAAGTACCAGAGTTGACCATCGATTCCCAGGATGAAAATGGGGAATACTTAAGTCTTCGTGTGCGCTTTGCCTTGATTCGTCGCGAGTCAGGTTTTATCTCTGGTCTGGTAGCTGTCTTGCACGATACGACAGAGCAGGACAAGGAAGAGCGGGAACGTCGCCTCTTTGTCTCCAATGTGAGTCATGAATTACGGACACCTTTGACCAGTGTGAAATCCTATCTGGAAGCTCTGGACGATGGCGCTTTGTCAGAGCCAGTAGCACCAGATTTTGTCAAGGTTTCACTTAATGAAACCAACCGCATGATGCGTATGGTCACAGATCTATTAAGCTTGTCACGAATCGATAATGAAACCAGTCAGTTGGACATCGAGTTGACTAACTTTACGGCCTTTATCACCTTTATTTTAAACCGCTTTGATAAGATCAAGAGTCAATCGCAAGAAGATACCAAGAAGTATGAACTGATCCGGGAATACCCGATCACTCCGATCTGGGTGGAAATTGATACGGATAAAATGACCCAGGTGATCGACAATATCTTGAACAATGCCATCAAGTACTCACCTGATGGTGGAAAGATCAAGGTAGGGATGAAAACGACAGACGCCCAGTTGATTATCTCCATCTCAGATGAGGGCTTGGGGATTCCCAAGAAAGACTTGCCTCGCATTTTTGATCGCTTTTACCGAGTGGATAAGGCACGTAGCCGGGCCCAAGGTGGGACTGGTCTAGGCTTAGCCATTGCTAAGGAGATCGTTAAGCAACACAAAGGCTTTATTTGGGCCAAGAGTGAATATGGCAAGGGATCTACCTTTACCATTGTCTTGCCGTACGACAAAGATGCTATTAAAGACGACTGGGATACAGAAGAGGAAGAATAAGGAGTCAATGACAGAAGAGGGATTTAAGTACAGTATTTTAGCTTCAGGTTCTAGTGGGAATTCTTTCTACCTTGAGACGCCAAAGAAAAAACTGCTTATTGATGCAGGGTTATCAGGGAAAAAGATTACGGGACTATTGGCTGAAATTGATCGCAAACCGGAAGACTTAGATGCCATTTTGATTACGCACGAACACTCAGACCATATTCATGGTGTGGGTGTTTTAGCGCGGAAATATGGCATGGATCTATATGCTAATGAAGCAACTTGGAAGGCTATGGAAGGCACCAAGTATCTAGGGAAAGTCGATGATGCTCAAAAGCACATCTTTGAAATGGGGAAGACCAAGACATTTGGCGATATCGATATCGAAAGTTTTGGGGTCAGTCACGATGCTGCTGCACCTCAATTCTATCGCTTTATGAAGGATGGCAAGAGCTTCGTCATGCTGACGGATACGGGCTATGTGAGTGATCGCTTGGCAGGTATCGTCGCGGATGCGGATGGCTATTTGATTGAGTCCAACCATGATGTAGAGATCCTTCGAGCAGGTTCTTATGCTTGGCGCTTGAAGCAGCGGATCTTGTCTGATTTAGGCCACCTTTCTAACGAAGATGGTGCGGATGCCATGATCCGAACCTTGGGGAATCGCACCAAGAAGATTTATCTGGGACATTTGTCAAAAGAGAACAATATCAAAGAATTGGCCCATATGACCATGGAGAATCAACTGGCTCGAGCAGATCTAGCTGTTGGCCATGATTTTGAGGTGTTAGATACCTCGCCAGATACCGCGACCCCTTTGACGAAGATATAAGATGGAAAACCACCTGCAGGTGGTTTTTTATATGTCTATTTGAGGAAATCTATATCTAGTAATGAATTTGCTCTTTACCAAAAATTCGTGTATGATAGGAAAGAATGAATTCTGAGTGAGAGTCACGAGAGTAGAATAATAAATGAAAAAAATGATGTTATTACTGGCTAGTTTGGTTGCTTTAACAGCTTGTAGTCAGTCTAAGCAAGATACGAAAGAGTCGACTTCCAATCAAACGACGAAGGAAACAAAAGTATCAGAGTCTTCTAAAGATAAAGAAGAAAAAGGTTTGAAATTTGTGGTGGCCCCTCAATATGAAGGAAAGACGTCTGATCTCATCGAGCTAGGAAAAAAATTGGTTAAGGAACATCCTGAAGTTGGTAGTGAAGGTCATATGGTAGTCTACTTTACTGGGGCTGTATCTGAAGGAAGAGCAGCGCTCATGTTGGTCAATAAGACAGATGTGGATATCAAGAAAGATTTGAATTTTTCAATTTCTTGGTCTTATGATGGAAAGACTATTTTTGATAATCAAAAGGTAAGTTATTTCATCAAGGATAGCGGCGAATTACCATCTCATTCAGCAACTTTGATATTGTTGCCACTGAATGAGGAACAATTGGGAATTGTAGATGGAATGTCAGACCCATCTAAGATGAAGCTTCAACTATCCGATATGATACTTGCAGACTGATATCAAAAAATGAATCATATAAAGGAGAAGTAAATGCGCCTTGTTTATCTTACGGTTGGTTTTGTGTCTTTGGGATTAGGAATTATTGGGATTCCTTTGCCCATTTTACCGACGACTCCCTTTTTACTGCTATCGATGGCCTGCTTTGCTAAAAGTTCCAAACGCTTTGAAACTTGGCTCTACCAAACCAAGCTTTATCAAACCTATGTAGCGGATTACCGAGAGACCAAATCGATTGCCAAAGAACGGAAGAAATGGATCCTTCTTCAGATCTACATTCTGATGGGGATTTCGATCTATCTGGCACCGATTATTTGGGTGAAGCTTGCTCTAGGGGCTTTGACGATTTTTATCACCTATTATCTCTTAAAAGTGATCCCTAATAAGCCTGAAAATCCAACAGAGGAAAATCCTGATTAAAATTGGAGAATTCAGGCCCTAGAACTAGGAAAAGAAGTGCGTTCGTGCTTCTTTTTTGGTATACTTAAGAGTATGAATTTATTAGAAAGTAGGCTTCCTATGGAGAAATTACAAGCCCTGTTATCGGAACGGTTTCAGATCGTTTTTTCAGATAGCAGTTTATTAGATACAGCTTTTACGCACACCTCTTATGCCAATGAGCACCGCCTCTTAAAAATTTCACATAACGAACGTTTGGAATTTTTAGGAGACGCTGTTCTTCAATTAGTTATTTCCGAATATTTGTATAAGGAACACCCCAACAGACCGGAGGGAGATTTGTCCAAATTCCGTTCTATGATTGTCCGTGAAGAGAGTCTGGCTGGCTTTTCTCGAGATTGCCAATTTGACCATTACATCAAACTAGGCAAGGGCGAAGAAAAATCTGGTGGCCGGGACCGTGATACGATTCTTGGCGACTTATTTGAAGCTTTTTTAGGTGCTCTTTTACTGGATCAAGGAGTGGAAGCAGTCAAACGATTCATCTATCAGGTCATGATTCCAAAGGTTGAAACGGGTCAATTTTCTCAAGTCATTGACTACAAGACCCGTCTGCAAGAACTGTTACAGGTTCACGGAGATGTGGAGATCCAATACCAAGTGGTTAGCGAGTCCGGTCCAGCTCATGCGAAAGAGTTTGAAGTAGAAGTGTTCGTGAACGGTCAAACGATGGGACATGGTCATGGTCGTTCCAAGAAATTAGCGGAGCAGGAAGCAGCCCGCAATGCAGTTGAAACGAGGAATGATGGGCCATGTATCTAAAAGAGATTGAAATCCAAGGCTTTAAATCCTTTGCGGATAAGACAAAAGTCGTATTTGACAAAGGGGTCACTGCCGTTGTAGGGCCTAATGGATCTGGAAAATCAAATATCACGGAGAGTTTGCGCTGGGCCCTGGGGGAATCTAGCGTCAAGAGTTTACGCGGGGGCAAGATGCCCGATGTCATCTTTGCAGGGACAGAATCGCGTAAACCGCTGAATTATGCCTGTGTCACAGTTGTCTTAGATAACCAAGATGGTTTTATCCAACAGGCAGGGAAAGAAATTCGTGTCGAACGGCATATTTATCGTTCAGGAGACAGCGAGTACAAGATCGACGGTAAGAAAGTACGTCTCAGAGATGTGCATGATTTGTTCATGGATACGGGATTGGGACGTGATTCCTTCTCCATTATCTCTCAAGGACGGGTAGAGGAGATCTTTAACTCCAAACCGGAAGAACGCCGGGCTATCTTTGAAGAAGCTGCTGGTGTCTTGAAATTTAAGACGCGGCGTAAGGAAACCGAGACCAAACTCAATCAAACCCAGGAGAATTTGGACCGTCTGGAAGACATCCTCTATGAATTAGAAGGACAAATCCAACCTCTTGAAAAGCAAGCGACAGTCGCTCGCCGTTTCTTGGAATTAGACCAAGAACGGCAGGTTCTCTTGCTGGATGTTTTAGTTGCTCAAGTCGATCTGGCAAAAGAGCTCTACGAAAAGGCTGATCAAGAAGAAAAAGCCATTCAAGAACAGTTGGCTTCTTATTACCAACGTCGTCAGGTCTTAGAAGAAGACAATGTACGCATCAAGAAAGCCCGTCATCAGTTGGATGAAAGCTTAGCTGAGGACCAGGCCAGCTTGCTTGAGGTCACTCGTTTGATCAGTGATTTGGAAAAGCAAATCGAAGTAGCTAAGTTGCAATCGAGTCAAGCAGCCCATAGTCGCAGGGAAAATCTTGAGCGGCTGGATGCTGTTTTAGCCCGTCTGGAAGAAGCGAAACAAGAGCTGGCTCAAAAACAAGAGATGCTAGCTGAGTTTCAACAAAGACTGACAGAGAACCGTCAGCAACAAGAAGAGTTGGAAAAAGAATTAGCCAACTACGAAGAAGATCCGGAACAAGTTATTGAGCATCTACGTGAGCAGTATGTCGCGCTCTTGCAGACGGAGGCTGAAAAATCGAATGAGCGGACAGCCATTGAGAGCCGGATCCAAGCACTCCTGCAAGAATCAAGCCATCGTCAAGAGGATTTGACCAAGGCACAAACAAACTTTGAAACTGCCAAGGAAAAAGAAGTCCGACAATTAGAAGAGTTGGATCAGGCACAAGCGACGGTCAAAGGCCTATTAGCAGAATACCAAGAGCAATTGGTAAAAGTGGAGCAGGCCAAAGCTGCCTACCAAGAGGCTCAAGCTGCCATGTTTGACTTGATGGATGAGAGCAAGAATAAGCGGGCGCGGATCAATAGCTTGGAAGCTATTCAGAAGAACCATAGTAACTTCTATGCAGGCGTCAAGAGCGTTTTGCAAGAAGCAGAACGGTTAGGAGGCATCTGTGGGGCTGTTAGTGAGAATTTGAGTTTCTCAAAAGACTACCAGACAGCGCTTGAAATTGCTCTAGGAGCTAGCAGCCAACAGATCATTGTCGAGGATGAAAAGGCTGCAACGCGAGCGATCGATTTCTTGAAACGCAATCGCTTGGGACGGGCAACTTTCCTTCCGTTAACGACCATCAAAGCCCGTCAACTATCTCCTCGGAATTTGGAATTGATTCAAGCCAGTGCAGGATTTCTAGGAATTGCGAGTGACTTAGTGACCTATGAGCATCGTTTTGAACAGATTTTCCAAAACCTGCTTGGAGTAACGGCCATCTTTGATACGACGGAGCATGCACGTGAGGCAGCTCGTAAAGTCAACTATCAAGTTCGGATGGTGACCTTGGATGGGACCGAATTGCGGACCGGAGGATCGTATGCCGGTGGTGCCAATCGCTCCCAAAATACGGTCTTTGTTAAACCAGAATTGGATAGTTTAAAACAGGAAATGCAAGCTCTGGATGATCGTTTGAGAGAAGCAGAGCAGGAGGTCGAGACCAAGGACAATTTGCTCAAGCAGGCGCAAGAATACCTGGCCTCTATTCAAAGCCAAGGTGAGCAAGCGCGTCTAGAGCAACAGCGGGCCCAATTGGCCTACCAACAAAGCCAAGAGCAACTGAAAGAAATTCAGGAACTCTTAGAAGCTTTGAAGTCAGAATTGGCAACAGATGCGACCCAGTCTCTCCAAGAAGAGCTGGAGTCCCTTACCAAGCAATTGGCAGAAATTGAGCTTCAAAAAGAAAACTTAAATCGCGACATTGAAACCATGAAGTCGGACAAAGATGTCCTGCAACAAAAAGTACAAAACTTGCAAGAGCAATTGGCAGAATTGCGACTTCAACAGACGGAATGTAAGAGCCAACAAAGCTATGAGCAAACAGATGCTCGTCGCTTGGAAGAAACGATCTCCCAGTTGGAAGTAGAAGAGCATCAGTTACAATTGCTGATTGAACAAGGCGAGGCTCAAGTTCAAACAGTAGATGTGGAGCAGCTAGCCAATCAATTGACGCAGGCCCAAGCCAAGAAAACGGACTTGGAACAAGGAGTCATTCGGAAACGTTTTGAGCTGGATGATTTGGAAGGCCAGGCCGAAGATGTGGCAGAACAGATGGAACAAGCTCGCAAGAAAAACGAAGAGTGGATTCGTCAACAAGCCAAGGCTGAAGCGACACGTGAAAAGCATGCGGATCGTTTGAACAAGCTCTTAACGCAAATTACCGATGAATTCATGCAAAGCTTTGACCAAGCCAAAGAACAGGCCAAACCTGTTGAAAATCTTGCAGCAGCTGAAAACCAGCTCAAGAGCATCGAAAAAGATATTAAGGCACTTGGTCCAGTCAATGTGGGTGCGATCGAGCAGTACGACGAGGTGAAGGGGCGCTTTGATTTCCTTTCCAGCCAGCGTGAGGATGTCTTGGCTGCGAAAAATATGCTTCTGTCTACCATCAACGACATGAATGACGAAGTCAAGGAACGCTTTAAATCAACTTTTGAAGCCATTCGTGAATCCTTTAAAGTCACTTTCCGTCAAATGTTTGGTGGGGGTTCTGCTGATTTGATTCTGACAGAGCCAGATCTTCTGACAGCTGGTGTTGAGATTTCTGTGCAGCCACCTGGTAAAAAGATCCAATCCTTAAACCTCATGAGTGGTGGAGAAAAGGCCTTGTCTGCCTTGGCCCTCTTGTTCTCGATTATTCGTGTCAAAACCATTCCATTTGTCATTCTGGATGAGGTAGAGGCTGCCCTAGATGAGGCCAATGTTAAGCGCTTTGGGGATTATCTGAACCGCTTTGATAAGGAAAGCCAATTTATTGTCGTGACGCACCGGAAGGGAACTATGTCGGCTGCAGATTCCATCTATGGGGTGACCATGCAGGAATCTGGGGTTTCTAAAATCGTCTCAGTAAAATTGAAAGACTTAGAAAATGAAGAATAATGATATTAAATTGATCGCTACGGATATGGATGGAACCTTTCTAAATGACCAACATCAGTACGATCAAGACCTTTTACGCAAGGTATTAGCAAGTTGCAAAGAAAAAGGCATCTATTTTGCTGCTGCAAGTGGCCGTGCCCTCCTTTCTCTCAAATCTCTCTTTAAAGGATTTGAGGACCAGATGATTTTCATTGCTGAAAATGGTAGTGTGGTAGAATTTCATGGAGACGATCTCTACGAAGCGACCATGTCCAAAGACTTTTATTTGGGTGTTTTTGAGGCTTTGAAATCCTCACCTTATGCAGACCCGAATAAGCTTCTTTTGACTGGGAAAAAAGGGAGCTATGTATTAGAAACAGTAGATCCCGACTATCTGGCCTTGAGTCAGCACTACAATGAAAACATTCAAAAAGTGAAAAGCCTAGCAGATATTCAGGATGAAATTTTCAAATTGACCACCAACTTTGATGCAGCTCTTGTACTTGAAGGTGAACAATGGGTCACTGAGAATATCCCAGGTGTCAAAGCGATGACGACAGGTTTTGAATCGATTGATATTGTCCTCGATTATGTCGATAAGGGAGTGGCCATTACCGCCTTAGCGGATAAACTAGGGATCTCGATGGATCAGGTGATGGCTTTCGGGGATAACTTAAATGACCTCCATATGATGCAAGTCGTGGGCCATCCTGTAGCGCCAGAAAATGCACGTCCTGAAATCTTGGCCATTGCTGAAACAGTCATCGGTCACCATGTAACTAGTTCTGTCCTACGCTACATGGAGGAAATTGTATGAGTAAGATTTCCTTGATTGCGCTGGATTTAGATGGGACCCTTCTCAATTCAGAAAAAAAGATCTCCCCTCGCAATAGAGCAGCCCTCGCTGCTGCACAGGCCCAAGGTGTCAAGGTGGTTCTAACCACTGGTCGTCCCTTGAAAGCCATGGATTTTCTTTTGGAAGAATTGGGAACAGCAGGCCTCAAAGAAGAGTATACGATTACCTTCAACGGTGGTCTAGTGCAGCGAAATAATGGAGAAATCCTCTCAAAAGTTGTCTTGGCACCAGAAGATGTCGCAACCATTCATGATGAAACAGCCCGTCTAGGACTTCCGCTGGATGCTATCAGTGAGGGAACGGTTTATGAGATTCATGCAGATCGAAAGTCTCTCTATTCCCTTTACAATCCCTACCTGAACTTTATTGAGACAGATTTTAAAGACCTGCCATCCACGATTTCCTACAACAAGTGTGTGACAGCAGTCGATCAAGACTTTTTAGATGCAACGATCAAGCAGATCAAGCCGGACTTATTTCAAGACTATGAAATTTTTAAATCTCGGGAAATGTTGCTGGAATGGTGCCCTAAAAATGTTCACAAGGCAACGGGCTTAGTAGCTCTAGCTTCTATTTTGGGTCTTGAGGCAGATCAAGTCATGGCCTGTGGAGATGAAGCCAATGACCTGTCTATGATCCAGTGGGCTGGACTGGGGGTTGCCATGGGCAATGCGATTCCAGCAGTGAAGGAAGTTGCAACGCTTGTGGCCCCTATGACCAATGACCAAGATGCCGTCGCATGGGCGATTGAAAATTATGTGCTAAAGGAGAGTGAATAAATGGGATTATTTGATCGTTTATTTGGAAAAAAAGAAGAAACTGAAAAAGTGCTTCCGTCTTCGGAAGAAGTGACGGAAAGTACTGAGGTTGAAGAAACTGTCAAAGAGGAGCCTACGGCTACCCAAAATGACAAGGAAGAGCAAAAAATCGCTGATATGGAGGCTTACTACCAAGAGCTCAAAGCGCGAATTGCAGCCACTCATCAACCTGTTTCAACCGTTGCTCAAGAAGAGCCGGCAGAGGAACCTCTTGTTGAAGAAATAGGAACTTCAGAGACTCCTGAAGTTCAAGAACCGGTAGAGGAGTCTCCAGTTGCCTTTGAACCTGCTCAAACAGAAGCAATTCCTCAAGAAGTTTCACCACTAGCTGATGACACGGAGACTGAGCCTCTTGAAGAAGTGAAAATTGAAGCGGAAGTTACTGAAGATGGTGAGGAAGCAGATGGGGCTAACGGTTCAGAAATGGAAGAAGAGTCACCAATTGCCTCTCCATCATCTGACGCTGAGCTAGTAGAAGGGAGCACGACAGAAGAGGAGTCTCCAGAACTAGTAGAAGCTCAGGATGAGGTTTCAGAACCTGAAGTATCAGAAGCGATTGCTCAAGTGGAGGAAACTTCAGAAGTGGCAGAAGCCGAGTCCAGACTTCCTCAAGGAGAACCTGCATCAACCGTTGAGGAAAGAACTGTTGAAGAGGTAGAAGAGCCAATTCCAGACGAGATTGAGCCTCAGCAAGAAACCATTCAGGAAAAATACGATCGTAGCTTGAAAAAGACGCGGACTGGATTTGGAGCACGTCTCAATGCCTTCTTTGCCAATTTCCGTTCAGTCGATGAAGAATTCTTTGAAGAATTGGAAGAACTCTTGATTATGAGTGACGTTGGGGTTCAAGTGGCCTCTAATTTAACCGAAGAGTTGCGCTATGAAGCCCGTTTGGAAAATGCCAAAAAACCAGATGCTCTCAAGCGCGTGATCATTGAAAAATTGGTGGACTTGTATGAAAAGGATGGCCAATTTAATGAAGCCATTCGTTTTCAAGATGGTCTCACGGTCATGCTCTTTGTTGGGGTCAATGGAGTTGGTAAAACAACCTCTATCGGGAAGTTAGCCCACCGATATAAACAAGAGGGCAAGAAAGTCATGTTGGTTGCAGCAGATACTTTCCGTGCAGGAGCAGTAGCTCAACTGGCAGAATGGGGACGCCGCGTAGATGTTCCAGTTGTAACAGGTCCTGAAAAATCAGATCCTGCTAGCGTCGTCTTTGATGGAATAGAACGTGCGATCGCTGAAAACATTGATGTTCTAATGATTGATACGGCGGGTCGTCTGCAAAACAAGGACAACCTCATGGCCGAGCTTGAAAAAATCGGGCGAATTATCAAGCGTGTGGTACCAGAGGCACCACATGAAACCTTGCTGGCCCTCGATGCATCAACCGGTCAAAATGCCTTGGTACAAGCTAAAGAATTTTCAAAAATTACGCCTGTGACAGGGATTGTATTGACCAAGATCGATGGAACAGCTCGAGGTGGGGTCGTCCTTGCGATCCGTGAAGAGTTGGACATTCCAGTGAAGTTGATTGGATTCGGAGAAAAGATTGATGATATCGGACCATTCCATTCAGAAAACTTCATGAGAGGCCTCTTGGAAGGCTTGATTTAAGAGTCAAATAGAAAAAGACAAATTGTTGGAAGGACAATTTGTCTTTTTGTTTCCTTGCGCTATCAAAAAAACCACCCGAAGGTGGCTTTCCTTAATTCTTAGGTTCAGGTTTCCAAACCCATTCTGCTCCGTATTCTGCAAGGAGATCATCGGATGCAGTTGGTCCCATGGATCCAGACTTGTATTCATAGAGCGGTGCTCCATTTTCGGCCCATAGTTTTTCGATCCGGTCAATCAATTGCCATGAAGCACGAACTTCTTGCCAGTGGCTGTAATTGGTTGAGTCGTTGTTCAAAACGTCGAAAATTAATTTTTCATAAGGCTCTGGTGAAGCTCCAGTTGCCGTCGCATCTGTTTCGTAGTCAAAGGAAATAGGTGCGATGCTGAATTTTTCCCCGACCTCTTTTCCGTTGATGCTCAATGAGAAACCTTCATTTGGTTGGATATAAATGGTCAAGACATTTGGTTGCAAGCTATGTCCAAAGATGGAGTCGGTTTGCTTGAAGACCACATTGACCATGGTTCCTTTTTGGGTCAAACGTTTTCCGGTACGGAAGAAGAAAGGAACTCCACGGAATCGATCGCTATCAACAAAGAATGCACCAGAAGCATAGGTTTCTGTAGTAGATTCAGGGTCGACATTTGGCTCACTGCGATAAGAGATATCTTTTTTCCCTTCGATCGTACCTGAATGGTATTGACCACGGATAAAGAATTTCTTCAGTTCCTCATCTGTTGGATTGTGCAATTGCTCAAAAACTTTAACTTTTTCTGACCGAATCGCATCCTTGGTAAAGGTAGCTGGTTTATCCATGGCAAGCAATGACAAAAGCTGAAGGGTATGGTTTTGCACCATATCTCGAAGGGCCCCCGAGTGATCGTAGTAGCCACCGCGTTCTTCAACCCCCAAGCGTTCAGCAAAGGTAATTTGGATATTGTCAATAAAATCTCGGTTCCAGAGATTATCAAAAATAAGATTTCCAAAACGAATGGCAAAAATATTTTGGATCATTTCTTTTCCAAGGTAATGGTCGATCCGAAAGATTTGCTCTTCATCAAAGGTTTCTTCCAATTCCTTGTTGAGCTGACTAGCCGTTTCTAGGTCTGTACCGAAAGGTTTTTCAACGATCAAGCGCTCAAAGCCTTGCCCATCCACAATGCCTTCTGATTTGAGGTGTTTGGCAATAGTTCCAAAAAATTGAGGAGCCATGGACAGGAAGAAGACCTTGTTGTGTTCTGTTTGGTATTTTTCATCCAAGCTGTTTTGCAATTCGCGCAGGGCGATGTAATGTTCGGTATCATTGACATCGTGGCTTTGGTAGTAGAAATGACTAGCGAATTCTTGAGCTTGTTGTGGGCTATCTGCCAGATCTGTGATAGATTCTACCACGACTGATTCAAAGTATTCCTTGCTCCATGGTCTGCGAGCTGTTCCGATAACCGCAAAGTGTTCAGATAGATTTCCTGATTTATAGAGTCTAAAAAGGGATGGGTAGAGTTTGCGCTTGGCTAAATCTCCACTAGCCCCGAAAATGGTTACAATAACTTTTGAAGACATTTAAGTACCTATTTCCTATTTTATTAACCATATTTTACCATAAAATCTACAAGATTTCTTTGATGGAATCGTTGTTCCGAATATTTTCCGCTTGGATTAGAGGATTTGAGAGGAAAGCATAGAAAAAGCTAGAACATAGGTAAGTTCTAGCTTTCATTTTGAAAACAAAGTATTAAAAAACTTTCCTTAAGTGAGTACGGACGTCAGCGAACTTCTTCGAAGTTCCATGACTAAGTTTTGAGCCTAAGGTCTCAATAATTCCGAGTGCCTGAAACAATAACGTTTCAGGCACTTTTCTCACGGCGGAAAGTTTCGGTATTTTCTTGATCATAAAAAAATTGGAACACATTATTCTTTCTTAATAAAATCACTTAACTTATTTTACAAAAAAAGTTTGTCAACGTTCTAAAAGCTAGAACCAATGTGGATTCTAGCTTGAAAAGTTATAAGATGTTTGGATCTACAACGGAAGCTCCATCAGAATACGCGGTAGACATATGGATTATCCGGTTTTGTAATGGTCTGGCAATCACTAATGTGGAGGACAGGCAAGCTTTGCTTGAGCTGCTTGTGGTATTCAATGGACAAGGTTCCTTTAGCATGGATCCAGGTATTGTTTTCGAAATGCTGCGGAGCACCAGTCGTTAAGAGACCGTAGACTCCGGAATCTGCGATACAGTGGATGATCCCAAAACGAAAGAGAAATTGGCTGTCCTTGTTATTGGGATCATTGTATACAAAACCGGTCAGCTCGATTGTCTTTCCTGCAAATTGGTCAGGATAATCATAAATCACTTCCATGACTTCCATGTAATTCTCAGTGGTCACCTGGATCACTTTTTTATCCACATATTTCTTTGCCGCTTGCTTCATTTCTGACTCATAGGCAGATTTGGTAAAATAGCTACTAGTATCTGGTTTGAGATACTGGGTTGTTGTCCCTTCGTCCTGCTGGATTTCCTTGGAAGAACCGGCCGCAACCGGGAAGTGGTAGCCTTTTGCAGAGACTGTTTGGGAATCCAGTGTCACTGTAGGGAAAAATAGCCCGACAAACAAAGGAATACAGAGCAAGAAGATACTCGCCACTTTTGCCCAGAAGCCAGAGAGATGACTGTGGATCTTCATCTGCTTGACCCAGATGATCAGCTGCACAAGAGCTAAAACAAAGGACAAGAACATGGAAATATAAGCCAAGTAAGAATAGTGTAAGTTGATGTATTGATTGAGCTTACCAGATAATTGCAGGTACATGGTGAGCTCAAAATAGCCAGCTAATATCAAGAAACGAATCATAGCACTACCCCCACAAACCAAGCATAAAGGAGCACAACTCCACTCACAATCCCGATAAATTGCCAGATAAAACGGGTCTTGAGATAATTTTTCATCATGAGGAGATTTTTAACATCAAGTATAGGCCCAATCACCAGAAAGGCAAGAACAGGCGCTACTCCAAAACTTGTTAGAAGAGAGGATCCAACAAAGGCGTCCGCCTCGCTACAAAGTGAGAGGAGAAAGGACAAGACCATGAGAAGGAGAATAGCAATAACCGGTGTCGCACTGATCGAAGTGAGGATCCGTGTTGGGACATAGACTTGGACGAGGCTGGCAAAGAGACAACCAAATACCAGGTAACGTCCCGTGTCAAAGAATTCATCAATCGCTTGCACCAAGACTTGAAAGAGCTTTTGACCTTTGCTCAAGCCCCTAAAATCATGTTCATGTACAGCCTTACGATGTTCTTTTTGGATCGAATCTGTCTGAATAAAACCAAGAAAGATCCCTAGCACCGTTGCGACCAAAAGGGAACCAAGGGCGCGGTAGAGGGCCATCTTGACAGAATTCCCAAAGGCTGAATAGGTCGCAAAGAGAACGATAGGATTGATGACCGGTGCTGTCACCAAAAAGGGAACAGCAGTATAACTTGGGACTTTCTTTTCTAGAAAGCGATTGATAATGGGAACAATTCCACATTCACAGGAAGGAAAGATAAAGCCGATAAAGGTCCCAAAGAAGATCCGCCCAAATTTATTTTTGGGAAGAAAGCGGTAGACCCTCTCGGGGGTAATATAGACTTCAATAATCCCTGAAATGATACTTCCGATTAGGACAAAAGGTAGGGCCTCGATAATAATCGAGAGAAAAATAGCCCCAGCCTGCAAGACGCTAGAGGGAAGGTGTTGAAAGAATGTCATTACTTAGCCTTCTTTGCTTCTTTAGTGGTAGCAGTTTCTGCCTTCTTCTTTTTTTCTTCAGGAAATTCTACTTTCTTTTCTACATCCGGAAAACTCGCAAAATTTTCAAACATTTTATCAAGATCATCTGTTTTTGAGAATTTAATAGCCATTGTTGGGCCTCCTTTTTATTTTCTTTCATTATAACAAAAAGGAAAGAGCAAGGGGGAAATGGAGCATAAAAGGAAAGAACATGAGGGTCAAAATTATTCTATGAAAAATCCCTGAAACAGAGACCAGAACAGGCGAACTCCCCCTTTGATGGCAGGAAAATATGCTATAATAGAAGCTATGGATAAATATGAAAAAATAGCCCAAGAATTGGGTGTTAGCTTAAAACAAATCGATACCGTATTGAGTCTGACCGCAGAAGGCTCAACCATTCCTTTTATTGCCCGCTATCGAAAAGATATGACGGGAAATTTAGATGAAGTAGCGATCAAGGCGATTATTGACCGGGACAAATCCTTAACGGCTCTGGCCGAACGAAAGGAAACCGTCCTTGCTAAGATTGAGGAACAAGGCAAACTGACAGAGGCGCTCAAGCAGGCTATTGAGGCTGCTGAAAAATTAGCGGATGTCGAAGAGCTCTATCTCCCATATAAGGAAAAACGGCGGACCAAGGCGACGATTGCCCGAGAAGCAGGACTTTTCCCCTTGGCACGTCTCATTTTGCAAAATAGCCCAGACTTGGAAGCAGAGGCTCAGAAATTTACCTGTGAGGCCTTCCCAACTGAAACCGCAGCTTTAGCTGGTGCAGTGGATATTTTGGTAGAAGCTATTTCAGAGGATACCCAATTACGGGCCCTCACCTATCAAGAAATTCATGGGCATTCCCTCATGACGTCAACCTTGAAGGATGAAAGCTTAGATCCTAAGAAAACCTTTGAAATCTACTATGATTTTTCTGAGAAGATCAAGAATATGCAAGGCTACCGGACCCTGGCGCTCAATCGTGGAGAAAAATTGGGCGTTCTCAAAGTCGGATTCGAGCACCAACTGGATCGGATCATTCGTATCTTTGAGGCTCGTTTTAAAACCAAAAATGCCTATGTGGATGAGGTTATTCAACAAGCGGTTAAGAAAAAAATCGTTCCTGCGATTGAACGTCGGATTCGGACAGAGTTGACGGAGGTGGCAGAAGACGGAGCCATTCAATTGTTCTCTGAGAATCTACGGAATCTATTGCTCATTCCTCCATTAAAAGGGCGCGTGGTCCTTGGATTTGACCCAGCTTTTCGGACCGGTGCTAAACTAGCCGTTGTCGATGAGACAGGAAAGATGCTTGCCACCCAGGTCATCTATCCAGTTGCTCCTGCAAAACCAGCTCAGATCGAGCAGGCTAAAAAAGATTTGTCCTCCTTGATCAAGGAGTTTGGAGTAGAAATTATTGCGATTGGAAATGGAACTGCCAGCCGTGAAAGTGAGGCCTTTGTCGCAGAGGTCCTCCATGACCATCCAGGAGTTCGCTATGTTATTGTCAATGAAAGCGGAGCATCTGTCTATTCAGCTAGTGAGTTGGCCCGTCATGAGTTCCCAGAGCTAACCGTTGAAAAACGCTCGGCCATCTCCATTGCCCGCCGCTTGCAAGATCCGCTAGCAGAATTGGTGAAAATCGATGCCAAATCCATCGGTGTCGGTCAATACCAGCACGATGTCAATCAGAAAAAACTGACCGAAAGTTTAGATTTTGTGGTAGATACCGTGGTCAACCAAGTTGGGGTCAATATCAATACGGCTAGTCCCTCTCTCTTAGCGCATGTAGCAGGACTCAATAAAACCATCTCTGAAAATATTGTGAAATACCGGGAAGAAGAAGGAATGATTCTTTCACGTGCGCAGATTAAAAAAGTGCCTCGCCTCGGCGCCAAGGCTTTCGAGCAGGCTGCTGGATTCTTACGCATCCCTGAAAGTAAAAACATCTTGGACAATACCGGCGTTCACCCTGAAAGTTACAAGGAAGTTGAAAAACTTTTTCAGCTTCTTGAAATTACCGAACTCGATGCATCCGCTCAGGAAAAATTAAAAGCTGTGAACATAAAGGAGATGTCTACTCAGCTGGATCTGGGACCAGAAACCCTGAAAGATATCATTGCCGATCTCCTAAAACCAGGTCGCGATTTGCGGGATTCCTTTGATGCACCTGTGCTCCGCCAGGATGTCTTGGATATTAAAGACCTGCATATTGGCCAAAAATTAGAAGGGGTTGTGCGCAATGTGGTTGACTTTGGAGCCTTTGTCGATATTGGCATTCACGAAGATGGCTTGATTCATATCTCCCATATGAGCAAGCAGTTTATCAAGCATCCAAGCCAGGTCGTATCAGTAGGTGATTTGGTAACCGTCTGGGTGAAGAAGATTGATGTGGAACGCGAAAAAGTCAATCTCAGTTTGGTAGCTCCGAATGAATCTGACTGAGTATGTACGCCAAGTATCCCTAGAAGATTTTGGGAGAGAATTCCGCCATCAAGCAGAGTGGAATTCACGTCTTCAAACTACTGGGGGTCGTTTCTTTCCCAAAGATCGACACCTTGATTTCAACCCGAAAATATACCAAGTTTTCGGGTTAGAGGTCTTTCGTAAAATCGTCCGTCACGAGCTCTGCCATTACCATCTTTACGATCAAGATAAAGGCTATCGCCACAAAGATCTAGACTTTAAGCAACTTCTCCAGCAAGTGGACGGTCTTCGTTTCACACCTCCTCTACCAGATAGAACTGGGCGAGTCAAGCGGATCTATCTCTATCAATGTCCCCATTGTGGCCAAGAGTATAGACGAAAGCGAAAAATCGATCTGAAGAAATATGCCTGCGGTCGCTGTCACAGCCGCCTGCAATTTCTTGAAATGAGACAAGTGTAAGAATCAGTCTTTAGGCGGATCTCTTTCCAGTTCGACTCTGCTAAAATAGGTCTAACTAGAAAGAGGAAAATCAAATGACATCATCATTTTACAAATTAAAACGACATCGCCTGGTTTCAGGTGTGCTAGCTGGCTTAGCTGATAAATTTGGTCTTAGTGTAACTCTCCTACGCTTCTTGTTTATTCTTTTTACGGTTTCTCATGCCTTTATCGGTGTGATTATCTACTTACTGTTAGATACGACCTTGCCTTATAAGGACGAGGAGGAGCAGGAAATGTTTGACTATGGCCCTCGACCTCGTCGAAGAAAAGAGGCCGAACCCATCCATGATCAGAATGATAGTCCATTTTTCTAAAAGGAGATTTGAGTGAAGCAGAAGTTCTATTCCCTTGCTTTTATTCTATATCTCTTCTTCAGTTTTATAGGACAGTTTTTCATTTTAAATCGTTTTTTTGGTGAAGGAGTTGGAACAGTTTTGATCGGAATGCTCCTTTTTCCACTGGGCATTTGGAATAGCCTCTTCTACCTCTTGTTTCTGCCAACAAAAGAGGCTAGAAAGCCACAAATTTATCGGTTTTCGATTTTATTTCTGCCGGTTTTGTATCTGGTTTTCTCCTTATTGGGTGGAGGACCTACCGCCTTTATGCTTGGCTTGATCGCATTTCCTTCAAATGCGGTGGTCTATGCAGTCTCTACCGGAATCAAATCTATGATCAAAGATTTCTTGCAAGGCCAAGGCTAGAGCATTCTTCATATGTTCCCATCATTTCCTAGAGGTTGGAGACCTTTGTCTTGGCCTCTTTTTACTTGCCTTAAAAAGGAGTTGAAAATGGATCTTTCAAATGACACTTCAGTCTCTCGTCTGAAGAGAAAATCTGCTATAATAGAGAGAGAATTTGAAAAGGGAGAATGATATGGCAGTTACTGTTCGCGATCTACAGGAAAAGCTTCGTCTATCGGTTGTTTATGGGGATGATAACCTCTTAAGCAAGGAAATTACGACTGCGGACATTTCACGTCCAGGTCTTGAAATGACGGGCTATTTCGACTATTACACACCTGAGCGGATTCAGCTTGTAGGAATGAAAGAATGGTCCTACCTGGTAAAGATGAGCTCTCACAACCGTCATCAGGTCCTGCGCAAGATGTTCCAGCCAGAGACACCTGTCATCATTGTTGCGAGGAATTTAGAAATTCCAGAAGAAATGTTGCGAGCTGCTGAAGAGAAGCAACTAGCCATTTTGAAGAGCAATGTTGCGACCAGTCGTTTATCTGGAGAGCTTTCTAGCTATTTGGATAGTCGGCTGGCAGAACGTACGAGTGTACACGGTGTCTTGATGGATATTTATGGGATGGGTGTCTTAATACAAGGAGATAGCGGAATCGGAAAAAGCGAGACAGGTCTGGAACTTGTCAAGCGGGGGCACCGCCTCGTAGCAGATGACCGAGTCGATATCTATGCGAGAGACGAGATGACCCTTTGGGGAGAGCCAGCTGAAATCCTACGCCACTTACTAGAGATCCGTGGTGTCGGGATTATCGATGTCATGAGTCTCTACGGTGCGAGTGCTGTGAAGGATTCTTCACAAGTCCAAATCGCCGTTTACTTGGAAAATTATGCTAAGGATCAAGTTTATGATCGTCTTGGTAATAATGCAGAAGAGTTGGAAATCGGTGGCGTGACCATTCCTCGGATTCGCATCCCTGTGAAGACTGGTCGGAACATTTCGGTCGTGATCGAAGCCGCAGCGATGAATGTTCGGGCCAAAGAAATGGGCTATGATGCTACCAAAACTTTTGAAGAACGTTTGTCCCAGTTGATTAGTCAAAATGAGGTGAAGGAATGAATCCAGTAGCCCTTCAATTAGGTCCGATCAGTATTCGTTGGTATGCAATTTGTATTGTCTCTGGCTTGATACTAGCCGTTTATCTTTCCATGAAAGAAGCGCCCCGTAAAAAAATTGATCCAGATGATATCATTGATTTCATTTTGATCGCCTTTCCGCTTGCGATTGTGGGTGCCAGACTCTATTACGTTATTTTCGAATGGGGCTATTATAGCCAGCATCTTGGTGAGATTTTCGCCATCTGGAACGGAGGAATCGCGATTTATGGTGGCCTCTTGACAGGTGCCCTTGTCCTCTATCTATTCTCTCGTAGACGCTTGATTGAGCCAATTGATTTCTTAGATATTGCGGCTCCAAGCGTCATGATTGCACAGAGTATTGGTCGCTGGGGAAACTTCTTTAACCAGGAAGCTTATGGAGCTGCTGTTAAAAGCCTCAACTACCTGCCCTCTTTTATTCGAGACCAAATGTATATAGATGGTAGTTACCGTCAGCCAACCTTCTTATATGAATCCAGTTGGAATCTGCTAGGATTTCTCTTGATCTTGATTCTTCGTAGGAAGCCCCAATTTTTGCGACAAGGTGAGATCACAGCCTTTTACCTTATCTGGTATGGTTTTGGTCGGATGATCATCGAAGGAATGCGGACAGATAGCCTGATGTTTGCGGGCTTACGTGTTTCCCAGTGGTTGTCGATGATCCTGATTCTAGTTGGACTCGCCATCATCATCTACCAACGTCGCAAAAAAGCCCCTTATTATGTAGAAGCAAAGGAGTAATATATGTTTATTGAAATTGCCTACGGCCTCTTAGGCCTTGCCTTAGTAGCGCTTGTCATTTATATGATTTTTTTCCTCTCAAAGATTGGAAAAGTTGTAGATGAGACGCAAAAAACGATCCAAGTTTTGACATCAGATGTCAATGTCACCTTGCATCAGACCAATGATCTATTGGCAAAAGTCAATGTTTTAACGGATGATTTGAATCAAAAAGTTGCAACAATTGACCCACTCTTTACAGCCGTGGCGGATCTTTCAGAGTCTGTTTCAGATTTGAATGATCAAGCCCGTCAATTAGGTTCCAAAGCTGTATCAGCTGGTGGAAAAACAGTGAAAGCCTCTATCGGATTAAAAGCGATTAAGATGGCTTCAAAATTATTTAAATAGAATCGAGGAAGAATATGGGACGTTTATCTAGTTTATTAATTGGTGTGATTTCAGGTGCTTCAGCAGCCTACTATTTATCAACAGAGCAAGGAAAGAAAGTCACTAAAAAAGTGGTGCGCTTCGTAAAAGATTATCAAGAAGATCCTCAAGAAGTACATGAATCGGTGAAACAAACTGCTAAGGATGTTTCAAAACAAGCAGCAGAAGTGATCCAACAAACCAAAGAAAAAGTTGGTTCTGGAGAAATTACGACAGGAAGTGTTTTGGAATCTGTCAAAGAAAAAACGCAAGATGTGGTTGAAAAATCTCAAGAAGTCTATCACTCATTTAAGGATAAACTTCAAAAAGAAAATCTAAGTGGCAATGACTTGGTTCAATCCATTCGCAAACAAACAGAATCTGAAGACATCGTGTTAGACTTGGATGAAAAAGATTCTGAAGAAGATACAAAAGAAGCATAAAAAAAAGAGGCTCACTGAGCCTCTTTTCAGATTGAAGACAAAATCATCTTAGAAACTTTCCTTAAGTGATTACGGACGTTAGGTTAAATTATCCAGTGGATGATTTCAGCAATCCAG
>NZ_KV812036.1:74241-81048 GCF_001813295.1 Streptococcus sp. HMSC072G04
GATTTCAGCAATCCAGGAAGTTCCATGACTTATCAAAGATACAAAGGGCGCTCGCGGATAAAGTCAAAATAGGAAGTTTGACGCAGAAACTTTTGATTCTAGGAAAACTTATCTTTTTGACACAATCCGCAGCTCGTGTTCAATTAGTTTTGAGCCCCTTCGCTTTTTGATTTTTAGGCTCAGGCTAAAAAAGTTCCCTGAACTGTTTTACTTTCAAAACTCCCGAGTGCCTGAAACAATTATGTTTCAGGCACTTTTCTCACGGCGGAAAGTTTCAGTAGATGATTGAATAACTTTAACTCATAAAAAGTTTTTATTCTTATAGAATTTCTAGGAAGTCTTTGAATTATTAAATACTATACCAAGTTTTTCTGAGTTACATGAAAAGTCTAACTTAATTTGACAACTTAGGAATTAAAAAAATTCGAGTAAAATAAAAAAATCAGGCGAAACTGATTTTTATTTTTTTCGTTTATTGTAGTAAATTCGGAATCCTTGAATACTAGCAAAGCTAGAACCAATCGCTAAGGCAAACGCAAAGAAGGTATTCATTTTTGTTGCTAAAAAGATAAAACTAAATACAACCGTCAACACACAGAAAACAGCGATATTTAAAAAATATAGCAATTCACTTAATTGAGGCGCGGGTTCAACTTCAGGAGCATAGTCCTGAACAGGGGATTCTTGGGTTTGTTTGGTTAATTCGATATAATCGAATTTTTCATCATAGTGTCTTAAATTTCTTACGGGCATTTTCTCTCTCCTAACAGTACTCTATTATTCTATCATGAATTCAGCTATATAAATGTTACAAAAATGTTACAAATTTTACAAAATGAATAAATTTCTCTAGAATATCGGAATTTTTGTTATAATGGTTCTATGAAAAATATTATTATTACAGCAACAGCAGAGAGTGTTGAGCAAGCGCAAGCCCTGATTGATGCAGGGGTTGATCGAATCTATGTCGGTGAAAAAGATTACGGATTACGATTGCCTCAAACTTTAAGCTATGACGAAATAAATCGAATTGCCCAACTGGTCCATGCTGCTGGCAAAGAATTGACAGTAGCTGTAAATGCACTGATGCACCAATCGATGATGGATTCAATCAAGCCTTTCTTAGACTTTTTGAAAGAAATTCAGGCTGATTATATTACTGTCGGAGATGCGGGCGTTTTTTATGTCTTGAAACGAGATGGCTATCCATTCAAAACGATTTACGATGCCTCAACCATGGTCACTTCTAGCCGCCAGATCAATTTCTGGGGAAAACAAGCAGGTGCTTCTGAGGCTGTTTTGGCTCGTGAGATTCCATCTGCCGAATTATTCGTAATGGCTGAGAATCTTCAGATTCCTGCAGAAGTATTAGTCTATGGTGCTAGCATTATTCACCATTCGAAACGACCTCTTCTTCAGAATTATTACAACTTCATCAAGACAGAGGATTCTGTGACCAAAGATCGCGATCTGTTCTTGGCAGAACCAGGAGATCCCAATTCTCATTATTCAGTCTACGAGGACAAACATGGAACCCATATCTTCTCAAATAATGACTTGAATATGATGACCAAATTATCTGAGTTGGTAGAACACGGATTTGATCATTGGAAACTCGATGGTGTCTACTGTCCGGGTGAAAACTTTGTCAAGATTACAGAGTACTTTGTCAAGGCCCGTGATTTGATTCAAAAAGGAACATTTACACAGGATCAAGCTTATCTGTTTGATGAAGAAATCCGCAAATTGCATCCAGCTAATCGTGGTTTGGATACTGGTTTCTATGATTATGAACCAGATCGTGTAAAATAATAAAAAAACTAGGGCTTCTTCGTTTGTGAGTTTTCCTTTTTCAGGGAACGAAGAGGCTATTCATCATATCGACAATCTTGTAAATTGGAGAAAACATGACAAATACAAAAAAACGTCCAGAGGTTTTGGTACCTGCTGGAACATTAGAAAAATTAAAAGTTGCCGTTAATTATGGGGCAGACGCTGTGTTCGTTGGTGGACAAGCCTATGGTTTGCGTAGCCGTGCCGGAAACTTTACCATGGATGAGCTTCGTGAAGGTATCGAATATGCTCATGCACGTGGCGTTGATGTTCACGTTGCTTCAAACATGGTGACCCATGAGGGAAATGAACAAGGGGCTGGTGAATGGTTCCGTGAATTGCGGGATATGGGCCTTGATGCCGTGATCGTCTCAGACCCGGCCTTGATTGAAATCTGTGCAACCTATGCACCTGGCCTCAATATTCACTTGTCTACGCAAGCTTCTGCAACCAATGTGGAGACCTTCCATTTCTGGAAAGAATATGGCTTGACCCGTGTCGTCTTGGCCCGTGAGGTATCCATGGAAGAGTTGGCAGAGATCCGTAAGCGTACCGATCTTGAGATCGAAGCCTTCGTTCATGGAGCCATGTGTATTTCTTATTCCGGACGTTGTACCCTTTCTAACCACATGTCTGACCGGGATGCCAACCGTGGTGGCTGTTCTCAATCTTGTCGTTGGAAATACGATCTCTACGATATGCCATTTGGTCAAGAACGCAAGAGTATCAAGGGGCAAGTCCCAGAAGAATACTCTATGTCAGCCGTGGACATGTGTATGATCGAAAATATTCCAGACATGATTGATAATGGGGTTGATAGTTTGAAGATCGAAGGCCGGATGAAATCTGTCCATTACGTATCAACAGTAGCCAACTGTTACAAGGCGGCTTGTGATGCCTATATGGAAAGTCCAGAAGCCTTTTATGCCATCAAGGATGATTTGATCAATGAATTGTGGAAAGTCGCTCAACGTGAATTAGCAACTGGATTCTACTACCAAACACCGACTGAAAATGAACAATTGTTTGGGGCACGTCGTAAGATTCCTCAATACAAATTTGTAGGAGAAGTGGTAGACTTTGATCCATCTACCATGACTGCGACGATTCGCCAACGGAATGTCATCAATGAAGGTGCCCAAGTGGAATTCTACGGACCAGGCTTCCGTCATTTTGAATGCCAGATCCAAGACTTGCATGATAAGGATGGAGTGAAGATTGATCGCGCACCAAATCCGATGGAACTTCTCACGATCACTGTCCCACAAGAAGTCAAGCCAGGAGATATGATTCGTTCTTGCCAGGAAGGTTTAATCAATCTCTACTCAAAAGATGGGGCAAGTAAAACCGTTCGAGTGTAACAAAAAAAGAGAGGGTTAAACCTCTCCTTTTTGTTGGGCGATGCGAATGTTATTGGGGACCAAACTGATTTTCTGGATCTCAGAAATCCGAATAATCGTGGACATACTCTTTTTAAAATTTTTCACGATCAGTTGTCGGCGTTCTTGGTCATACTTGACAATGTCGCCTGTAAAACTCTTATTTGAAAAAATAACATGTACCCCTTGTTTTTTTCGCAATGCTTGTTGAATGATTTCAATAATTCTCTCATCTTCTAATGGGGCAGGGGTACTGACTTTTCCATTGAAAAATTCATTTGCTCGGTCTTTAACGATCTCGAGAAATTTTTTCATAGCTAAATTCTCCATAACTTGATACAATATATTATAGATAATTTCAACGATTTTGTAAATGATTTACGAATATTAGAGATGAGAAGGCGAGAAAGGAGTCGTGAAATGGCAGAATTTTCATTCCAAATCGAAGAACATTTACTGGTCTTGTCAGAAAATGACAAGGGTTGGACCAAAGAATTGAACCGTGTGAGTTTTAATGGTGCTCCTGCTAAGTATGATATCCGGACCTGGAGTCCCGACCATACAAAGATGGGAAAAGGCATTACACTCACGAACGAAGAGTTCCAAGTCATGCTCGATGCATTTAAAAATTAAGAAAAGGGGTCCTTCAAGGACTTCTTTTTTTGTTATAGTCTAAGGCTATATAGATATCAAAGATATTAGATTATCCCAAACCCTTGTTTGTCAGGTGTTGGACTGCTATAATGGTTGCATTGATGAATTAATGTAAAACTTATAGGAAAGAGGGAATCATATTGACACATACACATGCACCTTATCGCGTAGACCATGTTGGTTCATTTCTTCGTCCAGCAACTTTGGTTCAGGCTCGAGAAGATTTCGCAGCTGGAAAAATCAGTCAGTCTGACTTAACAAAAGTAGAAGATCAGGCTATTCGTGACTTAGTTGAAAAGGAAATTGCTGCTGGTCTGAAGTCAGTAACAGATGGAGAATTCCGCCGAGCTTATTGGCATTTGGATTTCTTCTGGGGCTTTGGTGGCATTGATCATGTCCAAGCTGCCCAAGGCTATCAATTCCATGATGAAACAACCAAGGCGGACTCAGCACTTGTCGTTGGAAAAATCACAGGAGCCAATCATCCATTTGTAGAGCATTACAAGTTCTTGCGGGATCTTGTGGCAGATGTAGATGGTGTAGAGGCTAAATATACCATTCCAGCACCTGCGCAATTCTATTTTGAATTGATCCGTGATGCAGAACATGTAGAACAATTGAATACCATCTATCCTGATTTTGCGGCTGTTCGTGAAGATATCAAGCAAGCCTATCTTCAAGTGATTCAAGATTTGTATGATGCAGGACTTCGGACCCTTCAAGTAGATGACTGTACGTGGGGTGTCTTGGTAGATGATAATTTCTTGACGGCTTGGGGAGCAGCTCAAGACAAGTCAAAAGATGAGGTTCGCCGGGAACTCGCTGATCTCTTCTTGACCTTTAACAACGATGTCTACCAACATGTTCCAGCTGGTTTAACCGTCAATACGCACGTTTGTCGTGGGAACTTCCATTCCACTTGGGCTTCATCGGGTGGTTATGCTCCGATTGCCAAAGAACTCCTTGGAGAAGAAGCTGTCAATGCTTACTTCCTTGAGTTTGATACTGATCGGGCTGGTGGTTTTGAACCACTTGCAGAAGTAACCCCTGGTAAAGGAGTGGTATTAGGCCTCTTAACATCTAAGAGTGGTCAATTGGAGAACAAGGACGAAGTGATTGCTCGTATTAAAGAAGCGAGTCAGTATGTACCGTTGGAAAATCTTTACCTGTCGACTCAGTGTGGCTTTGCTTCGACAGAAGAAGGAAACATTCTGACAGAAGAAGACCAATGGAAAAAAATCGGTTTGATTAAAGAAATTGTCGCTGAAGTTTGGGGCGAATAAGGAGGAAGAAACATGTCAGATTTACTAAGTATTTATAAAGAATTGCAAGCTAAAAAATGGGTGGACTTGAGTCACCAAATCAATGCGGAAAGTCCACACTTCCCAGCCCTTCCTGCCTTGCAACAAGAAGATCTTTTCACATTAAAAGATGGTTTCCATGTTCAAAAATTTACAGTGGTTGGTCAATACGGAACGCATATTGATGCACCGATTCACTTTGTAGAAGGGGGTCGTTGGTTGGATGAGATTGACCTCAAAGATCTCCTCTTGCCACTTTATGTGATCAACAAGTCTAAAGAAGTTGCTGCCAATCCAAACTTTATCTTGAGTAAACAAGATATATTAGATTTTGAGGCAGAGCATGGACAAATTGCTGAGGGTGCTTTTGTTGCCTTCCGCAGTGATTGGTCAAAACGTTGGCCAGATCAAGATGCTATGCGTAACCTAGATGAAAATGGGGTTCAACAAAGTCCAGGATGGAGCCGTGAAGCCTTGGAATTCTTGATTCATGAACGCCATGTTAAGGCCGTGGGTCATGAAACCTTCGATACCGATGCAGGTATTCCAGCAGCAGAGCATGGCTTGGTCAATGAATACTACCTCTTGGAACAAAATATCTACCAAGTTGAGGTTTTGAATCAATTGGATCAAGTTCCAGCTGTAGGTGCCTTGATTTCGATTGCTTTCCCTCACTGGGACAAGGCAACTGGTTCACCTGTTCGTGCCATTGCCATCTTACCATAAACAAAGAAAAAATCTTGGAGACAGACATCGCATTTGGACGTTTGTCTTTTTGTATTTACGAAACTATTTTCGTTATCATCTGATATTCCATCCAAAAACCTGATTTAGAGAAAATAAAAAGGGATATTCGTTAATTATTTCGCCAATGTTTTGAGATATAGACGAACCGGTGTAAGCCAAATCTTTATAGGGCTTACACAAAGAAAAGAGAGTGGGACAGAAATCGGTAATTCGTTAGAATTCGATTTCGTCGTCCCGCCTCCGCACAGTTGAGTAGGGCTGTAAAAGCTGATGAAATCAGCGTAGTAGAGCCCACTCAACCACTGCGTCTTGCTCGACAATCCAAAAATAATTGAGAGGCTAGGACTTTTGTCCCAGCCTCTTTTTATCTATCAGAGAGAGCTAAAAGGTTCTCTCTTTGTTAGTTGAACTATTTGTTAAGATGCATTGAAAATCTATTTCGTTAGAAAATTGACTATTTTAAATTAATAAATTATTGACGAGTCAATTTCCGTTTGATTCCAACAGCACCTGCTAAGACAAGAATTCCAGAGAAGACGAGTCCAGATGCAACAACTTCACCTGTATTTGGAAGAAGTGTTTTGCGACCTCCTCCATTGTTTCCACCATTTGAACCTGGCGCACTTGGTGTCGTTGTGGTACCAGAATGATCAGGTTTATTTGGATTTTCTGTTGTAGATGAAGAAGTCTTAGGTTCTACAGTTGTAGTCGTAGTTGTTGTATCTTCTTCACTACTATTATGGTTTTCTGGCTCTTCTGGTGTTGTAGGAGGAGTCTCAGGTGTAGTAGTTACAGTAGTCTTAGGCTCCTCTGTTGAAACAGTTGTAGCAGGAGTCTCAGGTGTTGTAGTTGAAGTAGTCTTAGGCTCTTGAGTCGTAGTGGTTGTGGTTGTA
>NZ_KV812036.1:81148-148630 GCF_001813295.1 Streptococcus sp. HMSC072G04
GTTGTAGGCTCTTGAGTCGTAGTGGTTGTAGTTGTAGGCTCTTGAGTCGTAGTAGTTGTAGTAGTCGGCTCTTGAGTCGTAGTGGTTGTAGTAGTCGGCTCTTGAGTCGTAGTAGTTGTGGTAGTCGGCTCTTGAGTAGTAGTTGTAGTAGTGGTTGTAGTAGTGGTTGATGTCATATCGCCATCCACTCCACCGTTTGCATTAATATTTGCAACAGATGCATTTACTTCCTTGGAAACAACGGCTTGCTCCCCTTTAACGTGATACCATACCTTAGTATTGTTTAAGAAATTCTTTTGATTTTCATTCTCTACTTTAGTCTGGTAAAAGATCAGGACACCAGTCTTATTAATTTCACTTTGAGGAATAGTAACCGTAATTTTTCCTGCTGCATCAATTGTGAAAGTTGCTCCAGGAAAGTCTGCTAAGAAATCATCGATAGCAGTTGAGCCACCGTAATATCCTGGTTTGTTACCTGTAGTAGTAATACTAAAACTATCTTTTACAAGTGAATGACCACCTTGGATGTCATCTTCAACACGAACATCACCATCTACATCTAAGTTCATTGCATTAATGGTTAGTGTCCAAAGAATATGTTCAGGATCATTCGCGTGCATATCACCCGCTTTGAGATAGAATGGAGCGCTGTTAACACCAGTAGCCATTTTCTTAACGTTTAATTCTACTTTTCTAGCTCCACTAATAATAGTGAATTTTCCAACATGCTCCTTATCGGTTGCTGTATCGTTATGACCCTCAATCTCAAACTCACCCCAACCGCGAATGTTTTGAAGGTTTTTGATAGCTTCATTGAAAGTAACTGTCGCAGATCCATCTGTAATGACCATGTCTCCAACGTAAGTTCCGTCAATACTTAATGGAATAGTCTTTTTAAATCCTATCCCAAAGACTGTTCCAGAACTAGTCCAATTAACTTTTAATGTATCCCCCGGTTGAATCTTTTGTGCATGCTCATCAAATGTAAACTTAACAGTTGTTTGTCCACCATCTGTGATTTCTTCTGATGAAACAGTAAGTGAGCTAATATTGTTGCTGACATCGCCAGCTTTTACCATATCAGATTGCGATAATACGATGAATAATAATGGTAAAAATACAATAAAGAAGACTTTGACAAGTCTACTTAGATTCATTTTTTTCATTTTCTTCTCCCATTTTTCTCCAATATTTACATCAATTTGTATGTTGTTGCCAAAAACTTACAAAATTGAGAAATTTTTATAGGTGTCTTTTAAGATGACATTAATAAAAGTGCACCCCCCACTAGTCTATTTTCAAAAAAGACATCTACAAAGTGGATTATATCACAAATTAGTAAAATTTTAACAATAAAAATATTTTATCTATGAAATTTTAAGGATTTTATAAAAATCAGATAAATGAAAAAGGACTATTGTTTGTTAAAATAGTCCTTTTAGCTTAAAGTGGAACAACTTCAAGCTTATGTTTTATCTCATTGTCACAAATTCTTCGGATCCGGTTGGGTGAATGGCGACGGTTGCGTCGAAATCGGCTTTTGTCGCTCCCATCTTGATAGCAACTGCAAATCCTTGGATCATTTCATCGACTCCGTAGCCAAGACCATGAAGGCCAACAACCCTTTCTTCGGGACCAGAAGTGATGAGTTTGAATTTTGCTTGCTGGCGGTGTTGGGTAACAGCAGTGTACATGGAAGCAAATTGAGAAGTATAGACTTTGATATTCTCTTTACCATAAGTTTGCTGGGCTTCTTCCTCCGTTAGGCCAACGGTTCCAATAGCAGGGTGAGAAAAGACAACGGTTGGGATGTTTGTATAATCCATTTTGGCATTGACTTTTCCATTGAATAGTCGTTCAGAAAGAGTGCGTCCAGCTTTAATAGCGACAGGAGTTAATTCTTTTTCTCCTGTAACATCCCCAAGAGCATAGATTCCTGGAATAACTGTATTCTGGTATTCATCCACTGCAATGAATCCTTTTTCATTTAAGGTGACGCCTGCAGCTTCTAGATTGAGATCCTGGACGTTTGGTTTTCGTCCTGTTGCCCAGATAACATGATCTGCCACGTGGCTGGTCATATCCTCAAAATAAATCTTCACACGACCGTCTTCTAATTTTTCAAGCTTCATGGGAACCTTATGTTTGTGAAGCGGAAGGTTTTGTTTTTCCATTTCTTCCATTAAGCCATCGACAATGTAGGAATCAAACTTTCTTAATGGACGATCACCGCGAACGAAGAGATCGGTCTGAACACCAAGGGCATGGAGCACACCGGCTAGTTCCACTGCGATGTAGCCAGCTCCAATAATGGCAACAGATGTAGGAAGTTCTTGCCAAGCAAAGACATCATCAGAAGTTTCGCCAAATTCAGCTCCAGGAACAGAAGGAATAAAGGGATGGGCACCGGTCGCAATTACGATATGCTTGGCCTTAATGGTTTCTCCATTTACCTCAACCGTATGAGCATCCACAAAACGGGCACGTCCTTCAATTCGTTCAACCCCATTGCGTTTGAAACTGCCATCATAGGAATTACGGGAACGGTCAATATAGGCTTCGCGATTTTTTCTTAAGGTTGCAAAATCAAATTTTGTCTGTTCAGAAGTAAATCCATAGTCTGGTCCATAATCGCGAATAGCTTCTGCAATTTGTGCACCATACCACATAATTTTTTTAGGCACACATCCTCTGTTGACACAGGTGCCACCCAGTTGTTTTTCTTCAATGACGGCAGCCCGAGCTCCGTGCTCCCCAGCCCGGTTCATGGTAGCGATTCCTCCACTACCTCCACCAATTGAAATAATATCAAATTCTTTCATATTTTCCTCCTAAATGGGATTTCAGTTTGATTGTAATATCAACTGTTACAAAAGTCAAGGGTTTAGCATGTTACCAAGCATTTTAATTTCATTTTGCCGTGTCAGTTTTAGATAGAAAAGTAAGGAAATATGGTATACTATGGTATAGAATAAAACGCTTTCTTTGATGGAGAAAAACGATGAAGAAATTGAAAAAATGGCAACTATTTACAGCTGCAGGTGCAGCAATTGTGGTGATTGGAACAGGAAGTGTGATGATGTTTTCGCACCCAAGTACTCCTGATCAAGCAATCACGAAAGAAACTCCAATGGTGCAAACGGTCAAGGATGGCTCGATCGCTTCTTCGGTCTTGTTAACTGGGAAGGTCACTGCCAACCAGGAGCAGTATGTCTATTTTGATGGAACCAAAGGGGATTTGCAGTCGATTTTGGTCAATGTAGGAGATCAAGTAACGGCCGGTCAGCCAATTGTTCAGTATAGCAGTACAGAGGCCCAAACCGCTTATGATGCAGCCGTTCGTGCTGTCAATAAGGCAGATCGTCAGTTAAATGACTTACTGACAAATGGTGTGACCATTGATACGACAGGAGATGAAGAAGCAGATGCCAAATCGGCTTCGCAGACCCAACGAACAGTTGATTCTCAAGCTAGCGATTTACGAGATGCCAAGTCGGATGCGGTCGATAATATGAACAAGGCTAAGGCACTTCTGGATGCGACGACGGTCAAGAGTAACACAGATGGCACTGTGGTTGAAGTTAACAAAGATGTTTCAAAATCGACTACGGGGACCAACCAAACTCTGGTTCACATTGTGAGCAACGGAAATTTACAAGTCAAAGGGGAATTATCTGAATACAATTTGGCCAATATCTCTGAAGGTCAGGAAGTGGTCCTCACTTCCAAGGTTTATCCGGATAAAACCTGGACAGGAAAGATTTCTTATGTAGCGAACTATCCGACCGACGCGGGTCAAGCAGGTGCCAATGCAGCAGGTGGAACACAAGGAAGCGGTGGAGCCAAGTACCCATTCACAGTGGATATTACCAGTGAGATTGGGGAACTCAAACAAGGCTTTTCTGTCAATATTGAAGTCAAAAGTTCTACTCAACATCCCCTTGTTCCCGTGACAAGTGTCATGGCTGATGGGGATACGAGCTATGTATGGACGGTCGAAAATGGCAAGGCTAAGAAAGTAAAAGTGACGCTTGGTAACGCCGATGCTGAAAACCAGGAAATCTTGTCAGGCTTGAAGAAAGATGCTCAAGTTATTGTGAATCCTAATGAGAAACTGGAAGATGGAAAAGAGATCGGAAAATATGACAAAATTGATTGAACTAAAAGGAATCAATAAAACCTATAAAAATGGGGATCAGGAACTTCGTGTCTTAAAAGACATCGATTTAGAAGTCGAAGAGGGAGAATTTGTGGCCATTATGGGTCCATCTGGCTCAGGAAAATCGACCTTGATGAACGTCATTGGCTTGTTGGATCGCCCGACCAGTGGAGAGTATTTTCTAGAAGGTCAGGAGGTTGGAAATCTCAGTGAGAAAAAATTAGCACGTGTTCGTAATGAACAGATCGGTTTTGTCTTTCAACAATTCTTTCTTCTCTCCAAGCTCAATGCCTTTCAAAATGTAGAACTGCCTCTCATTTATGCGGGGGTTCATCCTGCTAAACGGAAGGAATTAGCTGAGCAGTACCTTGAAAAGGTGGAGCTCCATTCTCGCATGCACCATTTGCCTTCTGAGCTCTCAGGGGGTCAAAAACAGCGGGTTGCGATTGCTCGAGCCCTTGTCAATCAGCCAGCCATCGTCTTAGCAGATGAGCCGACTGGAGCCCTAGATACTAAGACGGGGGAGCAAATAATGGACTTGTTAACCAAGCTAAACCAAGAAGGAAAAACCATTATCATGGTTACACACGAACCAGAAATTGCTGCCTTTGCGCATCGTCGCATTGTCATTCGTGATGGAGTGATCTCCTCAGATAGCAAGCTGGAAAGGGGGACTTAATGCAAAATTGGAAATTTGCGATCAGCTCGATTATGAGCCATAAATTACGGTCTTTCTTGACCATGGTAGGGATCATTATTGGGGTCGCTTCTGTGGTTGTCATCATGGCTCTGGGAGATGGTATGAAAGCTGGTGTCACCAAGACCTTCACCAAGGACCAAGAGTATGTACAAATCTCCTATTCTCCCAACAAGAGTGGCTATGTAACAGGAATCAATATTGGCCCTTCTGAAGATACAGGAGAAGGCGGAGGTGAAAGTGGCCCTGCAGCTGAAGACCGAGGGATGGCTGCTCCATCGGATATTGATGGGGAAAATGCTGAAGATGTTGATGGTCAAGTCCAAGAAGCACCACCAGTTGTGCAAGAATCTTGGGTTAAGGAATTAACCAAGATTCAAGGCATCGATGGTTACTATGTTAGCAATACCTCCAATGCAACCATTGCTTTTCAAAAGAAAAAAGCAGACGGTGTGAACATCCAAGGGGTAAATGAAACCTATTTTTCTGTCAAAAAGGTTGAGCTCTTATCTGGGCGAAAATTAACCCCTTCAGACTATAGTAATTTTTCACGTGTGGTGCTCCTTGATGAAGGATTAGCCCAACAATTATTTGGAACGGAGAATCCACTGAATCAGGTGGTCTCTGTTGGGGATAACAATTATCGCGTCGTTGGTATTTTCAAGGATCCAAATGCAGGAACAGCTCTTTACGGAGCTTCCTCAGGTGGAAGTGCCTTGATGGCCAATACCCAGCTGGCATCTGAATTCGGAACCGATGAAATTCAAAATATTGTCGTCCATGTACCGGATGTGAAACAGATCAAAACCGTTGGGATCGAAGCTGCTCAAAAGTTAACAGAACTTTCAGGTGTTCGCCAGGGAGAATTTCAAATCTTTAATTTGGATAGCATCCTAGAGGAAACCAATAAAGTAGTAGGAATTATGACGTCAGTGATCGGTGCCATTGCAGGGATTTCCCTTTTGGTTGGCGGGATTGGAGTCATGAATATCATGTTGGTTTCTGTGACAGAGCGGACGAGAGAGATCGGTCTTCGCAAAGCATTGGGAGCAACCCGAGGTAAGATTTTGGTTCAATTTTTGATTGAGTCGATGGTCTTGACCATCATTGGTGGGCTGATTGGACTTGGCCTTGCTTATGGTGTGAATAGCTTGATTACTACACTCGCAGCATCCTCCCTAGAAGGACCGCCGATTATTTCCTTAAATGTCGCTATCGGCAGTATTATTTTCTCTGCTTTTGTAGGCATCATCTTTGGAATTTTACCAGCGAATAAGGCTTCTAAGTTAAATCCGATCGAAGCACTGCGTTATGAATAAAAAAATAGGAGCGGGTCAGGATGAATGGATCAAGATTCTCCACGCTCCTTTTTGATGCTGTTGTGGAATAGCTTGTCGAAATCTTTTCAATCATCTTATCTTATACAGGTCAAACTATTTGGACAGTCATCGACGGTCTTCCGATGTTTTTGAGTATTCATTCAAGAAGCTGTATTTTTTCTTCCATCTTATTTTTGTTTAATTGGTAAATATTAGTGAATTTCTGGTCTAAATATGATAGAATAGGGGAGAATAACTTAGGAGGTTCCAAATGACTACTGAACATATGGAAGAATTGAATGACCAGCAGATTGTCCGTCGTGAGAAAATGGCAGCCCTTCGTGAACAAGGAATCGATCCATTTGGGAAGCGATTCGAACGCACTGCAAATTCAGGTCAATTAAAAGAAAAATATTCAGAATTAGATAAAGAACAACTCCACGAATTGAACGAAACAGCAATTATTGCCGGTCGTCTCGTAACCAAACGTGGAAAAGGAAAGGTTGGCTTTGCCCATCTTCAAGACCGTGAAGGTCAAATTCAGATCTACGTTCGTAAGGACGCTGTTGGAGAAGAAAACTACGAAATCTTCAAAAAAGCAGACCTTGGTGATTTCCTTGGTGTTGAAGGGGAAATCATGCGCACAGACATGGGTGAACTTTCGATTAAAGCAACTCATATCACTCACTTGTCAAAAGCCCTTCGTCCTTTGCCTGAAAAATTCCACGGACTTTCAGACGTTGAAACCATCTATCGCAAACGTTATTTGGATTTGATTTCAAACCGTGAAAGCTTCGAACGCTTTGTAACCCGTTCAAAAATCATCTCTGAAATCCGTCGTTATTTAGATGATCAAGGATTCCTTGAAGTGGAAACACCAGTGCTTCACAATGAAGCTGGTGGTGCGGCTGCCAAACCATTTATCACTCACCACAATGCACAAAACATTGACATGGTGCTTCGTATCGCGACGGAGCTTCACTTGAAACGTTTGATTGTTGGTGGGATGGAACGCGTTTACGAAATCGGACGGATCTTCCGTAACGAAGGAATGGATGCCACTCACAACCCTGAATTCACTTCGATCGAAGTCTATCAATCTTACGCTGACTTCCACGATATCATGGACTTAACAGAAGGCATTATCCAACATGCTGCGAAAGCAGTCCATGGTGATGGTCCAATTGACTATCAAGGAACAGAAATCAAAATCAATGAACCATTCAAACGGGTTCACATGGTGGATGCGATCAAAGAAATCACAGGTGTTGACTTCTGGCAAGACATGACCTTTGAAGAAGCTGTAGCACTGGCAAACGAAAAACATGTACCGGTTGAAAAACACTACACAGAAGTGGGACAAATTATCAATGCCTTCTTCGAAGAATTCGTTGAAGAAACTTTGACACAACCAACTTTTGTTTATGGTCACCCAGTAGCAGTATCTCCATTGGCTAAGAAAAATCCAGAAGATCCACGCTTCACTGACCGTTTCGAACTCTTCATCATGACCAAAGAGTATGCCAATGCTTTCACGGAATTGAATGATCCGATCGATCAATTGCAACGGTTTGAAGCGCAAGCGCGTGCCAAAGAATTGGGAGATGACGAAGCTACAGGCATCGACTATGACTACGTTGAAGCTCTCGAATATGGTATGCCACCAACAGGTGGACTTGGAATTGGTATTGACCGTCTCGTTATGTTGTTGACCAATGTAACAACGATTCGCGACGTCCTTCTCTTCCCAACTATGAAATAAGCTAAAAGAAAACACTGATCGCAAGATCAGTGTTTTTTAGTCTTCCATATAAGAGGTGTCGTTCCAAGTATCTAAGTGATAGTGCTCAAAATCATCTGTTGTCAGAATTGTCACGCTGGCATTGTCTAGTCCGCCATTTTTGCGGAGTTCTCCTGTTTCATAACCAAGCAAGGTTCGAATAGAAGCTGTCAAATTAGCTCCATGTCCAACAATGAGAACAGTATCGAGCTCTTTTCCTTTCAGGCTTTTTACAAAATCACAGGTACGTTTGGTCGTTTCATAGACAGATTCTGCATCAAAGATTTCATTTTGAAAGTGGGCGAGGTTATGGCGAAAGGCATCCATTTGTTGGGGATAGATAGCTGAAATAGTAGAAATTTTAGCTCCTTCCAATTTTCCCAAATTCCATTCACGAAGAGCAGGCGTTGCTTGCAATTCTAGAGGTGTCTCCAATTGATCGAGAATGATCTTTGCGGTATGGACTGTTCGTGGCAGATCACTTGCAAAGGCTGCATCAAAAGGAACAGTAGCTAGGTGCTTTCCTAATTTTTCAAGCTGATGAATAGAGGCTGGTAACAGCGGAGAATCGCCATTTGATCCCTGAAAACGTCCTTCTTCATTCCATTCTGTCCGTCCGTGTCGTATAAAATATAGTTTCACAATCTTGTCTCCTTCTTTGTCATTATTCTAAAATATCTGCAAAAGTCGCCTTAACGAAGTCTGCTAGAAGTTGTGGTTTGATTTGAATACTATGGCCGATTTCCCCGGCAGATACGATCATGGTCTCTAACTGAAGGGCTGATTCATCGATAAAGATTGGGAAAGGATGCTTTTGACGAATGCCCACTGGATTATTGGCCCCATGAATATAACCTGTTGTTTTTTCGAGATCCTTTTGAGGAATCATTGCCACTTTCTTATTGCCCGATAATTTTGCCAATTTTTTCTCTGAAAGATGCTCCGTGATAGGAATGATCCCAATTACAGGACCTGTTTTATCTCCTTTGAGAGCTAGGGTTTTGAAAATAGTAGAGCGATCAATTCCTTCTGGTAAGATCCCTTCTAAAGCGTTGATTTGTAAGCCTATGTGCTCAATTTTTGCTTTTGTCAAGATCTGTTCGACCAAGGTTTTTTTTACTTTATTTTTTTTTGCCATGGCTTTCTCCTTTTTTCATTTTCTCTACAAAATCAGATTTCATTAGACCATTATAACATATAATAGTGGCGATATTACCTTCCCCTTTGAAAATAGAAAACAGCAGAAAAAGTGAAGATCACTTGATCTGCTGTTTTAAGGCTATGAGGAAGAGTTATCTTTTTGTACCTTGAAAAGTTTCCGATAAATCGCTTCTTGGTCTTGCGTCGGAGCAATTTGGTTGAGATCCAAGTAGTGTGAGAATCCATTTAATTGCCCTTGAGAGGTATATTGATGCAAGTCGTATTCCGTATTGGTATCTGGCGCGGCATTGTAGTAGCCATCATCAAATCCATAAGTAGGAATCCAAAGAGCCGTAAATTTATCAGTGGAGATACTATGTTCTTCCATGAAGTAGGTTCCGATATAGAGTCCAATATTTTTTGCACCCAAAGCTTGTAGTTTTGCTCGGAAAGCTTCAACACCTGCGTTCATATCCTTCATGGTTTTTTCCTCAACGTCTAACCAATAGTAGGTCGGTTTGTAAGGAGAAGCAGCCTTGTAAAATTCTTCTGCTTCTTTTTCCATTTCTTTTTTATCCTTAGCCGCGACATAAGCATAGACTGCGACTGGGATATTTCGTTTTTGGAATTCTTGGATATGGGTTTTAAAAGATTTATCCAGACCATTTAAGTAGGTTGCTGCATTTTCCTTTTTAGCTTGAGCCCCACTATGGACACGAACGATCACACCTCCCACATTTTGGGAGAGGACATCGTAATCAATTTCACTAGGCAATTGCCAGCCTGAGATATCAATGATCGGGCGGCCAACCAGTTCTGGATTGATGTCTTCCTCTTTTTTAGAAGAAGAGCTTGCAGTAGTTGTTTTTCGAGGTGTATTGGAGTTCGGAATGGTTTTGGTTGTTTCTTGTCGCTCTCTGGCTTGTAGATCAGCAATTGTTCGTGAAAGAACGAGAAAAGAAATGAAACTGATAAAAAAGACCAAGAGAACAACGGGTTTTATCCTTTTTCTCATACAGAATCATTTTACCGTAAAAAAAACGAAAAGGCAAAACTTAATGCTTAAAAGATCCCAATTTCAGCCATTATTTTCAAAAAAAAGGAATCTTTTCATCGAAAAAGGATAAAAATATATGAAAATAAGAAGAATGATTAGAATATTTCTTGAAAATAGGGAAGAAGCCGAATCTTTTCTGGCCTTTCCTTGGTTTTGCTTCTTAAAAATGATATAATGAAGGTTGAACATTAGGAATATGGTGAATTATGAAAATTGAAAAAAGACATCTTTTAAATTATTCCATCCTCATTCCCTATTTGATTTTATCCATCATTGGCTTGATTGTTGTCTATTCGACAACAAGTGCCTTGGCAATTCAAAGTGGAGTGAGTTCGATTCGGATGGTACGGACACAGGGGCTCTTTTTTATCCTTAGTCTCCTAACCATCGCCCTGATTTATAAATTTAGCTTAGATTTCCTTCGAAATAAAAAAGTACTGGCTTTTGTCATTTTTGCTGAAGTGATTTTGTTGATTCTGTCTAGGTTTATTACAGATACGGTCAATGGAGCTCATGGTTGGTTGACAATTCCTGGAGGATTCAGTATCCAGCCAGCGGAGTACCTTAAGGTGATCTTAGTCTGGTATCTAGCCTTGATCTTTTCTAAACGACAAGACGAGATACGCGATTATGATTATCAAGCCTTGACCCATAATGAATGGATTCCAAGGAATTTAAACGATTGGCGTTGGCTGACCTTGATTTTGATTGGAATCGTTGTGATTATGCCGGACTTGGGAAATGCGACGATCTTGGCCTTAACGGTCTTGATCATGATTACGGCTAGTGGAGTGGGCTACCGTTGGTTTACCTCTTTACTTGGTCTAGTTGTTGGAGCATCTACCATTGTCCTTGGTTCAATATGGATCATCGGTGTGGACCGTGTCGCTAAAATTCCTGTCTTTGGTTATGTGGCCAAACGTTTTAGTGCCTTCTTTAACCCCTTTAATGACTTGTCTGGCGCAGGTCACCAATTAGCTAATTCTTACTATGCCATGAGTAACGGTGGTTGGTTTGGCTTGGGGCTAGGAAATTCCATTGAAAAACAAGGTTACTTACCAGAAGCGCACACAGACTTTGTGTTTGCAATTGTGATTGAAGAATTAGGTTTTGTTGGAGCTAGCTTGATCCTTGCTCTCTTATTCTTCTTAATTCTTCGGATCATTTTAGTCGGTATTCGAGCAAAGAATCCTTTTAATTCGATGATGGCCATTGGGATCGGTGGGATGATCTTAGTGCAAACCTTCATTAACATCGGAGGAATTTCTGGTTTGATTCCGTCTACAGGAGTGACTTTCCCCTTCTTATCCCAAGGGGGAAATAGCTTATGGGTCTTATCCGTAGCGATTGCTTTCGTTTTGAATATCGACGCTAGTGAAAAACGGGCTAAGATGGAACAAGAAGGCATGGTTTTTGAAGAAAAAGGTAAAATCAAACCTTATTATTAAAAGGGAATTGTTGAATGGCTATTCAAAAAGGAGAAAAAATGGTCTTACAAAAATTAGAGAACTTCACAAATAAAGATATTATCAAAGAAGAAGCCGAAATCTTAACCAATTTATTAGATGATATTACGAAAAATTTGGTTCGTCCGGAAACCTTTGATAAAATTACGCAGTTGAAGGATCTATCAAAAACACAGAACTATCGTGAGTTAAATCAAATAGTGGAACAATTGACAAATGAAGAAATGACAGTGATTTCACGTTATTTTGCCATTTTACCACTCTTGATTAACATTTCAGAAGATGTTGATTTGGCCTATGAAATCAATCATTTGAATAACGTAGATGGTGAATACCTCGGAAAACTTTCTTCAACCATTAAAGAAGTTGCGAAAAATGAAGATGCACAAGAAATTCTTGAAAATCTCAACATTGTACCTGTTTTAACAGCCCATCCAACTCAAGTGCAACGAAAAACCATGCTGGATCTAACCAATCATATTCATGCTCTTCTTCGTCAGCATCGGGATGTTAAAGCTGGTTTAATGAATGAGAATAAGTGGTATAACAACCTTCGTTGTAATATCGAAATCATGATGCAAACGGATATGATTCGTGACAAAAAATTGAAGGTTACTAATGAAATCACCAATGTTATGGAATATTACAATAGCTCTTTCTTGCAAGCTGTTCCAAACCTGATGTTGGAATACAAACGCTTGGCAAAAGAGCATGGATTAGAGCTTGAACAACCACGTCCGATCACAATGGGCATGTGGATTGGGGGAGACCGGGACGGGAATCCATTTGTAACAGCTGAGACCTTGAAGCGTTCAGCAACTATTCAAAGTGAAGTCATTTTGAACTATTACATCGAAAAGATTTCTAAATTATACCGTCATTTCTCCCTTTCAACGAGTCTTTCTAAAACAAGTGAAGCAGTAGCTGAAATGGCAGCCCTATCCAGTGATACATCCGTCTTTCGTGAAAAAGAACCATACCGTCGTGCTTTCCACTATATCCAGTCAAAATTGATCCAGACTTTGGTCAATTTAAAAGAATGGACGATGGTGGGAGAAACCAGAGAAGATCGTTATGCTGTTGAGAGATTATTAGGGGCAAATGCTCATCAACAAGGGCCAGTTTCTGATTATATCGGCAATCGTATTTCTGGGGCTCTAAAGAAAATTTCTGAGAAAGAGTCTCCAGCTTATACATCAGCTCAAGAATTTAAAGAAGACCTTGAAAAGATTAAAGATTCCTTGTTGGAAAACAAATCAGAGTATTTAATTTCTGGTGAGTTTGCAGAACTTCTAGAAGCCATCGATGTTTTTGGTTTCTATCTCGCCTCTATTGATATGCGTCAGGATTCGAGTGTACATGAAGCCTGTGTGGCAGAATTGCTGAAATCAGCAGGGATTAATGACCACTATTCTGATTTATCAGAGGATGAAAAGTGTCAAGTTCTCTTGAAAGAACTTTTAGAAGACCCACGTATTTTATCAGCAACTCATGCTGAAAAATCTGAACAGCTTGAAAAAGAATTAGCGATTTTCCAAACGGCCCGTGAATTGAAGGATCGTTTAGGAGAAGAAGTCATTCGTCAAAACATCATTTCTCATGCAACCAGTGTGTCAGATATGTTGGAATTGGCTGTGATGTTGAAAGAAGTGGGCTTAGTCGATACAGAAAAAGCTCGCGTTCAAATCGTACCGTTGTTTGAAACGATCGAAGATTTGGATCATTCAGAAGAAACCATGAGAAGTTACTTGTCTCTTCCGATTGCCAAACGTTGGATTGCTTCTAAGAACAACTACCAAGAGATTATGTTAGGTTACTCTGATTCCAACAAAGATGGTGGATACTTGTCTTCTTGTTGGACCCTCTTTAAAGCCCAACAACAATTGACCGCTATCGGAGATGAGTTTGGAGTGAAGATTACCTTCTTCCATGGTCGTGGTGGTACGGTTGGTCGTGGTGGAGGTCCTACTTATGAAGCCATCACTTCTCAACCGTTGAAATCCATTAATGATCGTATTCGCTTAACCGAGCAAGGGGAAGTGATCGGCAATAAATATGGAAATAAAGATGCTGCCTACTACAACCTTGAGATGCTCGTCTCTGCAACCATTAACCGAATGATTGCCGAACAAAAGAGTCCATTCTCTATGTTTGATCGTTTCGGGGAAGTCATGGATAAAGTCGTGAATCGCAGTTACGATATCTATCGTGATTTGGTCTTTGGAAATGAGCACTTCTATGATTACTTCTTTGAATCAAGTCCAATTAAAGCAATTTCAAGCTTTAATATTGGTTCACGTCCAGCTGCTCGTAAGACCATTACAGAAATCGGTGGTTTGCGTGCTATCCCATGGGTCTTCTCTTGGTCACAAAGTCGGGTGATGTTCCCTGGTTGGTATGGAGTAGGTTCTAGCTTTAAGGAATTTATCGACGAGGATCCTGAGAATATTGAAACCCTTCGATACATGTATAAAAACTGGCCTTTCTTCCAATCTCTCTTGTCAAATGTGGACATGGTCTTATCCAAAGCCAACATGGATATTGCCTTTGAGTACGCGCAATTGTGTGAAGAAGAAGAAGTGCGCAATATCTATCAGATTATCTTACATGAATGGCAATTGACCAAGGACATCATCTTGATGATTGAGGAACAAGACGAGTTGCTCGCTGAAAACCCTTATCTGAAAGAAAGTTTGGATTATCGGATGCCGTACTTTAACGTCTTGAACTATATTCAGTTAGAATTGATTCGACGTCAACGGACCGGCCAATTACCAGCCGATCAAGACAAGCTGATCCATATTACGATCAATGGAGTGGCTACAGGATTACGAAATTCAGGTTAAAAAAATCGGAACGACTGTTCCGATTTTTTTATTCCCTGATATTAAAGGAGCAAAAGGTATGTAATGGCTTGAATAGAAGATTTTAAATGAGAATTTTCAAAGCTAGATCAGGATCTTTCAGCAAGATGATAAAATAAAAGAAAAGAAGAGGAATAATTAAGAAAATATAGGTAAAAGGCTTGCAATTTTATCTAAAATTCGATAGAATAGTAAGGAAAGTTAGACTGTATTGCCTACTGTCTATCTATAAAATATATTTTATTGGAGGCTTTTACTCAAATGGCAAAAGAAAAATACGATCGTAGTAAACCGCACGTTAACATCGGTACAATCGGACACGTTGACCACGGTAAAACTACCCTAACTGCAGCAATCACAACTGTTTTGGCACGTCGCTTGCCTTCATCAGTTAACCAACCTAAAGACTATGCGTCTATCGATGCTGCTCCAGAAGAACGCGAACGCGGTATCACCATCAACACTGCACACGTTGAGTACGAAACTGCTAAACGTCACTACGCTCACATCGACGCTCCAGGACACGCGGACTACGTTAAAAACATGATCACTGGTGCCGCTCAAATGGACGGAGCTATCCTTGTAGTAGCTTCAACTGACGGACCAATGCCACAAACACGTGAACACATCCTTCTTTCACGTCAGGTTGGTGTTAAACACTTGATCGTCTTCATGAACAAAGTTGACTTGGTTGACGATGAAGAATTGCTTGAATTGGTTGAAATGGAAATCCGTGACCTTCTTTCAGAATACGATTTCCCAGGTGATGACCTTCCAGTTATCCAAGGTTCAGCTCTTAAAGCTCTTGAAGGTGACTCTAAATATGAAGACATCATCATGGAATTGATGGATACTGTTGATGAGTACATCCCAGAACCAGAACGCGATACTGACAAACCATTGCTTCTTCCAGTCGAAGACGTATTCTCAATCACTGGACGTGGTACAGTTGCTTCAGGACGTATCGACCGTGGTGTTGTTCGTGTCAACGACGAAATCGAAATCGTTGGTATCAAAGACGAAATCCAAAAAGCAGTTGTTACTGGTGTTGAAATGTTCCGTAAACAACTTGATGAAGGTCTTGCAGGGGATAACGTTGGTGTGCTTCTTCGTGGTATCCAACGTGATGAAATCGAACGTGGACAAGTTATCGCTAAACCAGGTTCAATCAACCCACACACTAAATTCAAAGGTGAAGTTTACATCCTTACTAAAGAAGAAGGTGGACGTCATACTCCATTCTTCAACAACTACCGTCCACAGTTCTACTTCCGTACAACTGACGTAACTGGATCTATCGAACTTCCAGCTGGAACTGAAATGGTAATGCCTGGTGATAACGTGACTATCGACGTTGAGTTGATCCACCCAATCGCCGTTGAACAAGGTACTACATTCTCAATCCGTGAAGGTGGACGTACTGTTGGTTCAGGTATGGTTACTGAAATCGAAGCTTAATTCGATCTAGTTCCCAGATTAACAATTATATAGACAGACAGAAAACCCCGTGAAGACGGGGTTTTTATTTTGGTAAAAAGTAAAATGAGCTTGTGCAACCTTTCATTATGACGAAAATTATGGTAAAATAGATAGTATAAAATTAGAAAAAAGAGGTATGTGAAATGTCACGTAAACCATTTATCGCTGGTAACTGGAAAATGAACAAAAATCCAGAAGAAGCAAAAGCATTCGTTGAAGCTGTAGCATCAAAACTTCCTTCAGCTGACCTTGTTGAAGCTGGTATCGCAGTTCCTGCAGTTGACTTGACAACTGTTCTTGCTGCTGCTAAAGGTTCAAACCTTAAAGTTGCTGCCCAAAACACTTACTTTGAAAATGCCGGTGCCTTCACTGGTGAAACTAGCCCACAAGTTTTGAAAGAAATCGGTACTGACTACGTTGTTATCGGTCACTCAGAACGTCGTGACTACTTCCATGAAACTGATGAAGATATCAACAAAAAAGCAAAAGCAATCTTTGCGAACGGTATGCTTCCAATCATCTGTTGTGGTGAAAGCCTTGAAACTTACGAAGCTGGTAAAGCAGCAGAATTCGTAGGAGCTCAAGTTTCAGCTGCTCTTGCTGGATTGACTGCAGAACAAGTCGCTTCAACAGTTATCGCATACGAACCAATCTGGGCGATCGGTACTGGTAAATCAGCTTCACAAGACGACGCACAAAAAATGTGTAAAGTTGTTCGTGACGTTGTAGCTGCTGACTTTGGTCAAGAAGTGGCTGACAAAGTACGTGTTCAATACGGTGGTTCAGTGAAACCTGAAAACGTTGCTGAATACATGGCTTGTCCAGACGTTGACGGAGCTCTTGTTGGTGGTGCATCACTTGATCCAGAAAGCTTCTTGGCATTGCTTGACTTCGTTAAATAATGACATCTAAAAGGCGAGAGGGTTCTCGTCTTTTTTTATACTAGAAAAGACCAGCTTCAGAGCTGGTCTTTTGAGTTAGGAACGTCCTAATAGTTTCTTAATGAGAGAAATCAGTTTGTATTTCAGAGGACTTGGGTAATAACGGAAGGTCCCCATCTTACGGACGATGTAGCCATTGAAATTCTGTTTGAAACGAAGCACACCATCTGACCCGTCAAAGATTCCTTGAATACCAAGGAAGTTATATCTTGGGATACCACGTTTGATGGTTTCAAGCATCATATATTCTTGGAGAACAGCAGGAGCATAGAACTTATTAAATTCTGTATAAGAGCCACTGAATAAATAGGTGGATTCTTGTGGCATATAGACGAAGAGACTACCTGCAAGAATGACGTCTTGATCTCCATATTTTTCAATATATTCTTTTGCGTCCTTCTTTCTCACCTCAAAGGTATCAAACTGGCTAGAGAATTCACGAAGTTGATTTTGTTTTTTCTCTGAATTGGGGTTGACTTCAAGATCCTTCTGTAATTTCTCAATCTTCTGTGCTAGTTTTCCTTGGTCTTTTTCAAGATTCGTGTAGTATTGGTGGAAGTTCAGCGTTGCGATCATGAAATCTGCTTTGTCGCCAAAACTGTCATAGAAAGTTTGGTAATAATCCAAGGTCTTATCCTGATAGTCGCGACGGTCACTGGTAGAAGAAGTAATATCCTTAAAGAGTTGCAGTTCATCTCGGTTTAATCGTTTCAGTTCAATACCGAAAGATTTGGCTTTTTTGACTAGTGGCTTTCCTTTTTTACTGAAGCTCTTGAGAAGATTTTTTTCGGTGATGCCCTCCATATCTTTCACATAATGCCAATCACCTTCTCCACCTGGATAACCTGTTGTTAAACCATCATGCTGATAGCCCAAGTTTTTAAGGGTATCCATAAAATGAGTTTGCTCTTCACTGGTTGGATTGCCGTCACTGTCAAAGGTTTGATAGGTATCATAGGGCTTGATAACGAGTTCAATAGCCCCATTTTCTTTCGCATAGTCTTTTAAAGCTGCATAGAAGGGTTCTAGCATAGCCTTCTCTTGGTAAAGGGGGCCAGAATTGATTTCCATATGGAGACCACCTGTCATAGGAAGACTGTACAAGATTGCTGCCACTTGGACTTGATTTTCTTGTTTCCAAGTGATAAATTGGACCGTGTTTCCTCGCTTTTCAAGCAGATCTGCCATTTCAGCAGACTGGATAAAAGAGCGATGGGAGACAGTATTTGCAAATGAGGTAAATTCTTCTTTTGAAATTGTCGTAAGAGTCATGTAACTTATTTACTCCTTAATTTTTTCCGGATCTTGTAGACTTTGTTTACAAGTGGATAAAGTGGACTGGTTGGGAGGTTGAATTCCCCAACAAATTCTTCAATGACAGGATTAAATTTAGATTTGAAATGATAGAGACCACCATCAAGTGAATTTTCAATGCCCCCCATATTCTGCCAAGAAGCACCACGGTCGAAAGCGTGTTGGGCAGTTTCATACCAAGTGAGGATAGCAGGTTGGTAACGGCGGAATTCTTCATCCATCCCTGCATAAACATTTTCAGACGTCCCACCGAATTCAAGGGTTAAGGTCCCAGATAAAGGAACGACTTGTCTACCTGCTTGGAGATGCTGCTCAAGAAATTGCAGTTCTTCCTCTATCCGCTCTTTTTCTTTTTGGTTATTCTCAACCTTGCCAGGCTTTGTTTTTTCTGTGAATTTTTCAGCCTCTGCCTTGTTTTTTTCAAGATCTTTTGTAAGGGAGGTTTTCCGTTTCTCGAGATCTAGCGTAGACAAAGTAATGTAGGCTTGTCCTTGGTAGGTTGTGAGTAGTTTTTCGTAGTAGTCTTTTCCACGTAAATGAATGCTTTTACGAGCTTCAGTCTTTTTCATGAGAGAAGCAAAGTCCCCTAGCATTTCAGTCCCACCAAATTGGACTTGGATCCCTTTGTTTCGAGCAGTTCGGATGGCTTGTCGAGTAGATTTTGAAAGATCTTGCTCGGTGAAAAACTCTTTGTGGATATTCGCTTGAAAGCGTGGTTGGATATTTTCTGTCATATCACTGGTTCGGCCAGTCCATTCAACCCCTTCTTTAGTTAAGGTGTCGATCACCGATTGCACAGCAGGAGCTTCCGTCTGTTCTTGTCCAATCAAGTGTTTACTCAAGAAAAGACTTGGATCAAATTTCACAAACAAAGCCTTGTATTGTTTGGCAATTTTTTTAAGGGACTGGATCACAAATGAAACCAGCTCTTTGTTTTGGTAATCCATGATCGGGCCTCGAGGAATGTAGAGCATGGAAAAGCCAAGTGGTAGGGGTTGAATCAAGATGCTTGCAACAGCGACTAATTGGTCTTCTTGATAAAAACCAACCCGTTCATTTCCCCAATTATCTTTGATTTTTGCCCATGAGCTGCTTTGTAAGAGATTGGTTTGATCACTCTGAATAACAAAGTCATCATGCTCACTAGCAGAAATTCCTAGCTGGTAATGGTACATTTCTTATAATACCCACTTTCTAATGGCGTATGCAACGCCAGATTCATCATTTGATTTGGTAATAGTTGTAGCAATTTTTTTAAGAGCTGGATTGCCATTCTCCATAACGACAGCATGTCCCACGACTTCTAGCATGGAACGGTCATTTTCCTCATCTCCGATGGCCATGGTTTCTTCTTGCTGGATTCCAAGTCGTTCAGCTAGATGAAGAACAGCTGCTCCCTTATTGGTTGTTTTCCCTAGAATTTCTAAATAAAAAGGAGCTGATTTGACCATAGTGAAGCGGTCCGTGAATTCTTTAGGGATTTTTGCAATCGCAGCATCTAGAATGTCTGGTTCATCGATATACATGGCCTTGACAAATTCTTTCTCACGAAGTTCTTCAGGCGTCCGGTAATAAAGGGGCATATTGACCAGTTGAGATTCATGAATGGTGTAGCGTCCAATATCTCGATTGCTGGTATAGATGCCATCTTTTGTAATGGCATGAGAGTGGATTTGGAGTTTGTTAGCAAGAGACTCGATATCGAGATAGTCCTCATAATGTAAAAGGTCTTTGATGAGTTCTTTTCCGGTAGCGGTTTCTTGCACCAGACCGCCATTAAAGGTAATGACATAGTCTCCAGGATCCATCAAATGGAGTTCTTTTAAAAGTTTTGAGACCCCTGCGATAGGACGACCGGTTGTGATAACGATTTTAACGCCTGCGGTTTTAGCGTCTTGAATGGCTTCAAATACGGAAGGTGTGATCTCTTTTTTTGAATTGAGAAGTGTACCGTCGATATCGATCGCCACTAATTTAATGGACATCCGTCTCTCCTGTAAAATAATCATTGGTGATATAGGAAGTGAATTCCTCTACCTGCTTACTGAAAAGTCCATTAACCTCCAGCATTTCTTTGGGGAAATAGAAGCGGTTGTCCCCATAGCGAGTTCCTGCTAAAGCAGCGACGAGTGGAGACAACTGAGACAATTCAGCGAGACTCCCATCTTTTCGGATCATCTCGATCTGGGTCCGCGGTTTTTCAAGCTCTGGTCGATAAATATCGTAGGGCAGGTCAAAATTTTGATGAATAGCTGTGTAGTAGGTTGGATTAAACCCAACCTCTTTAATCAGTTTTTCAAGGATTGCTAAGTCTTTTCGCTTATCTTCTGTAAATAGAATCGATTTAAAGACTTTCCGATTAATATAGCGCTGAGCAAGATCGGACAAGATGGTATCCGGACTATCCATCCAGACTTGGAAATAGGTATTCATCACACCGTCATCTAGATTTAAGTAGTCTTGGATAGTGACTTCTTCTTCAAAAAATGGAATCAAGCGAGGTGAAGTCAGTTGAAAATACTCTTTCTGATCTGGATAAATGGTTCTAGCGCGCTTGAGTAGATTTTGAAGGAGGACTTCCATGGCACGAGTAGCCGGGTGGAAGTAGACCTGCATATACATTTGGTAACGGCTGACCACGTAATCCTCGACAGCATGCATGCCATTTTGTTGGAAGGCAATGCCATTTTCAATCGGTCGAATGACGCGCAAAATACGGGTCAAGTCAAATTTTCCATAGGAAGCACCCGTAAAGTAGGCATCCCGCAGTAAATAATCCATCCGGTCCACATCAATTTGACTAGAAATCAATTGCACCACTTGTTTATTGGGGTAGGTGTGATCAATGACGCTGGCTACACGATTTGGGAAATCAGGTGCTACCTGTAAGAGGATCTGATTGACCTCCGTCTCTGGACTGGTGATGATCAGCTGGGTCATTTTTTCATGATCGGAACCAAACAGTCCTTCAAAGGTATGGGAATAGGCACCATGTCCAATGTCATGAAGAAGAGCGGCTGTCATGGTCAGTAAGTTTTCATCAGAATTCCATTGCTCTGCATACTTTTCCTCAAAAATAGACAGAATGCGTCTTGAAATTTCATAGGCGCCAAGACAGTGAGAAAAACGACTATGCTCCCCACCGTGGAAGGTAAAACCAGATGTCCCCAGTTGTTTGATGCGGCGTAGTCGTTGAAATTCTTTACTATTAATTAATTGATAAATGATGGGATGATCCACATGAACGTAATCATGCACGGGATCGCGAAAGACTTTTTCATTCATGGGTCTATTATAGCAAAAAAAAGCCTATTTTGCGATCTAGAGGCTAATAGGGGCAGTCAAAATGCGTAAAATTTGATAGAATAGTAAGGCAAGAAAAGAAGAGAAGGAGACAAAGATGCAGATTCGCATTCAAAATACCATTCGATTTGGAGAAGAAATGGAAATCGTTGATCAGTACTATCAAGGTGAATGGAAGGAAAAAGCAGGTTTTCAATATCTCTTGTATACCAATGAAGAAGATGAAAAGGTTGCTTTGAAATTTTCCAAAGATGAATTGGTCATGACACGATTCTCAAGTCCTAAATCCATCATGCGTTTCTACAAAAATGAAGATGGTGGGGCAATCATCCCAACTCCGATGGGCATTCAGCAGTTCTTGATTACAACAGATCTCTTTCAATTAGAAGCAGGTCATTTGCAAATCTCTTATCGCTTGTTAACTCTCGATGGAGAACAGGAATTCGCCAATTATCAATTACTGGTGGAATGGGAAGAATAATCCTCATTAAATTATTCGAGATCCCGCTTGCTTTATTCTATAAAAATGGTATAATAAAACCACTCAAGGGAGTAGCTGGCGGTTTTCCGCGATAGTGTCGTCATTACGAAATTATTTCCGGCACTATATTAAACGGCGAGACTTGTTTTTTCAAACAGGTCTCTTTTTTGTGCAAAAGAGACCTAGTAGAAAGCTATAAGGAGGAAATTATTTTGTCAAAAGAACAAAATAAAGCTTTGTTTTATACACAGAGTAAAGAAGAAGTTCTAAAGGAATTGGACTCTTCAATTGAAGGCTTGTCAACTGCTCAAGCTCAAGAACGTTTAGCGACTTATGGTCATAATGAACTGGACGAAGGTGAAAAACGTAGCTTCTTGTCTAAGTTTATCGATCAGTTTAAAGATTTGATGATCATCATCTTGTTGATCGCCGCAGCTCTCTCTGTGATCACAGAAGGAATGGACGGCCTTACAGATGCCATGATCATCTTAGCCGTTGTTGTTTTGAACGCAGCCTTTGGTGTCTACCAAGAAGGACAAGCCGAAGCAGCTATCGAAGCACTGAAAAACATGTCTAGTCCATTAGCGCGTGTCCGCCGTGATGGTCACGTGATTGAAATTGATTCCAAAGAATTGGTCCCAGGGGATATCGTTCTTCTGGAAGCTGGAGATGTGGTTCCTGCTGATATGCGCTTGTTGGAAGCAGCTTCTCTTAAGATCGAAGAAGCAGCTCTTACAGGGGAATCGGTTCCAGTTGAAAAAGATGTAACTGGCCTTGTTGAGGCAGATGCTGGTATCGGAGACCGTGTCAATATGGGGTACCAAAACTCGAACGTAACCTATGGTCGTGGTACTGGGGTTGTGACCAACACAGGTATGTATACAGAGGTTGGTAAGATTGCAGATATGTTGGCCAATGCCGATGAAACGGAAACACCGTTGAAGCAAAGTTTGGAACAACTCTCTAAAGCCTTGACTTACCTCATTGTAGCCATTGCTGCAGTGACTTTCCTTGTTGGTGTCTTCGTTCGTGGGGAACATCCATTGGAAGGCTTGATGGTAGCTGTTGCCCTTGCGGTTGCGGCCATTCCAGAAGGACTTCCTGCCATTGTAACCATCGTTCTTTCTTTGGGAACAACAACCCTTGCCAAACGCAATTCGATTGTTCGTAAATTGCCAGCCGTTGAAACACTTGGTTCAACAGAAATCATTGCATCTGATAAAACAGGTACTTTGACCATGAACCAAATGACGGTTGAAAAAGTCTATACCAACGGTCAATTACAAAGCTCAGCAACCGAAATTGGAGCAAACAACAATACGCTTCGCATCATGAACTTTGCCAATGATACCAAGGTAGATCCATCTGGCAAGTTGATTGGGGACCCAACAGAGACTGCTTTGGTACAGTTTGGTTTGGACCACAACTTTGATGTTCGTGAAGTCTTGAAGAATGAGCCACGTGTGGCAGAATTGCCATTTGACTCAGATCGTAAGTTCATGTCTACCATTCACAAAGAAGCAGACGGTTCTTACTTTATCGCTGTTAAGGGGGCTCCTGACCAATTGCTCAAACGTGTGACGCGTATTGAAGTCAATGGGGAAGTTCGCCCTATCACGGATGAAGATAAGAAAGCTATCCTTGCTACCAACAAAGACTTGGCTAAACAAGCCCTTCGTGTCTTGATGATGGCTTATAAGACAAGCAACGAAATTCCAACCTTGGAATCTGAAATCGTTGAGTCTGACCTGATCTTCTCTGGTTTGGTCGGCATGATTGACCCTGAACGTCCAGAAGCTGCAGAAGCTGTTCGTGTCGCTAAGGAAGCGGGTATCCGTCCGATCATGATCACGGGTGACCACCAAGATACAGCAGAAGCGATTGCCAAACGTCTGGGAATCATCGATCCAAATGACACCGAAGACCATGTCTTCACAGGGGCTGAGTTGAATGAACTCTCTGACGAAGAATTCCAAAAAGTCTTCAAGCAATATTCTGTCTATGCGCGTGTATCACCTGAACACAAGGTTCGGATCGTGAAAGCTTGGCAAAATGAAGGAAAAGTTGTTGCCATGACAGGGGATGGGGTCAACGATGCACCATCACTTAAGACAGCTGATATCGGTATCGGTATGGGGATTACAGGTACAGAAGTTTCTAAGGGAGCTTCAGATATGGTCCTTGCAGATGATAACTTTGCAACCATTATCGTAGCGGTAGAAGAAGGACGTAAGGTCTTCTCAAATATCCAAAAATCTATCCAATACCTCTTGTCTGCCAATATGGCTGAGGTCTTCACCATCTTCTTTGCAACCCTCTTTGGATGGGATGTTCTTCAACCAGTACATCTTCTCTGGATTAACCTGGTTACCGATACTCTTCCAGCCATCGCTCTTGGTGTGGAACCAGCTGAGCCAGGTGTCATGAGCCACAAACCTCGTGGACGTAAATCTAACTTCTTTGACGGTGGGGTCTTCGGAGCTATTCTTTATCAAGGTATCTTCCAAACCATGCTGGTTCTTGGTGTTTATGGCTGGGCTTTGCTCTCTCCAGAACATGCGACTCGTGCCGAAATCCATGCAGACGCTTTGACCATGGCATTTGCAACTCTTGGTTTGATCCAATTGCTCCATGCCTTTAACGTTAAATCGGTTTACCAATCGATCTTTAAAGTGGGACTCTTCAAGAACAAGACCTTTAACTGGTCGATTCCAGTTGCCTTTGTTCTCTTGATGGCGACCATCATTGTCCCTGGATTTAACAAACTCTTCCATGTCTCTCATTTGAGTTTGACACAATGGTTAGCAGTTATGATTGGTTCGCTCTTGATTGTTGTTCTCGTTGAGATTGTTAAAGCCGTTCAACGTGCACTTGGAAAAGATAAAAACGCCATTTAAACATAAAAAAAGTCATCTTTGGATGGCTTTTTTTGCGGGCAAAATAGACTGGGCATATTTCTTGAGGTACGTGTGGATTTTTGATAAACTAGTCAACAGTTTGAAGAAAGGAAACTTAGTTATGAAAAAGTTTTTTGCTGAAGTAATCGGCACATTTATGCTTGTCTTTATCGGGACTGGCGCAGTTGTTTTTGGAAATGGGACAGAAGGTCTGGGACATTTAGGAATTGCCTTGGCATTCGGTTTATCCATTGTTGCAGCAGCTTACTCAATTGGGACTGTTTCTGGTGCCCACTTGAACCCGGCTGTTTCGATTGCCATGTTTGTGAACAAACGCTTGTCTTCAAAGGACTTGGTTAATTATATTGCAGCGCAAGTAGTGGGTGCGGTTCTCGCGTCTGCAACAGTTCTCTTCCTCTTGTCAAATTCAGGTATGTCAACAGCTAGTCTTGGTGAAAATGCCTTGGCTAAAGGAGTGACTCCATTTGGCGGTTTCTTGTTTGAAGTGATTGCGTCCTTTATCTTTATCTTAGTCATCATGACAGTGACATCAGCTAGCAAAGGTAATGGGAAGATCGCTGGTCTTGTGATCGGTTTGAGCTTGACTTTGATTATTCTTGTTGGTTTGAACATTACAGGACTTTCTGTTAACCCAGCTCGTAGCTTGGCGCCTGCCCTCTTTGTTGGTGGTGCGGCTCTTCAACAAATTTGGATCTTTATCTTGGCTCCAATCGTTGGCGGTGTCTTGGCAGCTCTTGTTGCAAAAAATCTCTTGGATACAGAAGAGTAAAAAATTGGTTCCGAAGGAACCAATTTTTTTATAGTTTAAGGATCGTCATGGCTTGAGAAAATTCATGAGCGAGCTGTTTTTTCTTGTATGCTTTAAATTCGGGGAGGTCTTTGATTCTGCGATAGCGTTTGTAGGGATCGTATCGTTTTGGAAAATCATATTCAGGAAAAGCTTCGAAAAATTGCTTGCAGAGCTCCCATTCTCGGACATAGCCTAAAGGTCTGGCATGATAGGTGATGGTGTCAATCGTTGTTGCTGGCATTCGGTGGTGGCTATGGCCAAAAATCACCTCTCTGACAGGATATTGTCTAAACAGTTCATGAAAGGCTTGGCTCCCTAGAAAAGCATTAAAGCGTTCAAAATAAGGATGGCGTAGGAGAAACTGACTATGAGGAACAAAGTGCATAGCGATGATCAAGGGTTGATCCACTTGCATGAGTTCTGTTTCGAGCTCTCGCAACAGACGTTGGGTAATGGCTGGATCAGATCCCATTCGTTGGAGGCGTCTGTCAAACCAAAATAGATTTTTGGTTTGGAGATGTTTTTGGGGAGAGATAGTAGGAACAAAGCTGTAGTCGTACCAGCCCGAAAAAGCAAAAAGCGTATGATTGGAGAAGGGAATCTTTTGAAATTCAAAAGGTCTCATGGCTTCTTCTGATAGGCCCAGCATATCATGATTTCCCAAGCTAAAGGTTACAGGAAGGTGACATTGAAGTTGGTCTAAAAATTCCTGCGACGTCTTTTCAAAGCCGTTGGCAATATCTCCTGCAATATGGAGATGTTGAATTTTTTTGTCCTTGAAAAGAGTGATCAGGGTCTCTAATTCTTCTTTGCCGAAGTTGTTCGAATCAATATGTAAATCGGACATAAAAGCTACTGTTGTCATGCTACCAGTCTAGCATAAGAGCATCTTTTTTTCTAACAATTAGGTTACAAATGAATAGAAAAAATGCTGAAAATTAGCTGGATTAGCAATGGTCAACCAGCAGATTCAATATTGGAAGGTGGGCAAATAGTGAAGGTTATGATATAATAGACTAGATACATAGAAAGAGGTACTTATGGACATTTCAGAAATTCGTCAAAAAATTGATGCAAATCGTGAAAAATTAGCTTCTTTCAGGGGGTCTCTTTGACTTAGAGGCATTGGAAGAAGAAATTGCCATTTTAGAAAATAAAATGACAGAACCTGATTTTTGGGATGATAACATTGCTGCGCAAAAAACATCTCAAGAATTAAATGAACTCAAGCAGACCTATGAAAATTTCCATCAAATGGTGGATCTATTTGATGAGTCAGAAATCTTACTGGACTTTTTGGCAGAAGACGATTCGGTCAAAGAAGAATTGATCGAGAAGTTGGAGGAGCTGGATAAACGTATGACCAGCTATGAGATGACCTTGCTATTGTCTGAACCCTATGACAATAATAATGCCATCCTAGAAATCCACCCAGGTTCAGGAGGGACAGAGGCTCAGGACTGGGGCGACATGCTTCTTCGGATGTATACTCGTTTTGGAAATGCTCACGGCTTTAAAGTTGAAGTCTTGGACTATCAGGCTGGAGATGAGGCTGGGATCAAGTCTGTGACTCTATCCTTTGAAGGGCCACATGCATATGGTCTTCTGAAATCTGAAATGGGGGTACACCGTTTGGTTCGGATCTCTCCATTTGACTCCGCTAAACGTCGTCATACCTCCTTTACATCTGTTGAGGTCATGCCCGAATTAGACGATACCATCGAAGTCGAAGTTCGTGATGATGATATCAAGATGGACACCTTCCGCTCTGGTGGAGCTGGTGGACAAAACGTCAACAAGGTTTCTACAGGGGTGCGCTTGACCCACATTCCGACAGGGATTGTAGTGGCGTCCACCGTGGATCGGACCCAATACGGGAACCGTGATCGTGCGATGAAGATGTTGCAAGCTAAACTCTACCAATTAGAGCAAGAGAAAAAAGCAGCAGAAGTGGATTCTCTAAAAGGGGATAAAAAAGAAATCACCTGGGGAAGTCAAATCCGCTCCTATGTTTTTACCCCTTATACCATGGTTAAGGATCACCGGACCAACTACGAAGTAGCGCAGGTGGACAAGGTGATGGATGGAGATATCGATGGCTTTATCGATGCCTACCTTAAATGGCGTCTCCAATAACCTTGAGGGAAACAACCAGAAAAGAATGAAAGGAATTTCATTACATGTCAATGATTGAAATGAAAGATGTTGTCAAAAAGTATGACAACGGGACGACGGCCCTTCGCGGGGTCTCTGTCCAAATTGAACCAGGAGAATTTGCCTACATCGTAGGACCTTCTGGTGCAGGGAAGTCGACCTTTATTCGACTTTTATACCGTGAAGTTAAACACGATAAAGGAAGCTTAAAAGTGGCTGATTTTGATTTGGATAAAATCAAAAAACGCGATATTCCTATGTTGCGACGCAATGTGGGAGTGGTCTTCCAAGATTATAAATTGCTTCCAAAGAAAACCGTTTATGAAAATATTGCCTACGCTATGCAAGTTATCGGTGAGCGCCGTCGCAATATTAAAAAGCGTGTGATGGAAGTTTTGGATCTTGTCGGATTGAAACACAAGGTCCGCTCATTCCCGAATGAATTGTCCGGTGGGGAGCAACAACGGATTGCGATTGCTCGTGCGATCGTCAATAATCCGAAAGTCTTGATTGCGGATGAGCCAACGGGGAACTTGGACCCAGATAATTCATGGGAAATCATGAATCTTTTGGAGCGGATTAATCTGCAAGGGACCACAGTATTGATGGCGACCCACAATAGCCAGATTGTAAATACTTTACGTCACCGTGTCATCGCGATTGAAAATGGTCGTGTAGTGCGTGATGAAGCGGAAGGAGAGTACGGATACGATGATTAGAAGATTTTTCCGACACTTAATCGAATCGCTTAAAAGCTTGAAACGAAATGGTTGGATGACGATTGCAGCGGTCAGCTCGGTTATGATTACCCTTAGCTTGGTTGCTATTTTCGCCTCAGTTATTGCCAATACCATCAAGCTTTCAGATGATATTCAAAACAGTGTGCGGGTTGTAGTATACATGCGCAAGGATATTCAAGATCAGAGCGAGCAGATTGAAAAAGACGGTCAAACCGTGACCAATGAGAACTACCATAAGGTCTACGATGCTCTGACAGCCATGAAGCATGTCGACAAGGTTGATTTTTCTAGCAAGGAAGAACAGTATGATAAACTGATCAAAACGGCTGGGAACAACTGGAAGATTTTTGATGGAGATGCCAATCCTCTCTATGATGCTTATTATGTAGAGACAACAGCTCCTAAATATGTAAAGCAAGTTTCGGCTGATGCCAAAAAAATTGAAGGAGTTTCTGAGGTTAAAGATGGTGGGGTCGATACCCAACGCTTGTTTGCTCTTGGAACCTTCATCCGAAACTGGGGCTTGATTGGTGTAGCTTTATTGATCTTCATCGCAGTCTTCTTGATTTCAAATACCATTCGGATTACCATCATTTCACGTAGTCGTGAGATTAAGATTATGCGACTGGTAGGAGCAAAAAATGGCTATATTCGTGCACCATTCCTTTTAGAAGGTGCTTGGATCGGTCTCTTGGGAGCCTTGGTTCCTTCAGCTTTGGTCTTCTATGTTTATAATGTTGTCTATACATCTATGAACAATAACTTGGCAGACCAAAACTTGTATCTCTATAGTCCTCATCTCTTGGTACCGATCATGGTCGGTGGCCTCTTTGGATTAGGAATTTTGATTGGGGCGATTGGTTCTTCAATCTCCATGAGACGTTTTCTTAAGATATAATAAAAAAGCAAGTTCGCACTTGCTTTTTTTGTCTACTTTTATGAGGACAGGAAGGATGATAAGGACTCTTTAGGATTGTCTAAAGAAGGGATTGAACATCTTCTCGTGACCAATAGAAGTCTCAGGGCCATGACCGGGATAGACAGTGTAGGAAGATGGAAGGGTAAAGAGTTCTTCTCTGATACTGCTAAGCAACTGTGTCGCGTTCCCTGTTGGAAGATCGGTCCGTCCAATGGTTTCGCGAAAAAGGGTGTCACCGGATAGAACCAGGTGATCCTCGGGAAAGACGATAGAGACTCCTCCTGCAGAGTGGCCTGGTGTCTCCAGAACATAAAAGTGGAAATCAGCTATTTGGTAATCGGAGCGAATGTCATAAAGGAAGTCGGCCTCCTTGCATACAACATCTTCTAAATCCGCATGACCATCCAAACCAGATAAATTATCGACTGGAGAAGACAACCAACTGGCTTCTGCTGAATGGACATAAACAGGTGGGAAATGATAGGTCTGACGAACCTTTTCAAGACTCATAATGTGATCATAATGCGTATGGGTTAAAAGAATCGCTACGATTGGTTTACCGATGCGATCAATTTGTTTTTGAATAGTTGCCCAGTCGCTACCTGGATCGACAAGAATGAGGGAGTGGTCATTTTCAAGGTAGTAGGTGTTTTCATAAGCTACAGGATTAACGGTACGATAGATTTTCATAAGGACTCCTTTCTAGAATAGTGTATCAAATTGCGAGGAAAATAACAGGATTGAAGTCAGCATGAAAGGAGAAAAAAATCTGCAGAGCTTGCTCAAACGTGATATAATTTTAAGTATTATGACAAGACAGAAACGGAAATATGCCATTGTGGATCTGGAAGCGACCAGTGCTGGAAGCAATGCTAAGATCATTCAGGTTGGGATTGTCATCATCGAAGATGGGAGGATTACGCAATCCTATGAGACGGATGTGAATCCCCATGAACGATTGGATGAGCATATCAAACAATTGACTGGCCTGACAGATGCTCGCTTGAAAAAAGCACCAGAGTTTGCACAAGTGGCAAAAGAAATTTTTGAATTAATAGAAGATGCCGTCTTTGTGGCCCATAATGTCAAATTTGATGCGAATTTATTAGCAGAAGCCCTCTTTTGGGAAGGATTTGAGCTAACGACTCCTCGGATTGATACGGTTGAATTGTCTCAAATTTTCTATCCGACTTTAGAACGCTACAATTTAGGAGCGCTTGCGGCTGAACTGGAAATTGAGTTGCACCATGCTCACTCCGCTCTAGCGGATGCTATGGCAACAGCCCAGCTGCTGTTGAAATTGAGAGAGAAAATTGCGAGCTTGCCAAGAGGATTGATCGAAAAACTTCTTTCGATGGCAGATTGTTTGATTTATGAATCACGACTCTTAATAGAAGATGCGCTTGAAGACAGTAGCCTTTTTTTACCAGCTCATTTAGTAGAAGTTCATGGTCTCTATCTGCGAAAGCCACAGCAGTTTTTAGAAAGTCGGCATTTATCTGAACAGTTTGAACTCAATATGCAGCTGTTGGGAATGGAAGCTTATCCGGAACAAAGAGAATTTGTTGCCTATATCGAGGATAGTTTGCAACAGCCACTTCCGAGTTTTATTGAAGCGCCAACGGGTATTGGGAAGACCTACGCCTATCTATTAACGCTTTTGGCGAAAACTTCCAAGCGCATTCTTGTCAGTGTTCCCACTAAAATTCTTCAGGATCAAATTATGAAGAAGGAAGGAAAGACCATCCAAGATCTTTTCCAAATTCCCTTTCATAGTCTGAAAAGTCCCAAGGATTACATCCAACTTGATAAATTTTATGAGGCCTTACAGAGTGAGTCAGATAATGGGATGATTCGACGCTTTAAAATGCAACTGTTGGTTTGGCTGACAATGACAGAAACGGGAGAATTCAGTGAAATTGGCCAACTCTATCGTCATCTTCATTTTGTAGCTGACATTTGCCACGATGGCCAATTGTCGAAGCGTTCGCTTTTTTATCAGGAAGATTTTTGGCGTCTTGGCCAGGAAAAAGTGAAAACCAGCCGAGTAATTCTGACCAATCATGCCTATCTGTTAACCCGTCTAGAAGATGATAAGAGTCTACTTCAAGAATCTGTTCTGGTAGTGGATGAAGCGCAAAAACTCTTCTTTGCTTTAGAGCAGTTTTCACAGAGAGAAGAAACCTTGCAATCTCTTCTTCTAGGCTTGCAACACGCCATCGAAGAGGAAAAAGATCTTCTGCAACGGCGTTTGCTGGAAAGTATTCAATTTGAATTAAATGCATGCTCTAAGGAAGTTGTACAAGGAAAAACAGCGATCTTATCAGATCAAACAGTGGCAAAAATTCGACAGGATGTATCAGAATTAAAAAACGAATCTTTAGAGAATCTAAGGGAATTGTTTGATGAGCGATACCAGATTTTTTGGATGGACAAGGAAGTGGTCGAAAGCCACCAGATTCTTCGTCTCCATGGAGGAGTTGAGGACTTGCTATCCTTTAAGGAGTTTGTGCCTGAAGAAGTACCCGTGCTCTTTGTATCAGCGACGATCGCGATCAGTAAAAAGGTGCATTTACCTGCCCTTTTGGGATACCAAGAGCAGCAGATCTACCGGGTGCCAATAGCAGTCAAACAACACCAGGAATTGTTGGTGCCGATAGATTTTCCAGATGTCGTTTCTTTATCTTCCGTGGAGTATGCAGGAGAGATTTGTCAGCTCATCGATGAACTCCTTCCTCTAAGAAAACCAATTTTTCTTTTGTTTACCTCAAAAGAATTGTTACTGGAGACGTCAAACGCCTTGAAGTTTCCTCATTTGGCCCAGTATCGAAATGGCGATGCAGCTAATATTAAGCGACGATTTGACCGAGGAGAAAGCTCTATTTTATTGGGAACAGGAAGCTTCTGGGAGGGAGTCGATTTTTCCCAACAAAAAGAAGTGATTCAAATCATCACGCGCCTTCCTTTTGATAATCCTAAAGATTATATGGTTCAAAAGCTGAATACCCAACTCAGAGAACAGGGGAAAAATCCCTTTTATGACTATAGCCTTCCAGTCGCAATTTTAAGGCTCAAACAGGCTATTGGGAGAACCAGCCGTTTTCAAGACCAGGAATCGTTGGTCCTCTTATTGGATCAGCGAGTTGTGACCAAACGATATGGAAAACAAATTTTAGATGGTTTACAGCAAGTGTTGCCCCTTCATACGACAGTGAGAGAGCGGCTTGTTGAGCAAGCAGCGGCCTTTTTTGAAAGGAATTGAGAGAATGAAAAATAAAGGATTTGGACTTGCAATTGCATTTGTACTGGCTCTTTGCGCCATGTTTTTGGGAACTTTCTTTCCCATCATTGGCTCCAGTGTCTTTGCTTTGATTTTAGGAATTGTCCTCAATGAATTAGTAGATTTGCCGGAGAATTCACGACCAGGACTGAACTGGTCCGGTAAGAAATTATTGCAGTATTCGATTATCTTCATGGGATTTAGCTTGCCGATTGCGACGGTTGCCTCTACAGGCTTGTCTTCTTTGAAGATTAGTCTGCCAACGATAACAGTTGCCTTTCTTGCAGCGATGATCTTTGGGAAAGTCTTCCATCTGAAATCTCACCTACGGACCTTAATTGGATTTGGAACGGCTATTTGTGGTGGATCAGCTATCGCAGCAGCTGCTCCGATCATTGAAGCAGACGAAGAGGAAATTGCCTTATCTATGTCAACTATCTTCTTCTTCAACATTCTGGCTGTCTTTATCTTTCCAGTATTAGGGCATGTATGGCATATGTCTAATTTTCAATTTGGCCTCTGGTCAGGAACAGCTATTAACGATACGTCATCAGTTGTAGCAGCAGCGTTTTCTTATAGTAAGGCGGCGGGGGAAATGGCGACCATTGTTAAGTTGACACGCGCCCTGATGATTGTACCAGTTTGTTTGGGCTTGATCGGTTTAAAATGGTATCGGAGCAAGCAACAAGGAAGAAACAAAGGAATGTTAAAGAAAATTATTCCTTGGTTCATCATCTGGTTTATTGTGGCTTCTATTCTTTCATCTATCGGTTTGGTACCTAAAGTGGTTCTTCCTTACCTAAAGGACCTTTCTCACCTCTTTATGGCCATGGCCTTGGTCGGAATCGGAAGCAAGGTTTCTTGGAAACAGTTCCGTGCAGCAGGAGCAGCCCCCCTTCTAGTAGGTTTGATTGCTTGGTTTTGTGTAGCAGGATCTAGCTTGATTCTACAAATGTTGTTCTATTAATTGATTTGATGATTCTCACAGAAAGGAACGTGAATGAAGAAACATCATTTTTGGACGATTCACCTGGATTATTCGATCATTGGGATTGTCTTCGCCCTTCTCATGATTGGGATTTTATCTGTTTATGTAGCAGTTTCTCATGACTATCCCCAAATGGTGTGGCCTTTTTTAGGGCAGCAATTAGCCTGGATTGGTGTGGGATGTGTCATTTGCCTGATTGTGACGATTTTTAGCACGAAATTTCTTTGGAAAATCACTCCCTTTCTTTACCTGCTTGGCCTGGCCTTGATGGTTCTTCCCCTTGTTTTTTATAATCCCAACTTGGTAGCTTCAACAGGAGCTAAAAACTGGGTGGCTTATGGGAACATCACCTTGTTTCAGCCCTCAGAATTTATGAAGATCCCCTTCATCCTGATGCTGTCACGCTCTATTGTCCGATTTTTGCAAAGAAATAAGGGGCGTGAGCGATTATTACGACAAGATTGGTTTTTGATTCTAGAGTTGACCATCTATACGATTCCGGTCTTTGCCTTATTGGCTCTCCAGCAGGACTTGGGAACGGCCTTAGTATTCTTGGCCATCTTTGCGGGCTTAGTGCTCGTTTCAGGAGTTTCCTGGAAAATTATCTTGCCGGTCATCTTGCTTCTAGCAGGTGGGCTAGCAGGCTTTCTCTTCCTCTTTCTTTCAGAAGGGGGACGGGCTTTTCTGCACCAACAATTAGGGATGCCAACCTATCAGATGAACCGTATTTTAGCCTGGTTAAATCCTTTTGACTATGCACAAACCACCACCTACCAGCAGGCGCAAGGACAGCTAGCCATTGCAAGTGGTGGCCTCTTTGGGCAAGGCTTTAATGTCTCCAATTTATTGGTTCCCGTACGGGAAAGCGATATGATTTTTACGGTCGTAGCAGAAGACTTTGGATTTGTTGGAGCTCTTGTGCTGTTGATTTTATATGTGTCCCTGATTTACCGCATTTTAAAAATTACCCTCCAGTCCAATAACCAATTTTATACCTATATTTCCATTGGATTTATTATGATGCTGGTTTTTCACATTTTTGAAAATATCGGAGCAGTAACGGGTCTTCTCCCTTTGACGGGGATTCCCCTCCCCTTTATCTCACAAGGTGGGTCCTCTATTATTAGTAATCTGATTGGTATTGGTCTGGTCCTCTCAATATATAATCATAGTAGCAAAAAGAAAGAGCCAGAAGAAGTGCCTCCAATCCGTAAAAAAGTAGTTCTTAAAAAGGCGCAATAGATAGAAAGAAGGAATGAAAATGAAAAAAGTAGCAACGATTTTAGCAAACGGTTTTGAAGAAATTGAAGCCTTGACCATTGTCGATGTTTTGAGACGGGCTGGGATCGACTGTGACCTCGTTGGGATGGAAGAAACGGTCACAGGTTCTCACCAGATCACAGTGGAAGTCGACCGCCTCTGGAATGGGGACTTGTCAGATTATGATGGAATCTTCTTACCAGGTGGGATGCCAGGAGCTGCGAATTTGCGGGATAATCCGGAATTGATTGCAGCTCTCCAAGAAGAAAGTAGAAAAGGAAAAATCATTTCTGCGATTTGTGCAGCACCAATTGTCTTGGCACGTGCCGGCCTCTTAAAAGATAAACACTATACGTGTTACGATGGTTTTGAAGAGGAGATTCAAGATGGGCACTATCAGAAAGAAACAGTGGTGAAAGACGGGAATCTCTTGACCAGTCGTGGTCCTTCAACTGCGCTTGCCTTAGCCTATGCCTTGGTAGAACAATTTGGAGGAGATGCCCAAAGTCTTCGTCAAGGAATGCTCTATCAAGATGTCTTTGGAGATGCTTAAAAGAGCTCTTTTGGACACCATTTTTTCTGCTGAAAGATCACATTCTATGACGGGAAATGACTTCTCTATGATTTAAAATGAAATGACCGTAAAAAATGGCTAAAATCCCCCCTAAATGAGGGTTTTAGCTTATTTTTTTTGTCCATTTGTGGTATAATATTGACTATGAATTATCATGATTTTATATGGGATCTTGGTGGGACGCTATTGGATAATTACGAAACGTCCACAAATGCCTTTGTAGCGACATTGAAGGACTTTCACATCCAAGCCGATCATGATTCTGTTTATGCAGCATTAAAAATCTCAACACAGGATGCAATTCAAACCTTTGCACCTCATATTTCCAATTTTCGTACGGAATACAAGAAAAAAGAAGCCTTGGGCTTGCAAGAGCCGGTCTTATTTGAGGGAGCAAAAGAGTTACTAGAAGAGATCCAAGCACATGGAGGACGCCATTTTTTGGTATCTCATCGGGATCGCCAAGTTTTGACCCTTCTTGATCAGACAGGCATTGCACCCTACTTTACGGAGATTGTAACAGCAGACGAGGGCTTTCCTCGAAAACCAGACCCAGCCTCTATGCTTTATTTGAAGGAAAAATATGGCATTCAAGACGGTCTGGTCATCGGAGATCGTCCGATCGATATAGAAGCTGGGAAGGCTGCAGGGCTTTCAACCTATTTATTTGATACTATGCCCCACTTACACCAGTTTATATTTGAATAGAAAAGGGAAATTATGACAGAGGATAAACAGCAAGAAATTCAAGCGCAAGAATATGATGCCAGTCAGATTCAGGTCTTGGAAGGACTAGAAGCCGTTCGGATGCGTCCGGGGATGTATATTGGCTCGACCTCAAAAGAAGGTCTTCATCATCTGGTCTGGGAAATCGTTGATAACTCGATCGACGAAGCTTTAGCGGGTTTTGCTAGCCATATTGAAGTTTTCATTGAAGCAGATAATTCGATCACGGTTGTCGATGATGGTCGTGGGATCCCAGTGGATATCCAAGAAAAGACAGGTCGACCTGCCGTTGAAACTGTCTTTACCGTGCTTCACGCGGGAGGAAAATTTGGCGGTGGCGGCTACAAGGTTTCTGGTGGTCTTCACGGGGTAGGATCATCCGTTGTGAATGCCCTCTCCACATCCCTCGATGTTCGCGTCTATAAAAATGGTAGTATCCATTACCAAGAGTATCGACGTGGACACGTTGTGGATGATTTGAAAGTCATCGGGGAGACAGATCGGACAGGGACAACCGTCCACTTTATTCCAGACCCAGAAATCTTCACGGAAACCACCGAGTATGATTTTGAAAAATTAAATAAACGGATTCAAGAATTAGCCTTTTTGAATCGTGGCTTGCGTATTTCTTTGACGGATAAGCGAGAAGGCCTGGAGCAAGAAAAGCATTACCACTACGAAGGTGGGATCTCTAGTTACGTCGAATACATCAATGAGAACAAAGATGTCATCTTTGAAAAACCAATTTACACAGATGGTGAAATGGATGATATTACAGTTGAAGTAGCTATGCAATATACCACAGGCTACCATGAGACGGTCATGAGTTTTGCGAATAACATTCATACCCATGAAGGTGGGACGCATGAACAGGGCTTCCGTACAGCTCTCACTCGTGTGATCAATGATTATGCTAAGAAAAATAAACTCTTAAAAGAAAACGAAGACAATTTAACTGGGGAAGATGTTCGAGAAGGCTTAACAGCAGTTATCTCGGTTAAACATCCAAATCCACAGTTTGAAGGACAAACCAAGACCAAACTTGGAAATTCAGAAGTTGTTAAGATTACCAATCGACTCTTTAGTGATGCCTTTTCTGATTTCCTTTTGGAAAATCCGCAAATTGCTAAGAAAATCGTCGAAAAAGGGATTTTAGCAGCGAAAGCTCGCGTGGCTGCTAAGCGAGCGCGTGAGGTGACCCGTAAGAAATCAGGGCTTGAGATTTCCAACCTACCTGGTAAATTGGCAGATTGTTCTTCAAATAATCCACAAGAAACAGAACTCTTTATCGTCGAAGGGGATTCAGCCGGTGGATCTGCAAAATCTGGTCGAAATCGGGAATTCCAAGCGATTCTCCCAATTCGTGGTAAGATCTTGAACGTTGAAAAAGCAAGTATGGACAAAATTCTAGCTAATGAAGAGATCCGTAGTTTATTTACTGCTATGGGAACTGGATTTGGTGCCGAATTTGATGTTACAAAAGCGCGTTATCAAAAATTAGTGATCATGACCGATGCCGATGTTGATGGCGCTCATATCCGAACCCTTCTGTTGACCTTGATCTATCGCTATATGAAACCAGTCTTAGAAGCGGGATATGTTTATATTGCGCAACCACCAATCTATGGGGTCAAAGTCGGTAGTGAAATCAAAGAATATATCCAACCTGGTGCCAACCAAGAAGCCGAATTAGCTGCAGCTTTGGAACGTTATTCAGAAGGTCGCTCAAAACCAACCATCCAACGCTATAAAGGTCTTGGAGAAATGGATGATCACCAATTATGGGAAACAACCATGAATCCAGAACACCGCTTGATGGCACGAGTATCAGTAGACGATGCTGCGGAAGCAGATAAGATCTTTGATATGTTGATGGGGGACCGCGTGGAACCACGTCGTGAATTTATCGAAGAAAACGCTGAATATAGTACACTCGATGTATAAAATTCACCGAACGCTTCCCATTAATGGATATTTTATGGTATAATTACTAGGATTACGTTCAAGTAATACGATGAAGGAGTTTTTATATGTCTAGTGGACTAATTGTTCTCATCTTTATTGTCGCCCTTATCTTGATTGTAGGATATGTGGTTGCAGTCATTTTGAGAAAACGAAATGAAGCCTTACTGGCAGCACTGGAAGAACGAAAAGAAAAGTTATACAACCTTCCGGTCAACGATGAAGTAGAGGCCGTAAAAAACATGCATTTGATTGGTCAAAGTCAAATTGCATTTCGTGAATGGAATCAAAAATGGGTAGATTTATCCTTAAATTCATTTGCTGATATAGAAAACAATCTGTTTGAAGCGGAAGGCTATAACAATTCTTTCCGTTTCATGAAGGCTAAACAAGCCATTGACAATATCGAAAGTCAGATCCAATTGATCGACGAAGATATCAAGGCGATTCGCAAAGCCCTTTCTGATCTGGAAGAGCAGGAACAAAAGAATAGCGGACGTGTGGTTCATGCCTTGGATATGTTTGAAGAACTTCAAAAAGAAGTCACTTCAGACCCAGATCGTTATGGCAGTGCGCTTCCTGAAATTGAAAAACAAATTGGAAATATTCAATCTGAGTTTTCACAATTTGTAACCTTGAATTCTTCAGGTGACCCTGTTGAAGCGGCTGAAATCCTTGATACAGCTGAAAATCATATTGTAGCCTTAAAACAAATTGTTGAGCGTGTGCCAGAAATTGTCACTGCTCTTCAAGAAAAACTTCCTGATCAATTAGAGGATTTGGAAAGTGGCTACCGCAAGCTTTTGGAATCTGGATACCACTTCACTGAAACAGATATTGAATCTCGTTTCCAACAGTTGCATGCTTCCTTGAAGAACAATATGGCAAATGTATCCGCACTTGAATTGGACAATGCCATTTACGAAAATGAACAAATTCAAGAAGAAATCGATGCCTTGTATCACATCTTTACCCGTGAAATTGAATCACAAAAAGTTGTGAAGAAGTTAGTGAAACAACTGCCTGGCTATTTGAAACATGCCAAAGATAACAATAGCAAGCTTGCGGCAGAAGTGGAACGTCTCGGTAAAACATTCGTCTTGAATGAAAGCTTCAGTCAACAGTTAAAAGAATTGGAAGCTGAGCTATCTTCACAAGAAAATGTGGTAGAAGATGCTTTGAAAGATTCATCTGAAACACAAAAGGCCTATTCTATCGTAGAAGAAGAGTTAGAAGCTATCGAAGCTCGCTTGAAAGAAATCGAAGATGAGCAAATTGGCTTAAGTGATTCCCTTTCAAAAATTGAAAAAGACGATGCCAATGCTCGCCAAAAAGTCAACATCTATGCCAATCGTTTGCATGCCATTAAACGCTATATGGACAAACGGAACTTGCCAGGAATTCCTCAAGAATTCTTAGAAATTTTCTTCACTGCAAGTAACAATACAGAAGCTTTGATGGATGAGTTGGAAGGGGATAAAATCAACATCGAATCAACCAATCGTTTGTTGGAAATCTTGACCAATGATATGAATGAATTGGAAGAAGCGGCGTATCGAATTGTTCAAAATGCGACATTGACAGAACAATTGTTGCAATACTCGAACCGTTACCGTTCATTTGATGATCATGTACAGGCAGCCTTTGATGAGTCCCTTTATATTTTCGAAAGAGAATATGACTATGCGGCTTCCTTCAAAGTCATCTCAGATGCTTTGGAAATGGTAGAAGCTGGTGTAACTGATCGCTTTGTTACTTCATATGAAAAAACCCGGGAGCAAATTCGCTTCTAATAATAGAAAAATGACCTTTTAGGAGGTCATTTTTTTATCTTCAAATGGTCATTGAAACTTGAAATTTAAACCCTATTTTTGTATATTAAGGGAGAAATAAGAAAGGAAAGCGATGAAAGAAGTAACAGGTCTCCTCGTTATGGATATGGATGGAACCTTGATAAGACAGGAAGGGATTGATCTACTAGCTCAAGAAGCTGGCGTGGGAGAAAAAGTGGCAGAGATTACAGCCCAAGCAATGAATGGGGAGCTGGATTTTGCAACATCTTTAGAGGCGCGTGTTGCTATATTGAAGGGATTAGAGACCTCTATCTTTCCGAAAATTTTGGAGCAGATGGAAGTCACGCCGGGTGCTGAAACATTGATCACGGAACTGCATCAAAGAGGTTACAAGGTTGGTCTTGTTTCCGGGGGATTTCATGAAGTCATCGACCCTATCGCGAGGTCTTTAGGAATTGATCTGGTCCTTGCCAATCGTTTGCGGACTTCTGATGGCCGTCTGACAGGGGAAGTCCTCGGTGGGATAATCACTCCTGAAAGGAAAAAAGAGGCACTTTTAACCTGGGCGAAAGAAAATCATGTCTCACAAAGTCAGACGATTGCGATGGGTGATGGTGCTAATGACCTTCCGATGATTGAAACAGCCGGTATCGGGATTGCCTTTATGGCCAAGCCAATCGTCGCTGAGCGAGCCCCATATCGTATCGAGAAGAGGGATTTAAGCCTTGTTCTTGAAATTCTAGACCAGCATAGAAAGGAAACGGCATGCATATCCTACTAGCACCGGATTCTTTTAAAGAATCCTTATCTGCCAAACAAGTAGCTGAAGCTTTGAAAAAAGGATTTCAAGAGGCTCTACCAGATGCAACTTTTGACCTCCTTCCTATTGGGGATGGTGGCGAAGGCACCATAGAAACTCTAGCTGGAGTTCTGGATGTAACGGAGTACCAAACTCAAGTAACCGGACCATTTGGACAGCCTGTTTCAATGTCTTACTACCAAAAAGATGAGATGGCTTTTTTTGAAATGGCCTCACTTGTCGGTTTAGGCTCCATTCCAGCTGGAAAACGAAATCCTCTTGAACTAGAAACACGAGGAATTGGTGAACTTATTTTGCAATTGGTTGACCAAGGGGTTAAAACGATCTGTGTGGGAATTGGCGGTTCTGCAACGAATGATGGTGGGATTGGGATGGCAGCTGGATTAGGGGTAGCCTTCTATGATGATCAAGGCCATCTGCTTCGTCCTGTAGGGGCTTCGCTCGGTCGTGTGGCTAGAATAGATACCAGTGCGGTTCCAAAGGCTTTAGAAGACATCGAGCTCCAAGTCTTAACGGATGTAACCAATCCTCTCTGTGGCAGTCAAGGAGCGACCTATATCTTTGGTGGGCAAAAGGGATTGAATCCCCTTCTGTTTCCAGCTGTTGATCAGGCTATGCAGGATTTTTACCAGCTTGCTGATGCACGAATATTGTCCATGCCTGGCGCCGGAGCTGGAGGTGGCATGGCTGCTGGCTTGGTTGCTTTTGCGGGAGGTCAGATTTCCTCAGGAATTGAAAAAAGCCTCGATTTGATCGACTTTGATCACAAAGTACATAAAGCTGATCTGGTCGTCGTTGGGGAAGGTAGGATGGATCTCCAATCCCTTTCTGGGAAGGCACCTGTCGGGGTGGCCAAACGAACACCAGAGAAGATCCCAGTGATAGCTATTTGTGGTAGCTTAGCGGAGGATTTGCCAGCTTTTCCTAGTCATCACATTGAAGCTGCCTTCTCTATCGTACCTGGTCCTTGTGAGGTAGCAGATGCACTCGCTCACGCTGAAAGGAATCTGATTTCCTGTGCTCGAAATATTGGGAACCTTTTAAAAATAAAAGCAAACTAAAAAACCAATGGAAAAGGGATGTTCCCTTCCATTGGTTTTTCTTTAGCTAAAGAGACGTTTCCAAAATGATTTCTTTTCTGGATTAGCAGTCTCTTCTTTCTTTTCAAATAAATTTGGATACTGGAGATTCATGTCTGTTGGTGAAATTCCAGATGGGTGGTCAGTATGGATGATGAGACCAAAGGGAGAATGACGGCAGTCATCCGAAACGATGCTTGCCACAAGTCCAAGATCCTTGGTTTTTTTCAAATATTGTAGCTGGCTGCTTTCATCTAAAGCTGGGGAGATCTTGACCAAAACAGGATGAAAGCGAACTGAAATATCAGTGAGGATTATCGAATACTGCTCCAGGTACATCTTGTCCCTTGCCTCCTCCAAGGTGCATGAAGCAATCACCCGCTCCTCATAAGTCTCCAAAAATCGACGCTGCTCATCCGGATTGAATCGAGTAGGACCAGCAGCTTTTTCTAAAATTGTTTTATTAATATCTGTCATAAGCTTAGTATAGCATAAAGCGCAGTAGAAGAATAGAAGAATGCGAAAAAATTAAATAAAGAGGGAAATGGAAGAAAAAAAGGAAGTGGAACCGTTTTCTTGTTAAAAACTTCTCAATTTTCGTAGATTTCCTTGTTTTTTCTTGAAAAAATAGCCTAATTACGATATGATAGAGGAGTAAAAAATATAACTCAATAAGGAGAGTAAGAAATGTCAATTATTACTGATGTTTACGCTCGCGAAGTCCTAGACTCACGCGGTAACCCAACACTTGAAGTAGAAGTTTATACTGAATCAGGTGCTTTCGGACGTGGTATGGTTCCATCAGGAGCTTCTACTGGTGAACACGAAGCTGTAGAACTTCGCGACGGTGACAAATCTCGTTACGGTGGTCTTGGAACTCAAAAAGCTGTTGACAATGTAAACAACATCATTGCTGAAGCAATCATCGGCTACGATGTACGTGACCAACAAGCTATTGACCGTGCAATGATCGCTCTTGACGGTACTCCTAACAAAGGTAAATTGGGAGCAAACGCAATCCTTGGTGTGTCTATCGCTGTAGCTCGTGCTGCTGCTGACTACCTTGAAATCCCACTTTACAGCTACCTTGGTGGATTCAACACTAAAGTTCTTCCAACTCCAATGATGAACATCATCAATGGTGGATCTCACTCAGATGCTCCAATCGCTTTCCAAGAATTCATGATCGTACCTGCTGGTGCACCTACATTCAAAGAAGCTCTTCGTTGGGGTGCTGAAATCTTCCACGCACTTAAGAAAATCCTTAAAGGTCGTGGTCTTGAAACTGCCGTTGGTGACGAAGGTGGATTCGCTCCTCGTTTCGACGGAACTGAAGATGGTGTAGAAACTATCATCGCTGCTATCGAAGCTGCTGGTTATGTTCCAGGTAAAGACGTATTTATCGGATTTGACTGTGCATCATCAGAATTCTACGATAAAGAACGTAAAGTTTACGATTACACTAAATTCGAAGGTGAAGGAGCTGCTGTCCGCACTGCTGCTGAACAAATCGACTACCTTGAAGAATTGGTAAACAAATACCCAATCATCACTATCGAAGATGGTATGGACGAAAACGACTGGGACGGATGGAAAGCTCTTACTGAACGTCTTGGTGGTAAAGTTCAATTGGTTGGTGACGACTTCTTCGTAACAAACACTGATTACCTTTCACGTGGTATCAAAGAAGGATGTGCTAACTCAATCCTTATCAAAGTTAACCAAATCGGTACTCTTACTGAAACATTCGACGCTATTGAAATGGCGAAAGAAGCTGGTTACACTGCCGTTGTATCACACCGTTCAGGTGAAACTGAAGATTCAACCATCGCTGACATCGCAGTTGCAACAAATGCAGGACAAATCAAGACTGGTTCACTTTCACGTACAGACCGTATCGCTAAATACAACCAATTGCTTCGTATCGAAGATCAACTTGGTGAAGTTGCTGAATACCGTGGATTGGAATCTTTCTACAACTTGAAAAAATAATCTAGTTTACTAGACTAGAAAGATCCTTGAGTTTTCTCAAGGATCTTTTTTTGCGATTGGGGTAAACAAAAATGAGGCTGGGACAAAAGTCATGGCCTCTCAATTATTTTTGGATTGTCGAGCAAGACGCAGTGGTTGAGTGGGCTCTACTACGCTGATTTCATCAGTTTTTACAGCCCTACTCAACTGTTCGGAGGTGGGACGACGAAATCGAATTCTAACGAATTACCGATTTCTGTCCCACTCTCATCGTCTTATTAGAACAAGCCTTTGATTTTGTCCAAGGCACCGCTGACCATTTCATTTCCAGATACAAGCCCTTTGGCTTGTTCAAGGTAGTCACCGAGGTTGTCTTTGTTGTCATCAACAAATTTCTTTGCAGCGTCGAAATCTTTCTTTTCGATCATTTCTTTCACTTGGTTAAATAAGTCTAATGGATTCATGTTAGGGTCTCCTAAAATATAAGTTGTGAAGTCAGGCTCACGCCTTTTCCTCATCTATTTAACCATTTTTTTAGAGGTTTGACAACTAAAACGACTTAATGAAAAACCGTACAAACGGCCTCTGGAACATAGAAGTCGTCGGATAGAAGGGTCAATTTTCCGCTAGTAGGATCTCGCTTGAAGACGGTGGCATTAGGTGAATCTTGATGGGCTGCGATCAAATAGTTTTGATCAGGGCTAAGCGTGAAATCACGTGGATTGAGGCCTTGAGTTGGAACAATTTCAATGAGTTCTAGGCTACTATCAGCCACAACTTTGAAGACAGCGATGGAATTGTGAGCACGGTTAGATGCATAGAGGAATTTTCCATCAGCTGAGAGCTTGATCGCAGAAGCCCATTTTTGACCATCGTAGTCTGATGGAAGTGTGGAAAGGGTTTGGAAGTGTTCGAATTCACCCATACCATCATAAAAGAGTACATCGATCGTAGCATTTAATTCATTGATGAGATAAGCAGTCTTATAGTGAGGATGAAAGACCAAGTGACGAGGTCCTGCCCCTGGAGCTGTTTGATACTGATTGATCAGGGTCAGTTTTCCTTCCTCACTGACATCATAGACATGTAAACTGTCTGTTCCTAGGTCACACGTGATCAGGTATTGATCTGGTGTAAGGGCTGCATAGTGGGTATGTGGACTTGCTTGATTGGCATGAGGACCACTTCCTTGGTGGGTGTCTTGATCGACAAAGAACAAACGCCCATCTGCCTCTAGCTGATATACGAGAACTTGGCCTTTGTGATAGTTGGCTCCATAGACCAGTTGACGCTTGTCATCGACAGAGACATAGCAGAGTGGAGCGCCCTCTTCAACAACGTGATTGAGTGGCTGAAAATCAGCTGTAAAACTTGCGATTCCTCCTTTTCCCTCTTCAGCTCCGACACTGTAGAGGTTGCCTTTTTCAGAAAAAGCGATATAGGTTGGATTGGGCTCAGCGGCCACTAGTTCAAGTTGGCTCAATGTCCCTGTTTCAGGGTCAAATTGTGCCTTGTAAATTCCTTTGGATTCTTTTTTGGTATAGGTACCGAAATAAATGGTTTGAGACATAGGTCACCTCGTATGATTTGTTAGGTTTATTATATCAAAGGTCCTATTGGAAGGCAATTGCTAGTTGAAAAGGGGAGGGCCTTTCTTTCTTATTTTGCTAGTTTTTTCGTAACTTCAAGCTCAAAAAATGCTAAAATAGAAACAGATTGAAATGAAAAGGAGTTCTCTGTGGATAATAAAGAAAAACAGTTTAGTTTGTCCTGGTTTTTTAGATGGTTTTTAGACAACAAGGCCATTACCGTATTTTTAGTTACCTTGCTGTTGGGCTTGAACCTTTTGGTTTTGAGTAAAATCACCTTTATTTTTATTCCTATTTTTGAGTTTGCAGGAGCAGTCATGCTGCCTGTTATTATCTCTGGTTTGCTCTATTACCTGCTCAACCCTATTGTTGACTTTCTTGAAAGAAAAGGACTCAAGCGGATTTTTGCGATTTCCTTTGTCTTTTTCTTGATTGCAGTGCTTTTAATTTGGGGTCTAGCTGTAGTGATTCCATCCGTCCAACGACAAGTGGTGAGTTTCTTTCATAACCTGCCAACTTATTTGGAAAAGGCCAATGCAACCATCGATGATTTTCTAGATAATCGCGTCTCTTCTGATATCAAGCCCCAGTTAGATGAGATCACTAAGGAACTGTCTGCAAACATTACTTCTTGGGCGAGTTCGATCTCTGGGCGGGCTGTCAATTGGGTCAGCAACTTGATCGGAGTGGCTTCGCAAGTTATTGTTGCCTTGATCATCATGCCTTTTATTGTCTTTTATCTTCTTCGAGATGGAAAAAATTTAAAGGGCCACATTGTTCGCTTCTTACCGACTAAGATTCGTAAATCGGCGGAACAAGTTCTCTCAGATGTCAATACCCAACTCTCCAACTACGTTCGAGGGCAAATTACGGTAGCCATTGTCGTCGCCATTATGTTCATCATCTTCTTTAAGATCATTGGCTTGCGCTATGCGGTGACACTAGGGATTTCTGCGGGGATCTTGAATTTGATCCCATACTTGGGTAGTTTCTTAGCCATGTTACCTGCCTTAGTATTGGGCTTGGTAGCAGGACCAGAGATGTTTATCAAGGTCTTGATTGTATTTGCAGTGGAGCAAACCATTGAAGGACGTTTTGTATCACCTTTGGTTTTGGGAAGCCAGCTAAATATCCATCCGATTACCATCTTATTTGTGCTCTTGACATCAGGATCTATGTTTGGAATCTGGGGAGTTTTCCTGGGAATTCCAGTCTATGCATCTGCTAAGGTGGTGATCGGAGCTATCTTTGAATGGTATAAGGTCGTCAGTGGCTTGTATGAAGAACATAATGAAGTAGAAGAGGAAACACACAGTGAGTCATAGTCAACAAATGGTAGAAGCTCTCGATCGGCAAGAGCTAGAAGAGGCAGAAGTTCAATTTCAACAGGCCTTGTTAGAAGATAGTGAAGCACAATTATTGGATTTGGGTCAATATCTTGAAAGTATCGGTTTTTACCCTCAGGCAAAAGAGATCTATGAACAGATTGCAGAAACCTATCCAGAAGTGTATCTAAGTTTGGCAACCATCCTTGCAGAGGAAGGTCAAATGGAAAAGGCCTTTGCTTATTTAGAAGAAATTGGCCCTGAGTCTAACTGGTATGTAGCCAGTCTCTTGGTCAAGGCAGATCTTTATCAGCTAGAAGGCCTCGCAGATGTGGCGCGTGAAAAATTAGTTGAAGCTGCTCATTTGTCTGATGATCCCATCATTCAATTAGGGCTAGCTGAAATTGATCTGGAATTGGAACGCTACCAAGAGGCTATCCAAGAGTATGCTCAGTTAGACAATCGGGAGATTTTGGAAGCAACAGGAATTTCCACCTATCAACGGATTGGTTTTGCCTATGCCAATCTTGGTAAGTTTGAAGCAGCTGTTCCTTTCTTAGAGAAAGCTCTGGAGATTGAGTTTGATGACCAGATTGCTTACGAATTAGCGACCCTATTGTCTGACCAAGAAGAATTCCAAAAAGCCCTGATCTACTACAAACAAATTGATACCTTGTCGCCTGATTTTGAGGGCTATGAGTATGGTTATGCCTTGGCTTTACAGGCTGAAAATGACCGTGAAAAAGCGCTTGAGATTGCTAAACAAGGGATCCAGAAGAATCCCTTTGATGCCCAATTGAAGCTTCTTGCTTCTCAGCTTTCTTATGAACTTCACCAGCCTGAACAGGCAGAAGCCTATCTCTTAGAGGCTAAAGAAGTGGCAGATGATCTCGAAGAGATTGCTCTTCGCCTGACCACCCTTTATTTGGAACAGGAACGCTTTGACCAAGTCTTGGCTTGGCAAAATGAAGAAGTCGAAACGGTTGTCACCCGCTGGAACATTGCCCGTGCCTTGGCTGCCTTGGAGAAAACAGAAGAGGCCGTCTCAGCCTACCAAGAGCTCTATGAGGACTTAAAGGACAACCCAGAGTTCCTCGAAGCCTATGTTTATCTGTTGCGTGAGGCTGGAGATGTGACGAAGGCGCGTGAAGTGGCTAATCAGTATTTGGCCATCGTACCAGACGATGTGCAGATGCAAACCCTCTATGATAGCCTCTAATAAAACCATATCGTGAAGATTCGGAATAGTTTGTGGTATACTGGTAGAAGATAGAATGAGGAGAGAAAAACATGGAACCAGTGAAACTTTTTCAATACAATACCTTAGGAGCCCTAATGGCGGGTCTGTACGGGGGGTCATTTACGATTGGAGAACTCTTGGAACACGGAGATCTAGGAGTTGGGACGCTTGATTCTATTGATGGAGAGTTGATCGTATTAGATGGTAAGGCATATCAGGCCAAGGGATCAGGGGACCATCCTGAGATTGTCGAAGTTTCTCCGGAAGCCAAGGTTCCTTATGCAGCAGTCGTCCCTCACCAAGCAGAAGTGATTTTCCGCCAACGCTTTGAAATGACGGACGAGGAATTGGAAGCTCGTATTGAGTCTTATTATGATGGGGAAAATCTTTTCCGCTCCATTAAGATACGTGGTGACTTTGCCAAGATGCATGTCCGTATGATTCCAAAATCAACACCAGAGATGAAGTTTGCAGAGGTTGCAACCCATCAGCCAGAGTATACACGGGAAAATGTCACTGGAACCATCGTCGGTTTTTGGACACCCGAAATTTTCCATGGCGTGAGTGTAGCTGGTTATCATTTGCACTTTATTTCAGATGACCACACCTTTGGTGGCCATGTCATGGATTTTGTCATCTCAGAAGGGATTGTAGAGGTGGGAGCCATCGATCAGCTGGATCAACGTTTCCCAGTTCAAGACCGTCAGTACCTCTTTGCCAAATTCAATGTTGATGAGGTCAAAGAAGACATCCATAAAGCAGAATAAAAAGAGGCTGGGACAAAAGTCCTAGCCTCTCAATTATCTTTGAATTGTCGAGCAAGACGCAGTGGTTGAGTGGGCTCTACTACGCTGATTTCATCAGTTTTTACAGCCCTACTCAACTGTTCGGAGGTGGGACGACGAAATCGAATTCTAACGAATTACCGATTTCTGTCCCACTCTCTTTTATTTTTGAAATCAGTCTGTTAGTTTCATGGCTTTGATTTTTTCTTCTTCTGGGGTGACCCGCAGAGTCTTCTGGCCAGTGTAGGTGACAAAGCCGGGCTTTCCACCAGTTGGTTTATTGAGTTTCTTAGCTTCGATCATATCTACTTGGACCAGGTTTGAGAGACGGGCCTTGGAATAGTAGGCCGCCAACTCTGCAGCGTCGGTCTTCACTTCATCCGATGGATTTAGATTTCCTGTAATGACGACGTGGCTTCCCGGGATATCTTTGGCATGGAACCAGAGTTCATCTTTCTTAGCGATCTTAAAGGTCAGTTCATCGTTTTGCAGATTATTACGACCCACTAAAATAATGGTTTTTCCATCACTAGCCAGGTATTTTTCTGGTTTTTTCCGTTTATGAATTTTTTCACGGTTGCGCCGTTTGATAAAGCCGGTCTGGATTAGCTCTTCTCGAATTTCTGCCACCTCAGCTAAGCTCGCTTGAGAAAGGGCTGTTTCAACCGTTTCAAGATAAGAAATGGTTTCCTTGGTTTCTTGAATGAGGATGGTCAAATGTTTGACGGCTTCTTTTAACTTCTGGTAGCGTTTAAAGTAGCGTTGGGCATTTTGATTGGGGGTCAGGGCCTTGTTAAGTTGAATGGTGATCGGTTCATTGGTATAGTAATTATCCAAAACAACCTGGTCTTGGTCGTTTGGTACCTGATGGAGGAAGGTTGTCAGCAATTCTCCTTTTTGGCGGAATTCTTCCGCATTGTCGGTCGCCGCTAACTCCGCCTCTTGCTTGGCTAATTTTTTTCGGTTCTTTTCAAGATCGTTTTCAACCTTTCGGATCAATTCACTGGCCTGTTGTTGCACCCGATCACGCTCAGCCTTGTCTCGGTAATAGTCATCCAGCAGATCGGAAAGTGTCTCAAAAGTTTGATTGGTCGCATCTGCAAAGGGGATAGCCGAGAAGGATTTGGTTGTTAGACGTGGCTCAGTTGGAGCTTGGAAAAAGGCACGGAAGGTCTTTAATTTTTCATCCGTCTCAAGTCTCTTGGCTAATTCTTGAGCCGTATCTCGCCCCAAACCTTGGAAACATTTTTGAAGGTTCTTTGGGCTTAATTCTTCCTTGTGAAGAAGGGCAAAGAGGGCTTCATCTCCAATTGTAAAAGGATTGACCGCGTCGGTTTTCGGAGGAGCTACATAGGTTGATCCAGGGAGAATGGTCCGGTAGCTATTTTGTGAGAAGCCGACATGTTTGATGGCTTCGATGATTTTATTGCTGGTACGGTCCAGGAGAACAATATTACTGTGCTTGCCCATGATTTCGATCATGAGGCTGACAGAAATAGCATCTCCAATTTCGTTTTTATTGGAGACACGGATTTCAAGAATCCGGTCGTTTTCCATTTGCTCAATCCCTTCAATGACAGCGCCTTGAAGATATTTGCGCATAACCATAATAAAGGTATTGGGAAAGGCAGGATTTTCAAAGTTGGTCTGGGTCCGTTGAATCCGTCCAAAGACAGAATGGGCAGAGAGCAAGAGTTTTTGGTTTTTCCGATTGCCTCGGATTTGGAGTACCAATTCTTGCTCGAAAGGTTGGTTAATTTTTTGAATGCGACCACTCAAGAGTTCGACCTTCAATTCTCGCACCATATGGTGTAAAAAAAATCCATCAAAAGACATGGGATTCCTCATCATTCTAGCGTTTATTCTAGTAAATTATATCAAAATTAGAGCGGAAATCCCAGAAAGAAGCAAGAGGCTGTTCAATAGAAAATGCGAACGTTTTCAAAAAAATGCAGAAAAAGTATTGACATTTTTGAAAGAAAATTTTAAAATGTAAGAAATTAGAAAAGTAGTAAATGAAAGTTTCAAGAGAGCCTACGGTTGCTGAGAGTGGGTAGCGGCAGTTTATGAAATTGGACTAATGATGAGATGAATTTGAAACAATAAAAATTCGGTTGGCACACCTTATCGTGCAACTTGTTGCTAGACAAGACAGAGATATGGGGGAGACTATCCTTTTCCCATAAGTGAGGTGGCACCGCGATGACACGTCCTCACATAGCTGTTGCTATGTGTGGGCGTGTTTTTTGTTTTAGATGAGAATGGAGAAAAGATATGAAGAAACGATGGCGTCGCAGTCTTTAGATGATGGAAAAAAAAGAAGAAAATGAAAAATAGAAGAGGAATTAAAAATGAAAAATAAACGGTTAATGGGAATTATTGGTTTGATTGCAGCTGCAGTCATTGGGACAGCGATCTATTCAGCTACAGCAGGCAAGGACAACAAGGCAGCAAGCAGCAATGAAAAGGCTAAAGTTGGGGTCTTGCAGTTGGTCAGCCACCCTTCGCTCGACTTGATCTACAAAGGGATTCAAGATGGTTTAGCTGAAGAAGGTTATGACAAGGACAAAGTGGACATTGATTTCCTCAATGCAGAAGGCGACCAAAACAAAGTTGCGACCATGAGTAAACAATTGGTAGACAAGGATAACCAAGTCTTGATTGGGATTGCAACTCCATCTGCTCAAGGTTTGGCTAGTGCAACCAAAGACAAACCAATTGTCATGGGTGCTATCACCGATCCGGTCGGTGCTAAATTGGTCAAAGATTTAAAAAAACCAGGTGGCAATATCACTGGGGTATCTGACCACAATCCAACTGAGCAACAGTTGAAATTGATCAAAGAGTTGACTCCAAACGTGAAAACAATCGGAATCCTATACTCAACCAGTGAGGATAATTCTAAAACGCAAGTAGAAGAATTTACAAAATTGGCTGAAAAAGCAGGTTACAAGGTGGTTCCTTATTCAGTACCTTCTACAAATGAAATTGCTTCAACAGTATCTGTGATGACTGGGAAAGTGGATGCCATCTGGGTTCCAATTGACAACACCATCGCTTCAGCCTTCTCAACTGTAGTCGAAGCAAACAAAACAGCTAAAAAACCAATCTTCCCAAGTGCGACAGCTATGGTAGAAGCGGGTGGTCTTGGTTCAGTCGTTGTCGACCAACATGATCTTGGAGTAGCAACTGGTAAAATGGCTGCGAAGATCTTGAAAGGTCAAAAACCTGCGGATACACCTGTTGAAATCTTTAGCCAAGGAAAATCTGTCATCAATAAAAAAGTCGCTGATGAATTGGGCATTACTATTCCAGAATCTGTCTTGAAAGATGCTGGACAAGTCATTAAATAAAAAGGAAACGAATCACAAGAATGGCAGGGGAATTTAGCATTGGTAGGTCTTTAAATTGTGATATTTAAAAATGTTTACCAGTGCTCACGACCAGCTTTGTTACTCATGATAGAGGAGAAAGATATGGAAGTTAATATAACAGATCTTCATCCGACCCAACTATATTTATCAGAAAAGAAGTTACAAGCTATTCAGATGCTGGATCAGTCGGCAGACATCATCAATGTAGATCCAATTAGTGTTCTTGCATTTGGAAATCGCTTCTTGATTACAGACGGGCATCACAGGGCTTATCAGGCTTTATTGGCAGGTCGGGATATGATTTCTGCTGAGCTTGATAGAGATGGTGGCGATGAGTTGTATGCTCTCTATGCGCAAGCTTGCGAGGAAAGAAAGATAACCTCTGTTTTGGATTTAAAACATCGTATCTTACCTCAAGATGAGTATGAAGCAAAATGGTATAACTGGTGTGATGGTTTTAACCAAGCAGCCACTCTTCTATTGAAGAAGAAAGCAGATGCAACAGACAAGGTAAATAGATAATGCACTGCCTCTTGTTCCTTTGTCTATTGAAATTAGTCTCATCTAACTTGTTTTTTAACAAAAAATCTGCTAAACTAGATAGTAATCGAATAGAAATCTGCAAGACTAGTATCTCAATGGAAGTGCGACAGGGAGAAGGGCCGTGACTGAAAGCTCTTTGCATGAAAGCTGAGTGAATTCACTTGCGTAAAGGATTTAGAAATTAAGGTCTGGTTTACAGATAAAAACGGATGGTACCGCGTGTCAACGCTCCGAATGTGGGTGTTGGCGCGTGGTTTTTTCTATGTCTGTAGAGGGACCATGGTGGAGGAAATATGTCAACGATTGAAGAACAATTAAAAGCGCTTCGCGAAGAAACGCTGGCAGCTTTGAAGCAGATCTCTGCTGAAAATGAAAAAGAATTGCAAGAACTACGGGTCTCTGTCCTTGGGAAAAAAGGATCTTTGACTGAGATCCTCAAAGGGATGAAAGATGTCTCTGCTGAGATGCGTCCGGTTATCGGGAAACACGTCAATGAAGCTCGCGATGTCTTGACGGCTGCTTTTGAAGAAACAACCAAACTCTTGGAAGAAAAGAAAGTCCAAGCTAAACTAGCTAGCGAAAGTATCGATGTGACGCTTCCAGGGCGTCCGGTTGCTAGTGGTTACCGTCATATCTTGACCCAAACCAGTGAAGAAATCGAAGATATCTTTATCGGAATGGGTTACCAAGTCGTGGATGGCTTTGAAGTGGAGCAAGACTACTACAACTTTGAACGCATGAATCTGCCTAAAGATCACCCTGCGCGGGATATGCAGGATACCTTCTATATCACAGAAGAAATCTTGCTTCGGACCCATACCTCACCAGTACAGGCGCGGGCGATGGATGCGCATGACTTTAGCAAGGGACCATTGAAGATGATCTCTCCAGGGCGTGTTTTCCGTCGGGATACAGATGATGCGACCCACAGCCACCAGTTCCATCAGATCGAAGGTTTGGTTGTTGGGAAGAACATTTCTATGGCAGACCTTCAAGGAACGCTTCAATTGATTGTGCAAAAAATGTTTGGGGCAGAACGTCAAATCCGTTTGCGTCCTTCTTACTTCCCATTTACCGAGCCATCGGTTGAAGTAGACGTTTCTTGCTTCAAATGTGGTGGAGCTGGATGTAACGTATGTAAGAAAACTGGTTGGATTGAAATCATGGGAGCCGGTATGGTTCACCCACGCGTCCTTGAGATGAGTGGGATTGACCCAACAGTTTATTCAGGATTTGCCTTTGGACTCGGTCAAGAGCGTGTGGCTATGCTTCGTTACGGAATCAATGATATCCGTGGCTTCTACCAAGGAGATATCCGTTTTTCAGAACAATTTAAATCATCATGTTAGTAAAAGTTAAGCCGAATGAATTTCAAATTTTAAGGGAATTAGAGGTGGAAACCTACGGGGATACCTTTGGTCCTTACATCTCGGATGCCGATATGGAAGATTACTACCAGACGGTTTTATCGCTAGAGCAAATCCAAAAGGATTTGGCAGACCCGGAATCAGAGACCTATTTTGTCCTTGATCACAATCAGGAAATTTGTGGTTTTCTCAAGTTTAACTGGGGCAAGGCACAAACAGAGCCAGTAGAGATGGACAATGCTTTTGAAATCCAGCGCATCTATGTCAAAAAAGAACATCATGGCAAGGGCTATGGCAAGGAAATGTTTACCTTTGCCTTGAAAGAGGCTCAAAACCGTGGATTTGACTGGGCCTGGCTGGGTGTCTGGGAACGAAATTTTAAGGCCCAAAACTTTTACAAACAATTCGGATTTGAACGGTTTAGCGAGCACCACTTTATCACAGGGGAAACCGTGGATACAGACTGGTTGCTGCGCAAACATTTGAAGGAGAATCCGCAAGCTTAATTGTGGGTCCAAATTGAGAGAAAGGAATTGAATAGGTCTCACCTAGTGGGATCTTACGATCAGAATTATGTTAGTATCATATAAATGGTTAAAACAATTGGTGGACGTGGATGTGCCATCACAAGAGTTGGCTGAAAAAATGTCAACCACAGGGATCGAAGTAGAAGGTGTGGAATCGCCAGCTGCTGGTCTCTCAAAAATTGTCGTTGGAGAAGTCTTGTCTTGCGAAGATGTGCCAGAAACTCATCTTCATGTCTGCCAAGTCAATGTGGGTGAAGAAGAAGCTCGTCAAATCGTCTGTGGAGCACCAAATGTGCGTGCAGGCATCAAGGTTATGGTGGCTCTTCCAGGTGCTCGTATCGCGGACAACTACAAGATCAAAAAAGGGAAAATCCGTGGCTTGGAATCCCTTGGGATGATCTGTTCACTTGGTGAATTAGGAATTTCTGACTCGGTTGTACCAAAAGAATTCGCAGATGGCATCCAAATCTTGCCAGAAGATGCTGTTCCAGGAGAAGAAGTCTTCTCTTACCTAGACTTGGATGATGAAATCATCGAACTTTCCATCACTCCAAACCGTGCAGACGCTCTTTCTATGCGTGGGGTAGCGCACGAAGTAGCAGCCATCTATGACAAGGCAGTCAATTTCAAAGACTTTACTTTGTCTGAAACAGACCAAGCTGCAGCCGATGCTCTTTCTGTCAGCATTGACACAGACAAGGCTCCTTATTATGCAGCTCGTATCTTGGACAATGTAACCATCGCACCAAGTCCACAATGGTTGCAAAACCTCCTCATGAATGAAGGCATCCGTCCCATCAATAACGTGGTCGATGTGACCAACTATATCCTGCTTTACTTTGGTCAACCTATGCATGCCTTTGACTTGGATACCTTTGAAGGAACTGATATCCGTGTGCGTGAAGCGCGTGCTGGCGAAAAACTGGTAACCTTGGATGGGGAAGAACGTGAGTTGGAAACAAGTGACCTCGTGATTACAGTAGCTGACAAACCAGTAGCCCTTGCAGGTGTCCTGGGGGGAGAGGCTACAGAAATCTCTGAAAAATCTACTCGTGTTGTCCTTGAAGCAGCTGTCTTCAATGGCAAATCGATCCGTAAGACTAGCGGTCGCCTTAACCTTCGTTCTGAATCATCTTCTCGTTTTGAAAAAGGCATCAATGTGGCAACTGTCAATGAAGCCCTTGATGCAGCAGCGAGCATGATTGCAGAGCTTGCAGGAGCAACTGTTCGTAAGGGAATCGTTTCAGCAGGCCAGCTTGATACTTCAGATGTGGAAGTTTCTTCAACTCTTGCTGACGTCAACCGTGTTCTTGGAACTGAGCTTTCCTACGCAGATGTCGAAGATGTCTTCCGTCGCCTTGGATTTGGTCTTTCTGGAAATGCAGAAGCCTTTACTGTCAGCGTTCCACGTCGCCGTTGGGACATCACCATCGAAGCGGACCTCTTTGAAGAAATTGCTCGGATTTATGGTTATGATAAATTACCAGCAACCCTTCCAAAAGATGACGGGACAGCAGGTGAATTGACAGCGACTCAAAAACTCCGTCGTCAAGTTCGGACCATTGCTGAAGGAGCTGGTTTAACAGAAATCATCACTTACGCCCTGACAACTCCTGAAAAAGCAGTGGAGTTCGCTACATCGCCAAGCAACTTAACAGAGCTTATGTGGCCAATGACTGTGGATCGTTCAGTCCTCCGTCAAAATATGATCTCAGGGATCTTAGATACCGTAGCTTACAACGTCGCTCGCAAGAACAAAGATTTGGCCCTCTACGAGATCGGAAAAGTATTTGAACAGACAGGTAATCCAAAAGAAGAATTGCCAAACGAAATCAACAGCTTTGCCTTTGCTTTAACTGGCCTAGTCGCTGAAAAAGACTTCCAAACTGCAGCTGTTCCAGTTGACTTCTTCTATGCTAAGGGAATTTTGGAAGCCCTCTTTGCTCGCTTGGGTCTTGATGTGACTTATACAGCAACATCTGAAATCAAGAGTCTCCACCCAGGTCGGACAGCCCTAATCTCACTTGGTGACCAAGTAATTGGGGTCTTGGGGCAAGTCCACCCTGTAACAGCTAAGGCTTATGCTATCCCAGAAACCTATGTGGCAGAATTGAACTTATCTGCTATTGAAGCAGCTCTTCAACCAGCCGCAGCCTTTGTGGAAATCACTAAATTCCCAGCCGTGAGCCGTGATATCGCCCTTCTCCTCAAAGCAGAAGTGACCCACCAAGAAGTGGTTGATGCGATTCAAGCTGCTGGCGTGAAACGCTTGACAGACATCAAACTCTTTGACGTCTTCTCAGGTGAAAAACTAGGTCTTGGCATGAAGTCTATGGCCTACAGCTTGACCTTCCAAAATCCAGAAGATAGCTTGACCGATGAAGAAGTCGCTCGCTACATGGAAAAAATCCAAGCATCACTTGAAGAAAAAGTTAATGCAGAAGTGCGTTAAGATGTAGTTCAAAATATCTTAGAAACTTTCCTTAGGTGAGTACGGACGTCAGCGACCTTCTAAGAAGTTCCATGACTTAGTTTTGGACCTAAGGTTTCAAAACTCCCGAGTGCTAGAAACAATCGTGTTTCTAGCACTTTTCTCACGGCGGAAAGTTTCAATTTATTCTTACATGAGTCTGATAGTATAAAATCATGCAAATTTTTTCAGCCTTACTTTGGCTATTTTATGTGAAAAAGTTTGTTTACATTCTAAACAGTTGAGAAGTTCTCAGCTGTTTTTTTTCATGCTTATCAAAAAAGAGAGTGGGACAGAAATCCTAGCCTCTCAATTGTTTTAGGATTGTCGAGCAAGACGCAGTGGTTGAGTGGGCTCTACTACGCTGATTTCATCAGTTTTTACAGCCCTACTCAACTGTTCGGAGGTGGGACGACGAAATCGAATTCTAACGAATTACCGATTTCTGTCCCACTCTCTTTTGAATTTAAGGATTAGTCAATGATGGTTTCCATGATGGTTTCTTGAGGCTTCATACCCTGTCTTTGGTAGAAGCGAAGAGCTCCCTCGTTGTCATTCCATACATTAAGAGTTAGGTTGTAGCAGCCGATTTCCTTGGCATAGCTGACAGCGAAGTGATAGAGTTGATCACCAATCTTTTGCCGACGCGCTGCTTGATCGACACACAAGTCCTCGATGAAGAGGGTTTTTATCGGATGAAGCACAGGATTGTCAGAGACTTCTTTAATGGTGACGAAGAGATGTCCTAGGATCTGGCCATCCGCATTTTCATAGACGAAAATCGGTGTCTGATCTTGCGCCATTAACTGTTCTAACTCTTCTTCACTATATTTTCCGCCACTTTCCTTGAAAATATCGGGACGAGCTTGGTGGTGAACGGAAAGAATCTGTTCTAAGAGACCAATCAAAGCAGGAATATCTTTTGGTTGCGCTAAACGAATCGTCATGTAGGTTCTCCTTAGTCGTATTTTCTATATTATAAAAATTTTTTACAGAGCTTGTCAATGGAAAAAGGATCGTTAAAAGGTGCGCAAATGCGGGCTTTTTATTTCTTACCTCAAAATATCCATGTCAACCATCCTTCTATTTTTGACAAATATTTTTATTTTTTTGACAAACATGCTTGTCAAAAAGAGAAAAAAGTGTTACAATGATTTTAGTTGAAAGAAGGAGAGGTTTTCTTATGGGAGCCATATGGATTCTATTTATCCCTTTTCTGGTTATCATTTATGCAAGCTCAGAAAAGAAGATAAAAAGGTTGAACAAACGTATCAAAAGATTAGAAAAACAAGTGAAAGGAAATCAAGACATGTCTAGACTTTTAGAAGAATTGAAAGGCCAAACGGTCACTGTCACAGTAAATGGTTTTGGAACCAAATATGAAATTATGGATATCGATGAAGATTGGGTCAAATTGAGTCGTGAGACCAATAAACAACAAAAAGAAACCAAATTAGTCCGTATCGAAGATATTCAAGATATTCAACTATAAGGGGGCGAAAGCCATGATCTTAAAAAATCGACTGAAAGAGCTGAGGGCGCGTGATAGTCTCAACCAATCTGAGCTAGCCAAGCTAGCTGGAGTCTCGCGCCAGTCTATCAGTCTCTTGGAGCGGGGTGAATACACCCCTTCGGTTATCATTGCCATCACCATCGCCCAGATTTTCAAGGAACCTGTGGAAAATGTCTTTAGTCTAGTGGAGGAAGAGGAATAACAATGAAAAAGCAACAACAAGAACGAACCCCTCGTTACCGTTTTTGGAGAAATGTAGGTATCATTACAGTTTCCGGCTTGATCGGAGGAGTTATCGGATTTTTGACAGAAATGTTTGGATACGAAAAGCCCCTAGAAATCCAATCCTTCTTTAGTAAAGAAGTACTCCTTTTGGGCTCAGCAGTTTTATTCTTAGTCGCATTTATACTCACGATAACCTTACTGATGTGCGCGAGAAAAGTCCATCAAAAGATGCTCCAAATAGAAGACGATGATGAAGCCTATCACTATGACATTCAAAAGAAAAAACTATATGGCTTAGCGACCATTTTTAAAGGCATCATGATCTTGCCCTACTTTTTATTCGTCATTTTTTATAGTCAATTGGTCGACTTAGATAGACCTGGCGCTGGGGACATGGCTTTTATCTTTGGAGACTTTACCATGCTCTATCTCTTTCTTGTCTTGATTGCCCTATTTTTCCTATCGGATATCTTCTTTCGCAAGACCTTCCATCTGATTTATGGAAAACCGATTCCCCGCAATGCCAATGCCAAGGAAGTGCGTGAATTTATGATGAGTATGATGGATGAAGCAGAAAAGCAGATTAGCTACGAGGAAAACTATGAAATTATCATTAAGTTAAGCAATTATATCTTACCGATTTCCTTAATTGCGATATTCTTAGTTGGCATTGCTTTCCATACAGATATCTTGTTAGCATTAGTAGTGGTATCACTGATTTATCTCTATATCTTGGTCTCACAATACAAGATTACCAAACGTTATTATAAAGAGTAAAGGAGTCATCCATGTTAGAAATTAGAAATTTAGAAAAAAGCTTTGGGAATAAGCAGGTTCTCTTCGGAGTAAATCTGACAGCTCAACAAGGTCATATCCTTGGCTTAGTTGGGAAAAATGGTGCCGGGAAAACAACTATTTTCCACAGTATCTTGCGCTTTTTGGACTACAGCGGCGAGATTCGCCTAGGTGGCAAAGCGATCACCCAAGAGACCTACAAGGAGATTGGCTATTTGCCTGAAGAGCGCAGTCTTATGCCAAAACTTACGATTTTTGAGCAGGTCCGCTATTTGGCTGCCTTAAAAGGAATGAGCACCGCTGAGGTCAAGGAAAAATTACCGACCTGGATGGAAAAACTCCAAGTAAAAGGAAAATTGACCGATAAAATCAAGAGCCTCTCAAAAGGGAACCAACAGAAGGTGCAACTGATCATCACCTTGATCCATGAGCCAAAATTGATCATTTTAGATGAACCCTTTAGTGGCTTGGATCCGGTCAATACAGAAGTGCTCAAGCAGGTCATCTTTGAAGAAAAAGAGCGTGGAGCGACCATTATCTTTTCTGACCACGTCATGACCAATGTCGAAGAGTTGTGCGATGATATTCTAATGATCCGTGATGGTTCGGTTGTTCTATCAGGGCCTGTCCAAGAGGTCCGGAATAGCTATGGCAAGACTCGCCTCTTTGTCTCTAACGACTTTAGCAAAGAAGAGCTAGAAGCTCTGCCACACGTGACCAAGGTCAGCATGACCAAGCAAGGGACTTGGAAGCTGATCTTGGATGACGCGTCAGCTGGTCCAGAATTATTTGACCGCTTGACCAAGGGCCACTACCTTGCGACCTTTGACCACCAAGCCCCAACTATTGATGAGATCTTTAAACTTGAATCAGGAGTAGAAGTATGAAACAGATGTTTGTCGTAATGAAAGAAACCTATATCAGACAAGTGAAATCATGGAGTTTTCTCTTCATGGTCTTCGGTCCCTTCCTCTTTTTAGGATTGGGCGTTGGAATCGGTTATCTAACGGATTCTTCTACAGATGCGAAGAATCAGGTGGTCTTGGTGACCGAAGTGCCAGCTGTCAAAGAAAGCCTCAAAGGAACTGATGGCTTGACCTTAGACTACAAAGATGAAGCTGCAGCTAAAAAAGCCATCAAGGATGAGAAAGCAGCTGCTTACCTAACGGTCGATGAAAAAGATGGCCAGCTAGAAGCCACTTATGTTGGCGATCAAGCCATGAAAACAGATTTAAAATCGCTTGTCGCTGCGAAATTAAGCCAGGTCCAACAAGGGATCAATCTAGCGCGTGCTAATCTAAACAAAGAGCAACTGACAGCCTTGTCTCAACAGGTTTCTCTCAAAGAAAAAATTGATGAGAAAAAAGAAGGCTTGAAAATGGTGCAAACCATGGTTGCAGGTGGTCTAGGAATGATGCTTTATATGATTTTGATCTTCTACTCGAGTATCACAGCCCAAGAAGTGGCCAGTGAAAAGGGAACTAAGATCATGGAAGTGGTCTTCTCTAGTATCAAAGCAACCGACTATTTCTTCGCACGCATGCTCGGACTCTTCGGAGTGATCTTTACCCATATTTTTGTCTATGTTGTTGGTCTAGTAGCGGTTTGGATCTTTAGAGCAGATATCCCAGTTGTCAAGGATTTTCTCGCTCCAAACTCTCCTATAACCCAACACCTAGCAGAAGCGATCTCGCTTAATACCGTCTTCTTCATTATCCTTGGGATCTTTATGTATGTGGTGCTCTCTGCCTTCTTAGGCTCTACAGTTGCACGACCAGAAGATTCAGGAAAAGCGATTTCACCACTGATGATGTTAGTTATCTTTAGCTTCCTTGGGGTAACCACCTTGGGAAGTGCCGGTGACGTCTTCTTATTGAAGATCGGTTCCTACACTCCTTTCTTCTCAACCTTCTTCATGCCTTTCCGTACCATTAATGGCTATGCGTCTGGTCTTGAATCTTGGGGTTCATTGGGAATTGCGGTTCTCTTTACCATCGTGGGAACAGTTCTCATTGCCCGTATCTATGCGAGCCTGATCCTTCAGACCGATGACCTCGGACCATGGAAGACCATCAAACGTGCTCTTAGCTATCGCTAATCAAACAAGTCCTCAGAAACAGCTGAGGGCTTTTTGATTGCAAATTGACTTTTGCAAGCCTTTTCACTACAATAGAACTACAGAAAAGGAGGCGGACATGAACTATATTGAGTTTGCTGAAAATGAGCGTCTGTCCACGATTGTCCTTGGGATGATGCGGATCAGTCAGATGAGTGAAGAAGAGGTGGAGGCCTTGGTGGAGGCAGCCTTGTCGATTGGGATCAACACCTTTGATCTAGCAGATATTTATGGCGATGGCCAGTGTGAGGTACTGCTGGGTAAGGTTCTCAAGCGTCGTCCGGATCTTCGGGACCAGATGTGGATCCAGTCCAAGTGTGGGATTCGCAAAGACGGCTTTACCTATTTTGATTTTTCCAAGGACTATATTTTGGGCTCTGTCGATGGCATTCTCGAGCGTCTGCAGATCGAGCGCTTAGATAGTCTTCTCCTTCATCGACCGGATGCCCTCATGGAGCCTGAAGAGGTGGCGGAAGCTTTTGATCACTTGGAGCAAGCGGGCAAGGTTCGTCATTTTGGGGTGTCCAATCAAAATCCCATGATGATGGAATTGCTCAAAACGGCTGTCAAACAACCTCTCAAGGTCAACCAGTTGCAGTTGAGTGCCGCCTTTACACCGAGCTTTGAAGCTGGTTTTCATGTCAACATGGAAGGCCCTAAAGCAGCCGTGCGAGATGGTAGTGTCTTTGAGTATTGTCGCTTAACTGATACGGTGATTCAGGCCTGGTCTGTCCTCCAGCATGGTTATTTCAAGGGGAATTTTGTCGGCAAGGAAGAGTTTGCGGCCCTCAATCACGTCCTTACTGACTTGGCGAAAAAATATCAGGTCACACCGACAGCTATCGCCCTTGCCTGGGTCCTCCGCTATCCAGGAAAGATGCAGGCTGTCATCGGAACGACCAAACCCCAGCATGTCCTTGAAGCAGGAAAAGCAGCAGAAGTTACCCTAACGCGCAAGGAATGGTACCAAATCTACCTGGCGGCGGGAAATGATTTGCCTTAGAATCTTGATAGTAAACCAGATTTCACTATTATCGGTGGTCTGGTATTTTGTTTTGTAGTTTTCAGTTTTTTCTTGACAAGTCTTTCTTTTTTATGGTAATCTTTATGCAACAAGTGTTGCGCAACGTACGTTGCTTGAAAGGAGTCTTATGCCACCCAAGGTTAAATTTAGTAAAGAGGCTATCATTGGGACAGCTTTACAATTGGTGAGAGAAGAGGGCATGGCTAGCTTGACAGCTCGAGCATTAGCGGAGAAACTAGGAGCCACACCGAGAGTCATTTTTGGGCAATTTGCTAATATGGCTGAGTTACAGACAGAGGTTATTGCTGCGGCGGAGATGGTCGTGGTGGAGTATATTCGTAAGGCCTTAGAAGATGAGAAGCCTTTCCGATCTGTCGGGGTTGCTTATATCCTTTTCGCCTCAAATGAGCCCCAACTTTTTCAATTGCTTTTCCAAAATCCTAGCAAAGAGCCGATTCGTCGCTTTCAAGATTTTCTTCCCATGAAGGATCATAGTTACCAATTGGTTCTGGCTTCGATTGTCGCAGACTATCCTTTGACTGTAGAGGAGGCTGGTCGCTTGTACCAGCATCTCTTTATCTACTCGCACGGGATGGCCTCTATGGTTGCTTCTGGTATTTACCAGTTCAGCATGGAAGAAGTGATTGGATTACTGACAGAGGTTTGTCAATCTCTCATCAAAGAAATGGTAGGAAAGAAATGATTCAACTAGAAAATGTGCACAAAAGTTACGGCCAAACCAAGGTTTTAAAGGGAATTGATTTGCAGATTCAAGACCAGGATGATGTGGTTATCCTTGGTCCTTCTGGATCGGGCAAGTCAACTCTCTTAAATGTGTTATCAGGCTTAGAAAAGGTAGACGAGGGGCATATCCTCATTCAAGGACAAGATTTATCACAACTCACGGATGCTCAATTGACAGCCTTTAGACGTGAGAAGATTGCCTTTATTTTCCAGCAGTATTATCTATTGCCGAATCTAACGGTCAGACAAAATGTAAAGATGGGAGCTGACCTGGCAGACAATCATGATTTTTTGCAGATCATCGAGGATTTGGGACTTGGCGATAAGCTAGATAAGTATCCGAGTGAATTGTCGGGTGGGGAACAGCAGAGAGTCTCTATTGCCCGGGCCTTGGCCAAAAAGCCTGAGATTCTTTTCTTAGATGAGCCGACGGGAGCCCTCGATGAAGAAACAGGGCGCAAGATTCTGGACTATATCTGGAAACTGAAGGAAAAGCTGGGCTTTACCCTCATCATGGTGACGCACAACCAAAATATTGCGGATATGGCCAGAACCATCATTCGAGTTAATAGTGGCAAGATTACCGAAGTTGTGACCAATGATCAGCCTCAGACTGCTTATGAGATTGGATGGTAAGCCATGTTTTCAGTAAAAGATATTCGTAAATTAGTTGTCGTCAGTATCATTGGGGTTTGTGCGGTCTTTGTGGCCAATCTCTTCTTGAATTTTTACCTGGATATCGAGCAGTTGGAGATTTCGAAAACCAATCCCATGATGCAGACCTACTATGATGCCCAGGTTTCGCTTTCCTGGATGGTGGCCATGGTCAGTGGGGTTGTCTTGTCCTTGACGTCGGTCCTTCTCATGTGTTTTTATATCAAACAATTTGTTGATGACCACAAGGAACAATTAGGGATTTTAAAGGCTTTGGGATACAGCAATGGCCAGTTAGCTAAACGGTTTTGGGCCTTCGGGCTCAGTTTTGGAGCTGGAGCGCTTCTTGGCTATTTCGCTTCATTTCTCATGATGGGACATTTTTACGACTTCCGTAATGAGAAGGGGATTTTGCCAGAAATTACCATTCACTTTCATTGGCAGCTCTTGCTTGCCTTGGTGATCCTGCCAACGACCTTCTTTATGCTTCTCGCGATTGGTTATGCTAGAAGACAACTACAAACGCCAGCGCTTCGCTTATTGAAAAAATCTCCAACACCAATCAAGGTCCAAAGGAGAAAGAGGGCTCCTAAGAAAGAGAAAGACTTCTTAAAAGAGCTAGCTTCGTCACTGATTTGGGGAAGAAAATCTATCTTGTTTTTTGTAGTCTTTGGCTCCATGTGTTTTGCGGCCATGGTTCAATTGTCCTTTGGCCTCAGGGATTACACAGATGATATCATCCAAACCATGATGATCATGATTGGTTTGATCCTTTCTTTCTCGATTCTCTTTTTGTCATTGGGAATTGTTGTCTCTGAAAGTCGGGAAACCTTGGCTCTTATGAAGGCTTTTGGCTACACTGATCGGGAATGCCAAAATCATATTCTCGCTCCCTATCGTTTCTGGGCTTATTTAGGATTTGTTCTTGGGACAGCTTATCAATATGGCATCATGGAAATTTTGATCGGTGTGATCAAAGATACGGTTCCTGAAAAGATTGAGCATCACTTTGATGGGAATGTGTGCTTTTGGACTTTAATAGGTTTTGTGGTGGTTTATGAAAGCCTCTTTTATCTATCCAACAGAAAACTCCAAAAACAAACGATTAAAGAAGTGCTCTTAGCTGAATAAATAGAAGAGTCTGGGACAAAAGTCCGAGCCTCTCAATTGTCTTTGGATTGTAGAGCAAGACGCAGTGGTTGAGTGGGCTCTACTACGCTGATTTCATCAGTTTTTACAGCCCTACTCAACTGTTCGGAGGTGGGACGACGAAATCGAATTCTAACGAATTACCGATTTCTGTCCCACTCTCTTTCTTTTGAAACGCATTGACAAGAGAAGGCTTTTCCGCTATTCTAAGGGAATGAAAGAAAGGAAAGGGATTGAGATGAAACGGACTTACTGGCAAGACTTAAAGGGGGCCTTTTATTTGATCTGGCGCAACAAATGGTCCTTTATCGCGATTGGAATTTTGCTACAATTTGTCGTTGGTATTGGGGCTGCGGCCTTGACTTGGCTCTTTCATCTGGCAGTCTTGCTTGCGGGTCAGGCTAATATCGATAAGAACAACCTTGTCTCTGTTATGAGCCATCCCTTGAGCTTGCTGGCTCTTTTGGTCTTTATCATGGTCTTTGCTTTCTTGTTTATGCTGGAGATGCGGACCCTGATTTCGGTCATTTACCTATCGCGAACCGACCGACACTTGTCCTTTAAAAAAGTCTTGCGGCAATCATTTGGTCGTTTGAAGGATTTGTCGGGGAGAAACCTGCTTTACTTTCTGCTCTATCTTCTTTTGACCTTGCCTGTCGCAGGTGTCTTGATTGGATCGACCTTGACAGATGGGCTTTATATTCCAAGCTTTATCACAGGGGAGTTTGAAAAGACTACGATGGGCTCCATCGGACTCTTTGTGGTGCAGCTTACCTTTATCTATCTCAATCTTCGCCTCATCTATACGGTCCCCAACCTCGTGGTGGAGGAATTGCCATTTGGTCGTGCTTTGAAAAAAAGCTGGAGCATGACCAAAAGAGGAGGCTTTCGACTCTTATGGAGAATTCTGTCCTTTGAGTTTCTCTTAACCTTTCTAGGGATTTTATTGATCTTGGGTTTGGTCTTTACCTTGACCGTGATCGATAAAGAGGGCCAGTATTTCTGGGTGGAGACCATCTTCTTGGTCTTGATTCGGACCTTCCTATTTATTTTTACAGTCTTGACAAAGGTGGGGTCGCTCGGCATTATCTTGGATTCTGCATGGAAAGTACCGAGCCGATCGGTCATTCGCTCGAAAGGCAGTCGAAAGATGAAGGGGCTCTTTGCTCTGACAGTGATCTTTCTCATGGTCCAATCGGGGATCTCAGCCTTTGAACTGGCAACCTTAAAGGTGAATGACCAGGTCAAGCTCATCGCCCATCGAGGGGATGTCTCCAAAGGGGTAGAAAATTCCCTGGAAGCCTTAGAAGCAGCAGCCAAGGGAAAGGCAGCTTATGCGGAAATGGATATCCTTCTCACTAAGGACCATCAATTTGTCGTCATGCATGACTACAATCTCAAGCGTCTTGCTGGGGTGGACAAGGATGTGAAAGACATGACCCTAGCTGAGGTGCAAGGCCTCAAGATTCAACAGGATGGACACACGAGTCATATCCCTTCATTTGATGAATATGTCAAACGGGCCAAAGAATTGAAGATGAAGCTCTTGGTCGAGCTTAAGCCCCATGGTGGGGAGCCTGCCAATTATGTGGATCTCTTCGTGCAGAAGATGCGGGAATTAGGGGTTGAAAAAGACTATCCGGCTATGTCTTTGGATCTGTCGGTCATGGAAAAAGTCGAGAAGAAGGCCCCTGAGATCAAGACCGGCTATGTCATTCCCATTCAATTCGGTCGCTTTGAAAAGGATTCGGTCGACTTCTTTGCGATTGAAGACTTTTCTTATCAGGAGGATTTGGTGACACAAGCCCATGAGATGAAAAAAGAGCTCTATGTCTGGACCATCAATGACAAGCAAAAGTTGACCAAGTATTTGCAACAACCCATTGATGGCTTGATTACGGATGAATTGACAGAGGCACAAAGACTGAAAAAGGATTTGAAAGAAAACAAGTCCTACTTTGATCGCTTCTTGAATCTCGTCGCAACATCTAAGGAAGAATAAGATAGGATATGCATAGAGAGAGTGGGACGGAAAACGGTCATTCGTTAGAATTCGATTTCGTCGTCC
>NZ_KV812036.1:148730-174527 GCF_001813295.1 Streptococcus sp. HMSC072G04
AGAGGCTAGGACTTTTGTCCCAGCCTCTTTTGCACTAGATCAACAGAAAAACGGATGCTGTCTAAAAATCTTGCATTTTTTTGTAATTTAGGTTACAATGAAGACTATAAAAAACGCGTAATCCCTAGGGTCTTTCCCTCAGGGAATTTTGTGTGTTTTGACCTATTTTTCAGTGGAAAAAAGCTTTGCTTCTACTGCAGAAAAAAGTATGAAAAACTATGGAGGTAATAATGATTCGATCCTTAATTTCCGAGATCAAAGAATTCAAGAAGCCATCGATTTTGGCTTCCTTGTTCATGGTCTTTGAAGTCATGTTTGAGATTTCGATTCCCTTTGTCATGGCGAGTCTTTTGGACCAAGGTGTTCAACAAAGAAACATGAACAATATTTTGTTTTACGGTGGGCTCATGCTGGTCTGTGCCTTTTGCTCCCTCTTTTGTGGGATGCAGTCTGCCCGTTATGGCGCCTATGCATCGGCTGGTTTTGCTAAAAACCTTCGTCGGGCCATTTTCAAAAAGGTTCAAACCTTCTCATTTGAGAATATTGATCAGTTCTCATCAGGTGGGTTAGTCACTCGGATGATGACGGACGTGACCAATGTGCAAAATGCCTATCAAATGGTGATCCGGATCTGTGTACGGGCACCGCTCAATTTGATCTTTGCCATTGTGGCTTGTTTCTTGATCAATCCAGAAATGGCCATGATCTTTGTCTATGTGACCATCTTTTTGGCAGCTGTCTTAAGCATCATCATGAAGATTGTTTATCCACTCTTCACAGAAGTATTTGAAGCTTATGACAATCTCAACAACAGCATTCAAGAAAATATCACCAATATGCGGGTGGTGAAGTCTTACGTTAAGGAAGCAGATGAAACGGTTAAATTCAAGAAGGCTTCGCGTTTGATTTATAACATGTTTATGAAGGCTATCCGTGTCGTTGTCTTGAGTAGCCCAGCTATGATGCTTTCCATGTATGCTTCTTTCCTTTTGATTTCTTGGATCGGGGCTCATCTGATCGTTGGTGGTCAACTCTCTACTGGGAATTTGACTTCTATGTTTAGCTACACCATGACCATTCTCATGTCGCTCATGATGTTTATGATGATCTTTGTCATGTTGTCGATTTCTATGGCCTCTGTCGAGCGGATCAATGAAGTCTTAACGACCAAAACGACGATTGACTCTCCAGAAAATGGGATCAAAGAAGTCGCTGATGGCTCCATCAACTTTGAGAATGTGACATTTGCCTATACTGATGAAAATGGCGACAAGACCCATGTCTTACAAGGGATTAATCTTTCCATTCGTTCAGGGGAAGTGATTGGTATCTTGGGAGGAACAGGATCAGGGAAATCGAGCCTAGTACAGTTGATTCCTCGTCTCTATGATGTTGAGTCTGGTCGGGTGACAGTGGCAGGCCACGATGTCAAAGAATACGATCTTGATTCCCTTCGTAAGCAAGTGGCCATGGTTCTTCAGACCAATGTCCTTTTCTCTGGTACGATTAAAGAAAATATGCGCTGGGGAAATAAAGATGCGACGGATGAAGAGATCATCGCAGCTTGTAAGATTGCCCAAGCCGATGAATTTATTCAAGATTTCAAAGAGGGTTATGACACCATGATTGAGCGTGGGGGATCCAACGTCTCTGGTGGTCAACGCCAGCGTCTCTGTATCGCGCGTGCCCTTCTCATGAATCCGAAGATTTTGATCTTAGACGACTCGACGTCTGCGGTTGATACCAAGACAGATAGTTTGATCCGTCAAGGATTGGCAACCAGCTTGAAAGAGACTACCAAAATCATCATTGGTCAACGGATTTCCTCTATTCAAGATGCAGATCGCATCATCGTGATGAACGATGGCCAAATCGATGCGATCGGTAACCACGAGGAACTGCTTGCGACCAATGCCATCTACCAAGAAGTATATGAAATGCAAACACAAGGGAAAGGAGAAGCAGATGAAAACTAAGAAAAAAGCAAATCTAGGCTCTATCCTTCGCCTGCTCGACTTCCTTTGGAAAAACTACAAGGTATCCCTGATTGTTTCCTTTATCTTAATCATTCTATCGTCACTTGCGACGGTCAATGTAACAGCTTCGATTCAGTCCTTGGTCGATGTCTATGTGGAGCCCATGCTAACAAGTAATAGCCATGATTTTGGACCGCTCTTGTCCTTCTTGACACGGGTTGGTTTGATCTGTTTGATCGGGGTACTTGCTAATTATGGCTTTACCTTGATTATGGCGACTGTTTCACAAGACTCACTTAGAAGTCTTCGAAATCAGTTGTTTGCCCGCATGCAAAAACTGCCAGTTCGTTACTTTGATACCCACCAACACGGGGACATCATGTCTATCTATACCAATGATATTGATGCCCTTCGCCAAGCGATTGAACAATCCATTCCTCAACTTCTATCCTCAGTGATTACCATCCTTGGGGTAACGATTACTATGCTGACGGTTAGTCCACTCTTGTTCTTAATTGTTCTTTTCATGGTCATCGTCATGGTCTTTATCATCAAGGATGTCTCTAGCAAGTCAGGTCGTTACTTCGGGGCTCAACAAAAGAACTTGGGGATTGAAAATGGCTTTATTGAAGAAATGATGTCTGGTCAAAAAGTGGTCAAGGCCTTTGTGCATGAAACAGAAAGTATTGAGGATTTTGATCGCATCAATGACCAACTCTTTGAATCCTCTTACCAAGCCAATCGCTATGCCAATGTCCTCATGCCAATTCTTGGGAACTTGGGAAATGTTTCCTTTGTCCTGACAGCCTTGATCGGTGGACTCTTTGCGCTAAACGGCATCGGTGGTTTAACCATTGGTGGTCTCATGGCCTTTCTGCAATTGAACCGTTCCTTCACAGGTCCGATTGCCCAGGTCTCTCAACAATTGAACTTTGTCCTTATGGCCTTGGCTGGTGGAGATCGTGTCTTTGATCTCTTGGATGAAGAAGAAGAAGTCGACCAAGGAAAAGTGACGTTGGTCAATTATGAACTGGTCGATGGAGAAATGGTCGAAACCGATCAGAAAACCAACAAATGGGCTTGGAAACACCCTCGTCCAAATGGAGATTACCAGCTTGTCAAGATGGTCGGAAATGTGGTCTTTGATGATGTTGATTTCTCTTATGATGGGAAGAAACAAATCCTTCATGGCATCAACTTGTACGCGGATAAGGGTCAAAAAGTGGCCTTTGTCGGTGCGACTGGTGCAGGAAAGACAACCATTACCAACTTGATCAACCGATTCTATGATATCCAATCCGGAATGATTACTTATGATGGAATCGATATTAAATTGATTGAGAAAGATTCTCTTCGTCGTTCCCTTGGAATCGTCCTTCAAGATACACACTTATTCACTGGTACGATTGCAGAAAACATCGCTTACGGCCGTGCTGATGCAACACGGGAAGAAATCCTTGAAGCAGCTCGGATTGCCAATGTGGATTCCTTTGTTAAACACTTGGATCAGGGATACGAGACAATCTTGACGGATGATGGGGCTGGCCTTTCAAACGGTCAACGACAATTGATCGCCATTGCCCGTGCAGCCCTTGCTAATGCGCCAGTCTTGATTCTGGATGAAGCGACGTCTTCCATTGACTCGCGGACAGAGAAGATGGTGCAAGAAGGGATGGACCGCTTGATGGAAGGTCGGACTGTCTTTGTCATTGCCCACCGTCTATCGACGATTGTCAATTCCGATGTCATCATGGTGATGGACCACGGACGCATCATCGAGCGAGGCAACCATGCTTCCTTGATGGCAGAACGTGGCACCTATTACCGCCTGTACACCGGTGGACTTGAAATTGATTAAAGAAATAGTGGGAAAATAAGAAAAAAAGCCCTTTTAAATAAGGATTTTGAACTGCACCCCAAAAGTTAAATTTTTTCTGTCTAACTTTTGGGGTGCAGTTCAATTGTTGTTAGTGCTATTTTCTTTTATTGCATATTGTGTAGATTTCATAATATCCTCAATCTAGCCATTTCTCGCTTTTTATGGACTTTGTATTACCATTTTGGTATAATTGTATTGGTTTTAAACGAAAGCCTCAGAAACGCTTTGCAGAGCTTTCTGGGGTGTTTTTGCATACTCATAAAATTAACTAGTATCACTTATTTTGTATGCTTTGTTTTTATATAACTATTTTGGTTATATAAGTATAATGCAACCATTTTGGTTATAAGTCAATAGAAAAACGAAAGGAATTTTAAAATGTTAAAAGACAATATAAAAAAAGCCCGACTAAATGCAGGACTTACTCAATTAGAAGTTGCTGAAAAGTTAGGTGTAGCTCAAGCTCAGTACGCTAGGTGGGAAAACGGAGGGAGAAATCCGAAAGATGAAACAGTAGAAAAATTAGCTGAAATCTTTGGTACATCTTTTGAGTTTTTAAAAGGACGTGATGACGGACTAGAAGAAATTGTTAGTTTATTGAGAGAGTATGAATTGACAGAAACAGATAAAAACAAAATTATTAACACTTTAAAGGATTTATTAAATAAATCAAAATAATGTGGTAGTTGGAGAGCACAAAGTGAATAATATCCGGGAACAAAAAAAGCAAGATAAAGCATTTATTAAACGCTGGGAAAATAGACCTGATTTTAGAGATATAAAATCATTTGAAGAATTTAACAGATACTACTGGTATCGAGAAGAACTTTCACAAATTTGTAAGTACCTTGGATTAGAATACAGATGTACAAAAAAAGAATTAAATCATATTATAGAACAATATTTTAAGGGAAATAGAGTGGAAAAATTTTTGAGGAAAAGAAACAAAAATCAAACCGAAATAATAACCCTAAATACATCATTACTTGAATGTGGGTTTTCCTTTAATCAGAAATTTCGTGATTATTTTTCAGCTGTAACAGGTGTTAATCCGTTTAAATTTAATGCTGATATGGCAACAGCTTGGCGAAAAGTAAAACGGGACAGCAACATAAATTTCACAATCCAAGATATGATTAAAATATACTATGGAGAGTCAGACTACGCCAAGTATGATAATTCAGCTTGCCAATGGAATCAATTTCTAAAAGACTTCTGTGCAGATGAATTTAGCAATCAATACTCCAACAAGTTAAAAGTTGCAGCTATCCTTTGGAAAGAGGTTAGAGATTCAAAAAATAAAAAAATTTATTCACGGAGACTTCTAAAAGAATATAGCTACAAAATAGAGGAGTACTGTAAGTAAACAACTTCAAGTTTGTCGAACGGAATATAATGTATTAAAGACGATAGAAATAAAAAAACTATGGTATCTTTTTGGTAGCTAAACAGACAAAATATCTTGTTTTTTGCAAATAATACTTAAAAAGAATGTTGAATTATCAGTATTCTTTTTTATTTCAAATACATTCTCGGAATTAGAAAAAGGGAGTGGGAAAGAACTCCGTAAAATTTAATAAGGTTGAAAAGTTTCCCCGAACCTTTTCAATTTTTCCACCCCTGCATAGCTCCAATAGTCTGGGAGACTGTTGGAGGTTGCAGATAAAGGAAACTTGGTTTCCCTCATTAGGTTATCTTTGGAGCTTAAAAAGCGAACAAAGATGCCAATCAACCATTGCGTCATATTGTTATTTCTATCAAGCATCAAAGGCTGGACAGTGTTTGTCCAGCCTCTTTTTTGGCTTATTTCTCAAGTAATTCTTGGATCAAGTCTTCCATAGCAGCTGGTTCTGTTTTGGAGGAGAAGCGTTGGACGACTTGGCCTTGTCGGTCGATGACAAATTTTGCAAAGTTCCATTCGATGCGTTTGCCCAGTGGCCCGGCAGCTTGGCTTTTAAGCCAGTCATAGAGAGGAAGGGCTTCTTTACCATTAACCTTGGCTTTAGCGAATCGTGGGAAGCTGGTCTGGTAGTTGAGGCTGCAGAAGCTATTGATTTCTTCTGCCGTTCCTGGTGCCTGCCCCATGAATTGGTTACAGGGAATGTCTAGGATTTCCAGCCCCTTTTCCTGGTAGCGTAGGTAGAGATCTTGCAGTCCTTGGTATTGCGGGGTTAGGCCACAACCTGTCGCCGTATTGACCACGATAAGAACCTTACCTTGGTAGTGGGAAAGGGGAATTTCCTCCCCATTCTGGTTTTCTAAAGAAAAATCATAAATGCTAGTCATAGGTGGTATCCTTTCTGTCTCTTCAGTTTTTATTGTAGCACAAATGTCCTAGAATTGGGCCAAAAGGAGCATGACTTCTTGCTTTAGTCCCTCCTGTGAAAATGATATAATAAGAAGATAACAAGCTCTCAAGAAAATGCCAAAAGGAGAACGGATCGGATGAAATTACTCTATACGGATGTTCGGACCCCCTTGACCCAGGTCCTGACACAAGAAGCCGTAGGGATAGTAGAACAGGGCAAGCGTGTGTTTTACATTGCGCCCAACTCTCTTTCCTTTGAAAAAGAAGCCAAGGTCTTGTCCTATTTAGAAGGTCAGGCTTCTTTTGCCATTACCGTCACGCGCTTTGCCCAAATGGCTCGTTATTTCATCCTGAATCAGGTTTTTCAGGATCAACCCTTGGATGATATCGGTCTCGGCATGTTATTTTTTAAAGCTCTTTCCCACATGAAAGAGCAGGATCTCAAAGTTTACGGGGCCCTGCGTAAGGATCCTCAGTTTATCCAGCAACTGGTCCAGCTCTATCATGAATTGCAGACGGCCCAGATGGATTTTACAGATTTGGAATTGCTCGAGGAAGCTGAAAAAAGAGAGGACCTCTTGGCGATTTTTGAAGCGGTCTCTGAGATGCTGGTCAAGCACCAGTATGAATCCCAGTCCAAGATGGCCTTTTTGCTCAATCAGGTCGAAGAAGGGCAGCTGGAAGAGCAATTAAAGGATGTGGCGATCGTTGTCGATGGCTTCACGCGTTTTTCTGCGGAAGAAGAGGCTTTGATCAGTCTCCTTCACCGAAAAGGAGTGGAGATTGTCATCGGGGTCTATGCCAGTGAAAAAGCCTATCGGGCAAGTTTTAGAGAGGGCAATCTTTACCAGGCCAGTGTTGACTTTCTCCTCCAGCTGGCAAAGACATTTGAGGTACAGCCTCAGTATTGTGGGCAAGCGATCGAAGACTCTTTTAGTCGTATTACCCGCATGCTAGAAGCGCGCTATGATTTTTCACAAGTGGAAAATGATCTCAAGGACCAAGATCGAACAGCGATTCAACTCTGGCAAACCAATACGCAAAAGGAAGAGTTGGAATATGTCGCTAAATCCATCCGTCAGCGTCTTCATGATGGGGCACGCTATCGGGATATTCGGGTCTTGTTAGGTGATGTAGAAGCTTATCAATTGCAACTCAAGACCATTTTTGATCAGTATCAGATTCCCTTTTACTTGGGACGAAGTGAAGCCATGGTCCACCATCCCTTGATTCAGGTCATTGAATCATTAGGTAGGATCAAACAGTTCAATTACCAGACAGAAGACGTTATCAATCTGTTGAAAACGGGTCTGTATAGTGATCTGACGCAAGAAGAAGTCGATGCTTTTGAGCAATACCTTCGCTTTGCGGAAATTAAAGGTGCTACAAAATTTCACAAGCCTTTTACCAGCAATCGTCAGGGTAAGTTCAATCTGGAAGAGCTCAATACTCTCCGGGAACGCGTCGTCGAACCTCTAGTCCCTTTCTTTTCACAGCGCAAACAAAAGGTGACCCATCTCTTAACCGCCTTTACAGAATTTCTGCAAGAGGCCCAACTTTCTCAGAATCTACAAGCTTTGATCAAGGATCTAGCCTTGGAGGAGCAGGAGCGCTATGACCAGGTCTGGAAGGCCTTTCTCCAGGTCTTAGAGGAGTTGAATCTGGTCTTTGAGGACCAAGAGGTGACCGTAGATGACTTTTTGGCCCTCCTCTTATCGGGGATGCAATTGTCTCAATACCGGACAATTCCTGCTACTGTCGATGCGGTGACGGTTCAGTCCTATGACTTGATTGAACCCTTGACAGCGCCTTATGTCTACGCGATCGGGCTGACCCAGGAGCGTTTTCCAAAAATCGCTCAGAACACCTCTCTGCTCAGTGAAGAAGAGCGCCAGCAGCTCAATGAGGCCACCCAAGAAGGAGCAGAACTCCAGGTGGTGACCAGCGAAAATCTCAAGAAAAATCGCTTTGTGGCAGTTTCGCTCCTCAATGCAGCGACCCAACAACTGGTCCTATCAGCCCCTAGCTTGGTCAATGAAACGGAAGATAGTGTCTCTCCTTACCTTCTAGAATTGGCCAAGGAGCCTATTGCCATCGAGTGGACGACCAAACAAGCGCAAGCTTCGAGTGATGATATCGGGACCTACCGAGCCCTCTTAGCACGCGTGATCGAACTCCATCAAGAAGAGATCACTAGTGAGCTGTCTGCTGAAGAAGCCAGCTTTTGGGGTGTGGCCGTACGGGTCTTGCGCAAGAAATTGCAAGCGGAAGGCATTCAGATTCCTCAGATTTCAACGGAATTGAAGAGTCGCCAGCTTCAGTCGGATACGCTTCAAGCGCTCTATCCAGAGGGCAAAGCCTTGACCTTATCCGCTTCTGCTTTGAATGAATACTACAAGCACCAGTATGCCTTTTATCTGCGCTATGTCTTGGGCTTACAAGAAGACGAAACCATCCGGCCAGACGCCCGCAGTCATGGGAATTTCTTGCACCGGATCTTTGAACGGGTCTTAAAAGACAGCTCCGATCAAGCGTTTGATCAGCGCTTAAGCGAGGCAATTCGAGAAACCAGCCAAGAAGCAGAGTTTCAGCAATTGTATGGAGAAAATGGAGAGACCGAGTTTATTCGCAACTTGCTTCTTGATACCGCTAAAACAACGGGGCGTGTCCTCGCCCAGCAAAATGGCATCGAGACCATTGGTGAGGAGACTCTCTTTGGCGGGAGCGCCCACACCTCTTATCCTTTGTCTGATGGCCGTCTCCTGCAGCTACGAGGCAAGGTGGACCGCATTGATCAGTTAAGTGATCGGGGAGCTCTTGGCGTTGTGGATTATAAGTCGAGCTTGACGCAATTCCACTATGACAAGTTCTTTAATGGCCTGAATTCTCAATTGCCAACCTATCTCTCTGCCATTCAGGATCTGAAGGAATACCAAGCGGAGCAGGGGATTTTCGGAGCCATGTATTTGGAAATGGGAGATCCTGTAGTGGATCTGAAAAAGACCAAGACAGTAGAGAATGCCATCAACCAAACCATGAAAAGTCAACAGTACAAGGGGCTCTTTATGGCAGATCAGGCGCCTTATCTGGGCGAGGCCTATGATAAGAACAAGGCTATGATGCTGAGTAAGGAAGAACTGGACTTGCTCCTCTTGTACAACGCTTATCTTTATAAAACAGCAGCAGAAGGGATCCTCAAGGGGCAATTTGCCATCAATCCCTATAGCGAAAATGGGCGCAATATCGCACCATTCGTGGAGCAGTTTAAATCCATCACGGGATTTGAAGCCGATCGTCACCTAGGTCAGGCACGGTTCTTGACCAAACTAGACCAAAAAGGCATACGCGGTGAAAAGGTGAAAGCCGCTTGGATCGAGAAGATGAAGGAGGTCTTGAACAAATGATCAAACAAGCATTTTTGACAAGAGAAGAAATCAAGGCCCTTCAGGACCAAGAGGTAGCTTCTACCAAAGAGCAAAAGTGGACACCAGAACAGATCGATGCCATCTATAGTTCGGGGACCAATATCCTGGTGTCAGCCTCTGCTGGATCAGGAAAGACCTTTGTCATGGTGCAGCGGATACTGGATCAGATCCAGCGTGGCATCTCGATTAAGGAGCTCTTTATCTCGACCTTTACGGTCAAAGCAGCAGGAGAGCTCAAGGAGCGTTTGGAAAGTGAACTTGGGAAAGCCCTGCAAGCGAGCGATGACCCAGAGCTCAAGCAACACCTGGCCCGTCAAATCGCAGATGTCGCCACCAGCGATATCGGAACCATGGACTCTTTTACCCAAAAGGTCCTAACGCGATATGGCTATTTGCTTGGGTTGGCGCCTCAGTTTCGCATTTTACAAAACGCCAGTGAGCAACGCCTCTTACAAAATGAAGTTTTTCAAGCTGTTTTTGACCGCTATTACCAGGGGGAAAACCAAGAAGCCTTTGTGCAGATGGTCAAGAATTTCACCGGCCAGCGCAAAAATTTGACCTTGTTTAAAGAACAGGTCTACCAGATCTATGATTTTCTTCAGTCGACCAGTGATCCGGAGAAATGGCTGGAGGAGCATTTCCTAAAAGGCTATGAGGAGACCGATTTTGACCAAGTTGAAGGCGATCTGATGGAGAGTATCCAGCAGGCCCTTTATGAGGCAGAAAGCTTTTTTGCCTTTCATCTGTCCAATGAGGGCCAAGCATTTGGCAAGGCCAAATATTTGGAAGCTGTAGAAGAGGTTCTCGATCAAATTGGAAGCCTGACAGGTCGCACCAATAAAGAACAACTGACCTCTGTCCTAAAGGCGGTCGTGGCGATTAGTCGGGCTTCAAATGGGGGAGCTTTGACCAATAGAGCCCGAAAGGAAGAGTTGAAAGACTTAGTCTCGGCTTATAACCAGGATAAAACCATACATATCAACCGCCTCAGAGACTTGGAAAATCAGCTCTATCAGCTGGAATTTCAACAAACCTTCCACCAAGAAGAAGGCCCCATGCTCTCCTTGCTGCGGGACTTTATCAGAGACTTTGCTCGCGCTTATCTGGAGCGAAAAATCCAAGAAAAAGCTTATGAATTTGGGGATATCAGTCATTTTGCCATTCAAATTTTAGAGCAATTCCCAGAGGTGAGACAAGCCTATCAAGAAAGATATCATGAGGTCATGGTCGATGAGTACCAGGATACCAACCACACCCAAGAGCGGATGTTGGACTTACTTTCAAATGGCCACAATCGCTTCATGGTGGGGGATATCAAGCAATCGATTTATCGCTTCCGTCAGGCAGATCCACAGATTTTCAATGATAAATTTAAAGCCTACCAAGAAGAAGGGGCGAAAGGGCGGTTGATCCTCCTCAAGGAAAATTTCCGGAGTCATGTGGAAGTATTGGACGCGACCAATGATGTCTTTCGCCATTTGATGGACGAAGAGGTGGGCGAGATTGACTACAATCAAACCTACTATCTGGTCGCAGGAAGTGACAAGCAGCGGATGGCCTTGCCACAACATCGGGCAGAATTTTTGCTCTATGATGGCTCCCAAGACCAGGAAGAAAAGACCGAAGACGAGGAAGCTGCTTCTGGACTCGAGACGGTTTCCAAGGGAGAAATTCTCCTGGTCATCAAAGAAATTTTACGCCTCCATCGGGTGGAAAAAGTGCCTTTTAAAGAGATCACGCTCTTAACGGCGACTCGAACGCGAAATGATGCGATTCTGGAAGCCTTTGACCAGTACCATATTCCGATTGTGGCAGATAGCGGACAGGCGCATTATCTTGAGTCACTGGAAGTGATGGTCATGTTGGATACCTTGCGGACCATTAACAATCCCTTGCATGATTATCCCTTGGTTGCTCTCATGAAATCCCCCATGTTTGACTTTGATGAAGATGAATTGGCACGGATTTCCTTGCAGAGCCTTCCAGAGCAAAAGCAAATGGCTTTCTACCACAAGGTCCAGTTAGCCCTTGAAAAGACTGCAGAGCATGCAAATCTGATTGATGCCAAGCTCACAGCTAAAATCGAGAACTTCCTCAAAGTTTTATCTACTTGGAGAGCTGCTGCCAAGACCCGTTCGCTCTATGATTTGCTGTGGAAAATCTATGAGGATCGCTATTACTATGACTATGTCGGCGCCCTTCCAAATGGGGCCCAGCGCCAGGCCAATCTCTATGCCTTGACGCTTCGGGCCAATGATTATGAGAAGGCCAGCTTTAAGGGCTTGTCGCGCTTCATTGCCATGATTGACAAGGTGATCGAAAATGAACACGATTTGGCCAGTGTCCCTCTTGCAGCACCAAAAGATGCCGTCCAGCTCATGACCGTCCATAAGAGTAAGGGACTGGAATTCAAGTATGTCTTTATTCTCAATATGGATAAAGCCTTTAACCGTAAGGATCAATCGGGGCCAATCATTCTCAGTCGCAAAAAAGGGATTGGCTTTAAATATGTTGCGAACTTGCCGGTTGAGACAGAAAATCCAGCTGCTCCAGAGACTATTCGCCTGCAGATCGAAACACCTTGCTACCAACGCAATGTGGAAGAAACAAAATTGGCCACAATTTCTGAGCAGATGCGTCTTCTTTATGTCGCCATGACACGGGCTGAGCTCAAGCTCTATCTGGTCGGAAAAGGCCGGGAGGACAAACTGTGTGATACCGATTGGGGGACTAGTCGCAATGGCAAATTGGATCCGGAAAAACGAAAAGCATGGACCTCTTATCAGGACTGGCTCTTTGCTATTCAAGATGTGTTTACCAAGAATACCCTGGCCTATGATACGCGTTTTGTGACAGATGAAGACCTGACACCAGACCAGCTGGAGCCACTTGAGAAGGAGAAGGATTCCCGGCTTGATCAGCTCAAGGATGTCCGTCAGTCCGAGGATATTCGTCGGGCCTTGGATATCTTGGAAAATGTTGATCGGCTCAATCAGCTCTATGCTCCGGCCATTCATTTGCCAAGTGTCCGTACTCCTAGTCAGATCAAGAAATTCTACGAGCCGGTTATGGATGCCAATGGCGTCCAAATTATGGATGCAAAGACTGTGACGCCTGAGTTTGAGCTGCCAACTTTTGGTCAAGAAAAAACCGTGACAGGAGCCCAGGTCGGTAGTGCCGTCCATGAACTCATGCAGCGCGTGCCTCTTGGAGAAGAAATCACGCTGGATACGCTGCATCAAGCCTTGGAGCAAGTTCAAGCAGAGCCAGCAGTCAAAGCTCGCATCAAGCTAGAGGCCATCCTTGCTTTCTATGAGACGCCTTTAGGGACCTTGCTTCAAAAAGAAGCCTCTCGAGTCCGTCGCGAAGCTCCCTTTGCCATGCTGAAGAAAGATCCAGCCAGTGGTGAGGACTTTGTCGTGCGGGGGATCTTGGATGGTTATTTGGTGCTAGAAGACCGGATCCTACTTTTTGATTACAAGACGGATCACTACAAGGTCCCTAATCAATTGGTCGAACGCTACCGGGATCAGCTCGACCTCTATGCAGAAGCTCTTCGTCGTTCCTATGGCCAAGAGCAAGTAGAAAAATATCTCGTGCTTTTAGGTGGCCATCATCTAGAAGTGGTGAAAGTGGAGTAAATCATGGCAATTGCACAGAAAAACATCGAACGGATCCAAAGAATGGAAGGTTATTTGAATGACTATGCCAAAACTTTGGAAGAAACCAAAAAAGCAGTGGATCAGCTAAGAGAGCATCAAGAAAGCTATATCCAACTGCGCGATTATTATAGTAGTCAGGCCTATTTTGATGATTTGGACTTGTCCAATCAAGCTGACTTTCCAGCAGATCTACCTTGTGGTGTCTTGTCCGAAGATGCCGTCTATGATTTGTTAGACGAGCATTTTCAGATGGGAGTGGAACTCTTGGAGATCGCAACGAAAATGATCAAAGAACGGTGAATGATCTCTTCACCTTTTGAAACAAACACAAAAAAAGCTCCGGTTTCCCGGAGTTTTTTCTTTTGATTAGTGTGAGACACGGCGACGTGCTGCTTTTTTGCGGTTTTCTTCGATGAAAGCTGCTTTTTGTTCTTCTGGTTCGATTACTTTCTTCTTGAATGTGTAAACTGCACCTGCGACAGCAGCAACTGTACCAGCAACACCAGTAACAAAACCTTTACCAAATCCTTTAGCCATGAGAATTTCTCCTTTTCTGAACTTTAAATATTTATGTTATAATATATGGTAACGAAAAAACGTGAATTTTGCAAGGAAAAACGATGAAAACCAAGATAATTGTGATTGTGGGACCGACTGCTGTTGGAAAAACAGCTCTTGCGATCGATTTAGCGCAAGCCCTCAATGGTGAAATTATCAGTGGCGATAGTCAACAAGTCTATCGCAAGCTAGATATTGGAACAGCCAAGGCGACACCAGAAGAGCAAGCAGCAGCTCCCCATCATTTGATCGATGTACGGGAGGTGACCGAGTCTTACTCGGCTTTTGATTTTGTAAGAGAAGCTAAGACTGCGATTGAAGAGATCACAGCTCGAGGCAAACTTCCTATCATTGCAGGTGGGACGGGTCTTTACATCCAAAGTCTGCTTGAAGGTTATCATCTAGGTGGTGAAGTTCCTCATGAAGAGATTCTGACCTATCGGGCTCAATTGGACGTTTTGTCGGACGAAGACTTGTACCAAAGGGTAGCGGAGCAAGGACTTGTGATTCCTCAGCTCAATCGCCGTCGGGCCATGCGGGCTCTTGAAATTGCATATTTTGGCCAAGAATTAGCAAACGAAGAGACCGATTATGACCCCTATCTCATCTGTCTAGATGATGAACGATCCTTGATCTATGATCGCATCAATCGCCGAGTAGATCGCATGCTAGAGGAAGGATTACTGGAGGAAGCTCGGTGGCTCTATGATGACCATCCGGAGGTTCAGGCAGCTAAAGGGATTGGTTACAAGGAACTCTTTCCTTACTTTAAGGGAGAGCAGAGTCTTGAGGAAGCCAGTGAGATCCTCAAGCGCAATACGCGGCGCTTTGCCAAACGGCAGCTGACCTGGTTTCGAAATCGAATGGAAGTGACCTTTTATGCCATTTCTGCCCCCCACTTCAAGGAGCAGGTTCTTGCAGATGTAAAGGAGTTTTTACAGCATGATTGAAACAGAAAAAAAACAAGAACGCATACTTTTGGTCGGTGTGGAACTTCAAGGCATGGACAATTTTGATATGTCTATGGAGGAGTTGGCGAGCCTGGCTAAAACAGCTGGTGGCGATGTCCGGGGCTCCTATACACAAAAGCGGGAGAAATACGATACCAAGACCTTTGTCGGCTCAGGAAAACTAGAAGAAATCGCTCAAATGGTCGAAGCAGATGAGATTACGACCGTGGTGGTCAATAATCGCCTAACCCCCCGTCAAAATGTCAACCTAGAAGAAATTCTTGGGGTCAAGGTCATTGACCGGATGCAGCTGATTTTAGATATCTTTGCCATGCGGGCTAGGAGTCATGAAGGGAAGCTGCAGGTTCACTTGGCCCAGCTCAAATACCTTTTGCCACGCCTTGTCGGTCAAGGAATCATGCTCAGCCGTCAGGCTGGGGGAATTGGTTCTCGTGGTCCAGGGGAAAGTCAGTTGGAGTTGAACCGCCGGAGCGTTCGCAATCAAATCACCGATATCGAGCGCCAGCTCAAGGCAGTTGAAAAGAACCGAGAAACCCTTCGTGAAAAACGTTTTGAATCACCTGTCTTTAAGATTGGTCTGATCGGCTATACCAATGCAGGAAAGTCGACTATTATGAATCAGTTGACCAGTAAGAGCCAGTATGAAGCCGATGAACTCTTTGCGACCTTGGATGCCACAACCAAGAGCATCCATCTAACAGGCAATCTGCAAGTGACGCTGACCGATACGGTTGGCTTTATCCAAGATCTACCAACAGAGTTGGTATCGAGCTTTAAGTCGACCTTGGAAGAAAGTAAGAATGTAGACCTCCTGGTCCATGTCATCGATGCGTCTGATCCTAATCATGAAGAGCACGAAAAGACGGTGCTTTCGATCATGAAGGATCTGGATATGCTGGAGATCCCTCGCTTGACGCTTTACAACAAAGCAGATAAAGTAGCAGACTTTACACCAACCCAGACACCTTTTAGCTTGATTTCAGCGCGCTCTGAGACAGCCCGTGAAGATCTCCAGGCGTTGCTTCTAGAAAAGTTGAGAGAACTCTTTGTTCCCTTTACCATTCGCGTTCCTTTTTCAAAATCTTATCGGACTCATGATCTAGAAACAGTAGCGATCATTGACCAGCGAGAATTTGAAGAAGACGTCGAGGTCATTCAAGGCTATATCGCAGAGAAAAATAAGTGGAAGTTGGAAGAATTTTATGACGGATTACGTTGATTTAGCAATAAAATATGGAGGCTATACCAGCCTCGATCGGGTCTATCTGACCAATCTTTTAAGCACGATCCCTGAGGAATTGCGTCTCCGTGTGATTACGCCTCCCCCAAGTGTGATCAACGCCTATTTTGCTGAGCTCTATCAAAAGAAGAGCCCCAAGGAGGCCATGGATTATTTCTTGGACCTGAGCCGGGCATTTGACTTATTCACAGTTCAGCAAACCTTTGATGAACGAAAGCCCTTTATTCGCCTCAACTTATCTGGGAATTCTTATGGCTTGGCTTACGTAAATGAAGAGCTAGCCTGTGTCTTTGCTGAACATCCAGAAGAGGATATCACTCCTGCCATTTTATTTGAAGTTGCAGAGATCTTTCCACATTGTTTGGTCTTCGAAAAAGATGGCAAGATCTGCCTGCAAGAGGCTGAACCAGAAGGGGTCACTAAAACAGAGGCCCTCTCAGCCCTAACTGACTTGATGACCTTGGAAGATGGACGCTTGAAACTGTCAGGATATAACCAAGAAGAGCTCCTCGAGTTAGCGCAAGCCTACCCTGGCGACCTTTCTTTCCGTTCAGAGAACCGGACGGCCATGATTTATATAGATAGAAAGTAGACAATGGACATTCAATTTTTAGGAACGGGAGCTGGGCAACCCTCAAAAGCCCGTAATGTATCGAGCCTAGCGCTCAAATTGCTGGACGAGATCAATGAAGTCTGGCTCTTTGATTGTGGTGAAGCGACACAGAATCAAATTTTAGAAACGACCATTCGTCCGCGAAAGGTTAGCAAGATCTTTATCACTCACTTACACGGAGACCATATTTTTGGTTTGCCAGGTTTCCTATCTAGTAGAGCCTTTCAGGCCAATGAAGAGCAGACGGATCTGGATATCTATGGACCAGTAGGGATCAAATCCTTTGTGATGACTAGTCTTCGCGTATCAGGCTCTCGCCTGCCTTACCGCATCCATTTTCATGAATTCGATGAGCATTCTCTGGGCAAGATTTTGGAAACCGATAAATTCACGGTTTATGCGGAAGCTTTGGACCACACTATTTTCTGTGTTGGTTACCGGATCATGCAGAAGGATTTGGAAGGGACCCTCGACGCAGACAAACTCAAGGCAGCAGGGGTTCCTTTTGGTCCACTCTTTGGTCAGGTCAAAAATGGACAAGATGTCACCCTGGAAGATGGCACTAAGATCATTGCGGCGGATTATATTTCAGCCCCTCGACCTGGTAAGATTATCACGATCCTCGGAGATACCAGAAAGACTGATGCCAGCGTCCGCCTTGGAGTCAATGCGGATGTCCTCGTCCATGAGTCTACCTATGGCAAGGGCGATGAGAAGATTGCTAAGAAACACGGTCACTCGACCAATATGCAGGCAGCAGAAGTGGCGCGTGAAGCTGGAGCGAAGCGCCTTCTTTTGAACCACATCAGTGCTCGCTTCTTATCAAAAGACATCAGCCAATTGCGCAAGGATGCGTCCAGCATTTTTGAAAATGTCTATGTCGTCAAAGATTTGGAAGAAGTGGAGATCTAAGATGCGAACCATTCTCATAACAGGAGCAAGTGGAGGTTTGGCCCAAGAAATGGTCAAGCTCCTCCCTGAAGATCGGCTGATTCTCCTTGGTAGAAATCAAGAAAAACTGGAAAAGCTCTATGCCAGTCATCCTCAAGCTGAATGCATCGGGATCAATATTACTGATTCCTCAGCCGTCCAAGATTTGGTAGAAGAGCTCTATCAACGCTATGGACAGATTGATATCTTGGTCAACAATGCAGGCTATGGGATTTTTGAGGCCTTTGATCGCATTTCTGACCAGCAGGTGCAGGAAATGTTTGAGGTCAATACCTTAGCCCTCATGCAACTTTCACGCTTAATTGGTGCGCACATGAAGGAAGCAGGCAAGGGGCACATCGTCAACATCGTCAGCATGGCGGGTCTCGTTGCAACTGCCAAATCCAGCCTTTATTCGGCTACTAAGTTTGCGGCCATTGGCTTCTCCAATGCCCTGCGGTTAGAACTCATGCCCTTTGGAGTCCATGTGACGACGGTCAATCCAGGCCCCATTCGGACCACTTTCTTTGACCAGGCAGACCCAGATGGAAGCTATGTCAAGGCTGTAGACCGTTATATTTTGGAACCAGACTTCGTGGCTAAGAAGATTGTGAAAAACTTTGGAAAACCAAAACGCGAGCTCAATTTGCCTTGGCTCTTGAACCTGACCCACAAGCTCTATATTCTTTTCCCACGCATCTCGGACAAGCTAGCCAGCAAGATGTTCAATTTCAAATAGGAGGAGATCGATGGCTGCAAATATTCAAGCTTATTTAGAAAACCTCCAGCAACCCTGGGGACAGATCTATTATGATATCCTTTTTGAACAATTGAAGGACATAAAAGGTAAGCGGGTGCTCGATTTCGGCAGTGGCTTCGGCCTGGTAGCCAACCACTTGGCGCAAGATAATGAAGTCCTTGCTGTGGAACCTAACGAGGAAATGGTGGCTTTGCGGGCTCAGGACCATCCCTACCAGCAACTCGTCGGAAGTATGGACCAGTTGGCAAGTCTTGAAGAGGCCAGCTTTGATGTCATCCTCTGTCACAATGTCTTGGAGTATGTAGAGGATCGCAAGGTGGTTCTCAAGGCATTCACCCGTCTCTTGAAACCAGGTGGCCTGCTCTCTATCGTCAAGCACAATGAGGTTGGCCGCGTCCTGCAGACTGTCGTCTTTGAAAATGATACTCAGAAGGCGCTTGATCTCTTAGCCGGTCAAGACCTGGAAACCCACTCCATGGGCTTGGCTCAAGCCTATGATCTAGATAGAGCAGTTGAAGACCTAGCCCTAGAAGTTCAGAACTACCTAGGGATCCGTGTCTTTTATGCCTTACAGGACAATCGCTTCAAGGGCCAAGAAGGCTGGCGAGAGTCTATGCTCAAGATGGAGTTGGCGGTCTGTCAAGAGTCCCCTTACAGGGATATCGCCTTCTTCCAGCACTATACCTTAAAAAGGAGTTAAGATGTTAGATTACAAACAAGAGAATCCAGCGATGACAGATCTACTTGCATTGTACAGCTCAGTCGGCTGGACTAATTATACCAACAACCCAACCATGCTAGAAGAAGCTGTCAAAGCTAGTCTCTGGCAGTTGGCAGTCTATGATGAGAAAGAGCTCGTCGCCTACATTCGCTTGGTAGGAGATGGCCACTCTGTTATTTTTGTGCAGGACCTTTTGGTACGGCCAGATCACCAGCGCCAAGGCATTGGAAAGAAACTCTTAGAAGAGGCTTTAGGGACTTTCCCAAATGTCTACCAACGGCTTCTTGCCACTGAACGTAGCGAGAAAAATCTAGCCTTTTACCAGTCTCTTGGCTTTGTCGAACTTTCAGAGCAAGCCTGTACAGGGATGATTTATATGAAATAAGAGAGCGGGACAGAAATCGGTAATTCGTTAGAATTCGATTTCGTCGTCCCACCTCCGCACAGTTGAGTAGGGCTGTAAAAGCTGATGAAATCAGCGTAGTAGAGCCCACTCAACCACTGCGTCTTGCTCGACAATCCAAAAATAATTGAGAGGCTAGGACTTTTGTCCCAGCCTTATCTATTTGACTGACAAAAGGGGGGATTGATGGTAAAATGAGGAAGAGATTAGGAGGAGATGGAATGAAGAAGGTTTTGAAATCAATTAAGTTTTGGATATTTTTATTACTCGTTACCTTGGCAGGAGGCTGGTTCATCCAATATGAAATTCATAAGCGTGATATAACACAATTTGTAACTTGGAAACCTCGTCCAAATATTGTTGACTCCCAATTTATTGCAGGTGGGAAAGCAGTAGCTATTCAATGGGAGAATAAAAAAGAAGTGGATGAGGCTATGGAAGCATATTCGTATAATCCAAATGTTGATGTTATATGGTTTATAGACGGTGGAAATAGCGAACGGTATATTGCACAAGAAAGTTACAAATTGAAATCACGACCAGGAACCGGTAGTTATGATTCTAGTAAGAAAATTCATTATTTATCTACAAATAAAGCACAAAAGGGAGAGTACTGGCTCATTGATGTCTATGATACCAAGGACAAGCGCTTAGTGAAGAAGACATATGATGTTTTTAAGTTAGTACGAGACATGAATAAAAATTATATCCCTTTATCTGTTACAGTTTCTTCTATGTTGTTGGATACAGATGATGGAGAAACATATATTCCGATTAATATTCTTGTCGATAAGAAAGATAAATACATTGTAGGTCCTGGTGATATCCATGTCGAAACAGATTATAATTTGCAAACTGGCTTGATGAATGTTAAAAGTGGAAAGATCACTTGGAAAACCTCATCAAGCAAAGATTATAAACAAGTTCAAAAAGAAAGTCGAGAAATCGACAAAGACTTGCATCCATTTGAATACAATTTTGAAAGAGGACAATTGCAGCTCCAACATTCACGTTTGTTATTTACAGATCGTAGTGAGGAGGCTAAGGACATCCCATTGAAAACACTCTATCCGAAAGTATATTCTATTTTAAGCAAAGGGAATAATCCAACTACTGTAAAATGGGGTGAAGAATATACAAAAGGGGAGAATGCCTATCTATACTTTCTCGGACCAGAAGATCTCAACTTTGATATTTCATTTTTGGAACTGCTTTATAAAGTTCCAGAGCAGCGTTCAGGTGGATGGTATGATGTCCTACAGTATCATAAGATATCAGCAGAATTTTCAAAAGATGGACAAGAACATCTTGTGAATAACAAAAAAGAATTTTTCCAATATTTTAAAAAGGAATTAAATCAAAGTAAGGATACTACAGAGTTCTCATTGCTGAGACGCTTATATGAAGTACAGAACTACGTGGTCTCTAGAGATTTTGGTCAGTCCTTCGGTGATCTGACCATACCAGCTGAGTATACTAAAGATGGAAACGTTCATGTCGTTCAAAATGATAAAGAATTCTTCAAATATATGGATTTAGAGAAAATTCCTAATAAAAAGATGAAAGAAGATATCAAAAAAAGGTTCCCATATGATATAAAAAAATAATCGATTAGGTTGAATTTCGCAAGGAGGTCAGGCTATGAAGCTCAATTATTTCAAACTATTCGCAGGAATTCCACTTATTCTATGTTGCCTCCTTCTTTCCAGTTGTAAGATCATGAAACCGAGTGATTATAAAAAGGCGAAGGAAGTTGTTACAGAAGTTTTTAAAGAAAATGATCTTCATGGCAAAGTTACCATCACTAAGTTATCCTGGACTGCCCTAGAATACCCACAGTATCATGTGAGCTACGCATACTCTGAGAAGACCTACGATGATCAAACGGTACAATTGGAAGATGAGGACGTAACTTTTAAAGATGACTGGTCGGGGTCATATAGTAGTTTTCTTCCATCATACAAGGAAGCGTTTTTAAAACAGAAATCTATTAAAAATATAGAGGAAAAACTAGAGACTGAAATAAAGAAGCAATCTCTAGGTCTTCCTATTAGTTTCTTTGGTTTTTTATCGAACTCTCACCGTGATGACAAGGAACAAATTCTAGATAGTATCGCAAGTCAAAATCTCAAAGAAGGGAAAAAGGACTTTGCTGGTTACTATCAAATCCCTTTTCAGACCTTAATCGATCAAGAGTTAATCCGTATGACTATTTATATAGAGGATGGTGTATCCGTTAAGGAAAAAGACTTAAAAGCAGCAGCCAAAAAATTAGATGCTAGCAAACTACCGGATGGTGCCTATGATTTCTACTATTCCAAAGGCAGTTACGCAGATTCTATCAGTTACTCATTTAAAGTTAAAGATCGGAAAGTTGTTTTTTATGAAGATCAAAACTGAAAAAGTTACTCTTGAGAATGCTAACAAGGGTTAAGTTAAACCAATTTTTGTGTCTTGTTTAAAGAGGCTAGATTTTTGTCTAGCCTCTTATATATTTGCCTGACAAAAAGGGGGATTGATGGTAAAATGAGGTGAAGTTAGGAGGCGATAGAATGAAGAAGGTTTTGAAATCATTTAAGTTTTATCTATTGTTAGTTTTTCTCCTATTAATCGGGGGAGTGTATCTAAAAGATAAACTTCATAAACGAGAAGTAACACAATTTATCAGCTGGAAACCTCGTCCTAAGCTGGTTGCATCTCAATTTATAGGAGATGGGAAAGCAGTTGCGATTCAATGGGAGACAAAAAAAGAGTTGGATGAAGCTCTCGAGGCACAAAATGATGATAGAGAAATTAGCGTTGAGAGGCCTATCAATGGAAGTCATCGTGGAAATTATATTGCACAAGTCAGTTACAAGTTAAAAACAGATGTTGTTACTCCCGGGCTTGATAGAAAGCATAAAACTCTTGGTGGTTCTCGTATTGATCCTATCAGTAATCGAAGTAACAAACCCGAAAAAGGGGAATACTGGCTAATTGATATTTATGATATTAAAGACAATAGCATTAAAAAACATACTTTTGATATGTTCAAAATTGTAAGAGAACTAAATGAAAAGTATATTCCATTGGCTGAACATACTGGCACTCTCTACTATGATAAGGATGATCAAGAAACCTATCTTACCTTAGGTATATTAGTTGGATCGAAAGATAAATATGTGGTTAAGCCAGGTGACATTCATGTGGAGACGGAATACAATACAAAAGTTGGTTTAATGAATATTCAAACAGGTAAATTGTCACTAAAAACCACATCAGGAAAAGATTATGATCAACTTCGAAATGATGATCAAAAAAGTTATAAAGTAACTCATCCCTTTGAATCTAATCTGAAGAATAATTTTGATTCGAAAATCTCTTTTTTTGATTCACGTTTAAGATATAAAATAAAAGATTCTGAAAATGAGACGATTCCATTAAAGTCTACTTACCCGAAAGTCTATTCCATTTTAAGTAAAGGACATAATGAGAAAACAGATGGGGATTATGAAAAGGGTGAGGAATCCTACCTATACTTTCTTGGACCAGAAGATCTCAACTTTGATATACCTATTCTAGAGCTGTTCTATCCAAGGGCAGGTTCTGACACCTTAAAATTATTTTACAATTACACGATTCCAGCAGAATATTCAAAAGATGGTCAGGAACATCTTGTAAAGAATAAAGAAGAGTTTTTCGAATATTTCAAAGGGAGTCCAAATCAGAACTAGAATGAGAAAGTGTATTTTGTAAATTTCATAAGGAGGTTAGGATATGAAATGCAACTATTCCAAACTATTAGCGGGGCTTCTACTTTTTCTATCTTGCCTTTGTAGTCACTAGCTGTAAGTGCATGACACCTAGTGACTACAAACAGCCAAGGAAGGTTGTCACAGATGTGTGTACAAAAATGATCTTCATGGAAAAGTAACCATATCAAATCCAACTCATCTAACCGTTTCAAATACCTCAAATTATTCCAATGTCGAACTCTATGATGGCCAAGGAAAATCTGCTTATATACTGAATAATACTTTAAATGACGACCAGCTAACAGTCCTTGAGGCGGGGGAGTCAGCTAAATATAAAATTAACTATTTAACAGATGGGGATGGACCATTTACGATCGTTTATGGTGATGCAAAATGGGTCATTCCAAAATAAGGAATACTTCTTGATAGGATAGGTTTAGTCTGATGTTTGTTTACTTTGAGTTTTTCTATCAGACAGTATTCACATAATGCAAGGATTTCCAAGAATATAAATCCTTTTTTTCAACCACTGACACTTTATAAGAATCATGGTAAAATAGTTTGTAGGAGCTAGTGATTAGGAGGAACTGTTTATGCCTAAGTTATTTAAGTCAATGATGTTTTTATTTACTTTATTCGTCGTTATGATTGGTTCTATCTCCTCTATCAAAGAACAACTTCGTGAAAGAGAATTGAGTCAGTATGTTCAATGGAAACCGAGGCCAGTAATTAAGGACTATGAATTTATTCATAACGGGAAAGCACTAGTCATCGAATGGGACGATGTTGATGAGAGAGAATTAATTGAAGAAGTTAATAAAGGTAAACCACAATTTGCGTACCAACTTAGTACACCTAATGGTGCAAGTGGTGAGCGCTATATCATGCAAGAAAGCTATAAGTTAAAAGCGAGTAGTGATAAGTTTTCACGCTATCGCACTTCCCCAGATTCGGCGCCTTATCTAAGCTACAATGAGCCAAAAGAAGGAGAGTATTGGTTGATTGATGTTTACGACACGAAGGATCGAAAACTAAAACCTAAAACTTATGACGTCTTTAAAATGGTTCGTGACTATAATAAGAAATATATCCCACTCGATATTTCAGAAGAAATATACGAAACAGAAGACAATGAAGCCTACTTTCTTATTACTATGTTAGCACCCAAGGAATCAAACGTAGTGATTGAAAATGGAGCTATGAAAGTTGTTACGGAGGGGTTTAACGAGACTTCACAGTATCCGGTTGAGCTGGGACTGATTGATGCAAAAACAGGAAAAATATCTAAAAAGAGTTTCTCTGGTAAAAGTGTTGAAGAAGTTAAAACGGAGTCAAAACAGAGACTTGAGAATAGACATCCATTTGCCTTTATGCTAGGAACTGGATTATTTGGTCCCAGAGCAAATCACTTAAGTTCTAGAGGCTTACAACTTAGGTTTAATCAAAGTTTTAGGGAAACTGAAAAGAATATCATACCTTTAGCTTCAGCCTACCCAAAGGTCTATCAGATGATGAAAAATCAGTATCGATCAACTTTGTATTTTTTAGGCGAGGAAGATGTAGAGTTTAGTCTCTCCTTTTTAGAATTACTAACAAGTCCCTACAATTCATTTGTTAAAGATTTCACGCTTCCTGCTGATTTTTCAATAGATGGGCAAGAGCACCTTGTTCAGAATAAAGAAGAATTTCTTCAATACTTCAAATCTCAGCCTCAAAAAAACAGCACTAATTTTGAGTTAGCTCTTATGAATATATTTTACGAAGAAACACCAGAAGGATACATAAGGAGAGATCTTTTTAAAAATTTAACCATTCCCGCCGAGTTTTCAAAAGATGGGCAAGAACATGTGATTCAAGATGTGCTCCAATTTCAAAAGGTCCTCAATATTGAAAAGATAGAAAATGAAAAATTAAGGAAGAAAATAATAGAAACATTCCCATATATGAAATAGACTGGAATATAAGTGAAGATACAAAAGAGCCTAGTGAAGTTTTCACAGGCTCTTTTATATAAACTCTAGGACAGAAAAATGAGAATGAGGTAGGACTTGGTTTTCTAGTTTATTCTATCGTCATAGGTTCATAAAAAAGAGAGAGAATGTGATTCTCTCTCGTGCTATTAGTGACTAGGAGGTGGAGCTAGTGCAAGCTAATAGTGGTTATCTGAACTGAATTAGTTATCAGTCATTTTACGTTTCAATACAACGGCACCGGCCAAGACCAATACTCCTGTAAGAACAAGACCTATTGCGACAACTTCACCTGTACTTGGAAGAAGTTTCTTACGTCCGCCACCATTGCCTCCAGCGTTCGGTCCAGTTGGATTTTCAGGTGTAGTGGTAGTAGAACCATTCTTTTTAGGTCCTTCAGGCGTTGTACTAGGTCCTTCAGGTGTTGTAGATGGTGTAGGTGTTGTAGGTGGTGTTCCAGGTGTAGTAGTTACTGTAGTCTTAGGCTCCTCTGTTGAAACAGTTGTAGCAGGAGTCTCCGGCGTAGTAGTTGTGGTCTTAGGCTCTTGAGTCGTAGTAGTTGTGGTTTTAGGCTCTTGAGTCGTAGTAGTTGTAGTTTTAGGCTCTGGAGTCGTAGTAGTTGTGGTTGTAGGCTCTTGAGTCGTAGT
>NZ_KV812036.1:174627-186923 GCF_001813295.1 Streptococcus sp. HMSC072G04
GTAGTCGGCTCTTGAGTCGTAGTAGTTGTGGTTGTAGTAGTCGTAGTGGTTGTCGTAGTTGTAGTTGGTTTATTTGATGTGTTGACCACTTTAATCACGTTGTCATCATCAATTTTCTCAACTTTAGAAGTGTAACCTTCTGGAGTGTTGGTTTCCACTACTGAGTACTCAATCTTCTTACCGTCTTTGATACCTGGCAATTTCGTAAATGCTGCTTTCCAGCCAGAAGCTTTTGTAAGGGTTTGTGTTAACCCATCCAAGGCTTTGCCGTCCGCATACAATTGAACCGTGATATCTTTACGATCTGCTTCGCTATCGCCTACCCATTCTTTTTGAACAGTAACTGTTTGATCTCCAGTAACCCAGGATTTCAATTCTGTATTGTTCCAGAATGCTGGGTCAGTTTGAGGTGTTGTGATTTCATCAGCTGTCAAAGTAGCGTTGTTATCAACACGGATGGTTGTCTTAGGAATTAATGTTTGGTATTCAACGATCAATTCATCGCTAGATGCTGTTTTAAAGACATCACTGACATCTGATAAATTCACGGTAAATCCATTACTGTCTGCATCGAATTTCACATGTTTCCAGAAGTCCCAACCAGAAGCCACCACTTGTCCACCTTTTCTTAAAGTGAAGGATGGTTTCAAGTAAGTTCCCACAAAGAATTCATTTGCAGCGTGGTTTGCGGCAGGAGCAAAAGTGATTTTTGAGTAATCGACTGCTGGAGCTTGGATTTTATCTGATACAACAGGGTTTGTGATGGCTTGTTTCTTACCATCCCCGTTGATACGGATGAACCATTTTGTCAGATAGTAGTCATCTCCAACATTCAACCATGCATAGTTTTCAGATGCATCTAATTTGAATTGCTTAGATACATAGTCACCAGTAAGGTTGTATTTATTTAAGACAGATTCAAATACTCCAGGACCATCAGGACGAGTGATGACAACGGATTCAGATCCTACTTTTGAAGTAGCTGTTTTGTTACCAGGATTTCCTGGTGTGCTATCCCATTCTGCTTTGTATGAGAATCCACCTTTGACATTTTCGTTCATGGATTCGATTGCTTTTTTAAAGGTGAAAGTAATCTTTTTGTTTGTCATCGAAATGGTTGCGACTTCAGCTCCATTTGCTTGGAGTGATTGAGTTGCAATTTCAGTGATATTAACACCTTCTGGAGCGTCAATAGTAAATGTATCACCGTCTTTAACTGATTTACCAGTTAAATCCCAGTCAAATGAAAAGGTAACCTTTTGTCCATTTGTTTGGGCCTTTAAGTTGGTGACGGTTGGTGAAACAGTGGCCGCGCTTACGGGTTTGATCACAGACAAGCCCAAGGCTACCACACCGATGATAGCTACAAATGCAACTATCTTTTTATAAAGAGATTTCAATTGGCCTCATTTCCTTTCTTCGGCCTGTCCTTTCCGAGGTTATTCTATATAGTGATATATCCTAAAACAGAAAGGCTTCCAATTTCTACTCCATGAAACCAGCTGCCTCAGTTTAGGATAGATCGATGAATTATATGCTCCTCTTTATGCATTAAAAGAAAACAAACCCACCGACAAAATCAGCTAAAACCCTCTAACTACGTTTGTTTAGATAGAAAAACAAGGTAAATGACAAGCGTCATAATGTTAAAGTGATAATAAACGTTACAAATTTTAACAGAATAATCATCCCATTACATATTTAAAAGATTATTATCAACATTATTATATTCTTTTAGTGTGATAAGTCAAGTTAAATGCAACAAAAATAACGAAAAATGTTGATTTTGGTTTTTGTATAGGTCGACCTTTTATTTCCCGCCATTTTAGCCTTTCATGATATAATATTCAGATAAGAAAAAGAGGAGACCAAAAGCTAGATGATCACTTCAAAATACGATTGGCAGTTAGCTTCGCCAAGTGCAGATGAGGCCTTTTTAGCCCTTGCCAAAAAAGTAGGCCTGGAAGTGTCCGTAGCAACCTTGCTGTATGAGCGTGGCATTCAGACCAAAGAGGATTTAGAAGACTTTTTAGAACCCAAGCTGGAGAAGCTACACGACCCTTATTTGCTCCATGATATGGACAAGGCAGTGGAGCGCATCCGACGGGCCATCGAAGATTATGAGCAGATCCTCATCTACGGAGACTATGATGCGGACGGGATGACCTCAGCCTCCATTATGAAGGAAACCTTGGAGCAGATGGGGGCGGAGGTGCAAGTCTACCTCCCCAACCGCTTTACAGACGGCTATGGGCCCAATGAGAGTGTCTATAAGTATTTTATCGAGCAGCAAGGCATTTCCCTGATTGTCACGGTGGACAATGGGGTCGCGGGCAATCAAGCCATTGCCATGGCCCAGGCCATGGGAGTCGATGTCATCGTGACGGACCACCACTCTATGCCAGAGGTTTTACCGGATGCATATGCGATCATTCATCCGGAGCATCCTGATGCGGATTATCCCTTCCATTATCTAGCAGGATGTGGTGTGGCCTTTAAGTTGGCCTGTGCCCTCCTAGAGGAAGTACCAGTCGATCTCTTAGACCTGGTAGCAATTGGGACCATTGCTGACATGGTCAGCCTAACAGATGAGAATCGGATCTTGGTCAAATACGGTCTGGGTGTTCTCCAACATACCCAGCGCATGGGCTTGCAGGAGCTCTTGGAGATTGCGGGGATTCGTCCAGAGGATGTCAATGAAGAAACGGTTGGTTTTCAGATTGCTCCTCGTCTCAATGCCCTTGGCCGCCTCGATGACCCTAATCCAGCTATCGAACTACTGACAGGATTTGACGATGAAGAGGCGCACGAGATTGCCCTCATGATTCATCAGAAGAATGAAGAACGTAAAGAAATTGTCCAAAGCATCTATGACGAAGCTAAAACCATGGTCGATCCGAGCTTGTCCGCCCAGGTCTTGGCCAAGGAAGGCTGGAATCCTGGGGTTCTTGGCATTGTAGCTGGTCGTTTATTAGAAGAGCTTCATCAGCCGGTCGTTGTTTTAAGTATCGAAGATGGACGGGCTAAAGGAAGCGCTCGGAGTCCTGAGTCGGTCAATATCTTTGAGGCCCTCGACCCCCACCGGTCGCTCTTTGTCGCCTTTGGCGGGCATGCCGGTGCAGCAGGGATGACGCTCGAGGTGGACCAACTCCCTGCCCTGTCTCAGGCTCTTACGGATTACATTGCAGAACAAGAGATTGATCTCAGCAGCAAGTCTAGCTTAGCCATCGACGAGGAATTGCATCTAACAGAACTGACGCTTGAGACCTTGAAAAGCTTTGAGCGCTTGAGTCCTTTTGGCATGGACAATAAAAAGCCAGTCTTTTTGGTCCGTAACTTCAAGGTAGAAGGGGCGCGCTCAATTGGAGCCGGCAACATCCACTTGAAACTCAAAATTTCTCAAGAAGATGCGACCTTTGAGGTGGTTGCCTTTGGCTTGGGAAGCTTAGAAGCAGAGTTTGCGCAAGCGCAAGACCTAGAGCTAGCTGTGCAGTTGTCGGTCAACCAATGGAATGGCCAAACGACTCTCCAGCTCATGCTGGTTGACGCGCGTGTGGACGGCGTGCAGCTCTTTAATATCCGCTCTAAAAATGCCAGCCTCCCCGCAGGTGTTCCTGTTCTTGATTTTACTAAAGAACTGCCAGATCTGACAGGGGCATCCGCTGTTGTAGTTGGAAATATCCCTGAGGATTTAGAGCAACTACGGCAAATCTTCCAAGAGCATGATTTCCAAGCCGTTTATTTCAAAAATGAGATCTCCAAAGCCTACTATCTGACAGGATACGGTAACAGGGACCAGTATGCCAAGCTCTATAAGACCATCTACCAGTACCCAGAGTTCGATGTCCGCTACAAACTCAAAGATCTAGCAGCCTATCTCAAGATCCAGCAGATCCTCTTGGTCAAAATGATCCAGATCTTCCAAGAGTTGGGCTTCGTGACCATTGAAAATGGCATCATGAAGGTCAATAAAGAAGCAGAAAAACGCAAAATCGCAGAAAGCAGCATCTACCAAAAACTTAAACAAACGGTGAAAGAGCAGGAGTTGATGGCCCTTGGAACAGTTCGTGAAATCTACGACTACCTGACAGGGCAGGCCTCATGAAAAAACACCTAAAAAAATTCCTCTGGCTCAGCCCCTTCCTGCTTTTTGCTCTTTATTGGTTAGGAATCTACCTGAGTCTCAAGAACCCCATGGAAGAAATTAACTATGCTGAAAATGGTGGATGGATGCGCTATGTGATGTTTAAGCCCTTTACAGAGACGATCGGTAGTGATCGCATCTGGAAGGAGGATGAAGGATTTCAAATGTATCCCTATTCAGATAAAATCGTTGGTGGTCAGGAAGACCTACCTGTCCGTGCTGATGTTTCGAGATAGTTCAGAATGGGTTTATAGGTATAAATATCAGTTAAAAGAAAATGTATCGGTTCGTATGATGTTCAAATACAATTCTAAAAAAAGAGCATTGATTCAAGAAGAAGTCTATCTTTATGCAGATGATCAAGAAGTAGAGGGTAGTGATTTTCTAAAGAAACTTTCTACCTACGGCAAAGACCGGACTTGGTTGAAAAAGCAAAGTAAGAAGGTCGCTGAACAATACATTCTTGGTGCCTGGTTTAAGAATGGAAGTTCTCGTTATTCCCTGAAAAACTTGGGAGATATGAAAATCGAGTACGATAAATTGATAGAAGAATAGTAAGCATGTTTCAAATTCCAATCCCACATCATTTTTCGGATGTGGGATTGGAATTTGACGCGAGAGCTTGGGAAAATGATTTGGCAAAAAATGATGCAAGTTAGTAGAATTCATGATATAATGGAATGTAAAAAATTTTTTATGAAAGAAAGTTAACCATGAATTTAAAAGATTACATTGCAAGCATTGAAAATTATCCGCAAGAAGGAATTACCTTCCGTGATATCAGCCCTTTGATGGCAGATGGCAATGCTTATAGTTATGCGATTCGTGAAATCGTTCAATACGCAACGGATAAGAAAATTGACATGATCGTTGGTCCTGAAGCACGTGGGTTCATCGTTGGATGTCCGGTCGCTTTTGAGTTGGGAATTGGATTTGCGCCTGTTCGTAAGCCTGGTAAATTGCCACGTGAAGTCATTTCTGCTGACTACGAAAAAGAATACGGTGTGGATACCCTTTGCATGCACGCAGATGCCATCAAACCAGGTCAACGCGTCCTTATCGTTGATGACCTTTTGGCGACTGGTGGTACGGTGAAAGCAACCATCGAAATGATCGAAAAACTTGGTGGAGTTGTTGCAGGTTGTGCCTTCTTGATCGAGTTGGACGACTTGAAAGGTCGCGAAGCAATCGGCGATTACGACTACAAAGTCTTGATGCATTACTAATATAGTCTAATACTATAACTGGCTACAGAAAAACCATAATTGAAAACTATAAGCTCCTATCATATAATGTTAGTTAAGAACTTGTAAGATGGGAGCTTTTTATGCCAATTACTCTAGATAAAAAATTACCAGCAGTCGATATCCTTCGTTCAGAAAATATTTTTGTCATGGATGATGTTCGGGCGACTCACCAGGATATTCGGCCGATGAATGTTCTCATTCTTAATCTGATGCCGACCAAGGTTGCGACAGAAACCCAGCTCTTACGGCTCCTTGCCAACACGCCCTTGCAGATCAATGTAGATTTCCTCTACATGGCGAGCCATGAATCCAAGAATACAGCGGCTGAGCATTTGGAGAGCTTCTACAAGACCTTTGAGGATATCAAGGATAATTACTATGACGGCTTGATTGTGACAGGAGCACCTGTCGAAAAGATGGACTTTGAGGAAGTAGACTACTGGGAAGAATTAACCCAGGTCTTTGAATGGTCAAAGCGGCATGTCTTTTCTACCTTGCACCTTTGTTGGGGAGCCCAGGCTGGACTGTACCACCGTTACGGGATTCAAAAAGTAGAACTCTGTGACAAGCTATCTGGTATCTATGACCAAGCAGTGGTGCGTCCCGATAGTCTGCTCATGAGAGGCTTTGACGATCGCTTCCTTGCCCCTCATTCTCGTTATACAGATATTCCTTTGAAGGAAGTCCTTGAAAAGAGCAATCTTCAAGTGATCGCTCAAGGAAATGAAGTTGGGCTTTCTATCATTGCCAGTCCAGACATGCGTGAGGTCTATAGCTTTGGCCATCTGGAGTATGATCGCGATACGCTGGCAAAAGAATACCACCGAGATGTCAAGGCGGGCTTGGATCCGGATGTTCCCAAGAATTATTTTGATGGGGATGACGCTAATACAGAGCCTCGCATTCGTTGGAATCTAGCTGCGACGACCTTCTTTAGTAATTGGATCAACTATGCGGTTTATCAAGAAACACCTTACCGCTTGGAAGAATTGGAAAAAGATATTTCATTTTATGGTTACCTATAAAGGGGAATTATGACATATTCACAAGCATTTAAGTATGGCAACTTGGTTCTTCCAAGTGCCTTGCTTTTTCATTATCATGAGTTGTTTGACCAAGCAGATGACTACTTGGTTTGGCAGTTTTTCTTCCTTCAAAATACGACCGGCCAAGAGGCCTTAACTCCCAATCAGATTGCTAGTCATCTAGGAAAAACAGTGACAGAGGTCAATCGGATTATGTCCAATTTGACCACCAAGGGACTTCTTCAATACCGGACCATTGAGCTCAATGGCGAGATTGAAGCCATCTTTGATGCGACCATTGCCCTGGAGCGCTTGGATGAGATTTTAGAAGCCCAATCACAAGGGAAGGCACAAAGCGCGCCTACTAAGGGAAATGTCATCAAGGACTTGGTGGAAACCTTCCAACAAGAACTGGGACGACTCTTGACACCTTTTGAGATTGAAGACCTGACCAAGACCGTGCGCGAGGATCAGACAGATCCAGATGTGATCAAGGCAGCATTACGAGAAGCTGTCTTTAACGGCAAGCCTCACTGGAAATATATCCAGGCTATTTTACGCAACTGGCGCAGTGAAGGCATCAACAGCCTGGCCCAAGTAGAAGCGAAACTACAAGAACGCGAGCAAGCCAACCCACGCAATGTGACGGTTTCAGACGATTTCTTGAAGGCCATGGATTTGTGGAAGGATTAAAAAAAGCTAGCACTTATTTGAGTGCTAGCTGCAGCAGGAAGGTAAATTTTTCCTAGAAACTTTCCTTATGTGAGTACGGACGTCAGCGAACTTCGTAGAAGTTCCATGACTTAGTTTTGAACCTAAGGTTTCAAAACTCCCGAGTGCCTGAAACAATAGTGTTTCAGGCACTTTTCTCACGGCGGAAAGTTTTTAGTTTATACTTTATACTTGAATAGTTTTATAAATAAGACATTATTTTTACTGAAACAAATAGGTTCTTAATTGAAAAAATAATTTTTAACCATACAAAAAGCTAGCAGTCATATATTGCTAGCTTTTTTCGTTTATAAATAGTCCGCGTAGGCTTTTTCTAGTTTGCTAAGTAGTTCTTGTTTTTCATCCTCGCTAGCAAAGGAAGCCTGGATGGCATCGACATTGTGCTGGTAAAAGTCAGCTTCCTTAGTTTGGAAATGCTGATGGTAGAGGGCATATTCCTTGGTGAGGTCGGTATCAGATACAGTCCGGTTATCGGTATTGATACTGATCCGAGCTCCGGCTGCCTCCATCTTCAAATAAGGGAAATCTTCTATAGTCGGTGCTGCTTTTGTTTGTAGGTTGCTGGTCAAGCAGAGTTCACCAGTGACCCCATTTTCAATAAAGGATTGGAGTAAGGCCGGTTCATGAGATAGAGCCGTCACGTGGCCATTGCGTTTGATGCCAAATGCAATCGATTGGGCAACAAAGTGTGGGCAATGACACTCACCTGCATGAAGCGTCATGGGCCGATGGTAACTCTTGACTTGCTCGATTAAAGGTCGAATATCTTCTGGAGAGTAGTTGTGCTCATCCCCGGCAAAGTCAAAACCAACAAAATCCTGATCACTAACTTGGTTGGCTTCTGCAAGAATGCGAGAGGTGACTTCTTGATCGGATTGGCGCATGCCACAGACCAAGGCTTTTGCAACAATGCCAAATTCCTCCTGGGCTTGGCGAAGACCATCGCAGACAGCATCGATGGTTTCTGGGACGGTAAGCCCTTGGTCCATGGACAATTCTGGTGCGAAGCGGACTTCGATGTAGACGACGTTTTCGAGAGCAGCTTGCTTGGCCACATCGTAAGCAGCAAGCGTCAAGGCTTCCTTAGTTTGAAGGAGGGGCCGAATGTAGTCAAATGCCTCCAAATAGTCCAAAAGATTCTCACAGTGGGCAGGTGCGGTGACATGGTGCTTGAGCTCTTCATCACTAGCAGGGAGGTCAATATGGGCCATAGCTGCCAACTGGCGAATGATTGGAAGCGACAAGGAACCGTCTAAGTGACAGTGAAGTTCTGTCTTTGCCAAACTATGAAAATCGATCGTGGACATGGTTTTCTCCTTAAAATTGTATTTTTTCTATACTATCATTTTGACAAAAAAAGTCAAGTAGCCTTCGCGTAGCAGATCTTTGAAAGGGAGCCCGATATTTGATATGCTAGGAGTAGCGAAATAAAGGAGAAGAAAGATGTCAGACTATCAATTACCAGAAGTATGGAAAGCACCGAGCCAAATGGGAGGAGCCTGGGGTAGCTTGAACCAACCAACAGCAGGTGCCCGCTTTGAACAAACCCTTCCAAAAGGCGACCAGCCTTTCCAACTCTATACCCTTCCAACACCCAATGGGATCAAGGCCACCATTATGCTGGAGGAATTGAAAGAGATGGGAGTGGATGCAGGCTATGACGCTTATCGGATCAAGATTGGTGAGGGAGATCAGTTTGGCAGCGACTTTGTAGCCATCAATCCCAACTCAAAAATTCCAGCCATGTTGGATCAATCAGGTGACCAAGCCATTCGGGTCTTTGAATCAGCCAATATTCTCTTGTATCTAGCAGAGAAATTTGGACAATTGATTCCGACAGATCCTGCTAAACGAACCGAAGTGCTTAACTGGCTCTTCTGGCAGACAGGGGCTGCACCTTTCTTAGGGGGAGGCTTTGGCCATTTCTTCCACTACGCACCTGAAAAAATCGAGTATGCCATCAACCGTTTTGCCATGGAAGCCAAACGCCAATTGGACCTACTGGACAAGGAACTGGCCACTAAACCTTATATTGCAGGGGATGACTATACCATTGCAGATATTGCCATCTGGTCTTGGTATGGGCGTCTAGCCCAAGACAAGGTCTGGGACCGTGCAGGGATTTTCTTGGATGTGAAGGAATACAAGCATCTGCAAGCTTGGACAGAGAAAATTGCCAATCGCCCCGCTGTAAAACGTGGCTTGGAAGTAGAGTATAAGGAAATTGACTAAAGTCTAAGCATAGATAATTCAATTGTATTGAGATTTTCTTTAGGTGAGTACGGACGTCAGCGAACTTCGCAGAAGTTCCATGACTTAGTTTTGAACCTAAGGTTTCAAAACTCCCGAGTGCATGAAACAAAAAGTTTCATGCACTTTTCTCACTGCAGAAAACTCAATACGTATTTTTTTGGCTCCAAAAATAAGAGATTTCTCGCTAGCTAGAACAATTTAGCAACAATTTGATAAGGCGCCGTTGCGCCTTTTTTTAATGGTGCAAACATGGTATACTAAAGGGTGGAATAAAAGTTTAGAAAGTAGCACATGGAATTTACAAAATTATCAAATCGCTTGGACTTGGTAGCTAGCTTCGTCCCAGCTAGAGCACGTTTGTTGGACGTGGGGAGTGACCATGCTTATCTCCCAATCGCCCTCTTACAAGAAGGCAAGATTGAGGCTGCCATTGCAGGGGAAGTGGTAGAAGGGCCCTATCAGTCTGCCCTTCAAAATGTTGCGGATAATGGCTTAGAAGACAAGATTGAGGTCCGTCTGGCCAATGGTTTGGCTGCCTTTGAACCAACAGATTGCATTTCCTGTATCACTATTGCCGGCATGGGAGGACGCTTGATTGGGGATATTCTAGCGGCAGGTCTTGAGAAATTAGCTGGTGTCTCTCGCTTGGTCCTGCAGCCCAATAATCGAGAGGATGAATTACGAGCTTGGTTGGTAAATCATGATTTCCGCATTATCGATGAAGCGATCTTGGAAGAAAATGAGAAGTTCTATGAAATTCTCGTAGTGGAATACGGTTCTCAAGAGTTGACAGCCAAAGAACTACGCTTTGGTCCCTATTTGATGCGGGAACAAGCCCCAGCCTTTGTCCAAAAGTGGTCCAAGGAAGTGGATAAATTAGCCTTTGCCTTGGAGCAGGTCCCAGTTGAGAATCAATCTGCCAGAGCATCGTTAGAAGAGCGCATCGCTCACATCAAGGAGGTTCTACATGTTAGCTAGTGAAGTCATCAAACGCTATGAAGCCTTCTGTCCTCAGGAACTTTCCATGGAGGGAGATGTCCGTGGGCTACAGGTCGGCACGCTACAAAAAGACATCCACAAGGTCATGGTGGCCTTAGATATCCGCGAGCAGACAGTGGCAGAAGCTATCGCCCATGGGGTAGACTTGATCATCGTCAAGCACGCACCGATTTTCCGTCCCATCAAGGATTTGGTAGCCGATCGGGCTCAAAATCAGATCTATATCGATTTGATCAAGCATGATATCGCTGTCTACGTCAGCCATACCAATATTGACATTGTCCCAGATGGGCTCAACGATTGGTTTTGCCAGCTCTTGGAAATTGAAGATACAGAGCCCCTCAGTATGACAGGGGAAGGGCTCGGAATCGGTCGCATCGGTCGGGTACCCGCTCAAACCTTTGGCCAGTTGGCTGACAAGGTCAAAGAAACTTTTGGCCTAGATGCTTTGCGCTTGGTCAGTTATGATGAGGCTGACCTGGAACGGGTCATTGAGCGTGTTGCTATCTGCGGAGGAAGTGGCCAGTCCCTTTACAAGGATGCTCTCGCTAAAGGGGCACAAGTCTATATCACAGGAGATATTTACTACCACACGGCTCAGGACATGCTGAGCGATGGGCTCTTGGCCTTGGATCCAGGTCATCATATCGAGGTTCTCTTTGTGTCGAAACTAGTAGAAAAGCTTAACCAGTGGAAGTCTGAGGAAGCGTGGGAGATTGAAGTGATTGGCAGTCAAGCCAGCACCAATCCTTTTTACCATATCTAAGGGGGCATGATGAAAGTTGCCATTATTGGTGCAGGGATCGTGGGATCCACTGCCGCCTATTATTTATCCAAAGAAGCACAAGTGGATGTGACCGTCTATGACCATGGAGTCGGCCAAGCGACTAAGGCGGCAGCAGGCATTATTAGCCCTTGGTTTTCTAAACGGCGGAATAAGGCTTGGTATCGCCTGGCTCGTCTGGGAGCAGATTTTTACCAAGAATTGGTAGAAGACCTGGCCAAGGACGGAATTAAAACAGATTTTTACCAGCAGACCGGCGTCTATCTCCTCAAGAAAAATGAGGAAAAATTAGACGAACTCTATCAGTTGGCGCTGAGACGTCGGGAGGAATCTCCCTTGATTGGAGACTTGGCGATCTTAACTAAAGAAGAAGTGGTCAAGCAATTCCCAGGTCTGCAAGGTTTTGAGAAGCTGCTCTATGCATCAGGTGGTGCTCATGTAGAAGGGGCCCTTCTGACGGAAACTCTTCTTGAAGCCAGTGGCGCAAGACTGATTAAGGAAGAGGTTGCTCTCTCAGTCTCAAGTGATGGCTATCAGATTGCAGGAGAAAGCTATGACCAAGTCATCCTAGCAACAGGAGCCTGGTTGGGTCAAATGCTCGAGCCACTTGGCTACCAAGTTGATGTTCGTCCGCAAAAGGGGCAACTGCGGGATTATCAGCTAGATGTAGATACTGCTGATTATCCGGTGGTCATGCCTGAAGGAGAGCTGGATATCATTCCCTTTCAAAATGGCAAGATCAGTATGGGCGCTACCCATGAGAATGAGATGGGCTTTGACCTGACAGTGGATCAAGTTCTGCTCAATCAGATGGAAACAGAAGCCCTGTCTTACTATCCAGAACTCGCTCAAGCGGAAGTTATCGGGGAGCGCGTGGGAACTCGTGCCTACACCAGTGACTTTTCACCATTTTGGGGAGCTGTTCCTGATCGAGCAGGCCTCTATGTCGCCAGTGGACTTGGTTCGTCTGGCCTCACAACAGGTCCACTCATTGGTTGGCACCTAGCCCAACTCGTGGTAGGAGGAAACCTGCGCTTAGATCCAGCAGATTATCCAGTTGAACAGTATGTGAAGAAGAAAGTGGGACAAAAGTCCTAGCCTCTCAATTGTCT
>NZ_KV812036.1:187023-212504 GCF_001813295.1 Streptococcus sp. HMSC072G04
ATTACCGATTTCTGTCCCACTCTCTTTTTTTCGAAAGATCTTCCTTAATTGGGCTAAAAATAGTAGAATAGAACAATTGAATCATCAAGAAAATGGGAATTATTATGAATTGGTTTCAATTGCAATCCGTGGTCTTGCAGGCCTTTCTCGCAGGATTGTTTACATAGGGCTGTACCATTGTAGGGTCCGCCATCGTCTTTTTCTTCAAGCATATTAGTCGCAAGTTACTGGACATCATGATGGGATTTGCGGCAGGGGTTATGATCGCGGCTTCGTTTTGGTCGCTCTTGCAACCCTCGATTGAGTATGCGGAAAACTCCTATGGGAGCCTGGCTTGGTTGCCAGCGGCGATCGGTTTTTTAGCTGGAGGTTTTTTTCTCCGCTTAATCGACGCCATCGTCCCTCACCTTCATATGAGTAAGGAGATTGAGGATGCTGAGAGCATCCATACGCCGAGAGAAAAGAAGTTATCTAAAACGACCCTCCTCTTTCTCGCCATTACCATTCACAATTTCCCAGAAGGCTTGGCAGTCGGAGTGGCCTTTGGAGCTCTGGCTAGCAATCCAAGTCCAGAAGCCTTTATCGGTGCGGTTGGCTTAGCCATCGGGATTGGTTTGCAAAATATCCCAGAAGGTGCTGCCCTTTCGATTCCAATCCGGACGGATGGCAAATCCCGACTTAATGCCTTTTATTGGGGATCCATGTCAGCCATCGTTGAGCCCATCGGAGCTCTGCTAGGGGCAGTAGCGGTCTTATCCATGACGGCTATCTTGCCTTACGCCCTCTCTTTTGCGGCAGGTGCGATGATATTTGTGGTGGTCGAGGAGTTGATTCCAGACTCCCAGACCAATGGCAATACAGACGTAGCGACCCTGGGCCTCATGGTTGGCTTTGTTATTATGATGATCCTAGACGTCGCTTTGGGATAAAGAACATCACCTTGTAACATAGATGCAAGGTGACTTTTTTATATAAACATGATAAAATAAGAGTAATGACTACGTAGAAAGGCCTACCATTATGAAAGGTATTATTTTAGCAGGGGGCTCAGGAACTCGCTTGTATCCATTGACACGTGCGGCTTCTAAACAGTTGATGCCCATTTATGACAAACCAATGATCTACTATCCGCTGTCAACCCTTATGTTGGCAGGGATCAAAGATATCCTGATCATCTCGACTCCTCAAGACCTTCCTCGTTTTGAAGAGCTTCTTGGAGATGGCTCTGAGCTAGGAATTTCTCTCTCTTATGCAGAGCAACCAAGTCCAGATGGTTTGGCGCAAGCCTTCATCATCGGGGAAGACTTTATCGGTGACGATCATGTTGCCCTCATCCTTGGGGACAATATCTTCCACGGAAACGGCTTAACCAAGATGTTGCAACGGGCAGAAGCGAAGGAAAAAGGAGCGACTGTCTTTGGTTACCAAGTTAAAGATCCAGAACGCTTTGGTGTGGTAGAGTTTGACGCAGATATGAATGCTATCTCTATCGAAGAAAAACCAGAACATCCAAAATCCAACTTTGCAGTGACCGGACTTTACTTCTATGACAATGATGTGGTAGAAATTGCCAAAAACATCAAACCAAGTCCTCGTGGAGAGCTTGAAATCACAGATGTTAACAAGGCCTATTTGGAGCGTGGAGATCTCTCTGTTGAGCTCATGGGCCGTGGTTTTGCCTGGTTGGATACTGGAACTCACGAAAGCCTCTTGCAGGCATCTCAATATATCGAGACTGTTCAACGCTTGCAAAATGTCCAAGTGGCTAACCTTGAAGAAATCGCCTATCGCATGGGCTATATCACCAAAGAACAAGTCCATGAATTAGCGCAATCATTGAAGAAAAACGAATACGGACAATATTTGCTCCGTTTGATTGGAGAAGCTTAATGACGGAACAATTTTTTGATAAAGAATTAGCAGCCCGCAAAATTGAAGCCATCCCAGGCTTGATGGAGTTTGATATTCCAGTGCGCGGGGATAACCGTGGTTGGTTTAAAGAAAACTTCCAAAAAGAGAAAATGCTTCCTCTTGGCTTCCCTGAAAGCTTCTTTGCAGAAGGTAAGTTGCAAAACAATATTTCATTCTCTCGTAAGAATGTTTTGCGTGGTTTGCATGCAGAGCCTTGGGACAAGTACATCTCTGTAGCAGATGAAGGTAAGGTTCTTGGAACTTGGGTAGACCTTCGTGAAGGCGATAGCTTTGGGAACACCTACCAAACCGTGATCGATGCTTCAAAAGGCATCTTTGTTCCTCGTGGTGTTGCCAATGGGTTCCAAGTTTTGACAGACAAAGTTGCCTATACATACTTAGTCAATGATTACTGGGCATTGGAACTCAAACCAAAATATGCTTTTGTCAACTACTCAGACCCAAGCCTAGACATTCAATGGGAAAACTTGGAAGAAGCAGAAGTCTCAGAAGCAGACAAGAACCACCCATTGCTCAAAGATGTCAAACCCCTAAAAGCAGAAGATTTGTAAAAATATTGCTCTTAAAACAATCAAGAACATCATTATATAGTTTTTAGCTTTGCTATAAACGAGCGAAGCGAGCTATATGCTTAGCTTTCCGCCGTGAGAAAAGCACCTGAACTATTTTGTTTCAGGTGCTCGGAAGTTTTGAGACACTAGGCTCAAAACTTAGTCATGGAACTTCGAAGAAGTTCGTTGACGTCCGTACTCACCTAAGGAAAGCTAAAAAAAGATTGATTTAAGAAATAATCAAAACTAAAAACTATTTGGAGAAAAAATGACTGAATACAAAAACATCATCGTAACCGGTGGCGCTGGTTTCATCGGTTCAAACTTCGTACACTATGTCTACAACAACCATCCAGACGTGCATGTGACTGTCCTTGACAAACTCACTTACGCTGGTAACCGTGCCAACATCGAAGAAATCCTTGGGGACCGTGTTGAATTGGTTGTGGGAGACATCGCTGATGCTGAATTAGTTGACAAATTGGCTGCCAAGGCTGATGCCATTGTCCACTATGCGGCTGAAAGCCACAATGATAACTCCCTCAAAGATCCATCTCCATTTATCTACACAAACTTTGTTGGAACTTATACACTTTTGGAAGCAGCTCGTAAGTACGACATTCGTTTCCACCACGTGTCAACAGACGAAGTGTATGGAGACCTTCCATTGCGCGAAGATCTTCCTGGACATGGGGAAGGTCCTGGTGAAAAATTCACTGCTGAAACCAAATACAACCCATCATCACCTTATTCATCAACTAAGGCTGCTTCAGACTTGATTGTGAAAGCTTGGGTACGTTCATTTGGTGTTAAGGCAACGATTTCAAACTGTTCAAACAACTACGGGCCATACCAACACATCGAAAAATTCATCCCACGTCAAATCACCAATATCTTGTCTGGCATCAAGCCAAAACTTTATGGTGAAGGGAAGAACGTCCGTGACTGGATCCACACCAACGACCACTCAACTGGTGTTTGGGCTATCCTCACTAAAGGCCGTATCGGTGAAACTTACCTGATCGGTGCCGATGGTGAAAAGAACAACAAAGAAGTGCTTGAGTTGATCCTTGAAAAAATGGGTCAACCCAAAGACGCCTACGACCGTGTAACAGACCGTGCTGGTCACGATTTGCGTTACGCCATCGATTCAACAAAATTGCGTGAAGAATTAGGTTGGGAACCACAATTCACAAACTTCGAAGCAGGTTTGGAAGATACCATCAAGTGGTACACAGACCACCAAGACTGGTGGAAAGCTGAAAAAGAAGCTGTAGAAGCCAATTACGCGAAAACACAAAAAGTTTTGAAATAATGAAGAAAGTCCAAGTGGAAAATCGCTTGGACTTTTTCTTATATTTTCTGAAAATAACGAAATTAACCATGGATTTGTGGTATAATATGGTTAATTTTTATGATGAATCAATAAGGGGGATATGATGAATCAAAACGATTGGGTTGAATACTTTGAAGCGATCAATGGTCGCAAGCCAAGTATGCAAGAATTTCAAGAAGCGCGTGAAAAAGGGGAGTTTGTCGTAGAGCGAAAAGAAGCGCCGAATCCAACAACTGAGTCACCAGCTCCAGCAGCTGAAGCGCAGGCTCCTGCTCAGGAAGCACCTGTTGCACCTAGCGCACCTCTTTCACAAGAGCAGACAGCTGTTGTCCAACCGCAGCCATCGGCGAAAACCTTGCAACCTGTTCCAAGACCGAAAAGATCACGCTTCAGTTTTAATAAACAACCCCAAATTGGGGCCGCAGTTGCGGGACTTGTCGCAGTGATTTCCTTTGGTTGGTTCTTCTTCTTTTCAGGTGGACCAAGTCTAGATGGTGTTTGGTTGAGAAATACGGATTCAAGTCCGGTCACTTATGAACTAAGTGGAAAGAAACAAAAAGTCAATGGTGGCGAGACCATCAAAAAGGTTCTCAAGGGCAATGAAGCGAAAAAAGAATTTAATACAGCACTTTCTTTGTTGAATGCAACGGACTTGCATTCACTTGCGGATGTCGATAAGAAATTTAACCTGAAGACGACAGAAATAGTTGTTATTAAGTCTGGTGGAAACACACGCTATAACTTGCTCCAAAAAGACGGAAGCAATATTATTTTAAGAAATGATTTATTCGACTTGAAAACTTATAAATCATACGAAGGAAACTTTGAAGAAAATTTGGTCTATCACAAGGTTGAAACACCAAAGGCCATGGTTGGAAAATGGAAGAATGTGACAGAAGGGAATAATACAACTGTTCAGATTTCAGATCATGGAATTATTAGTGATAAGTATTACGATAGCAAGGCTTACGCATTCTATTCTCTAGCTGATTCAGAAAAGTATGATGGAGACACGACTTCTAAAGAAGAGATCGAACACACATTTGAAGTAATTCAAGAAGCGGTGAAATCAGAAGGCTATCAAGTGAAGAGCGCTAAGGAAGTCTATATACAAGCTAATTCAAATTATTGTTTCGTACCTGTCAACGGTGGAAAAAATATACTCGTCTTACGTGGTGGTAATGAATTTGCCGCAAAATTAGAAAAAGTGAAATAATGAAAGAACCGTAAGGTCCTTTTAGAACGTAGACAAACCCTACCAGCAATAGAAACATTGCCATTTTGTAGGTTGGGTATCATATAGTGAAAACTCTTAGGAATGCTGATATCGCGCTATTCTTAAGAGTTTTTACTTTCTCTATTTTTAAAAAAGACTGAAGAAAATTGTCCAAAATGGACTTTTTCTTCAGTCTGAAAGGACTGCAAGGTCCTTTTTATCTGAGAAAGAAAAGTTTCCCAAGTAAGATTCTAAGGAGAGATATGGTTAGGATTCTTTTTTGAGTTGTTGGTTTCGATATTGTCTAGGAGTCAAGTGAAAATGCTGTTTGAATTGTCGATTGAAGTTTGAGAGGTTAGTAAAGCCGACCTGGCTTGCTATTTCTTGAACACTTTGATTGGTTTGAACGAGCTTTTCACAAGCCTTCTCTAAACGCATTCGTATGAGATAATCCATACAGCTTGTCCCAGTGTGTTGTTTGAATATATTCATAAAGTGATTTTTGCTATATCCAAATGTTGTAGCAAGATGATCAATTTGAATGGGCTCTGCATAGTGTTGCTCAAGATAACCAATCATTTCTTTTAATTTCTGATATTTTTGATACGTATCATCTGTATAGTGTCGATTGACATACCTGTACTTAAAGAGAAGATAGAAAAATTCATAGAGTTTAGACTTTAATAGGAGGTCGTAGTAAATACTCTGTTCTTCAAGGATAGAAAAGAGAGAAAAAAGACAATCGCGAATTGGTTCATAAGCATGATCGTCTGGCGAAATCCGAGGAGTGAGATAAAAATGTCCAGAGTATATTGGTTGAATATAGCGTTGGCTAAAACTGTCTATTTGATTCCTACCTAGGAAATCTAGATGGATGCGAAAAACTGTAGAAATTTGTTCTTGATTTTCAATAGCGTAGATAGCATGAGGAGATGTTGGCTGAATCAGAAAAATATCGCCTTCATGACTTTCAAAGCGCTCAGAGTTGATATACAAGGTAGCAGTTCCTTTTTTGACATAGATTATCTCAAGTTCAGGATGCCAATGATAAATGGTATCAGCTGATTGCTTAGATAAGATTTGTTTTTCAAAATCGTAGGGGAAATCAGATGGGTTATCTCGTAAATGTCGTGAATATTGAGCCATGATAAATCCTCCCGATAAACTATTTCTAGTTTTATTATATCAAAAAAACTTCCTTATATAGGAAGTTCTCTTTTTTAGCCTTTCTTCTTCATATATAGAAGGTTGAGGAGGAGCCCAACAACTGCTAAAGCGATAGCGACGTAGAATGCAGCACTGTAATTTCCATTGTTGGCTGCTGCCATTTGAACCGCAACTTTAGGTGCAAAAAATGCAGCTAAAGAATATCCTGTAAAGACGATGCCGTAGTTGACCCCCTGATTTTCAGGTCCGTAGTTCTCCATGACAATGGAAGGGAAGACTCCCATAACACCACCGAAGCAGATACCAAGTCCGAGGATTCCTAGAGTGAAACCAAGTTGTCCAGGGATAATTGTTAAAGAGAAGAGTGCCAATACGATGACTGAATAGATAATCAATAAAGTCTGAGAACGACCAATTTTATCAGAGAGTGATCCCCAGATAAAGCGACCACTAGAGTTCGCGATCGAATAAAGAGAAACATAGAGAGCTGCTGTTCCAGCTGAAAGGCCAAACATTGATTGACCAATTGGGGATGCCTGAGAGGCAATCATTAAACCAGAGAAAGCACCGACAAAGAACATGCTGATAATAATGTAAAATAGCGGACTTTGTAGCATTTCTTTCCAGTTTTTATTAGCAGGTACTTGTTTAGTTTGTACTGGAGCTTTCCAATCTGTAGGTTGGTAACCACTTGGGGCTGCTTTGATGAAGAAAATGGCACAGATAATAACAACAATATAGACTAGCCCAATTGTTCGAAAAGCAAAGAAGGCATCTTGTTTTTGAATGAGACTACTTGCAACTGGTGACGCGATAACTGCAGCAAACCCCATACCTCCTGTTAGAATCCCAGAAGCTAAGCCACGTTTATCAGAGAAGAGACGAAGTGAATTTGAGAGGGCTCCTGAATAGGCAAATCCTTGACCGAGACCTGCCATCAACCCATAGGTCAGATAGAGCATGGCTGGTGAACTAGCATAACCAGTTAGGTAAAAACCGCTAGCAAAGAGAAGTGCACCAAGGGCAATTGTCCATTTTACATATCCCTTGTCTACCAAATAACCTCCGAGAATCATGGGGATCGGTCCGATTGCTGAGTTAATTGCAAATGCGAGCATGATTTCGGACATTGACCAGCCTGTTGAAGAACTTAGAGGCCCAGCGAAAACGGAAAAAGAATAGACTGCCCCTGTACAGAGGAGAATAGCAGTTGATGCAGCTAAAACTTGCCAACGATTGAATGTCTCTTTCATAAGAAAAACCTCCACTAACTTAATACATATTTTCACAAAGACTATAACATAGTTAAAAATGAGGGTCAATACTTTCTCAAAAAATATTGTTATTTTTTTCACTAAGTTATACTAAACTAAGATAAACTGATAGGATAACACAATCTTTTAGGGCTATTGATTCACAAGAAAGGCCAAAGTTGTATAATGATATTAAAGATATGAAATCAAACAAATAAAGGGGGTAGCAAGATGAAACTAGTTGCTATCGTTGGAACAAATTCTGACCGCTCAACCAATCGGAAACTCTTAAAATTTATGCAAAAACATTTTTCAGATAAAGCTGACATTGAGGTATTGGAAATCAAACAATTGCCAGCATTTAACGAACCTGAGGACAAGCTAGCACCTGCCGAAGTTCAAGCTTTTTCAGAAAAAATCCTTGCTGCAGATGGTGTGATTATCTCAACACCTGAGTATGACCACACCATACCGGCACCCCTGGCTTCAGCTTTGGAATGGATTGCCTACACTAGTCGCGCTTTGATTAACAAACCAACGATGATTGTCGGAGCTTCTCTTGGATTGCTTGGAACATCTAGAGCCCAAGCGCACTTGCGTCAGATTCTTGATGCGCCTGAACTGAAAGCAAGAGTGATGCCAGGGACAGAATTTCTCCTAGGTCATTCTGAACAAGTATTGGATGATGACAATCATTTGAACAATCCTGAAAAAGTTGCAGAGTTGGAAGAACATTTTTCAGAGTTCCAAAACTTTGTTGAACTAACAAAAGCTTTGGTCAAACCAGAAGATACAAACCGTAAGAAATCATTCATCTGGGAAGAATGGTTGAAAGCATAAGCGTCTCAAGAAAGGAGTACAATCCATGAAATTAGTAGCTATTGTTGGTACCAATGCCAAACAATCTTATAACCGTAGTTTGTTGCAATTTATGCAAAGACATTTTGCAACCAAAGCGGATATTGAGATTTTAGAAATTACCGATGTACCGATGTTCAATGAAACCGATGATCAAACAGATACACCTGTTATTCAGAAGTTTAACCAAGCGATTTCGGAAGCAGACGGTGTGATTATTTCGACACCTGAACACAATCATACGATTCCATCAAGTTTGAATAGCTTGATCGAGTGGTTGTCTTTTAACATCCATCCACTAGATGGAAAACCAACCATGATTGTAGGGGCTTCTTATGATGTTCAAGGTTCTTCACGTGCCCAACTTCATCTTCGTCAGATTTTGGATGCACCTGGGGTAAATGCAACAGTTATGCCAGGAAGTGAATTTTTACTTGGCCGAGCTCACCGAGCATTTGATACAAATGGAGATTTGATTGATGAGCGAACTATCGATTTCTTAGATAGTTGTTTCTATCGTTTCCTTCGCTTTGTATCTGTTGCAAACCAACTAAATCTTCCTGAAGAAATACGCTTTGAGCCAGGAACTTATCACGTTACAACTGAAGGTCATAATGGTAAATTGCCGATGGACGTCACAGTTTCTGAAGACCGTATTGAAAAAATTGAAATTGATTCTTCTGGAGAATCTTCAGGGATCGCAGATGTCGTATTTACTCGTATTCCAGCAGAAATCATTGAGGGACAGACCTTAAACGTTGATGCGGTGTCAGGAGCTTCTGTGACTTCAAATGGTGTCTTGGACGGAGTTGCACGTGCGGTCAAACAAGCCGGTGCAAATCCAGATGTTTTACGGAAACGTTCCAAAGCACCATCTGCCTTGGATAAAGAAGATAAAACTTATCAGGCCGACGTTGTCATTGTCGGAGGTGGAGGAGCCGGTTTAGCTGCAGCAGCTGCAGTATTACAAGCTGGTAAGAAGCCAATTGTTGTAGAGAAATTCCCAGCAATTGGAGGAAATACCGTTCGTGCGGGTGGTCCAATGAACGCACCAGATCCAGTATGGCAAAGAACCTTTGAAGCTCATCCAGGTGAGGCAAACACTCTTCAAGAATTGATTGCGATAGATGAATCAACGATTGACCCAGAATATTTAGAAGACTTTAGAGCCTTGAAAGTTGAGGTTGAGCAGTATTTGCAGGACCCTAGCTATTTGTTTGACTCTACTTTACTTTACCGTATCCAAACCTATATCGGTGGAAAACGAAAAGATTTACAAGGACATGAAATTCATGGTCAATATGATTTAGTTTCTGTATTGACCGAACGAGCCCTTGAGTCTGTTCGCTGGTTGGAAGACATCGGTGTTGAATTTGTTCGTAGTGAAGTCACAATGCCAGTTGGAGCTCTTTGGCGTCGTGGTCATAAGCCGGTTCAACCCATGGGTTATGCCTTTATCTCGGTTCTACAAAAATATGTTCTAGAAAATGGTGGCAAGATCTTGACGGACTCTCCAGTTAAAGAATTGCTTGTAGAAGAAGGGACTGTCAAGGGTGTTAGAGCAGAAGGCCGAAACGGTCAAACCATCCTCGTTCATGCAGATGCTGTTGTTTTAGCTTCTGGAGGATTTGGCGCCAATACTAAGATGCTACAAAAATACAATACCTACTGGACCGAAATTGCGGATGATATTGCTACCTCTAATACACCAGCTGTAACAGGGGATGGAATCCTCTTAGGTCAAAGTGTAGGTGCAGATCTAGTGGGGATGGGCTTTAGTCAAATGATGCCGGTATCTGATCCAGTGACAGGTGCTCTCTTCTCAGGACTTCAAGTTCCTCCAGCTAATTTCATCATGGTAAATACTGAAGGGAAGCGATTTGTAGATGAGTACGGTAGCCGAGACAAGCTATCTCAAGCAGCGATTGATAATGGAGGCTTGTTCTACTTGATTGCAGATGATCGCATCAAGGCAACAGCCTATAATACTAGCCAAGAAAAAATCGATGCCCAAGTCAAAGCAGGCACTCTATACCGTGCAGATACGATAGAAGAGTTGGCTGTTCAGATTGGCATGGATCCACAGGTTTTAGCAGATACAATCAAAAAGTACAATTCTTATGTGGATGCGGGATTTGACCCTGAATTTAACAAGGGTAGTTTTGATCTCAAGTGTGAGGTCGCACCGTTCTACGCAACACCAAGAAAACCAGCTGTTCACCATACAATGGGTGGTCTCAAGATTGATACTTCAACACATGTTTTGAATGAAAAAGGTCAGATTATTCCTGGTTTGTATGCTGCCGGAGAAGTTGCAGGAGGACTTCACGCAGGTAACCGTCTAGGAGGAAATTCGCTTACGGATATCTTTACTTTTGGACGGATTGCAGGTCAAACAGCTGTTAAAGAAAATTGTTAGTAGTGGATTTAAAATCTAAGCTAACTTTAAGTCTGTTCATGTATCTTGTCATCATTAAATGAAGATCTCTTATTACTCTTCGAAAATCTCACCATACTTCGTTAAATTCGACTTACCTAACTTTAGTTATGTTTGCGTCGTTCTGCCTAGTCTGATTTCGATTTTCATTGAGTAACCTTCATTTAATGAAATCCTAAAACTTTTTTCATCATAATCTCCTAATGAAGTCACCAAATTCGGTGACTTTTTATTTGAAAAAAACATCAAAAAGAGCGCAAAAAATACTCTTCTTGTACGATACTGTAATTGAAATTTTTAAAAATTTTGGTGTTAGAACTGTCGCCTCAGTCCTAGCACTTTTTCTTTTTCGTATTCTTGGTGTGAGGTGTGAGGATTTTTTAATGCCGGCACTTTCATATGAACTAGGGCAAAGCCCTATTAATGACTGCGGAATTCTATTATTCACCTTTATTTTAAACCACACTTTCTTTTCTTTCATGAGTTAGCAGGCTGAGGCTGCTTAGAGTTTTTGTTTCCAAACTTCTTATTGAAAAACTATTCATGTCTAGGCAAAAATATGGTAAAATGGATAAGATATATCTGAGATGTCTATTTCTTCTCAGGCGACTACAGGTAATGGAGTAGAAAATGCAAAATAGACCTATTATTATTGGTGTTACTGGTGGTTCTGGTGGTGGAAAGACCAGTGTGTCTCGTGCCATTTTGGCCAATTTCCCGAATGAAAAGATTGCCATGATTGAGCATGATTCCTATTACAAGGACCAGAGTCATTTGACCTTTGAGGAGCGGATCAAGACCAACTATGACCATCCTTTTGCCTTTGATACGGACTTGATGATTGCGCAGATCAATGAACTCTTGGAGGGTCGTCCAGTGGATATCCCAACCTATGACTATGCGGAACATACGCGCAGCAGCAAGACCTATCGTCAGGAACCACAAGATGTTTTCATCGTGGAAGGGATCTTAGTCCTTGAAGACAAGCGCCTTCGGGACTTGATGGACATCAAGATTTTCGTTGATACGGATGATGATGTGCGGATCATTCGCCGGATCAAGCGCGATATGGAAGAACGCGGGCGGAGTCTGGACAGCGTCATTGAGCAATACCTTGGTGTGGTAAAACCGATGTACCACCAGTTCATCGAGCCAACCAAGCGCTATGCCGATGTGATTATTCCTGAGGGCGTAACCAATACGGTTGCGATTGACTTGATCACAACCAAGATTGAAAAAATCCTCAACGAAGCGCGTGAGGGAAAATAAAATAGGGAGAAAGAAGGAAATCGATCTCCAATTCTTTCACATTAGTTGGAATAATTGAATGTCGCAGTAGTTGGTGAGACTCTTCATTCGCAAAAGACTCGGAAGAGTTCTCAATCAATGTTGCGGGGGTGGTACGAGAAATGGTTTTTAACATTCTGTACCACTCCCTCTTTTTCCTGGGGAGAATGGAAATGAAAAGGGAGTTTCATTCGCGGACCAAGGCGTTCGCTTGTTTATTGACCATGTGTGCTGGTTTTTCAGATGCCTATACCTTTATCTGTCGGGGTGGAACCTTGGCGGCAGGCCAGACGGGGAATGTAGTCTTTCTATCGGTCGGCTTGATTGGCCAGCAGATCTCAGATGTAGAAGTCAAGTTAGCAACCATGCTGGCCTTTATGCTGGGAATCTTTTTGATGACGGTTTTGCGACGTTTGATTGATAATTCAGTTTGGCGCCTCAGTACCTTGGTGCCCTTTATCCTCACAACCTTGGTGACGGGATTTTTGCCAGCATCGGTAAAAAATGTCTTCATCGTGCCTTTTTTTGGACTGAGTTTGGGAATCGTAGCGACCTCTTTTGGAGAAGTTGATGGCTATGCCTATAATCATTCCTTCATGACGGGAAATCTCAAGAAAACCATGGTGGCTTATGGGAATTTTGTCAGAGAAAAGGAGAAGAAATTCCTTTGGGAAGCCATCTTTATGACCTGCTTGATCGGGAGTTTCGTCTTTGGGGCCATTTTTTCGACCTATTTGATCCAGTTTTATGGGTTAGAGACCATCTGGCTGGTGTCCATCATCTTGACTATCTTTTTAATCTATCGTGCCATTCAATATTTTGAAGTCTTTCACTTCAATCGGCGACATGAATAGATAAAATAATTTTTAGAAGAATGAGTTAAATGATTCTGCAAAGAAATAAAACTGAGATTTCATTTTTAAAATGAATCAAGAATATATTGAAACTTTCCGCCGTGAGAAAAGTGCTAGAAACACAATTGTTTCTAGCACTCGGAATTATTGAGACCTTAGGCTCAATAATTAGTCATGGAACTTCTTCGAAGTTCGCTGACGTCCGTCCTCACCTAAGGAAAGTTTTTAAGATAACTTTATCTATATTCCAGAGGCTGGGACAAAAGTCCTAGCCTCTCAATTATCTTTGAATTGTCGAGCAAGACGCAGTGGTTGAGTGGGCTCTACTACGCTGATTTCATCAGTTTTTACAGCCCTACTCAACTGTTCGGAGGTGGGACGACGAAATCGAATTCTAACGAATTAGCGATTTCTGTCCCACTCTCTTTTCTTTCGCTGTTTGAAGCTTAATTTTTGGGCAAAGATTTGGTATAATGGAAGGTATGAAACATTCGGAAAAAGAATCACAATACCAGCTCTTGCTGGCTCAGTTAGACGCTCTCTTAACAGGAGAAACCAATGCCTTGGCTAATCTGTCCAATGCCAGTGCTCTTTTAAATCAAGCCCTGCCTCGTTCGGTCTTTGCGGGTTTTTATTTGTATGACGAAACGGAATTGATCTTGGGACCTTTTCAGGGAGGTGTTTCTTGTGTCCATATCGCTCTTGGAAAGGGTGTCTGTGGAGAAGCAGCTCAAAAGCAGGAAACCATCATTGTCGATGATGTGCGCCAGCATGCCAACTATATTTCCTGTGATAGTCGGGCTATGAGTGAGATTGTGGTGCCTATGGTCAAGGACGGTCAGCTCCTTGGAGTTTTAGATCTAGATTCAGAGTGTGTCTCGGACTATGATCAGCTGGATCAAGAGTATTTGGAAAAGTTTGTCGCTCTCTTGATCGATAAGACAAACTGGGACTTTAAGATGTTTGGAGTTAAGAACTAATGTATCAAGCTTTATATCGGAAATACCGTAGCCAGACCTTTGGCCAATTGGTCGGCCAGCAAGTGGTGGCACGGACATTGAGACAGGCAGTGGAGCAGGAGAAGATCAGCCATGCCTATCTCTTTTCGGGTCCTCGTGGTACTGGGAAAACCAGTGTGGCTAAGATCTTTGCTAAGGCTATGAACTGTCCTAATCAAGTCAATGGGGAGCCTTGTAACGACTGCTATATCTGTGAATCCATTACCAATGGGAGCCTAGAAGATGTCATCGAGATCGATGCGGCCTCCAACAATGGGGTCGATGAGATTCGAGATATTCGCGACAAATCCACCTATGCTCCGAGTCTAGCCAAGCACAAGGTCTACATTATCGATGAGGTCCATATGCTCTCAACAGGGGCCTTTAATGCCTTGTTAAAGACGCTGGAAGAGCCGACAGAGAATGTGGTCTTTATCCTTGCAACAACGGAGTTACACAAGATTCCTGCGACCATTCTGTCACGGGTGCAACGCTTTGAATTCAAATCCATCAAACTGCCGGATATCGTTCACCATTTGGAAAGCATCCTAGCTACAGAAGGGATTGCCTATGAAGCAGATGCTGTGCAGATCATCGCTCGACGCGCTGAAGGTGGGATGCGGGATGCCTTGTCCATTTTGGACCAAGCCCTGAGTCTGACTGCGGGTAGTGAGTTGACGACAGCAATCGCTGAAGAAATTACAGGCTCCATCAGTCTAGCTGCGCTCGATCAGTACGTGGCTGCCATCCTGGCTCATGATGCGACGGCGGCGCTGGATCAGCTGGCGATTATCTTTGATAACGGGAAGAATATGGCCCGTTTCGTCACGGACATACTTCAATACCTGAGAGATCTCTTGATTGTTCAGACAGGCGGAGAAAACACTCACGCTAGTGACTTATTTGCGGCGAATCTTGAAGCCGATCAAGCCCGTCTTTTTGACCTGATTGACCAGGCGACGACCAGTCTAGCGGATATCAAAAATAGTCTGCAACCGCGCATCTACACTGAAATGATGACCATTAAATTGGCTGAAAGCACAGGCCAAGCTACTAACTCAGTAGCAGTGGAGGTTCCTTCCAATGTGCTAGCTCAGCTGGAAGACTTGAAGAAGGAAGTCGCTCAGCTCAAGCAACAGTTAGCGCAATCAGGTAGCAGTCTTCCTGCTTCAAAACCAGCAGTAGCTCGCCCTACCAAGTCGAGCAAGGGGTACCGGGCAGATCGCAACAAGGTCAACGCCATTTTACAAGAGGCGGTTGAAAACCCAGAGTTAGCACGGACCAACTTGATCCGTCTTCAGAACGCTTGGGGGGAAATTATCGAGAGCTTGGCAGGTGCGGATAAGGCCCTCTTAATCGGATCTCAGCCGGTCGCTGCCAATGAAAATCACGCTATTTTAGCCTTTGAATCGGCCTTTAATGCTGAACAGACCATGAAGCGGGACAACCTCAATACCATGTTTGGAAATATCCTCAGCAATGCTGCTGGCTTCTCGCCAGAGATTTTAGCGGTTTCGATGGAAGAATGGACCCAAATCCGGGCAGAGTTTTCGGCTAAGGCGCGTGGGCCAAAAGCGGAAGTGGTAGAAGAAGAGGAAAGTGTCATCCCTGAGGAATTTCACTTTTTATCCGATAAAATCACCCTGCAAGACGATTAATACATGAATTTTTTACTGAATCATGGTAAAATAATTTTATGAATAGAAAACAATTTGCAGTGTTAGCAGTCTTTACTGCTATGGAGACATACTTTTTCAATGAAGCGACCATAGCGGGTCAAATGCTCTTTGCATGTTTTTGGGCCCTCTTGATCTTGCGCAATCTCCAGACGGCCTATATGGTGGAGAAAATTGCTAGTGCCATTGAAAAAGAAATCAGAAAGAAAAGAAAATAAAACCTTTGAAAAGAAATTCTTTTTCAAAGGTTTTTTTCTATGGCTATAGATAAAGTGACTCTAAACAACTGCTCAGTTTTCCTAGATTTTTCTAGGAAATTTTTTCTATTTCATAAACATTTCACATTTCTTTTCTATAATAACTATAACAAATAATGAAAGCGTCCACATCGTATCGCCGTGGACCTTGAAATGGAGGGTGAGATCATGCTCTTACAACAGGCAATCGCCTATATTTCTCGAAAAAGAACGAGGAATCTGGTCCTCTTTCTGATTCTCCTCTTGATCCTCACTTGCTTGTATTTCTGTTTTTCACTGATGCAAGTGGGAGAAAGGTTGGAGGACCATATCAAGCAGTCGGCTGGGACCAGCTTTGCCCTGACCAGTAAGCAGGGGGATACGCCCTTTGCTCTAAAGGAAGCTGAAAAGGTGCAGCAGCTAGCTGGGGTGGGAGTCATGGTTCCCCAATATGAAAGTCCCGTTCGTATTCTTGGTAAAGAAGCGGTGACGGGACAGCAATCGGTAGAACGGGATGATCTGGGGCAGGAATCCAAGCAAGCGCTAGGCGCTGTCTTTACCCAGAAGACAGGCCAGCACCTGGATTTCCGCAGTGGCAGTTTCCAACTGGTGCAAGGCAAGCACTTATCCGACAAGTCTCGCGGGCAGATCTTGATCCACCAAGAGTTGGCTAAGAAGAACAAGCTAAAGGTCGGAGATTCCTTGACCTTATCCAGCTTTCAGATGGGAGAGACTCCTGCCAAAGAGCAAACCTTTGAAATCGTTGGGATCTTTTCGGGTAAGAAACAGGAAAAATTCACAGGAATGACCTCTGATTTGAGTGAAAATCAAGTCTACCTCCCTTATGAGGATGCGACCAAGCTTCTTGGTCTCAGTCAGCAAGAAGTGACCCAGGTCACCTTTGGCGTCAAAGATCCTGAGAAAATCGATGCGCTCTTGAAGCAAGTCAAAAGCTTGAATCTAGATTGGCAATCGCTACGCGTGGTCGAAGATCGCAAGGCCTTTGACCAGATGAAGGAATCCTCTCAGACCCTAGAAGGCCTGGTGCGGATCATGATGATCGTCCTCCTAGTGACAGGAGCCGGTGCTCTATCGCTCTTACTCAGTCTCTGGACACGGGAGCGGATTCATGAAATCGGCGTCCTCTTATCCATTGGGAAAAGCAAGGGACGGATCTTTAGACAGTTCCTCTTGGAAGTGGTGCTGGTATCCTTACTAGCGGTGATCCCAGCCTTTCTCATCGGGCGGATGGTCAGCCATCGTTTCTTAGAGCAGTTTGTAGGACAGACCGGTCAACAGCAGACCCTAGAATTACTCAACCAAATCCCTCAAGGCCTTTCCTTAGGAATCGCCTATGCTAGCCTCTTGTGCTTGATCCTTCTGTCGCTCGGTGTAACGACCAGCATGATCTGGCGCAAGAGTCCAAAAGAAATATTAACAAAAATGAGTTAAGGAGAAATGACACCTATGTTAGAACTCAAACATGTATCCTATAGTTACCAAAGCTACCAAGAAGAGATCTTCTCAGACGTGAACTATCAGTTCGCAAATGGGACATTTTACAGCATTATTGGTCAGTCTGGAGCAGGGAAATCGACCCTCCTCTCCCTCTTGGCTGGACTGGATAATCCCAAGAAAGGGCAGGTTCTCTTTGATGGAGAGGACATCCAGACCAAAGGGTCTAGCTACCACCGCAAGCACCATGTCTCTCTGGTCTTTCAGAATTACAATCTAATCGATTATTTGACGCCACTGGAAAATGTCCGCCTGGTCAACAAACAGGCTGGGAAAGAGATTCTCTTGGAATTGGGATTGGACGAAACGCAAATCAAACGCAATGTCCTGCAACTATCCGGCGGGCAGCAACAACGGGTGGCCATTGCGCGTGCACTCGTTTCAGAAGCACCTGTCATCTTGGCCGATGAGCCGACAGGAAACCTTGACGAACAGACAGCCGGTGACATCATTGCCATTTTGAAGAAGTTGGCAAAGGAACGCCAAAAATGTGTCATCGTCGTCACCCACAGTAAGGAAGTGGCAGAGGCCTCCGATGTGGTCTTGGAATTGAGTCGCCGTAGCCTCGTTGAGAAGAGCAAGTAAGGAGGGAATGCTATGTTACGCAATGCTTTTGCTTATATCACACGTAAATGGCCCAAGTCTCTCTTGCTCTTTGCCATTATTCTCCTCATGGGGACCTTGAGCTTGATCGGACTCTCCATGAAGGGAGCGACCCAAAAAGCTTCATCGGAAAGTCTGGGATCCATCACCAATAGCTTCTCCATGCAGATCAACCGCAGGACCAATCCAGGAACCCCTCGGGGAGCAGGGAATCTCAGAGGAGAAGATATCGAAAAAATCAGCCAGGTAGAGGGGATCACCTCCTCTATCAAGCGGATCAATGCCATCGCAGATATCCTAGACCACGAGATCATTGAGACTGAAGAAACCCTGCAAAATCAATCTCCAGAGCGGGCCAAGCACTTTAAGAATACCTTGATGGTGACAGGGGTTAATGACTCTTCTAAAGAAGATAAATTTGTCTCTGGAGCCTACAAGCTGGTCCAAGGAGATCACTTGACAGACAAGGACAAGAACCAAATCCTCATGCACGAAGATTTGGCGAAAAAGAATGGCCTCAAGGTGGGCGATAAGGTGCGCCTCAAGTCCAATCTCTACGATGCTGACAATGAAAAAGGAGCCAATGAAACCGTCGAAGTGACCATTAAGGGTCTGTTCTCCGGGAAGAACCAAGCTCCTCTAACTTACGCCCAAGAGTTGTATGAAGATACCCTCATTTCTGACCTAGATACAGCTGCCAAACTCTATGGTAATACTGTTCAAACAGCTACTTATGAGGACGCTACCTTCTTTGCCAAGGGGGATCAGGACCTGGATCAATTGATCGAAAAAATCAAAGCTTTGGATATCCCATGGAATTACTTTGACTTGGTTAAGAGCTCTTCCAACTACCCAGCCTTGCAAAAATCCATCAGCAGCATGTTCCAAGTGGCGGACTACTTGTTTATCGGTAGCCTCATCTTTGCTAGCTTGCTTCTCACCCTTCTCCTCGTCTTGTGGCTCAATGCCCGTCGCAGAGAAGTGGGTATCTTGCTAGCTCTGGGACTCTCCAAGGTGCAGATTGCAGGACAATTCGTGGCAGAATTAGTCATGATTTCCATCCCCGCCTTCCTCCTCTCCTATGGAGTTGCAGGACTTCTTGCCAAAACAGTCGGAGATACGGTACTCAAGAACGTAACCAGTGGCATTGCCAAACAAATGGCACAAGAATCCTCTGCAGCCAACCTTGGTGGTGGAGCTGAGGCAGAAAGCTTCAGTAAGACCTTGACGGACCTCCATATGGACATCCAACCGAGCCAATTGTTGGTGATTGTTTTGGTTGGCGGCCTCCTCTTGATTCTCGTATCCATCCTTTCTTCTCAATGGCTCTTGCATAAGAAACCAAAAGATCTCTTGGTGGATGTCGAATAAGAGATTGTTTCCTAAAATAGAAATAGGGTATAATAGGAGGTAGAAGAAGTTTCTTAGATAAAAGGAAAGTGTATGAAGATACTAATCGTAGAAGATGAAGTCCTGATTCGCGAAGGGATGAGCGACTATCTCATGGAATGTGGCTATGAGATCTTTGAAGCAGGTGATGGGCAGGAGGCCTTGGAACTCTTTCACAGAGAAGCGCCAGATCTGGTCTTGCTGGATATCCAGCTTCCTATCCTCAATGGCTTGGAAGTGCTCAAGACTATCCGGAAGACCAGCTCGGTTCCTGTCCTCATGCTGACGGCCTTCCATGATGAGGACTATAAGTTGACAGCCTTTGGAGAGTTGGCGGATGGCTACCTGGAAAAACCCTTTTCCTTGTCCCTCTTGAAGGTCCGTATTGAAGCTATTTTTAAAAAGCTCCAGCCTTCCCGGGTCTTCACCTATGGAGAGGCACGGGTGGATTTTGAGAGCTACACAGCCAGCCTAGCTGGGCAAGCCATCTCCATGAATGCCAAGGAGTTGGAAATTTTGGAATACTTGCTCCAGCATGAGGGCAAGGCCCGGACCCGCTCTCAGATCCTCGATGCCGTCTGGAAGGAGACGGAGGAGATTCCTTTTGACCGGGTGATCGATGTCTATATCAAGGAACTACGAAAAAAACTAGAGCTGGACTGTATCGTTACGGTACGCAATGTCGGCTATAAATTGGAGAGACCATGACCAAACGGAGTATCTTTGCAAAGATCTTTCTGATCACCTTTGCCCTTTTTAGTGGCCTAGTCATCCTTCTACATGCTTCGGTTTACTTTATTTTCCCATCGACCTATATCGAGTCCCAGCGCCAGACGATTTTGAAGAAATCACAGGCCCTGTCCAAGAGTTTTCAGGGGCAGGAAGAAGGAACCATTGAGTCTGTCATCGACCTTTATTCCAAGACCAATGATATCAAGGTCTCGATCAAGGGCAAGGAAAAACAAAATGCTATAGAGGTCAAGGATGACTTGCTCCTGAACCCTAACAGCCAGAACAATTCCCTGGTCATTGAAGAGAGAAAGATTGAGACCAAAGAGGGAAAGGACTTGACCTTGCAATTCTTAGCAACTGTCGATTCCCAAAAGGAAGCGCGGGACATCAGTCTGGGCTTTCTTCCCTATAGTCTTCTTGCTTCCTTTGTTCTGTCATTGATTGCCTCCTATCTCTATGCTCGCATGATTTCTGCTCCGATTCTTGAGATCAAGCAGATGACCAAGCGGATGAAGCGGCTGGATAGGACAGCAAGTCTTCCCATTCATTCGCAGGATGAGATCGGTGTTCTCAAGCAACAGATCAACGACCTCTATCACCATCTCCTAGAGGTGATCGACAATCTAGAACAGCAGAAAAAAGAAAATCTGAAGTTGGAGCAGATGAAGGTCGAATTCCTACGTGGGGCCTCGCATGAGCTCAAGACCCCTCTGGCCAGCTTGAAGATTATCCTTGAAAATATGCGGGATAAGATCGGCCGCTATAAGGATCGGGACCGCTACCTGTCGGTCTCCCTCGATATCGTCGATGAGATGAACCAGATCGTCTTAGAAATCCTGTCCCTGTCCTCTGTCCAAGAATTGGCCGGTGACAAGGAGTGGATCCGGCTGGATCAGGTCTTAGAGCAGATCCTCGACCAGTACAAGGTCTTGGCTCAATCCCGATCGCTCACGATTGACAATCAGATCCCAGCCAAACAAGTCTATATGGACCCAGCGATTCTGAAATTGGTCCTCTCAAATGTCATCAGCAATGCCGTTAAGCATTCGGATGCCGGTGGAGAGATCCAGCTCCGCCTCGAAGAGGAAGGGACGCACTTGGCGGTTGAAAATACCAGCCAGGAAATGGTAGAGACCGCTGAAATGCCAATGACCGCTAGCCGTCAGAAGAAGGAAGGCGGTCTGGGACTCTTCGTGGTCCAACACTTGCTAGACCATGAAGAACTGGCCTACCAATTTGATAAAACGGCTATGGGCTTGCGCTTCCGTATGGAACTGCCCAAAGATCCTCAAGAATAAAAAGAGGCTAGGACAAAAGTCCTAGCCTCTCAATTATTTTTGAATTGTCGAGCAAGACGCAGTGGTTGAGTGGGCTCTACTACGCTGATTTCATCAGTTTTTACAGCCCTACTCAACTGTTCGGAGGTGGGACGACGAAATCGAATTCTAACGAATTACCGATTTCTGTCCCACTCTCTTTTATTTAATCAACCTTTTCTACCTTTAGCAATTGGCCGTGTTTTAATTCATAAATGGTATCCACATAGGTCAGGATGGAGCGGTCATGGGTCACCATGATGGCGCTCTTGTTTTTGGATTTGACTTCTTTCTGGATCAACTGGGCGATTTCTTGCCCTCGATCTGGGTCTAGACTAGCCGTTGGTTCATCAGCTAAGATGACCTGCGGATTTCCGATGAAGGCGCGAGCGATGGCTGCCCGTTGTTTTTGTCCACCGGACATCTGATTCGGGTATTGGTGGTAACAAGCTTCGATGCCAAGATCTGCCAGCAAGGCTTTGACTTCCTCTTGGCGTTTTTTCTTGTCCTTTTCCCCTTTTAATTTGGCCACCAGTTCTAACTGGTCACCGATTTTCATATAGGAGAGGAGCTGGTGATCTTGAAAGATAAAGCCGAGCAATTCCAACCGTTTTTGCGTCCACTGGCCTTGGTTGAGACCGGTCAAGTCTTGGCCAGCGATAGAAATCCGCCCCTCATCTGCTGACAAAAGCAAGCCAGCGATGGCTAAAAGCGTGGACTTACCAGATCCTGAAGGGCCCAAGATGGCGACAAATTCGTTGGGTTCGACGCTTAACTCTAGCTGGTTGAGGACATGGTGCATCTGGTTGCCATCGGCGTAGGATTTTCTGATATTTTCTAATTCGATAATGGCCATCTTATTCTCCATTTCCACCAATGACTTCGATTGGATCTACTTTTTTGATTTTGACAAGGGACAAGGCACCACACAAAATAGAGGTCAGGATAAAGCTAACCGAGATGGTGAGGTTGTCTTTCAGGGTCATAAAGGAAGGGACGCTATTAGGTAAAAATGGCGCCATCATAGTTGCCAAGCCAAGCCCCAATAGCACTCCGATGAGGGAGATGATGGTGAGCTGGGATAGTTGGACATAGGTAATCTGGCTCATGGACATGCCAATAGCCTTCAAGACACCGAACTGTTTCAACTTCTGCAGGGTGAGGATATAGAAGAAAACCCCAAGGATAGCAGAAGAAGCGAGTAAGAGCACCCACGTGATCATCCGTAGCGTCAGGTTTTGAGCCTTGTAGCCAGGGATTTTATCGATCACCTGCTTCTGATCCGCCACCATCAAGTTGCTGGTCAGATCACTAGAAGTGATGCTCTTCTTGGTCACTAGGGTTTGGGCTTGCCATTGATAGCTTGGATCTGTTTTTTGCTGCATGCCTGTGTAGGTATCCGAGCTGATAAAGCCAATCTCGCTATAGCCGTATTTGGCATTTTTCGCGAAGGCCACGACCTTGAGTTTTTGCTTAGAAGTTTTGTCGATCACTTGATCGCCGACTTGGATCCCCTCATCTTCTTTGAAAGAACTGTCCAGAATGACCTCATTTTTCTTTAGGTCGGAGATCTTGAGGTCTGTATCTTCCGTGATTGGATTGAGGATTTCTTCTTCGTTGTGATCGGTCGCGAAGTAGGTGATATCCAGAGTGTTGGAATCCTCTGATTTTGAGACGGTTGCCCGTTGGATGGACAAGCCCGAATAGTCCATCCCCTCTATCTTTTGGACCTCATCTAAATCCTTCGATGTAATGGTTGAAAAGGGGATAATACCTTCTGAATCCGTCGAAAGGATGTAGTGCAGCGACCCATAGTTATCGATTTGGGCCGATACAGACCGCCCCAGTCCATTTGTCAGACCGGACAAAAACACCACCATAAACATGAGAATGGTAATGAGAAGTTCAATCAGGATAAACTTCTTGGGTTGGTATTTGATTTCATTCCATGCGATTTTCATATTCCTTCTCCTTTTAGCAGGGAGGTGCTCAAGTATCTTGGCACCTAAACATACTCTACCATCATACCACAAGTGGGAGGATAATAGGGGGATGGTGTTTGGTAGAGTATGAAGGAATCAAAAATTATTGAATGATAAATAATGAAATTATATTTTTCTAAAAAAAAAGAAACGATTTCCGGAAAGTTGAGAGTTTGCTATGATGAATATGCAAGACTTAATTTAAGATTCTTTAAGTCTTGTTATACATAGAAATATTGATTTAAAAGAATTTAGTCTTCGATATTACCAACAATTTTTAGATGTATTACACTATATTGGACAGTAAATGGACAGTGACAGAGTGTTTGAAGGAGAGAAAAAGAGGCCTAAGTGCCTCTTTTATTATAAATAATTTTTGCTAATTTTGAGTATTTTCTTGAATTCATTGATAGTGAGCTTCCTATATTTTGACATTATTTGATTTAGAGTAATAAACATGGTATAATGAAAGCGTATACAAAGATCGTGCAAGGAGGGAAAGAAAATGAAAAAAAATAAGCTATTGCTTGCTAGTGCGATTATGATATCAATTTTAACTCCAATGTCTCAAGTAAAGGCTGATTGGAAACGGGATAATGTTGGTTGGTGGTATTCACTGAACAATGGTTCTTATTATAAAAACACAGGAGCTTATATTGACGGGAAGTGGTATAGATTTGATGACAGAGGTTATATGATGACCGGCTGGCAGCCGATAGCGGAGCGTAATGCTACTAGTCTGAAAAAAATAAACTGGTCTTATTTTGATCCAGTAAATGGTGATCAAAAAATTGGCTGGCAAAATATAGATGGAAAGTGGTATTACCTTACTAGAAGTGGAGCACTTATTGGTGAGCAATACATGGATGGGAAATCTTATTATTTTGACCCAGTTAATGGTGATATGAAAACTGGTTGGATATCTAATCCAGGATATTCTGGTACGGAATGGAATTATTACGACCCTGTAAGCGGAGAAAAAGCTAGGGGTTGGAGAAATATAGATGGGAAATGGTATTACTTTACAATTAGTGCGTTAAAAGGTTCGCAGAATTTAGATGGAGAAAATTATTATTTTGATCCGGTTAACTGCGATATGCAAACGGGTTGGGTAAGCAGACAGGAGGCCTCTGGTACAAAAAGATATTATTACGACCCAGAAAGTGGGAAACAGCTATCAGGTTGGCAAAACATAGATGGGAAAAGGTATTACTTTGGCCTGTATGGGGCATACAGTGGTCGTATAAGTGGTTTAGAAGGAAAAGATTATTATTTTGATTCAGATACTTGTGAATTGAAAATAGGATGGTTTGAGTCAGGTAAATATAAATATTATGCAGATCCAAATGATGGTGGTGCACTTGCAAGGAGTAAGACTTTAATTATAGACGGTATTTCATACACATTCGATAGTGGAGGTACTCTTATAAACAATATACCTTAATTGATCAGCACCTTAAAAGTTAGATTTTTTTCTAACTTTCAAGGTGTTTTTAACTATGATGATAAAGAATTTTATTATATAACCAGAGTGAGTTATTAGGTAGCTAATAAGCTTCATTTATAATCATTGATAAAGTCAGTTGTTAAAATTTTAATAATAGAGCAGGTTATTTCTTTAATTACTTTTTGGTCCACTTTTAGATAATATCTTATATGATTTTATCTAAAAGTGGACACTGATAGCCTTTTAAAGTACAAATAAAAAGAGAGTGACTTTATATTTGAATTCGTTGACAGTGACCTCTTTATATTTACACATCATTTGATTTAGAGAAATAAACATGCTACAATGAAAGCGTATACAAAAATATAAGGAGGAAATGAAGATGAAAAAAGCAACTAAATTTTTGCTAGGTGGGGCATTAGTAATATTACTTTTAACTCCAGTATCTCAAGTAAAGGCTGATTGGCATCAAGATAATATTGGTTGGTGGTACTCACTAAATAATGGTTCTTATTATAAAAATCAAGAAGCTTATATCGACGGTAAAAACTATAAGTTTGATGATAGAGGATATATGATAACTGGCTGGCAATATAATGTGTATAATGGTGGAGATTACCATGGTTGGTATTATTATGATCCTATAAGCGGAGAAAGAGTTAAAGGTTGGAGAAATATAGATGGGAAATGGTATTA
>NZ_KV812036.1:212604-239560 GCF_001813295.1 Streptococcus sp. HMSC072G04
GGAGAAATATAGATGGGAAATGGTATTACTTTGAACATAGTGCGTTAAAAGGTTTCCAAAAGATAGGTGATAAAAGATATTATTTCGATCCAGTTAATTCCGATATGAAAACGGGCTGGATATCTAAACAAGGATACCCTGGTCTAGAATGGTATTATTACGACCCAGAAAGTGGAGAAGGATTGTCAGGTTGGCAAACCATAGATGGAAAAACGTATTACTTTAACGAATTTGGTGAGGCATTTGCTGGTCAGGTTACGTTTCAAGATGGAAAAACTTATTATTTTGACCCAGCTAATTGTGATTTAAAGACGGGGTGGCTAGAATTAAATGGAAGAAAATATTATGCGGATCCTAACGATGGTGGTGCATTTGCATCAAATAAAACGTTAGTTATTGATGGTGTTTCTTATACATTTGGTATTGATGGTTCTGTTATCAATAATGAGCCTTAATTGATTAAAACCTCAAAAGTTGGATATTTCTAACTTTTGGGGTGTTTTTAATTATGATAATAACGAACCACCCTCGCTGTGGTTTGTTCTATACTAGACATACATCGAAGCGGAGCTAGAAAAGAAGTGAGGAGAGGAGGATGTCTGTGCTAAAAAAGGATTGATCTTTCTATTGATAGGAATGACTGTGTTAGTAGCTTGGCTTCTCTTTGTTCCGGATGAAAAACCAGCTCCAAATTTTTCATCTAAAAATAAAATTGAATTGCTGGCAAGAATACTTGATCATCGTAATGCCAATGCCATTAGAGTAGCTGGCTATGGGATTCCTTCAGACGTAGAGATCAGACGTGTGGGTGGCATAGACCAACTGGAAATGGATGGTGATTTGCAATGGATGGCACGAGTTCCTAGTCCAGATGATAATAAAATCTTGATTACCTCTTCAACGATCATTGAGGGTGAAAAAATAGATGTAGCCTTTTCATTAGATAAAGAGTGGGGATTACTACATGCTAGTTATTTCCATACGGAGAAAGATGGGCCCACTAACCGAGTTGAGGTCAGTGATTCTCAGCAAAAAGAGCTCCTAGAAAAAGTGCAGACAGAATTAAATCGCTTTGTTGAAAAAATGGAGCAAGAGCTAAAGCCGTAACTAGTTATGGATATCTTAAAAAGAATGAGGTTCCGTAGTCTTTGGGTAGAAGGAGCTTTCAAAATAGATCAAAAAAACCACCTTCGGGTGGCTTTTTTTCTATACTTGTTTTCACCATTTGGTCAAGGAGATTTCTCCGCTATTGAGCCAGATTTCTTCTTGATTGTCTAATTGGACCAAGAGTTGGCCGGTATCAGAGATATCTTTGGCGAGGCCCTGATAGGTCTGCTGGTTCTGCTCAAAAGTGACAGTTCGTCCTAGGACCAGGGAGCACTCTTTGTAGAGGTAGACCAGTTCATCGACATCTGTTTGGAAGAATTCCTTCCAGATCTCACTGATGAGGTCATTGCGGGTGATGGGACAAGGCCCTTCAAATAAAGACCCCGCCTTGCTTTGTAGCTCTTCTGGAAAAGTAGGGATGGCTAAATTGAGACCGACTCCGATAATGACATCTGTGACGAGACCAGTCTCAATAGACGTGATAGCTTCGGTTAAGATTCCCCCAATTTTTTTATGGCGGTAGTAAATATCATTGACCCACTTGATATCGATATCGATCAGGGTCAGGTTTTTAATAGCTTTATAGATGGCTCCAGCGACCATCAAGGTATAAGGAGGGAGCTCCGCAGGTGGCAGTTGAGGCTTGAGATGAAGGGACATGTAGATGCCCCCTTGATCGGGGCAATAGTAGTCACGACCAAAGCGGCCCTTTCCAGCGGATTGCGAATTGGCTAGGTAGAGGGCCTTGCCTTCTTGATGGGCTTCTATGCCTAATTTGGCATCCAATTGGGTGGAGCTACATTGTTCATTTAAGGAAACGGTCAATTGGGTATTTTTTGCGATCACTTCAGGTAGCAGAATATCGCCTGAGACCAGTTTGTAGCCCTTCTTTTTGAGGGATTCGATGATGACCCCATCTTTTTCTAGACGTTGGATGGCCTTCCAGATAGAGGTGCGGGAAACACCTAGTTCTTTTGCCAGCTGCTCCCCGTTGACATAATCATCTGCCTGAGAAAGGGTTTGAAAGAGGATTTCGTGTGTTTTCATAAGAACTCCTAACGACTGCTGTCTCGAATCGTCAGTTTGGTAGCTAATTTGACCATATAGGGAACACTTGGTTGAGTCCCTTGAAAGGTCTGCCGCAACATCTGAATGGCTTGCTTGCCCATTTCTTCCGTGTAGACGGTCACTGTGGAAAGGGCAGGAAAGACATACTTGGCTATGGAAGTATCATTGAAGGAAATGAGACTGACGCGATCAGGAACTGCGATTTGGTGCTCCTGAAGGGACCGCAGAGCCCCGACAGCCAAGGCATCACTGGCCATGAAAAAGGCAGTTGGCAAGTCGTCGCCCAATGCTTGAATCAGTTGCTCCATCAACTGATATCCCGACTCGGTCGAGAATTGCCCAACAGAGACAAAGCGCTCCTCATAAAGCCCTTTCTCCGTGAGATACTGTTGAAAGGTCCGTTGACGGGGATCCATCTGAAGTGGTGTCGCATCTGCTGTCTCTTCCTGCCCGACCAAGAGCCCGATCTCCTTGTGGCCATGCTCAAGGAAATGCTCGAGAGCGGTGATGACAGAATCTTCTAGATCGGTCGTCACACAGGAGTGGCCTAAATAGAGGGTATTGCTATCGACAAAAATAAGGGGTTTGCCGTAGCTTTCTAGATCTCGAATGGTTTTGGGACTGAATTTCCCAAGAGCGATGATGCCGTCTGCCTCTTGAATCAAGGACCAATCGTCATTATTGAAGATACGAAAGATCTCATAGCCTAATTGCTGGGCTTGTTTTTCTAACCCCATCCGAATGGCATAGTAGTAGAGGTCATCTAATTCTTCTTCACGCGTGTACCATTCAAAGATGACGATTTTATGAAAATCCTCAACTGGTTGAGGCGTTGTTTTGCGGCTTTTCTTTTGGTAATGCAGGTCCTCAGCGATGCGAAGAATCCGACTGCGCGTGTCTTCGCTGACCGATAAGGTCGCATCCTGGTTGAGGACGCGAGAGACCGTTGCCTGAGAAACGCCTGCTTTTTCCGCAATGTCTTTAATCGTTGCCATAGTTCATCCTTTATTGATTTCTACTTCCAGTATACTCTAAAAACTAGTAAAAAGAAATAAAATTTTACTAAATTTTATGTTTGTTGCGATATTGGCTAGGAGTCAGTTGGCTATAGGCCTTAAAAGCCTTTGAAAAATAAAGGGGGTCTGAAAAGCCAACCGAGTAAGCTACAATCTTAATGCTTTCGTCCGTATTGGTCAGTAACTGTTGGGCACGCTGCATGCGGACCGAGTACAAGAATTCCTTGGGAGAGATCTGGTGAAACTCCTTAAAGATAGTTGTCAGATAGGAGCGATGGACATTGAGGTCATCAGCGATCTCTTGAATACTTAGATGATCTTTATTGTAATGCGTCTCAATCACATGCTTGCAGGTCAGATAGAGCTGATAGGTGGGAGATGGATGGCTCCGATGGATATCGGGAGCCACTTCACTGATAAGAAATAGCAGTTCATAGATCTGTGAGAGTAGGTGGAGTTGGTAGTGAGAAGTCATTTTCGAAGCCTCTGCCTTGTGGACGAGTCGCTCCATAAACTGGCCGATCTTTTCTGTCTCCACCTCTGTTTTCTTCAGAAAACTTTTTTCATGCAGGGTTGAAAAACGCATGAAATCACTCACCTTGGTACCACTGATGCCAATCCAGTAGTAGGACCAAGGTTCTTCTTCATCTGCCTTGTAGTAGGTCACCTTATTTTTGGGGAGAAGGAAGAGATCCCCTGCTTCTAGGTGGATTTCTTTATTATTGAAGCGGAAGACACCTTTTCCCTTGGTGATATAATGCAGAACAAAATTATCCCGAACGCTAGGGCCAAATTCATAGTTTTTTGGGCAATCTTCGTAGCCATAAAAATCAAGGGCTAGGTCAATGGTATCGGTTTGGTATTCAGAAAAGACTAACATAGGGAAACCTCCTACCTAACATTTTACCATATATGTCCAACAAAATTCTATTTTAGTAAACGTTTACATTATGTAAAATAAAGACATGTTAAAAAAGAAAGTTATTGGAACTGAATTTAAAAATACATAGTGATATTTTATAGGATCCAATGGAGGAAGATATGCCAATTCGTATCGAACAAAATTTGTTCTATGTAGAAAGTAAGGGACTGAGCCTGATCCTTGAAAATCGAGATGGCTACCTGATGCTTAAGCATCTGGGGCGTCCGATCCCGTCTTATCATTTTTCCAATACCGTGCATGAGAAGGATCATGCTTTCTCTGGAAATCCAACACCTGACAATCGAACCTTCAGCTTGGATACCCAGCGTCAGATCCTAGGACAGCACGGGCTTGGAGATTTCCGAAAGCCGTCTATTCAAATCCAGCACGGCGCCACAGAGGTGACGGATTTCCTCTATGTCGGAGCCAATATCTACTCTGGCAGTGTCGAGGCAACTGGTCTTCCGAATCCACATACAGTAGATCAGGCTGAAACATTGGCCTTGATCTTTGAAGATGATCAAGCGGCCCTTCGTTTGACCCTCTATTACACGGCTTACGAGGATCGGGCAACCATCACCAGCTTTTCAAAGATTGAAAACTATAGTGATGAAACCGTCGTGATCCACAAGGCGCTCAGTGTGATGGCCGATGTCCCAGCAGATGACTATGATGTCATCACCCTTCAAGGGGCTTATGCGAGAGAAAAAACAGTCCGCCGTCAGCAAGTGGAGCAAGGAATCTTCTCCATCAGCTCCAACCGTGGTGCTTCTGGACACGCCCAGACTCCAGCCCTGATCCTTGCTGACCATGAAGTGACCGAAGATGCCGGTTCAGCCCTTGCCTTCCAACTGCTCTATAGTGGGAATTTTGAAGGATTTGTTCAAAAAAATCAACTCAATGAAGTTCGCGTTGGATTGGGAATCAATCCAGAAAACTTCTCCTGGGAGTTAGCGCCAAATCAGAGCTTTGATACACCGGTAGCCATGATTAGCTACTCCCATAAGGGATTGACTGGTCTCAGTCAAGAGAGTCAAGCATTTGTCCAAGACCATATCATTCCTAGCCCCCTTGCCCATAAAGAACGTCCAATTCTCATCAACAACTGGGAAGCAACCTACTTTGATTTTAAGAAAGAAAAATTATTGGAGCTAGCGGATGAGGCTCAAAAAGTGGGGATCGAACTCTTTGTTCTTGATGATGGCTGGTTTGGCAATCGCTATGATGATAATCGGGCCCTTGGTGACTGGACTGTCAATGAAGAAAAATTAGGAGGAAGCCTTGCAGAACTGATCCAAGGCATCCATGACAAGGGACTTCAATTTGGCCTTTGGGTGGAGCCAGAAATGATTTCTGTTGATAGCGACCTCTATCGGGCTCATCCGGACTGGGCTATTCAAGTCCCAGGCTACGAACACACCTATTCACGGAATCAACTGGTGCTCGATTTCTCCAATAAAGAAGTGGTTTCTTATATCAAGCAGGTCTTGGATGACTTACTTGGAAAGCATGAGATCGACTATATCAAATGGGATATGAACCGCAATATCACCAAACTTGGAAATGGGAAAACCTACCTCGAAACCAAGATGCAATCCCATGCTTATATCTTAGGTCTCTATGAAGTGGTTTCTTACTTGACAGAGAAGTACGAGAACATCCTCTTTGAGTCCTGCTCCGGAGGTGGTGGTCGCAATGACCTCGGTATGATGCGTTACTTCCCGCAGGTATGGGCGAGTGACAATACGGATGCCATTGCCAGACTTCCGATCCAGTACGGTTCTAGCTACCTCTATCCTACCATTTCTATGGGGGCTCACGTATCAGCTGTTCCAAATCATCAGATGGGACGGATGACACCGCTTGAAACGCGAGGTCATGTAGCCATGATGGGAAATTTGGGCTATGAATTGGATCTAACCAGTCTTCCGCAAGAAGAGTTGGATCGGATCGCAGCTCAAGTCGCTCATTACAAAACGATTCGACCACTTGTTCAATTCGGAAAACACTACCGCTTGATCAATCCAAGCCATGGTAGCAATCAAGCAGCCGTCCAGTTCACTTATCAAGACCGCACGGTTGTAACCTATGTACGGGTCTTATCAACGGTTGAGGAGATCGAGCCGACCCTATACCTCAAAGGATTGGAAGAAGATGCGCTCTATAGCCTAGAAGGGACGGACCAAGTCTATTCAGGAGCTGAGCTCATGTATGCCGGCTTAACCGTCGTTCTTCCTCAGGGAGATTTCCTCAGCAAACAATATGTTTTTGTCAAAAAATAAAAGGAGACAGCCAAATGAAATGGTATAAAAAAATCGGACTTCTTGCGACTACAGGCCTAGCCTTGTTTGGGCTCGGTGCTTGCTCCAACGATGGAAAATCTGCGGATGGCACAGTGACCATCGAGTATTTCAACCAGAAAAAAGAAATGACCAAAACCTTGGAAGAAATCGCGCGTGATTTTGAAAAGGAAAATCCAAAGATCAAGGTCAAAGTTGTCAATGTACCAAACGTTGGTGAGGTCTTGAAGACACGTGTCCTCGCAGGAGATGTGCCAGATGTGGTCAACATTTACCCACAGTCCATCGAATTGCAAGAATGGGCGAAAGCGGGTGTCTTCGAAGATCTAAGCAATAAAGATTATCTCAAACGCGTGAAAAACGGCTACGCTGAAAAATATGCCGTAAATGGAAAAGTCTACAACGTTCCTTTCACAGCCAATGCTTACGGAATCTACTACAACAAAGATAAATTCGAAGAATTGGGTTTGAAGGTTCCTGAAACCTGGGACGAATTTGAACAGTTGGTGAAAGACATCGTTGCCAAAGGACAAACTCCATTTGGGATTGCAGGAGCAGAAGCTTGGACCCTCAATGGTTACAATCAATTGGCCTTTGCGACAGCAGCAGGTGGAGGAAAAGAAGCCAACCAATACCTTCGTTATTCTCAGCCAAATTCCATTAAATTATCTGATCCGATTATGAAGGATGACATCAAGGTCATGGATATCCTTCACATTAAAGGTTCGAAGCAAAAGAATTGGGAAGGTGCAGGTTATACAGACGTTATCGGAGCCTTCGCGCGTGGAGATGTCCTCATGACACCAAATGGATCTTGGGCTATCACCGCGATCAATGAACAAAAACCGAAATTTAAGATTGGGACTTTCATGATTCCAGGGAAAGAAAAAGGACAAAGCTTAACCGTTGGTGCGGGAGACTTAGCATGGTCTATCTCAGCTACTACCAAACATCCAAAAGAAGCCAATGCCTTTGTGGAATACATGACCCGTCCAGAAGTCATGCAAAAGTACTATGATGTGGACGGATCTCCAACAGCGATCGAAGGGGTCAAACAAGCAGGAGAGGATTCACCGCTTGCTGGGATGACCAAATATGCCTTTACAGATCGTCACTTGGTGTGGTTGCAACAATACTGGACCAGTGAAGCAGACTTCCATACCTTGACGATGAACTATGTCTTGACAGGTGATAAACAAGGAATGGTCAATGATTTGAATGCCTTCTTTAACCCGATGAAAGCGGATGTGGATTAGGAGTAGAGAGACAATGAAAAAAGTATTACAAAAATATTGGGCATGGGCTTTTGTGGTCATTCCCCTCTTATTACAAGCAATTTTCTTCTATGTGCCAATGTTTCAAGGAGCCTTTTACAGTTTTACCAACTGGACAGGTTTGACCTATAACTACAAATTTGTTGGCTTGAACAACTTTAAGCTCCTCTTTATGGATCCAAAATTCATGAATGCGATTGGCTTTACTGCGATCATCACGATTGCTATGGTAGTTGGTGAGATTGCCCTTGGGATCTTCATTGCGCGTGTCTTGAACTCTAAAATCAAAGGCCAAACCTTCTTCCGTGCTTGGTTCTTCTTCCCAGCTGTGTTGTCTGGTTTGACAGTGGCGTTGATCTTCAAACAAGTCTTCAACTACGGTCTACCAGCGATTGGGAATGCCCTTCATATTGAGTTTCTTCAAACTAGTCTTTTAGGGACTAAGTGGGGAGCTATCTTTGCGGCTGTCTTTGTCCTTCTTTGGCAAGGAGTAGCTATGCCTATCATTATCTTCTTGGCTGGTCTGCAATCCATTCCAACCGAGATTACAGAAGCAGCAAGAATTGATGGAGCGACTAGCAAGCAAGTCTTCTGGAATATTGAATTGCCTTACTTGCTACCAAGTGTCTCTATGGTCTTTATCCTAGCCCTAAAAGGTGGGCTTACCGCCTTTGACCAAGTCTTTGCCATGACTGGTGGTGGTCCAAACAATGCCACAACCTCACTTGGGCTCTTGGTTTATAACTACGCCTTTAAAAACAACCAATTCGGTTATGCCAATGCCATTGCCGTAATCTTGTTCTTCTTGATTGTAGTGATTTCGATCATCCAATTGAGAGTATCTAAGAAATTTGAAATTTAAGAGGAGAAGCACGATGAAACAAGATGAAAGAAAAGCCTTGATTGGCAAATATATTCTATTGATTCTAGGATCGGTTCTGATTTTAGTGCCACTCCTTGCCACCCTCTTTAGTTCCTTCAAACCCACCAAAGATATTGTAGATAATTTCTTTGGTTTCCCGACGAATTTCACATGGGACAACTTTAGCCGTCTCTTGGCTGATGGAATCGGAGGCTATTATTGGAACTCTGTCGTCATCACTGTCTTGTCTTTACTTGCAGTAATGATCTTTATCCCCATGGCAGCCTACTCCATCGCTCGCAATATGAGTAAGAGAAAAGCTTTTACCATCATGTACACCCTCTTGATCCTTGGGATCTTTGTACCTTTCCAAGTCATCATGATTCCGATTACGGTTATGATGAGTAAACTCGGTTTGGCTAATACCTTTGGTTTGATCTTGCTCTACTTGACCTATGCGATCCCACAGACCCTCTTTCTCTATGTCGGCTATATCAAAATCTCTATCCCAGAAAGTCTGGATGAAGCAGCAGAGATCGATGGTGCTAATAAGTTTACAACTTATTTCCGTATCATCTTCCCAATGATGAAACCCATGCATGCGACAACCATGATCATCAATGCCCTTTGGTTCTGGAATGACTTCATGTTGCCACTCCTTGTCTTGAACCGGGATTCCAAAATGTGGACCTTGCCTTTGTTCCAATACAACTATGCAGGCCAATATTTCAACGACTACGGACCAAGCTTTGCTTCCTACGTTGTCGGCATTATCAGTATCACCATTGTCTATCTCTTCTTCCAACGCCATATCATCGCAGGAATGAGCAACGGCGCAGTGAAATAAGAAATAAGATACAAAGGGACGATTCAGCTTGCTGAAAATTTCTGCAGTACCCTAAGGCATCCACATCCGTAGACTACTGAAGTAGCAACGGCTGAGGAAATATAGGAAATTGACGTAGTGTGCTTGCACACAAGGAGATTTATCTTTTTTCCTAAGAAATTAGTCCCGTGTTCAATTAAGATACAAAGGGACGATTCAGCTTGCTGATTTAAATCGTATCCTAGGAAGTAATTCTAAAATAGAAAAACTCAAGAAAGCCAGGTCTCTTAAGACTTGGCTTTCAAAAAAGAAAAGGAGACCATTATGCCAATTCAAAACAAAACCATGTTAATTACTTACTCAGATAGCTTAGGAAATAACCTTAAGGATCTCTATGAAAATCTGGAGAAACATTTTGGGGATGCAGTAGGTGGGGTTCACCTCTTGCCATTTTTCCCATCAACTGGTGACCGTGGCTTTGCGCCTGTAGACTATGACCAAGTGGATCCAGCCTTTGGGGATTGGGAAGATGTTAAACGCTTGGGCGACAAGTACTATCTTATGTTTGACTTTATGATCAATCACATTTCTCGTCAATCTAAATACTACAAAGATTATCAAGAGAAGCATGACCAAAGTGCTTACAAGGATCTTTTCCTAAACTGGGACAAGTTCTGGCCGGAGAATCGTCCAACTCAAGCGGATGTGGACTTGATTTATAAGCGCAAAGATCGAGCTCCCAAGCAAGAAATTACCTTTGCGGATGGAACAACTGAGCATCTCTGGAATACTTTCGGGGAAGAGCAGATTGACCTAGACGTGACCAAGGACGTGACCATGGACTTTATTCGCAAGACCATCGAACACCTGGCGAGCAATGGCTGTGACCTCATTCGTTTGGACGCCTTTGCCTATGCAGTGAAGAAATTGGACACCAATGATTTCTTCGTGGAGCCAGACATTTGGGATTTGTTGGATAAGGTGCGCGATATGGCGGCAGGCTACGGTGCTGAGCTTCTTCCAGAGATTCATGAGCACTATTCCATCCAGTTTAAGATTGCCGATCACGACTATTATGTCTATGACTTCGCACTTCCAATGGTAACCCTCTATACCCTCTATAGTTCAAAAGTGGAGCGTCTTGCCAAGTGGTTGAAGATGAGTCCGATGAAGCAATTCACGACGCTCGATACCCATGATGGGATTGGGGTGGTCGATGTCAAGGATATCTTGACAGATGAAGAGATTGACTATGCTTCAAATGAGCTCTATAAGGTAGGAGCAAATGTTAAACGCAAATATTCAACAGCAGAGTACAACAACTTGGATATCTACCAAATCAATTCGACCTACTATTCAGCGCTTGGAGATGACGATCGCAAGTACTTCCTAGCCCGTTTAATTCAAGCTTTTGCACCAGGTATTCCACAAGTTTATTATGTTGGATTCCTAGCTGGGAAGAATGATTTGGAACTTTTAGAAAATACCAAAGAAGGCCGCAATATCAACCGTCATTACTACAGCAATGAAGAAATTGCGCAAGAAGTGGAGCGACCAGTCGTGCAATCCCTTCTCAAGCTCTTTAGTTTCCGGAACAACTCGCAAGCTTTTGACTTAGAAGGAAGCATTGAGGTGGAAACACCAGATGAACATACCATTGTCATCACCCGTCAAAATAAAGACCAAACTGTCACAGCAGTAGCTCGAATCGATCTTGCTGAGGGCACTTACCAAGTGACAGAAAATGGTCAAGATATTGTGTTTTAAAAACCATACGAGAAAACAAAGGGATAAGTGAAAAACGCTTATCCTTTTTTAAAACAATCGCATGTAACCGTTTACAAAACTATAAAACAATGGTACAATATCTATTGAAAGAAAGGAGGTCGCTTTATGAAAAAAATCATTTATCCATCTGCGGCCCTATTAACGGCTTTTGCTCTATTATCCGTCCAAACAGCAAAAGCAGACACAGCTCAAGCGTCGGATCAAGCTAATGAACCGGCAGCAACAGTAGAAGAGGTGGTGGCTTCTCCAACGCCAGAAACCACTACAGAAAATCAGGGAGAAGTGGCCGAAACGCCGACTTCAACAGACCGTGCTGCTGTCCCTGCAGCCTCCCCAACGGTAACCTCGACAGAGACGGCATCTCCTGAAGTAGAAAAACTGATTGAAAACATGCCACTCAAACAAAAAGTGACGCAAATGATCATGCCGGACTTCCGTAAGTGGCAGGAGGCTAATCAGGAGTCGCCACAGGATCTCACCAAGGTCAATGCGGAAGTAGCAGATGCGATCGATAAATATGATTTTGGAGGCGTCATTCTTTTTGCTGAAAACGTGAAAGAAACCAAGCAAACCCTGACTCTGACGCAAGATATGCAAAAGGCGGCGATCGAAAACAAGGCCAATAACGGGAAGATTCCGCTATTGTTAGCCATCGACCAAGAAGGGGGGATCGTCTACCGCTTGGGTACGGGTACTGCCCTTCCTGGCAATATGGCCATTGGGGCTACCAATGATCCCAAACTAGCGAAAGAAGCCGGTCAAATCATCGGACGTGAACTTTCTGCACTAGGCTTGAATGTGGACTTCGCTCCGGTTTTGGATACCAATAATAATCCTCAAAACCCTGTGATTGGGCTTCGTTCCTTCTCATCTGACCCAAACCGAGTTGCTTACTTGGGTATTCCGATGATGAAAGGCATTCAGGACTACAATGTGGCTGTAGCAGCCAAGCATTTCCCAGGTCATGGAGATACAGCGGTCGATTCCCATACAGGTCTGCCATTGGTGGATAAATCACTTGCCGAGCTTGAAAAATTAGAACTCCTTCCATTCAAAAAAGCTATGGATGAAGGGGTCGACCTCTTGATGACGGCTCATATCCAATACCCGCAGATTGAAAAAGATCAGGTCGTTTCAAAAGAAACAGGCGAGAAGATTTATGTTCCAGCGACTCTTTCTGATGATATTTTAACGGGCTTGGTAAGGAAGAAATACGGCTATAAGGGCGTGATTGTCTCCGATGCCATGGGGATGGATGCCATCGCCAAGAACTTCGGTGAGGTGGAAGCTGTGAAAATGGCCATCAAAGCAGGAGTTGACCTGGTCTTGATGCCAACGACCCTTCGCAGTAAAGCCGATTTGAGCAAGATTGATACCATTGTCGATGCAGTGGTAGATGCCGTGAAAACCGGTGACATTTCAGAAGAACGCTTAAATGAGTCGGTTCGCCGGATTCTGACCCTCAAAGAAAAACGTGGGGTCTTGAATTTTGATCCAAGTGCTCGGACGGCTGAAAAAGCAGAAGAAGCAGTCGGATCAACCCTCAACCGTGACTTGGAACGCAAGATTGCAGCAGCAGCGGTGACGGTTGTAAAAAATGAAGACAATACCTTGCCATTTAAGGTACAAACAGGAGACCATGTCTTACTCTTAGGAGCTTTTGAAAACGAAGTTCCTGGACTCGATTTGGGGATGCGTCGCTTAATCGCGGATGGAGTGCTTCCAAAAGACACCTCCTTTGTGGCCAAGAACTTCACTAAAGAATCTACCCTTGATAGTCTAAAAGAAGACCTCGAAAAAGCCACCCATATCGTAGTGATTTCAGAGATCGGTTATGAAGGGCAACTGGATAAAGATTTCTGGCGGACCAAGATCCCAACAGAAATCGTCAATTATGCCAATACCAACCATAAGAAGGCAGCTGTCCTTTCTATCTCTAAACCTTATGATGTAGCCAACTATCCAGCAGCCAAAGCCATTCTAGCAGTCTATGGAAATAAGGGAATGGATCCAACGGAATCCCTCAAACCAGACAATGCATTTGGTCCTAATATTCCTGCAGGAGTGGAAGTCATCTTCAATGGCAAGGAACATCTAGGTACCTTACCGGTGGATATTCCAAAAATTGTAGACGGAAAAATGTCGGAAACAGAGTACGCCTACCGCATTGGTCATGGACTCTTCTATCCTGCACCTGCTCCATTGCCAACACCAGAAACCCAAGTTCCAACTTCACCAGTTCAAGATCCAACCCATCAGACACAACCAGTAGAGGTTGGTCACACTGGAACACAGGTTCTTGTTAGCAAGCAAGAAAAAGCTAGCACTCTTGATCGTCCACAAGTTACTCCGATCGCTGTGAAACAAGCCACTGATCAGGCTCCTGTCAGCGTGTCAGCCAATCCTGCATCATCTGTATTGCCAAAAACCGGACAAACAGAAAATCTCCTAGCCCTCATGGGTGTCAGCCTCTTAACCTTCCTTGGATCTTTTGTCTATCCAAGAAAGAAACACTAAGGAATGAAGAATCTCAATTGGGTCATCTCTCAATTGAGATTTTTTAGTAAAGTTTTACTAAAATTAACTCGAACAATACCAAGTTAGCTGAAAATAAAATATGGTTAAAAACCTATATTGTAGGCTTTTTAAATATAAAATAAAAATTAAATAAAATTTTACTAAAAATACTTGAAGTTTTACTTCTGATCAGATATAATACAAGTATAAAAACGTTTACAAAACTAAAGGAGTTTCTCATGACGACAACAATCACATCTCAAGATTTACAAGCAAAATTCCAGGCTGTCTTTGGGGAAAAGGCTGACCACACTTTCTTTTCACCAGGACGGATCAATCTGATCGGTGAACACACGGACTATAACGGAGGCCATGTTTTCCCAGCAGCCATCACACTTGGTACCTACGGAGCTGCAAGAAAGCGTGAGGATAAGGTCTTGCGTTTCTTCTCAGGGAACTTTGAAGACAAGGGGATCATTGAAGTCCCACTTGAAAACCTCCACTTTGAAAAAGAGCACAACTGGACCAACTATCCAAAAGGCGTGCTCCACTTCTTGCAAGAAGCGGGTCATGTCATTGATAGCGGCATGGACGTCTATGTCTACGGCAATATTCCAAATGGATCAGGCCTTTCTTCTTCAGCTTCCCTTGAGCTCTTGATTGGCGTCATCGCTGAGAAACTATATGATCTTCAGTTAGATCGTCTAGATCTGGTCAAGATCGGGAAACAAACCGAAAATCACTTCATCGGAGTTAACTCTGGGATCATGGACCAATTTGCCATCGGTATGGGGGCTGATCAACGGGCTATTTATCTCGATACCAACACCCTAGAGTATGATCTGGTACCGCTGGACCTCAAAGACAATGTCGTAGTCATCATGAATACCAACAAACGCCGGGAATTAGCGGATTCAAAATACAATGAACGTCGTTCAGAATGTGAAACAGCCGTCTCTGAACTCCAAGAAAAATTGGATATCCAAACCTTAGGGGAATTGGACCTCTGGGCTTTTGATGCCTACAGCTATTTAATCAAGGATGAAAATCGCATCAAACGGGCTCGTCATGCTGTACTTGAAAACCAACGGACCCTCCAAGCACGCAAGGCACTTGAAGCAGGTGATTTGGAAGGCTTTGGCCGTCTCATGAATGCTTCCCACGTATCCTTGGAGCATGACTACGAAGTGACAGGTCTAGAATTGGATACCTTGGTGCATACAGCCTGGGAACAAGAAGGCGTCTTGGGCGCTCGTATGACAGGAGCAGGCTTTGGTGGTTGCGCCATTGCCCTCGTAAACAAAGATAAGGTTGAAGCCTTTAAAGAAGCTGTCGGCAAACGTTATGAAGAAGTCGTTGGCTATGCGCCTAGCTTTTATATTGCAGAAGTTGCGGCAGGGACACGAGTTTTAGACTAGGTGATAATAATGGAAGCTGTAATATTTGATTTAGATGGCTTATTAGCCGATACTGAAATCATTTCTCTAAAAGTTTATCAAGAATTGCTTAGAGATTTTGGAATTCCTTTCACAGAAGAAACTTATTCTAGAGACTACAGTGGACATAGGGAAGAGGAGAATGTTCAACGATTTTTGGATACCTATGATTTACCATGGAACTTTGACCAAACCTTGGCTAGAGTTTATGAACTAGAAGGTCGAATCTTAGCCCAAGGTGTTCATTTAAAAAAAGGTGCTAAAAATTTGCTTACTTTTTTGAAAACAGAGGGCATTCCAATCGCCCTAGCAACTTCAAGTGTTGAATCTCGAGCTAGAATGATCTTGGATAGCAATGGGGTACTGTGCCTATTTGACCATTTAGTTTTTGCAAAAGATGTCAAACGAAGTAAACCTTACCCAGATATATTTTTAAAAGCTTGTAGTGATTTGAATGCTTTACCAGAGAATTGCTTAGTGCTAGAGGATAGTGAAGCAGGGATTGAAGCAGCCTATCGGGCTGGAATCCCAGTCATATGTGTTCCAGATTTAAAAGTACCAGCACAGTCTTTCTTAACTAAAGCAGAACAAGTTTTCCAGGATTTGGATGCTGTCAGAGACTATTTAAAACGTAAGAAGGAGAATCAATGAATCAGGGAATTTTAGACGCATTTGTCACAGCCGTCATTGCGGCGAGTGACTACGAAGAGATGGATCGGATTTATCTAAAAAATCGCATCATGAGTTGCGTTGGAGAAGAAGGGCTAGACGCCCCAACTCAAAAAGAAGACTTGATTGCGCTCAAAGATCAGCTGCTAGAGATCGCTGTTGCAAATAGCAAGATCCAGGACAGTATGGCCGCAAAAGACAGTCTGGGTGCGGAGTTGATGGATTGGATCACCCCTAGCCCTAGTCAGGTCAACCATCGCTTTTGGGAGACCTACCGTCAGTCCAAAGAAGACGCGATTGCAGATTTCTATGCCCTCTCTAAGCGCAATGATTACATCAAGGTCAAAGCCATTGCGCAAAACATTGCCTTTGAGACACAAACTCCCTACGGTTCTCTTGAAATCACCATTAATCTATCAAAACCTGAAAAAGATCCTAAAGACATTGCAGCGGCCAAGCTTGCCAAAGCCAGTCATTATCCAGCCTGCCAATTGTGCTTTGAAAATGAAGGCTATCAAGGTCGCCTAGACCATCCAGCTCGGGCCAATCATCGGATTATCCGCTTTGACATGGACGGTCATGACTGGGGCTTTCAGTATTCCCCTTATGCCTACTTCAATGAACACTGCATTTTCCTCGATAGCCAGCATGTTCCCATGGCCATTAGCCGCAAGACCTTTGAGCGACTCTTGACCATTGTCGAGACTTTTCCAGGCTATTTTGCAGGGTCTAATGCAGACCTGCCCATTGTAGGGGGATCCATCCTGACTCATGACCATTACCAAGGCGGACGCCACACCTTCCCTATGGAGTTAGCTCCTGTAGAGGAAAGTTTCACCATTGAGGGATTTGAAGCTGTATCGGTAGGAATTGTTAACTGGCCCATGTCAGTTCTTCGTTTGAATTCAGATGACAAGGCGCAATTGATTGCCCTGGCAGACCATATCCTCACAGCCTGGCGAGGCTACTCGGATCCAGCCGTTCAAGTCTTAGCAGCATCCGATGGTCAGCCCCACCATACCATTACCCCCATTGCACGGATTCGCGATGGGCATTATGAACTGGACTTGGTGCTCCGTGACAACCAAACCTCACCAGAGCATCCAGATGGTATCTATCACCCACATGCGGATGTGCAACACATCAAAAAAGAAAATATCGGCCTGATCGAAGTCATGGGCTTGGCCATTTTGCCACCTCGCCTCAAGGAAGAGCTCAAGCAGGTTCAAGAATATTTGCTTGGACGTGAGAGCACAGTGGCAACCTACCACCAGGCTTGGGCAGATGATTTGAAAGCCACTCACCCAGCTATTACAGACGAAGCAGAGGCAGAGGCCCTTGTCCGTGAATCAGTCGGTCAGATCTTTGCGCGCGTGCTGGAAGATGCTGGAGTCTACAAGCGAACAGTAGAAGGACAAGCTGCCTTTAGACGCTTTGTTGCGACACTTTAAGTGTGGAGAAGCGGCAGAAATTTGGTACAATAAGAGAGAAGACAAGAAGCGAAAGGAAAACAAATGGCAATACTCGTACTCGGAGGAGCTGGCTATATCGGTTCCCACATGGTGGACCGCTTGGTCAATGAAGGACAGGAAAAAGTCGTCGTGGTTGATAGTCTGGTCACAGGCCACCGTGCAGCGATGCATCCAGATGCCGTCTTTTACCAAGGAGACCTGGCGGATCAAGACTTTATGCGCACTGTTTTTAAGGAACATGCCGATATCGATGCGGTCATCCACTTTGCGGCCTACTCACTGGTCGCTGAGTCCATGGCAGATCCATTGAAATATTTTGACAATAATACAGCAGGCATGGTCAAACTCTTGGAAGTCATGCATGAATGTGGGGTGCACTACATCGTCTTTTCTTCAACTGCTGCTACCTACGGCATTCCAGAAGAAATTCCGATTCTTGAAACCACTCCGCAAAAACCGATCAACCCTTATGGTGAAAGCAAGCTCATGATGGAAACCATCATGCGTTGGGCCGATCAAGCCTACGGGATCAAGTATGTGCCCCTTCGTTACTTTAATGTAGCGGGTGCCAAGCCAGATGGATCCATCGGAGAAGACCATGGACCAGAGACCCATCTCTTGCCGATCGTCTTGCAAGTGGCCCAAGGCAAACGCGAAAAGATCTCTATTTTTGGAGATGACTACCAGACACCAGATGGCACCAATGTTCGGGACTATGTCCATCCATTTGACTTGGCAGATGCCCATCTTTTAGCGGTTGAGTATCTGCGTAATGGGAATGAATCGACTGCCTTTAACCTGGGCTCGTCGACCGGGTTCTCCAATCTTCAAATCGTTGAAGCGGCCCGCAAGGTGACAGGACATCCGATCCCACTTGAGCTGGCTGATCGCAGACCAGGAGATCCAGATACCCTGATCGCATCCTCTGAGAAGGCGCGTGCCATTCTCGGTTGGCAACCAAAATTTGACAATATCGAAACCATTATCCAAACAGCCTGGGCTTGGCATTCCAGCCACCCAGATGGCTACAATGATCGATAAGGAGGGACTGCGAACATCATTTTTGAGACTTTTTTAATAACATCTAAAACGACAGTTGATCTTGCCAAATGACTCGTTTCAGACGTCAGTCATTTCCTTAACCATCATAAAAAAGTGAGGTATTCAAAATGAATAAAACCACAAAAATGTTAGCCGTCTTCTTGACAGCGGGTCTTCTTTTAGCTGGTTGCGCACAAAAAGAGAGTACAAAATCTACTAGTCCATCGTCTACTAAAGCGGCTAGTAAAGCAACAAGCAAATCATCCGCTAAAGAAAAGACAAAAGAGTCATCAACTGATGAAAGCAAAAAAGAAGATGCACTAGCAGGTGCACAAAAAACCGTTCTCGAAACGAGTGATGAAGCAGGTAAGTCAACTATCACCTTGTATTACAAGGGAGATACCTTGTTATTACAAGAAAAAGTTGATGATTACGACGTCTCAAAAGTGCCTGGTGAGAACCCTCTTGAAACCATGAAAGAAGCCGTCGCAAAAAGCCAAGAAAAATTCAAAGATCTGATGGGCCATGGATTTGAATTAACATCAGAATACAAAGACGGAATCTTTTATATCCGCAATACCATTGATTACACAAAAATCGATTTTAATAAATTAAAAGAAATCGTCCCAGGCTTTAATCCCCTAGATGACAAAACAGTTAGTTATTCAGTAACGAAAGACAGTCTTATCAAGGGCGGTATGGTCGAAAAATAAACCAAATGGAGAGCAGCTCAGTTTGCTGCTCTTTTTTGTTTTAGTATGAATTCATGGGTATATTTTGGTAGAATAGGATTTAAACAAAAGTGAAATAGATGAACACGTCATTATGATAGCAGGAGCATAGGGTGAATATTCTTAAAAAAATTGAAGATAAAACACATCAAAATGAGGACTTAATAAATAATATAGATTTAAATCCTGTAGTCTCCTATCATATTATTAAAGAAATTGTTAACCGTAAGATCAATGATATTACCGTTATTGATAAATTAATAGAAATTTCTGTCAGACTGTCTGTCAATGATTCAGTTTTAGGTCAAATTTGTTTAGGTCATATGTCTTTAGCTGCATTAAGAAAATTAGGAATTGACGTAAGGAAAGTTGATAATCATTCAGCTATTTCTGATTACGATTGGGAATTAGTTGATAAATTTTATCACGAAAATGGATGGTAAGGGAATAGATTATTTCAAGTAACAGGGAATAATACAATTAAATGTATTTTAAATTGAAAGAATGCAGAAGCCACAGAGGTAAAAATGATGAAAAGAACGTATTCCATAGTCGCTTTAGGAAATGAGCGAACAGATCAGATGATGATCTTGAAGTTTACTGATCAAAAATTTCAATCTCTATCAAGTTTTTTAAATTCTGAAGTTCATAATTTTTACTCGGATGTTCGCGAAGCTTTGGAGACTGTCATTTCTGGAAATATGGAAGAGTACGCTTTCGATGGTAATTTATTGGGAATCGAAGTTGGAAAAGAAATAACAGAAGTTTACTTCCAATTTGAGGAAGAACTTTTAGGTGAACCTTGCTTTATCTCAACTGATGAACTATATAAATTAGTGATTGAGTGGAAAGAAATGGAAGAAAGAATGAAAAGAGGGGAAGACATTTTTCCAGTGACTTTAGAGGATTGATGTTGAAATAATTCCCCAAATAATGGAGAAGTGATGAACAATAAAGAAGTAAAAGATTTGTTTTATAAAGTCCCTGAAGGGGTTGATTATGCAGATATATTGGAAGATGTTGATCTAGAGGATGTTCCTGAAGAAACGATTCAAAAGTTGACTTCATTATTGGATAGTGATGATGACTATTTACGTTATCAAGCCTCTAGATTGTTGACCATTTGGGGAATCAGAGAAGGCTTTGATGTCTTGACTCAGATGTTCAGTCAAGGGCAATTAGAGTGGATGATTTCGCATCGTCTGTATGGTTATGATGATACCAATCGGATTTTTCTATATGATATCGTAAATTATTGGGCGAGCCGGTATGATTTGGGCGAAGAGAAGATAGCTAGAGGGGAAATTTTTCCTTATGTTTGTAAAATCATCGAACAGGCTGAGACTGGATATTATGATATTTCAAAAATATATCGACTGGTTAGCGAGGAACATTATACGGAATACATCCCCTACTTGAAACACTTCCTTTCAACCATTATGGAAAAACCTGAGGATAATTATTGGCGAATTCATGATACCTTGAAGCTATTCCTCAAGGTAGAGCCTGATTATGTGACACAGTTATTAAAAGAAAAGCAAAAATCATTGGGAGATTTTGGAATCGAGGATAAAGGTGAAAGACATTAAATTTTATAAAGTAAATGATGATTATGGTTTTATGTCCAATTTTGCTCCCTACCCTTTTTCAGATGGTAGCAGAATCTGGCCAACATCAGAGCATTATTTTCAAGCACAAAAGTTTTTAGTGCCCCAAATTCAAGAGAAAATTCGTCAGATAGCATCTCCAATGGATGCTGCCTTAGAGGGACGCAATCGTCAAAATCCCTTGAGACCAGATTGGGAAGAGATCAAAGATGAGGTGATGCTTCAGGCCCTTCGGATGAAATTTAGCCAAAATCCCGAAATTGCTAAAGAATTGCTGGCGACAGGAGATGCCATCATCATCGAACATACGCGAAACGACGCCTACTGGGCTGATGGGGGAGATGGCTCTGGGAAGAACAAGCTAGGCCTTTTCTTAATGCAAGTGCGGGAAGAGTTGAAAAACCTCACCCTATAACCCTCTCCTCTAGCTATTCCACCTATTTCATGCTAGAATAAAGAAAAACACATTTGGAGGCATTATGAATCAGACAGTGACTTATTTGCAGGAATTGACATCCATTCCTTCCCCGACCGGTTTTACACGTGAGATCGCAGACTACTTAGTCAAAACCATTAAAGGCTTTGGGTACGAAGTAACTCGGACTGCTAAGGGTGGGGTGAATGTGATCGTCCCTGGTTTGATCACAGACAAACAACGCTACGTCACAGCCCATGTGGATACCTTGGGGGCTATTGTCCGCGCGGTGAAAGCAGATGGTCGCCTTAAGCTGGACCGTATCGGTGTTTTCCCATGGAATATGATTGAAGGGGAAAATTGTACGGTCCATGTAGCCAATACCGGAAAGACCCATTCTGGGACGATTTTGGTCCATCAGACTTCTTGCCATGTCTACAAGGATGCAGGGACTGTCGAGCGGACCCAGGACAATATGGAAGTCCGTCTGGATGAAAAAGTGACCAATGAAAAAGAAACCCGTGCCCTTGGCATTGAAGTTGGGGACTTTGTCAGCTTTGATCCCCGGACCATTGTGACAGATACTGGCTTTATCAAATCTCGCCACTTAGATGACAAGGTGAGTGCGGCGATTCTCTTGAATCTTCTGCGTGTGTATAAGGAAGAACAGATCCAATTGCCAGTAACGACCACCTTTGCCTTTTCAGTCTTTGAAGAAGTGGGGCATGGGGCTAATTCAAGTATTCCGGCTGAAGTGGTCGAATACTTGGCAGTGGACATGGGAGCTATGGGAGACGACCAAGCTACGGATGAATACACGGTATCCATCTGTGTCAAAGACGCTTCAGGACCGTATCACTACGAGTTCCGTCAGCATTTGGTAGCTCTTGCAAAAGCTCAAGAAATCCCTTATAAGTTGGATATCTATCCTTTCTATGGATCAGATGCATCTGCAGCCATGAGCGCAGGAGCAGAAGTCAAACATGCTCTTCTTGGAGCAGGGATCGAATCTAGCCACTCATATGAGCGGACTCACTTGGATTCTGTAGTCGCAACAGAGCGCATGGTCGATGCCTACCTCAAGAGCGACTTGGTAGATTAAAAATTGGAACTACTCTCCGGAGTAGTTTTTTCATAAACTAAAATTTTCTGAAAATTCCTTTTCTTCTGAAAATCTTTGTGGTATAATCTTAAAATAAACTTAAAATTTCTTAAGGAGTTTTACATGAAAAAAAGAAATGTCATTGCACTTGCGGGAGTTGCCCTCCTTTCAGCAGGTATCCTAGCAGCTTGTTCGGGTGGTTCTAAATCATCTAGCTCAAGCAACGGTCAAAAATTCTCATATGTCTATGAGACTGAGCCAGAAAACCTAAACTATATCACATCTGGTAAAGCAGCAACCCACGATATCACAGGAAACTTGATTGATGGTTTGTTTGAAAATGACAAATACGGTAACTTAATTCCATCTCTTGCAAAAGATTGGACAGTTTCGCAAGATGGCTTGACTTATACTTATAAACTTCGTGACGATGCTAAATGGTATGATTCAGAAGGCGAAGAGTATGCGGATGTAACAGCTAAAGATTTCGTCACAGGGATCAAATATGCGGCTGATAACAAATCAGAAATGCTCTACATCATCCAGGATTCTATCAAAGGCTTGAATGACTACGTCAGTGGTAAAAATAAAGATTTCTCAGCTGTAGGAGTAAAAGCAGTTGATGATCATACCCTTCAAATCACTTTGAACCAACCAGAATCTTACTGGAACTCTAAATTGACTCTTGGGATCACTTTCCCTGTCAACGAAAAATTCGTGAAATCAAAAGGGGATAAATTCGCTCAAGCAAGTGACACTAGCTCCCTTCTTTACAATGGTCCTTACATCTTGAAGAGCTTTACTTCAAAATCTTCTATCGAAATGACCAAGAATGAAAACTACTGGGATAAAGACAAGGTCTACATCTCAGATGTGAAATTGGAATTCTACGATGGACAAGACCAAAGTAAATTGGCTAAATCATTCGGTGAAAATGCTCTTAGCTTGGCCAAACTCTTCCCAACTGGATCTGGTTACTCAGAGCAAGCCAAAGAATTCAAAGACGAAATCACCTACACTCCTCAAGATGCCGCTTCTTATGTTATTGGTACCAACATCGACCGTCAATCTTACAAACACACTGCTAAGAAGACCGATGAAGAAAAACAATCTACTAAGAAAGCTCTCTTGAACAAGGACTTCCGTCAAGCGATCAGCTTTGCCTTCAACCGTGAAGCGTATGCTGCTCAATTGAACGGAAAAGACGGAGCAAGCAAGATCATCCGTAACCTCTACATTCCACCAACATTTGTCCAAGCTAATGGTAAGACCTTTGGTGAAATGGTGAAAACTCAATTGGATACCTACGGAGATGAGTGGAAATCTACTAAACTAGACGATGGTCAAAATGGTCTCTTCGATGCTAAGAAAGCGAAGGAAGAGTTTGCAAAAGCGAAGACTGCCTTGGAAGCAGAAGGTGTGAAATTCCCAATTCACATCGATATGCCTGTAGACCAAACCACACCATCAAGAGTTCAACGGGTACAATCCTTCAAACAATCTGTTGAAGAAGCACTTGGTAAAGAAAATATCGTCATCGATATCCAAATGCTTTCTAAGGAAGACCTTCAAAATGTGACCCTCTTTGCGCCAAATGCGGCTGGCGAAGACTGGGATCTCTCTGATAATGTTGGATGGAGCCCTGACTACCAAGACCCATCAACTTACATGGATATCTTGAAAGCTTCATCTGGTGAAAATACTAAGACTTTCCTTGGATTTGACCCAAGTGAAAACAATGAAGCAGCTAAAAAAGTTGGTCTGTACGACTTTGAAAAGATGATCAAAGATGCTGGTGCAGAAACACAAGACGTCAACAAACGCTACGAAAAATATGCGGCAGCGCAAGCTTGGTTGACTGATAGCGCCCTTGTTATGCCAACTTCTTCATCAACTGGACGTCCATTCTTGACACGTATCGAACCATTCTCAGCTCCATTTGCATGGACTGGTGGTAAAGGAAAAGACCACGTGATCTACAAAGGAATGAAACTCCAAGATAAAGCTGTGACAACTGCTGACTACAACAAAGCCCTTGAAAAATGGCAAAAAGAACAAGCAGAGTCAAACAAAAAAGCACAAGAAGATCTTAAGAAACATGTCAAATAAGAATGGATAACCGAGGCTGATGCCTCGGTTTTTTTGTGGGATTGTTTGAGTATCTATTTGATCTAAAAACGCTTACATAGTATAATAGGAGTGTTGATTACAAAAAGTGAGGAGATTGACATGAAAAAGAAAACAATGGTTTCCATTGTCGCATCAAGTTTATTGATCGCACCGATGGTCTTGCATCAAGTAGCAGCAGCAGACGAGCAAACGGAAGAACTAGCTCCATCAACAGAAGTGGTCCATGCTCCAGCTACTGAAGCAAGACCGAAAACAAGTGACGCAAGTGCTGTCACTAGTGAAGAAGGAGCGAGCTTGAGTGATGCATCGCTGGATCGGACGGCAGGTGCCAATCAAGTAGCGCCTGATACAGAAGAACACACAAGACAAAGTGAGCCTACGGTTCCAGTAGCAAGTCCAGCAGCAACCAACAGGGAAGCTGCACCTCAATCTGCTCCCAGTTCAGAAGCTCCGGCAACAAGTAATGATTTAGCAAAGGTTACAGGTAGCACCCTTGCAGCGGATCAGGCCTCTAAAGAGTTGACGGTCCAAGATGCTGTTAATGGCTTGCTTCAATGGGCAGCGACAGATCCTAGCCAATTGGGCCAAAGCCAAGCAGATCGCGAACGCTTTGCCAAAAGTTTAGGCTTGATTGAAAAATCAGAAGATCTGACTCGTAAGGTCAGTCAGCCAGAATTGGCCAAGATGTATGAAACAGCTAAGAAACTCTACGATGCCTACCGGGCTGAAAAGAAAAGCCCGCTCTTTTTAAATGGTCGTGCCCAGCCGATTTTCCCTTATACGACGGGAGAAAAAGAAAACCAAGACTACAAATATGAGGACAGCCAAATTGTGCGCTTCCCAGTCTATGTCGAAACGGACTATGACACCGATGCAGATGGCAAGCCTGACTTAGTCAAAGCCATTGTTCAATTACCAAAAGCTGTAGCGAAAGGTGATTTTAAGGCATCCACTATTCTGGAAGCGCGCCCTTACGTAGCGGGGACGCTCGATGAAAACTACGTGACCCTTGAAAGTTTGGGGCTTCCAACAGACGGTAGCTACGACATGAAGAAACTGCACAGCCAACCTGCAAAGAGACAGCCAGTAAGCAGTGAAACAACAGTAGAAGCAGCGAAAAAAGCCAAGGCATCGGATTGGTATTACTACAGTCCCTACGAGTATATCTATGACTACGAAGATCTGAACTGGTACGACTATTTCTTGGTCAGGGGCTATGCCTTTATCTCCAGCGCTGGACTTGGTACCAAGGGATCAGAAGGATTTAACACGACGGGGTCTGATCTCGAAATCAATGCCTTTAAGAATATCATCGAATGGGTTAATGGCAAACGCAAGGCCTACACCGATAAGACTAGCAATGTTGAAATCAAGGCAGACTGGGCAACAGGCAATGTCGCTATGACAGGTCTCTCCTGGGCTGGAACCACGACCTTTGGTGTGGCAGCGACAGGCGTAGAAGGCCTAAAGACCATCGTTCCGGCAGCAGGAATCGCCTCATGGTATGATTATTTCAATAGCCAAGGTACCCAGTTTGGTAATGCACCTTATAGTGACCTTTCATGGCTCTCCCTTTACGTTAGCACACGGATGCTGGACCAAGACGACTGGGCAGGTATTTGGCAAAACTATTCTAACTACATCAACCAACTGAACAAGGACCAGTACGCCCATGATCGTAACTACAGCGATGTCTGGAAGGAGCGGGATTATACCCTTCATCCAGAAAATCTCAAGACCAGCGCCCTGATCGTCCATGGCTTGAATGATGACAATGTTAAGACCAAACACTTTGAACTCATGTACGATGCCCTCAAGAAAGCAGGACAAGATGTCAAGCTCTATCTCCACCAAGGAGATCACGTCTATCCAGCGGCTATGTCACGGGGATACGGCATCACTGCCAATGGTCAGGACTTTTATGACCTGCTCAATACCTGGCTGACCCATTACCTCTACGGTGTGGACAATCACGTCGAAAGTTTGCCAGCGGTTCTAGCTCAAAACAACTATGATCCAAGTAAGTGGACCAGCTATGATAACTGGAAGAGCAGTCAACGTCTCTTCTTGAATGCAAGCTCGAAACGCCTAGAAGAAACCATTTCTAGTGACTATGCGGCTGCAGGTGTTGAGATCGCTAACCGTAATGAAACAGTCAGCAAAGCCTCTTCTAAGGCCAATCTGACCTTTGTTTCTGATGTTTCTGAGGACACTACGATCAAGGGCCACATCCCCGTTCATTTCAAGGCAGCTCTTGCCAAAGGTCAAGGAAAGAATTTCCAAATTAACGCCCTCTTGGTAGATGTGGCAGATGAGGACTTTGACGTGGTGGGAAATGGTAGCGTCAAGCAAGATAAAACAGCAGACGGTTTCTGGATGGGAAGCAATTTAAGCAACCTATCTGTTGCCGAATACGAAACCATCAAGACCAAGTACAAGGTGATCGCGAAAGGCTGGATCAACCTTGCGAACCCTGAGTCTGGCTACGATTCAGCAAGCTCTCGCGCAAGCATCGAGCCAAAGGTTGGGGAATACCACGATTACACGGTTTATCTCCAACCAAATCTCTATACGGTTAAGAAAGGTCACAAGTTAGCTCTAGTCTTTAACACCTATGACCCGTCTGATTTAACGGTGGAGCATCCTTATGAAGTGACCTTCAAGACAGATTCT
>NZ_KV812036.1:239660-268275 GCF_001813295.1 Streptococcus sp. HMSC072G04
CCTTATGAAGTGACCTTCAAGACAGATTCTATCCAGGCAGCGATTCCAATTGTCGAAAAGACCCGCGCCCAAAAGGCATCCTATGTACCAAGTGCAACAGATACAGACTATGCGAACTTGCCAGAAATAGAAGGAGCTGCTCTAGTCGCTCCAGAAGTGCACTACAAGGAAGAATATAGGCTTCCAAGCCCAGAACACCTTGTCCAACCAAGTCCAAATACTCCTGACAAGGTAGAGGAGATGAAGACAGGATCAGCTACACAAGAGCAACCTCATCGTGCCCTAGCAGTATCCTATGGTCCTCGATTTGTTACCACGACTTCGGAATCAGATACAGAAGATCCTCAAGAAGTGACTTCTGCAGTAGGAGGAGAACAAGCAGACCATATGCTTCCTCAAACAGGGAGCAAAGATCATGCTCTGGGTCTCTTCGGTGTGATCAGCCTTACAGCTTCTAGTCTCATCTTTTGGCGCAAAAAGAGAGAAGATGCCTAAGGAGTCCCCGTAGCAAATATTTCTAAAATGGCATCATTTAGTGTAAAATAAAAGTAGAAATGCAGAATCAGTAGTCACTACTGAAAAAGGAGGAAATATGGCACACGTAATCACAGATGCAACTTTTGAACAAGAAACCAGCCAAGGACTTGTCTTGATTGACTTTTGGGCAACTTGGTGTGGTCCATGCCGCATGCAAGCTCCAATTTTGGATCAGTTGGCAGAAGAAGTACATGAAGATGATTTGAAAATCTGTAAGATGGATGTAGATGAAAATCCAAATACAGCACGTCAATTCGGTATTATGTCAATCCCAACTCTTCTCTTTAAAAAAGATGGACAAGTTGTCAAACAAGTTGCTGGAGTTCATACGAAAGCGCAATTGAAAGAAATCATTGCAGAATTGAGCTAAAAAGAAGACTCGTTTTCCAAACTGGAAAACGAGCTTTTTTATGCTCTTTATTTCTTTCAAATAGACGCGCTACCCATTGACAGCGCTTTCTTATAGTGCTAAAATGAAGCTGTATTTCCTATAAAATTTTTACAGGAAAAAAATTCTCCTAGGAAGATGTAGATCCTAGGAGAAAATCATATATAAAGGTTATTGGCCCTCTGTATCTTGGGCTACCCAGACGCTGACGGAGCGCTCTGCCACTGGGAATTCAGCAGTACCGTCTTCTTGAACTTGGACGGTTTCTGAGCAATTTTCAAGGACATCATAGTAGGTAAGACCAGCGTATGTTGAGCCGATCTCCATAACTTTTGTAGCAGCTTGATTATTGGAAATCAAGCAGGCAATCGGTGCTGCTTCTTCTGTACCTGAGCGTGTCCAACCGATGCAATTAGGATCATCGAAGTAGTCCGTTTGTTCCCCGTAGGCCAGATCTTTACGAACCCGTAAGAGACGATCGAGAACCTCTTGGAAACTTTCTTGCGCAAATTTGCCCTTGATACCGTAGTAGTCTCCATAGAAGACACAAGGCAAACCAGCTTCACGAAGTAAGATCAAGGCATAAGCAGCAGGCTTAAACCATTCTTCAATGGTAGATTCCAAGGCTTGCCCTCGTTGGGTATCATGGTTGTCCACAAAGGTCACGGCCTGTTCAGGATGATTCAGCGCTAGTGTTCCATCAAAAATAGTTCGCAGGTCGAAATTTTCACCTTCTTGACTAGCTCTGAAAAGATTTTGGTGGAGGGCCACATCGATCAAGTCATACAAGTAGTCAATGCTTTCCAAGTATTCATCATTGGTTTCTGTGTCCCCATTCCAAAATTCGCCAAAAACGTAGAAATCTTCTCCATATTTTTTGGTGATATTGTGGATAAAATTCTTCATAAAGAAGGAGTCAATGTGCTTAACCGCATCCAGACGGAAACCTTCTACACCAGTCGTTTCGATAAACCATTCAGCCCACTGATCGAGATTTTCTACAACCTCAGGGTGTTTGAAATCGATATCGGCGTACATGAGGTAATCGTAGTTTCCATTCTCCTTGTCCACCAGATCCCCATGAGCCCAACCTTTGTTGTCTCCTTGGATTTGGTAGATCCCATTCTTATTACGAGAAGCATCGTAGTCAGTACCGGTGAAATGGTACCAATGCCAGTGGAAGTCATTATAGGCTCCATTTCGGCCATCAAAGGTGAATTTGGTCCATCCTTGAATGGTGAAGGGCTCAGTGAGAACCTTGTTTCGATCCATCGGATCGACCTCAACGACCTCGAATTCCTCTAAGCCATCAGCGGCAGCTTTATGGTTGAGTACGACATCGGCCATTGGTTGAATCCCAGCATCTTTGAGGGCTTGAATGGCTTGAAGATAATCGTCTTTGAAACCATATTTGGTACGAACCGTTCCTTTTTGGTCAAACTCGCCCAAATCAAAGAGGTCATAGACCCCGTAACCAACGTCATTGTTAGAAGTAGCTTTAAAGGCAGGCGGCATCCAGACCTTGCGAATACCCAAGTCTGCTAAGTGTTGCGCATCTTCAGCAAGACGCGTCCAGTGGTTCCCATCAGCGGGCAAATACCACTCAAAATATTGCATTAAGGTTTGATTTTCCATTTTTATTTCTTCTTTCATGTGAATGTCCTTATTTTACCAAAAATAGTTGGATAGGACAAACGTTTGCACTGGAAACAAGCCCTTCCTAGAAAAAAATCGCATACATGAAAGAAATGAAGAAAGTATATAAAATAATAGAGTCAGAATGGTAGTGCTATCTGCCAGGACTGACTTTGAAAATGGTGAAAGGAGACCATTTTATGAAAAAAACAACTCTTGTTTCTCTACTCGTTGCAGGTTTACTGATTAGTCCTGCTGTACTCGCCCAGCATGTGCAAGCAGATCAAGTAAGCGGCACAACTACTGAGGAGACGGTGACTCCTCCAGCGATAAGATCTGAAGTTACTGAAACAGTGAGCTCAACACAAGGAGACAACAAAGAAACCGTTCAGCCTGCAAAAGTGGAAGAGGTTTCAGAAACTAACCGACCAACCACTTCACCAACCGCTCCGACAACTGAGCTACAGGAAGAACCTGCATCAAGTCCAGCGGTAGTGAGCGCCCCAACTGTTGAGTCCACTCTAGCCAATCAGTCAAGCCCTGCGCCTGCGACGCCTGCCGTTCGCAGTCAAGAGGTGAGTGCGACTCCAAAAGTAACCCAAGGGGATTTGGCTAAAATTACTGGTGCGACTGTAACCGACCAGGATCGTGAAAAAGAAGTTACGGTGACGGAGGCAGTCAATCAACTCTTGAACTGGGCTTCGACCAAGGAAAACCAAGTCGGATCTACTGATAAAGACCGATTAGCTTTTGCTAAGAGCTTGGGGATGGTCAAGGAAGGAGTAGATGGCTCTGCTCCAGTTACCAATCTCACTTCGATGGTTGATGTAGCCAAACAGCTCCGTGCTGCTTACCGCGCAGACAAGAAGACTCCTCTCTTTTTGAATGGCAAAGCACAACCTATTTTCCCATTTACGCCAGGAGACGATCCGGAGCATTACTCCTATGATAAGAGTGACATCGTCCGCTATATTGTCTATGTGGAAACCGATTATGATACGGATGGCGACGGCAAGCCTGACTTGGTTAAGACTTTTGTGCAGGTGCCAAAAGCTGCTGTCAATGGGGACTATAAAGCTGCGACCATTTTTGAAGCTAGTCCTTATGTAACAGGAACAACAGAAGAGCGTACCTTAGAGGGAATTGGTCTTAAAGAAGGTGGAAACTTCGATATGGCCAAGCTCTATGAAAAACCTGCCAAACGCCAAGCAACCAAGACCGTTACGACTGAGGAAGTGGCCAAGGCGACCAATCCAAAGGATTGGTACTATGTCAATCCGCGTGAAAGCTCTGAAGACTATACGCATTATGATTACGAAAATCTCAACTGGTACAATTATTTCTTAGTCCGTGGTTATGCAGTGGTGACCAGCAGTGGCTTGGGCTCAAAAGGATCAGACGGGATCAATACGACCGGCTCTGACCTTGAAGTCGCAGCTTATAAAAATATCGTGGAGTGGCTAAACGGCAAACGCAAAGCCTACTCAGATAAGACTAGTAACCATGAAGTCAAGGCAGACTGGTCCAACGGAAACGTCGCCATGACAGGTTTGTCTTGGGCAGGTACGACAACATTTGGTGTGGCTTCTACTGGTGTTGAAGGTCTCAAGACCATTGTGCCGGCTGCAGGGATTGCTAGTTGGTACGACCATTTCAACAGCCAAGGATCTCCTCTGGATACAGGAGCTTCCAATGACCTATCTTGGCTATCTGTCTATACCTCAGGCCGAATCCTTGATAAGGAAGATTGGGATAAGGTCAAGGATTACTATGCAGCCTATATCACCAAGCTTAATGAGCTCCAACACAAGGATGGTCATAATTACAACGAAGAATATGCCAAACGCGACTACACGCTAAACGCAGCCAACTTGAAAGCGGCTCCTCTCATCATTCAAGGTCTCAATGATGACAATGTCAAACCCAAACATTTTGAACTCATGTTAGAAGCCTATAAAAAGGCGGGGATCGATGCCAAGGTCTTGCTCCACCAGGGCAATCACGTTTATCCATCTACTCGTTGGTCAGGAACCGAAGTCGCAGGTCAAGCCTTTAATGACCTGATGAATCTCTGGTATAGCCATTACCTCTATGGTATTGAAAATGGGATTGAAAACCTTCCACAAGTAACAGCTCAGGACAATCTTGATCCAAGTAAATGGCGTCGTTTTGATAAATGGGATACCAACAATGCCATCTCCGCTCGAATTTATTCCAAACGGGAGGATGTGACAGTGACTGGGGATTACTATGGTACGGGAAATAACTGGACCACACGCAACCAAGATGCGGCCTTCCATTCCTCAGAAGTAGCGGCTTCCTATGCAGCACCAGTTGATCAAGATGTCACCATTAAAGGCCATATCCCTGTGCATTTTAGCGCTGCTTTTGTCAAGGGAGACAAAAACCATGCCCATGTCAGTGCGACCTTGATGGATGTCTCAGACGAAGACTTTGATGTGGTCAAAGAAGAAATTACCTATGATAAAGACGGTTATAGCACACGCACATTAGACAAGGAAACCATCGATGAGACAGGCTACTGGAATGGTAGCAACCTTGAAACCTTGCCTCTCAAACGTTACAAGACCCACAAGGTTAAGAGTGTGGTGATTGCGCGTGGTTGGATGAATTTGGCTAATCCAGCATCTCGCTATGACTCAGCAAGTTCTAGTCATTCTATTGATCTGAAAGAAAACGAATATCATGATTACACCATGTATCTGCAACCAAATCTCTATACAGTGAAAAAAGGCCATCGACTGGTTTTGAGTTTGCACACCTATGATCCGGATTACATCTATTTTGCAGATCCTTATGAAGTGACCTTCAAGACAGATTCTATTTCTGCAACGATTCCAATCGTAGAAAACAGCCGGTCTCTCTTGTTCCGTTATCAACCAAGTGAAAAAGATACAGAGTATGCCACAATGGCAGATCGGATTTTACCAATTGCAACCATTCAACCAAAAGTAGATCCTGAACAAGACCCAAGTCCAGTAGATCAAGCAGAAAAACCAATTGTTCCAAGTAATCCAATGATTCCAACCAATCCAGCTGCTTCTGAAATTCCTCAAAAACCAAGCCACGGTCGGGATCTGATGGACTTCCGTAAGGAACAAAAAGAAGAAACTGCACAAGAATTGGCTCAAAGAGCTGATAAAGATGAGGTAGAAGTGACAAGCCAACCAAGCCTTCCAAAAACAGGTCAAGCAACAAGCTCTTGGACTCTCTTTGGCTTCCTAGGACTCATGCTCACCAGCCTTTTGTCACTTGGCAAAGCTCACAAAGATGAATAATAGAAAAGAAGGATGGAGAGAAAGTGAAAACCACCAATAGAGAGAGCATCGAAACGATTTTTACTGAAGCCTTGGCGATCCCAAGCTTTACCAACACTGAGACCGAGCAAGGAATCGAAGCCTACCTGGATCAACGGATTGGACAAATCCCCTATTTCAAGGAACATCCGGACTATTTTGGGCGCTATCAGGTGCCACAGGATCACTTGCATCGGTCGGTCAATTGGGCCTTGGTTGATAAGGGCAAGAAAAAAACAGTTATCCTTTTCCACCACCATGATACAGTCGATCTAGAAGACTATGGAAATTTGGCAGAAATCGCGCTCGATTCTGATCAAGTAGCAGAAGCCTTGAAAACACTGGATAGGCGACCAGATATGCAGGAAGATTTAGCTTCTGGGGAGTGGAAATTTGGCAGAGGGTCTTGCGATATGAAAGCAGCCCTAGCCCTTCAATTAGGGGTTCTGGAAGCCTATGCAGCAGATCCCTCAGAAGGTCAGGTCAATCTGCTCTATCTCTCTGTTGGAGATGAGGAATCCTATTCACAGGGGATGCGTGGAGCCTTGGGCCTCCTCACAGATTTGCAGGAAAAGTTTGATCTGAATTATGTATTAGCAGTGGATTCAGAACCCTTTGAATCAGAGGTAGGAAAAGAAAAGGTCCTTCACATTGGCACAGTTGGTAAACTCATGCCAGTCGTTGTGGCGCAAGGCGTCTTGTCCCATATGAAGGAGCCCCTCAAAGGGATCAATGCCTTGTCGCTCCTAGTAGCCATTGCAAGCCAGCTGGATCTTCATCCCGATCTGGCAGATCAGGCCTTGGGAGAAACGTCTCCCCTTCCTTCTTGGTCCTATCTCAGAGATTTGAAGGAGCAGTACGATGTATCGACCGTGCTCTATGCGGCTGGTTATTTCAGTGTATTGCATTTGAAGAAAACACCGCAAGAGCTCTTGCAACGAATCTATGAGCTTAGTCAGGAGGCCTTGGACGCCTTTTACAAGAAGTACGAGCACTTGCAGGATCAGGCAGGCCAAGACCACATTATTGCAAGGCCAAGAGTCATCACCTATCAAGAACTAGAGGAACGTTGCCAAGCCTTAGAGGGTTACCAAGCCTTTAGAGAAGCTTCTAATAAAAAAGCGGAGCAAGATTTTCGTAATGGGACCAGCTACCAGAGCCTTGCGATTCAGCAAATCCAGCGACTCCTTGAGTTTCTCGGAGATAAAGATCCCATGGTAGTCATCGGTTTTGCGCCCCCATATTATCCTTCCATGAACTGCCGCTTTTTAGACAATACCGATTTCAATATCGTGTCCCTCATCACTGATTACCGTGAGTATCTGGACCAAAGAGGTTACCTCTTAAAAGTGGAAGAATACTTTATGGGGATTAACGACACCAGTTATTGTGCCTTGGAAAAGGATGTGGCCTCTTATCAAGTCGTCTTGGATAGCCTAGCCACACCAGCCCAGGTCTATGATCTGGATCTGGAAAAAATTGCCCAAATTCAGGTTCCAGCGGTCAATCTAGGCCCTTGGGGCAAAGAATTGCATAAGCGAGGAGAGCGGGTCTACAAAGAAGACTTCTTGGAAACCATTCCAAACTATCTGCTAGAATTGCTCTACCATTTCGATGATCGCTTATCAACAGAATAAGAAAAAACGGTCCCTGTGAGGATCAAAAAGGGAGTTAGCATGATTACATTTCACGGAGTTACCAAAGATTACGATGGGCACATTGCCCTCAACCACTTGGATCTGACAATCGAGGATGGGCAAATTGTCGGACTGATTGGCCATAACGGAGCCGGTAAGTCAACGACGATTAAGAGTCTGGTCAGTGTCATCACCCCAACCACTGGATCCATTGAAGTGGATGGTCAGGACCTCTATAGCCATCGGCTTGCGATCAAAAAGAAGATCGGTTATGTGGCGGATTCGCCAGATCTTTTCTTGCGTCTCACAGCCAATGAATTCTGGGAGTTGGTTGCGACTTCTTATGATATGAGTCAAAAAGACTGTGACCATCGCTTAGAGGAGCTTCTAAGGATCTTTGATTTTCAGAGCCACCGCTATGAAGTGATTGAATCCTTTTCACATGGGATGCGCCAGAAGGTCTTCGTCATTGCAGCCCTTTTGTCAGATCCAGATATCTGGGTTTTGGACGAACCGATGACCGGTTTGGACCCACAGGCCTCTTACGATTTAAAACAAATGATGCGCCAGCATGCGGATCGGGGCAAGACGGTTATTTTCTCTACCCACGTCTTAGAAGTGGCTGAACAACTCTGTGATAAAATCGCTATTCTCAAAAAAGGAAATCTCATTTTCTATGGGACGATCGAGGAATTAAAGGGCCAACACCCCGAACAAAATCTGGAAAGTATCTATCTCAGCCTAGCGGGTCGGAAGGAAGAAGGTGGCGATCATGCGTCTTAAGATCATACAGCAGCTGGTCAATGTTAATATCATCTATGCCAGTCAGCCCGCTCAGATCGCAAAATTACGTGCCAAACAGGCCAAAAAACCGGACGTCAAACTCAATGTTGCCCGTAAATCGGTGCTCAACTATCTCTTTTTAGGATTGGTCTATTTCCTCATATTTGGCTTGCTCTTTAGCATCTATGATTTTGTCCATCAGCCAGCCTTCTTTGTCAATATGGTCGCCCTTTTTTCCTTGATGACCATTTCCCAAGGCTTTATGAGTTTTTACAATGTCTTTTATGAAAGCAAGGACCTCCAGTTTTACAGGCCCTATGCCTTCTCAGATGCGGAAGTCATTGCTGGAAAGAGTATCTCGGTCATCCTGACCCTCCTCATGGCTATCCTTCCCTTGGTCAGCTATTTTCTGATCTTACCTGTGCAAGCAGGCGGCTTCAATCCGTTAGGGATCCTGCTAGGCCTCTTTTGTGCCTTAATTCTCTTAGGCGTTCTCTTTTTAGCGACGATCTTATTAGCTCATTTGATCACCAAGACCCTCTTTTTCAAAAAACACACGACCCTGGTTTCCAACATCATGGTCGGAATCGGTTCTCTTCTGAGTCTAGGAGCTTATCTCTATCTCAATCTAGTCCAAACCCATCGGGTAGAAGTGACGGGGGGCGCAGATATTCCCATTCTATTTCCACCTTTTACGGCCTTTCATCAGTTTATCCTCCATCCTTTTGATGTCGAAGCGATCCTTGGCCTCTTGGGCTGGATCCTGGTCCTTCTGGTCTTGATCGGCCTGGTTCGTAAAATCGTGATTCCGCAGTTCTATGATGCGGCCCTTGCAGTTGCGACCAACCAAACCGTTAAAGAGCGCGTGAAAGTGCTCCATGTGGGTCAGAAAGACTCCTTTAGACGATTTGTCATTCAGTATCATCGCAGACTCTTGAGCGATGGAACCCTTATGGTGCAAGTCCTCTTGATGATGAGCATTCTGCCTTATATTTTTCTCCTCAGTGGAGCAGCAGGAGCATCGAAAAATATAGGAGGCCTCAGTCCTTACTTGACGCCCCAGTATCTGGTGCCACTGACCCTTGTTGCCATCTTGATCGGTGTTTTCAATAGTTTTGGAGGCTTGACCAGTATCGGTATTTCGCTAGAGCGCGAAAATTTTGAGTACTTGAGATCCCTCCCTATTGATTTCAAACGCTATCTTTTCATGAAGTTTTGGTTGCTCTATCTGGTGCAATCCATCCTTCCTGTCATTCTTCTAGTTGGCGTTTGTCTCTATTTTGGCGTCCATCCCTTGGCTATCCTAGCTATGTTATTGATCTGGGTTGTAACAACCATTCCGATCTGCATTCGAGACTATGTCAAAGATTTTCAGAACTTTAGCACCAATTGGACCAATATCACGGAATTGATGACCCGTCATCGTGGGAATGCAGTTCTTCAATCTATTCTCTTGATTGTCTTTCTCTTTGTGATGTTTCTCTTGATCATTGTCAGCTTCATTTGGACCTATCATTCCGTCAGCACCCTGCTGGCTGTGATCCTTTATAGTGTCATACTGCTGATTGGAGCTGGGATCAGCTATACCATCTACCACAAAAAAATCCGCACTCTCTACCAAGAGATCGGAGAATAAAAATAGACTCCTCAAGACAAGCAGCTTGAGGAGCCTTTTTGATGGTGATTAAATTTCATAGCCCATGAGGAGGCCACCTTCTTCGGCGTAGAAACTACAAAGTCCAGAAGTAGGAAGGACTTCAATCATTGCATGGGCAAATTTTTCACGAACCAATGCAGAGAATTGCTCGATAAATTTTTCATTGTTGCGGTGGGCGATGGTGATATGACCGCCAGCATAACCCGCCTTGATTAATTCATCAAAAGCAGCCTTGATCGCTTTCTTTTGGCCCCGTGCTTTTTGGAGCAACTCGAGGGTACCCGTCTTACTAGCTTCTCCGACCATACGGATATTGAGGAGTCCGACAACAGTTCCGATCAATTTGCTGAGACGCCCATTTTTGACCAGATTATCAACTTTAGCCAAAACAAAGAGCAACTTCGTCTTAGACTGATAGGTCGTGATCACATCGACCACTTGATCAAAATCAAGGCCTTCAGCGACCAACTGATTGAGCTTGCGAACGATCAGGTCCACCTCACCCCCAGCTGATAAGCTATTAATGACGTGGATATTGGTATTCGGATGCTCTTCTAGATAAATCTTCTTAGCTACCTCAGCACTATTGTAGCTACCTGAAAGGGTTCCAGTGATGGTCACAACGACAATATTTTCAGCCCCTTCAAAGGACTTCATATAATCATCGGGACTTGGACAGGCAGACTTAGAAGCTGTCGTGGTCGCATACATCTCCTCCATCATCTGATCGATATTGAGGTGGGCGTCATCTGTATAGATGGTCTCTCCCACTTGGATGGTCAATGGGACACTGACAAACTCCGTATCTGGTGCCAGATTGTTCAAAGAGCGGTAGTCACAGCCTGAATCCGCAATAATTTTCCATTTCATCAGTTCATACCTCATAATTGTATAAAAATGTACATTGACAAGTAGTATGTCTTCTTTTACAATTATATCATGAAGTACAATGCTATCCAAGCAGATATCATCAGGTGAGACAGATAGAAAGTAAATGTTATGGCAGAAAGAAAAATATCCGAGAAATCCTTGGAAAATCTCAAACGATTTAACCGAGAAAACAATGCGATTACACGAGAATCCATCGAAATCTCTCTCCTGCAATTGTTGGAGAAAAAAGATCTGAAAAAGATCACCATCTCTGAGCTGGTTCAGCGTGCGGGTGTTTCTCGCGCAGCCTTTTACCGTAATTATGACTCCAAAGAAGAGATTCTAGAGTCCATCTTTCAATCTAGTATCGAAAAGATTACCAAGTCTTTAGATGGCTACAATCTCAAGACAGACCTTTACCAAGTCTGGGTCTATCTCTTTAAGGAAGTCAAGAAAGAAGCTAAGATCATCAGTCTAGCCATTGATTACAATTTCGAACGGCTCTTGACCAAGGCAGTCTATGACTTTTTAGAAAAACGAAATGGCAGCTCCTCGAATAGCGCTGGCAGCTACCTCAATTCCTTCTGGAGCTCAGCCATCGTCTCTGTCATCTCCAATTGGATCAAGGATGGTATGAAGATCCCAGCTGAGAAAATTGCGACCCTTGGCTTGCCCCTCTTTCCACAAAAGAAGAAGTAAGCACCACCGAGAGGTGGTTTTAAAGTAAACTGCACATCTCCATATCTAGTTCAAATGAATAGATAAAACTGAGCAGAGATTAAACAAAGGACAAGAATGATGATCGAAGAACAAATCCAAGCTGCTAAGCAGTATGTTAAAACCTTATTTGCTGATCGAGCGGATGGCCATGATGTGGAGCATACTCTCCGCGTCTTTACCAATGCTATGAGAATCGCACAAGCAGAAGGTCCATGTGATCTGGAGATAGTGGGTTTGTCAGCTCTTCTTCATGATGCTGATGATGATAAATTGTTTCAAACAAAGAATAATGCGAATGCTCGCATGTTTCTAGAAGAGATCGGTATTCCTCAAGACCAAATCGACCAGATTTGTCGGGTTATCAATGCTGTTTCTTTCAGCAAAAATCGCGATAAGCATCCAGAAACCTTAGAAGGCAAGATTGTCCAGGATGCAGACCGCCTGGATGCGATAGGAGCTGTAGGAATTGCGCGAACATTTTCCTATGGTGGCCACAAAGGGAGGTCCCTCACTGATACCGTCCAACATTTCCATGACAAGTTGCTTCTCTTAAAAGATGAAATGAACACGGAGACTGCCAAACAAATGGCAGAAAGTCGCCATCAGTTTTTAATCACCTTTCTAAATGAACTAGAGAAGGAACTCTAACAAGTAACCCCTGTCTGAAATGATCTCAGTCAGGGGTCTTTCTTTATTCTTGGATCATGGCCAGGAGATCCTCTCCTGTAGTGGTTGGAAGGATCCGAACTCGTTTGAGGGAATAGAGGCCATCAGCGGAGCTGGCGAGTCCATTTTTAGTAGTGAGGCCTAATTTGTAGTCAGCTTTCTTGGCTTGGTCGATTGTGACCTGGCTGTAGCGACCAGATGGGTAGACGATAACGCTGGTATTTTGATCCAGCACCTTATCCAGCAGGCGTTTAGAAGTGACCAGCTCATTCTTTTGGGTCTCAAGACTGGAATTGGCTAGGTCTGGATGATTGACCGTATGGCTTTCAAAGGTCAAGCCAGCACTTTTCATCTCTTTGATTTGGTCAAAGGTCAGGACATTTTCTTTTTCCTTTTGGGTAAAGTCCGTGATGATATTGTTAGTGGCGGTCATCTTGTACTTCTTAAGAAGCGGATAGACGATGGTATAGAAATCCTCGACGCCATCATCAAAGGTCAACCAGACATATTTCTTTCCTTTTGGCACTTCATTTTTTGCGAGGATCCGATAGGCTTCCTCAGGTGTCAGGGTGTAGTAACCAGCTTTTTTCAGGGCCTTTAGTTGGCTTTCAAAGGTTTCTGGATCGACAATCAGATTGGCATTGGCAGCTTCGGACTCGGCCATATTGTGCACGGAGTGGTACATGAGGATGGGCAGTTTGACCGGCTTTTTCACTCGAGTCCACTCAATAGAGGAGCTGTGTTCATCTAGCGAGCGCGTTATGGCAGTGCCACTTGTATTTCCGTCATTCGGCTGAGTGATCCGTTTGATCAGAAGAAAGCTACAAATAAAGATACAGACCAGTAGTAGGGCATTGATTCCAAGTAGGGCTTTGATTTTTTTAGGTACTCTTCGTTTACTCATAGTGTCACCGTTTTCATTATTTTCTTTATTGTACCACAAATTCTATGTTCTTTTCCAGAACTTGCTACAGGCAGATCCTGTCATGAAAATTCAGAATTTTTAAGGCAATTGGCTGTCAAACGCTTAAGTTTTTGTTATAATGGAGCTACTATAGAAAATTCAAGGAGTCAATAGGATGTCTGTTAAGATTGCCTTACTAGGATTTGGTACTGTTGCAAGTGGCGTACCATTTTTATTAAAAGAAAACCATGAAAAAATCACCCAAGCAGCTCAAGATGAAATCGAGATCGCTAAGGTCTTGGTTCGAGATGATGCGGAGAAGGAAAAATTGCAAGCTGCTGGTCATGACTACAACTTTGTGACCAATGTCGATGAGATCATTGAAGACAAGGACATTGCCATCGTGGTCGAATTGATGGGCCGTATCGAGCCAGCTAAGACCTTTATCACCCGTGCGTTGGAAGCGGGTAAGCATGTGGTCTCTGCTAACAAAGACCTTCTTGCCGTTCATGGAAGCGAGTTGCTAGAGATTGCTAAAAAACACCAAGTGGCTCTTTATTATGAAGCTGCCGTAGCTGGTGGGATCCCAATCCTTCGAACTTTGGTGAATTCTTTGGCCTCAGACAAGGTGACCAAGGTTCTTGGTGTGGTCAATGGAACCTCTAACTTCATGATGACCAAAATGGTCGAAGAAGGCTGGACTTATGAGGATGCTTTAGCAGAAGCGCAACGTCTTGGTTACGCTGAAAGTGATCCAACCAACGACGTTGAAGGAATCGATGCTGCTTACAAGATGGTGATCTTGAGCCAGTTCGCTTTTGGGATGAATATCCAATTTGACCAAGTAGGTCACAAAGGAATTAGCCAGATCACTCCTCAAGATGTATCGGTTGCTCAAAGCCTTGGATATGTCATTAAGCTGGTCGGCTCTATCGTTGAAACAGAGTCAGGGATCGCAGCAGAAGTGACACCAACCTTCCTTCCAAAACAACATCCACTCGCAGGAGTGAATGATGTCATGAATGCGGTCTATGTGGAATCCATCGGTATTGGTGAGTCTATGTACTACGGACCAGGTGCTGGTCAAAAACCAACTGCGACAAGTGTCGTAGCCGACCTCGTCCGCATTGTCCGTCGTCTAAAAGAAGGAACGATCGGTAAAGCCTTCAATGAATACAGTCGCCCTCTTCAATTGGCTAAGCCAGAAGACGTGAAGAACAATTATTACTTCTCAATCAAAGCACCAGATGCGACTGGTCAAATCTTGCGTCTTGCGGAAATCTTTAATGCAGAAGGAGCTTCCTTCAAGCAAATCCTTCAAGAAGACTCAGATGGTCACTATGCAAGTGTTGTCATCATTACTCACCAAGTTAACCAAACTCAATTCAAGAACTTGGTTGAAAAATTGGATTCAGAGGCGAATTTCGAACTCTTGAATACCTTTAAAGTCTTGGGAGAATAAGCATGAAAATTATTGTTCCAGCAACCAGTGCCAATGTAGGGCCAGGTTTTGATTCTGTTGGAATTGCCGTGACTCGCTATTTGACCATTGAAGTCCTTGAACCAACTGATACTTGGTTCATTGAGCATGATCTAGGAGCAGGGATTCCGACAGATGAGAAAAACCTTTTGCTCTCAACAGCCCTTTCTATCTCAACTGATATGCAGCCCCATCGAATCAAGATGACCAGTCAAGTGCCTTTGGCGCGTGGTCTGGGTTCTTCTAGCTCGGTCATTGTCGCAGGGATTGAATTGGCCAACCAATTAGCCAACCTCCAGCTATCAGACGCTGAGAAATTACGCATCGCGACCGAGATCGAAGGTCATCCGGATAATGTAGCTCCAGCTATCTTTGGGAATATGGTCATCGCGAGCTACATCGGTGAAGATGTCCAATATGTCACGGCTGACTTTCCAAGCTGTGACCTTGTGGCCTTTGTACCGAGCTACCAATTGAAGACCAGTGATAGTCGGAATGTCCTACCGAAAGAATGGTCTTATAAGGAAGCTGTTGCAGCTAGTAGCGTAGCCAATGTCGCTATCGCAGCTCTCCTCAAGGGAGATTTGCTGACGGCTGGTCGCTCCATCGAGTCTGATCATTTCCACGAACGCTACCGTCAATCTCTTGTCAAAGAGTTTCCTCAGGTCAAAGAAGTCGCGCATGCGCATGGGGCTTACGCCACCTATCTGTCGGGAGCAGGCCCAACGATCATGAACCTCTTAGTGCCAGAGCATACAGCAGCCTTTGTCGCAGCTCTCGAAAAACTCGGGCTAGATGGTCAGATTTTCCAACTTAAAATTGACACATTTGGCGTTCGTGTTGAGAAATAAACCTCAATGTAACACAAATGAAAGAAGGATGTATACGAATGTATATGTCCTTTTTGCTTCTCCTATGGTAGAATAAGAATTGTATGGGGAAAAGCTCAAGCTTTCCCGAAAGTTTAGGGGGAAACATGAAACCAGAATATTTATATAGTATTGCTACCGATCTTGGGCTGCAATTTGATGGCGAAGCCCGTGTGATGTATGGAGAGCGTGAAGGCTTCTTGTTAGTCATTGAAGGCGCTCAAACCAAGAATGTATTTACCATTTCACTCAGTGTGAAACAAGGTTCCGAAGGAGACTTGATCGAAGATAGTGAAATTCTTTGGAATGAATTAAAAGAACAATCAAAAGCCATTAATGCCATCTCTTCTGATGGTTACTTGACCTCGATCGTCGTCAAAGGTGGAATGACCAAAGGGAAGGCTGTCGAAACCTTATGGACAGCTATCCAAGATATTGTTGATTTCTTGCTCAACCACCAATTTGTGCAAGTGAATGCGGAAACGGGTGAGGAAGGACCAATCGGTCTGTATCAAATTGGAGATGCGATCTTTTTAATCGATGATGCAACCTTTAGAGCCTACCAAACCGAAGTGCAAGATACAGTTGAGGCTTATGAAGCGCGGGAAGAGAATTTCCTTTTAGGGATTGTAGGGGCTGTGATCGGTGTGATCATCGGTGGAGCAGTTGCCCTCTTGGTAGCGCGTCTTGGCTATGTATCTGTTTTAGCAGGGGCTGCCCTCGGTTATTGTACTATCAAAGGTTATGAGATCCTTGGTAAGAAATTGACTAAAAAAGGTGTGGTAGTGTCAGCTATTTTGATGGTCTTGACGGTCTTTTTGGTCAACCAATTAGATTATACTTTGGCGCTCATGAGTGAACTGGATTTGCCATTTGGTATGACCTGGACGCTTCTCAATGAAGCGACATTCTCAGGGGACGTCCCAGATAAATTTTACTTGAATCTAGGATTGCTAGCTGTCTTCACTCTTGGTGGTGCTTGGATTTCGGTCAAATCAGCTCTGGATGGACAAAAGAATCGTGCCATCGCTCGTAAAATTGCATAATGAATGATAAAAGGAAGACCTGAATATTATAGGTCTTCTTTTGTTTTTTAGAGTCGAAAAATAGTCAAAAATTTGGTATAATAGTTTGTATTTTTATAGAGAGAGAACAGACAGAAAGATGAATGAAAAAATGAATCAAATTCTTGAAGGGATTGATATCCGTTTTCAAGAACCTTTAAAACATTATACCTTCACAAAGGTAGGTGGGAATGCTGAATTTTTAGCTTTTCCTCGCAACCAATACGAATTAAAACGCATCGTCCAATTTGCCAACCAAGAGCAAATCCCATGGATGGTCCTGGGCAATGCGTCCAATATCATTGTCCGAGATGGGGGCATTCCGGGATTTGTCATTATGTTTGATCGCTTGCGTGACATCAGTGTGGATGGTTATGTGATCGAAGCAGAGGCAGGAGCTAAACTCATCGACACCACCCATGTGGCCTTGCATCATAGTTTGAAAGGCTTCGAGTTTGCTAGTGGCATTCCAGGCAGTGTCGGTGGCGCAGTCTTTATGAATGCGGGAGCCTATGGAGGAGAGATCGCGCATGTCCTAGTATCCTGTAAGGTCTTGACCAAAGATGGGGAGATCGAAACTCTGTCAGCGAGTGAACTAGCTTTTGGCTACCGCCATTCTAAGATTCAAGAGACAGGTTCTATCGTCATCTCTGCCAAATTTGCTTTGTCACCAGGCAATCACGAGCAAATCAAACAGGAGATGGATCGGTTGACCCATCTTCGTCAGTTGAAACAACCCCTTGAATACCCTTCTTGTGGATCCGTCTTTAAGCGTCCTGTTGGCCATTTTGCAGGTCAATTGATCAGCGAAGCAGGTCTAAAAGGCTATCGAATAGGTGGTGTGGAAGTTTCTGAAAAGCATGCCGGCTTTATGGTCAATGTCGATAATGGAACAGCTAAGGACTACGAAGATTTGATCGCCCATGTCATTGAGGCAGTAGAAGCTCATTCAGGCGTCCGTTTAGAACCAGAAGTTCGTATTATCGGCCAAGCCTAAGAGATTAAGTATTGAAGAACAATTGATATTGAACCATCGATAGCATCAGTCGGAGAGGGGGTGAGTGCCTATCGATACCGTAAATAGGTGGGGCAGTCTAGTAAGTCCCCGAGAGGTATTGGTGGTCTGACAGGTTTTCCTGTCAGCCGCTGCATTTTCGTTTGAAAAGCAGTTTGCTAATCGCAGTAAAGAAGGAATTTATGTGAATTGAAAAAACCAATTATTGAGTTTAAAAATGTTTCAAAGGTCTTTGAAGATAGCGGAACCGTTGTCCTAAAGGATATCAATTTTGAATTGGAAGAAGGGAAGTTCTATACCCTGCTCGGTGCATCTGGATCAGGGAAATCGACTATCCTTAATATCATTGCCGGTCTTTTGGACGCGACGACTGGAGATGTCTACCTTGATGGGGAACGGATCAATGATGTCCCTACCAACAAACGGGACGTCCACACCGTCTTTCAGTCCTATGCCCTGTTTCCACATATGACGGTCTTTGAAAATGTGGCTTTTCCCCTTCGTTTGAAAAAGGTGGACAAGGCTGAGATCGAACGTCGGGTTTCAGAAGTCTTGAAAATGGTCCAGTTAGCTGGATTTGAAAAACGCTCGATCCAAAAATTATCTGGTGGTCAACGCCAGCGGGTAGCTATTGCCCGGGCTATTATCAATGAACCACGAGTGGTCCTTTTAGATGAGCCCTTGTCTGCACTTGACTTGAAGTTGCGGACAGACATGCAGTATGAGTTGCGGGAATTGCAACAACGTTTGGGGATTACCTTTGTCTTTGTTACCCATGACCAAGAAGAAGCCCTTGCAATGAGTGACTGGATCTTTGTCATGAATGAAGGGGAAATCGTCCAATCTGGTACACCAGTAGATATCTATGATGAACCGATCAACCACTTTGTAGCCACCTTTATCGGAGAGTCCAACATTCTAGATGGTCGCATGATCGAGGACTACTTAGTTGAGTTCAATGGCAAACGCTTTGAAGCCGTCGATGGGGGGATGCGTCCAAATGAACCAGTTGAAGTCGTCATTCGTCCAGAAGACTTGCGCATCACCCTTCCTGAAGAAGGCAAGCTCCAAGTGAAGGTGGACACCCAGCTCTTCCGTGGTGTTCATTACGAGATCATCGCCTATGATGATTTGGGAAATGAGTGGATGATCCATTCCACTCGTAAGGCCATCGTAGGAGAAGTCATCGGGCTAGACTTTGAACCAGAAGATATCCACGTTATGCGTCTCAACGAAACCGAAGAAGAATTCGATGCGCGGATCGAAGAGTACGTTGAAGTGGAAGAGCAAGAAGCTGGTTTGATTAATGCTATTGAGGAGGAAAGAGATGAAGAAAACAACCTCTAATCTATTTATCCTCCCCTATTTCTTGTGGATTTTTCTCTTTGTCTTGGCTCCTGTAGTCATGATCATCTTTCAATCCTTTTTTAACGTTGAAGGGCAGTTTTCACTTGAAAACTACAAAGAGTTCTTTACTTCGCAAAATTTGACCTATTTAAAGATGAGCTTTAATTCGGTCCTTTATGCCGGAATCGTCACCTTGGTGACACTCTTGATCTCCTACCCGACTGCTTACTTTTTGACGCTGCTCAAACACCGGCAGTTGTGGTTGATGTTGATCGTCTTGCCAACCTGGGTCAATCTCTTGCTCAAGGCCTATGCCTTTATCGGAATCTTTGGGCAAAACGGCTCCATCAATAGCTTTTTAAGCTTTCTCGGAGTCGCTCCCCAGCAGATCCTCTTTACCGATTTCTCCTTTATCTTTGTAGCCAGCTACATCGAGTTGCCTTTTATGATTTTGCCGATCTTTAATGTCTTAGATGACTTAGATCCAAACTTGATCAATGCCAGCTATGATTTGGGAGCCAATCGTTGGGATACCTTCCGTCATGTGGTCTTCCCCTTGTCCATGAATGGAGTCCGCTCAGGTGTGCAGTCTGTCTTTATTCCTAGTCTGAGTCTATTCATGTTGACACGGATGATCGGTGGAAATCGCGTCATTACCTTAGGGACTGCGATTGAACAGCACTTCCTGACAACACAAAACTGGGGAATGGGTTCTACCATCGGAGTTGTTCTGATCCTTGCTATGCTCTTTACCATGTGGGCAACAAGAGAAAGGAGAGAACGATGAAAAAAGTATCTCATTTCTATCTAGGGTTCGTCTTTCTAATCCTCTATCTTCCTATCTTATATTTGATCTTTTATGCCTTCAATAAAGGGGGAGATATGAATGCCTTCACGGGTTTCACGCTTGAGCATTTCAATGAATTGTTCGCAGATAGTCGCCTGATGCTGATCTTATCAGAGACCTTCCTCTTGGCCTTCCTGTCAGCCTTGATTGCGACGGTGATCGGAACCTTTGGAGCCATTTATATCTACCAATCCAAGAAAAAGTTAGAAGGACCATTGCTTTCCATCAACAACATTCTCATGGTAGCGCCAGACGTTATGATCGGGGCCAGCTTCTTGATTCTCTTTACGACGGTGAAGTACCAGCTAGGTTTCCTATCTGTTCTGGCTAGCCACGTTGCTTTCTCGATTCCCATTGTAGTCTTGATGGTCTTGCCACGACTCAAGGAAATGAACCGGGATATGGTCAATGCTGCCTATGACCTAGGAGCTACCCAAGTGCAAATGCTCAAAGAGATCATGTTGCCGTATCTGACACCAGCCATTATCGCGGGCTACTTTATAGCCTTTACCTATTCGCTTGATGACTTTGCCGTGACCTTCTTTGTAACCGGAAATGGATTTACAACCTTGTCTGTAGAGATCTACTCACGTGCGCGTCAAGGGATCTCCCTCAGTATCAATGCCTTGTCCGCCCTTGTCTTTCTCTTTAGTGTGCTCTTGGTCATCGGTTATTACTTTATCACCCGTGAAAAGGAGGAAGCAGCATGAAAAAACTTTATTCATTCCTAACTGGGATTGTCCTTGTCATTCTGGTCCTCTGGGGAATTAGCCACCAGATCGAAGCGAGCATGAATACCAAGAATAGTGACAAGTTGGTCATCTACAACTGGGGAGATTATATCGATCCAGAATTGCTCAAGGAATTCACCAAAGAAACAGGGATTCAGGTGCAATATGATACCTTTGATTCCAACGAGGCCATGTACACTAAGATCAAGCAAGGGGGAACCACCTACGATATTGCGATTCCAAGTGAATACATGATTGCTAAGATGATGGATGAACATCTGGTTGAAAAGTTGGACCAATCCAAGATCAAAGGGATGGAAAATATCGATCCAAAACTCTTGAACCAATCGTTTGATCCGGGCAACCAATATTCAGTCCCTTACTTCTGGGGTACCTTGGGGATTATCTACAATACCAAGATGGTCAAAAATGCTCCTGAACATTGGTCAGATCTCTGGCGTGAAGAGTACAGAAATGACATCATGATGTACGATGGTGCGCGTGAGGTCATGGGAATTGGTCTCAATACCTTGGGCTATAGCCTCAATGAAAAGGATCCAAAGAAATTGCAAGAGGCAGTAGATAAACTCTACACCTTGACGCCAAACATCAAAGCTTTGGTTGCTGATGAGATGAAAGGCTATATGATCCAAAACAATGCGGCTATTGGGGTGACCTTCTCAGGAGAAGCCAGCCAAATGCTCGAAGCCAATAAGGATCTTCGCTATGTCGTCCCAACTGAAGCCAGCAACCTTTGGTTTGATAACATTGTCATTCCAAAAACCGTGAAAAATAAAGAAGCAGCATATGCCTTTATTAACTTCATGCTTCGTCCTAAAAATGCTTTGAAAAATGCTCTTTATGTCGGCTACTCAACGCCAAATAAAAAAGCCAAAGCCATGTTGCCAAAAGAAATCCAAGATGACCAATCCTTCTATCCAAGCGATGAAACACTGGACCATTTGGAAGTCTATCAACAATTAGGCAAGAAATTGCTTGGAGTCTATAACGATCTTTACCTTCAGGTCAAGATGTATCGAAAATAACACAAAAGGAACCTCAGGGTTCCTTTTTGATTGCTGCATAAAGTCGCTAACTAGTGAGTTAGATTGAGATTCAAATGAAAGATGCTATAATAGTAAGGAAAGTGACTAGCCCATTCAGTCATGAAAGGAAGGATTGGAGAAGAAGAAATGAAAAGACGACTGGAATTATTTTTGATTATTCTGTTACCTATCCTAGGACTCGTTTTTCTAGGAGGAAAGATCATGCACCTAACCAAAAGACCCGAACAGAAGATAACAACCACTTCTTCAAAGAAAGTCGTACAAAAATCAGAAGAAGAAATAAAAAAAGAACAAGTAGCATACCTCAAAGAACATGAGCAAGAAATCGTTGATTATGTGAAAGCCCAAAATCCGAAAGTCGAATCCGTTCAGATTGATTGGGATGAAACTCAGATGAGTGATGGTGGGCTTACAACTCCCGAATATTATATGAATATTTTTGGACGCATTAATCATATCGAGAACTCAGGATGGGGAGTGGATATTCCAATTAATGATGATCAGTCAATTAACATGCGAGAAATGTTTATGCTCCATGAACCTACGATTGACGGAAAGCCTATTTCCTGATCAAGTATAATGCATTTTGAAAAAGAACTGTTTTAGAAAAAGATAGCACATGATAAAACAAACGGCGTTTAAATTAATCACTACATTAGCTCTCCTTGCAAGTATAGGAGGATGTACAATAAAATCAAAAGAGCAAACGAAACAAGCACCCATTGCAACCCCTTCGACAACCAAGGAAGATAAAGAAGCGACGAAGCAAAAACAAATTGCCTATTTGAAAGAACATGAAAAAGAAATTGTTGATTTTGTGAAAGCTCAAAGTCCGAAAATCAAATCCGTTCAGATTGATTGGAACAGTATGCAAATTGAAGAGTCTGGGAATGGAACGCCTCAGGGTGGTGGATACAATTTATCTATTTCTGGTAAGATTAATCAATTAGAAAATACAAAATTCTCCGTTGATTTTTACCTAGAAGATCAAAATAGCATACCAACTATCAAAAAAATGGGCATGCTTAATGATATCTATATCGAAGAAAATGGTGGCTGGAAAATTTTTTCCTAAGTAAATAGAAGTATTAGTGTTAGGAGGAAAATGAAAAGTAAAATGAAATGTACACTTAAGTTATTAGCTTTAATGCTTATTTTCACAAGTATTGGAGGTTGTACTGTAAAGCAAAAAGCTCATAAGAAACAAGCACAAACTGTCACCACTTCCTCCACCAAAGAAGATATAGAAGTGATCAAACAAAAACGGCTCGCTTATCTCAAAGAGCACGAGCAAGAAATCGTCGATTTTGTGAAATCGAAGAGTTCAAAGATTGAATCTGTTCAAATTTATTGGGACGAAACGCAATGGATTGAGGGTGGAAATGGGACACCACAAGGTGGAGATGAGGTCATAGAAATTTTTGGTACCGTCAATCAGCTAGAAGATTCAGGATGGAGGGTGGATGTTGTATTTGATTCTGATCAAAAGATGACTTTCAGTATGGGCTATAATATTAGTATTAAGGGTGATTATATTGAGTAAGAACTGGAAGATTCAAAGCCTGTAAGGAGGATTTATGAAGAGACAACTGGAACTATTTTTGATTATTTTGTTACCGATCCTAGGACTGGTTTTTCTTGGAGGAAAAATCATGACCCTGACCAAAAGACCCGAACAGAAGATAACGGCCTCGTCTTCGAAGAAAGTCGTACAAAAACCAGATGAAGAAATAAAAAAAGAACAACTTGACTACCTAAAAGAACACGAACAGAAGGTTATTGATTTAGTCAAAGCACAAAATTCAAAAGTTGAATCCGTTCAGATTGATTGGGATCATACACAATGGAGTGATGGTGGACTGACAACTCCTGAATATTATATGAATGTTTATGGAGGTATAAATCATATTGAAGAATCGAGTTGGGGAGTAGATATCCCAATTAATGAGGACAATACATTAAATTTAGATGAGATGTATATAGGATCCGACATTAGAATTGGGGGGAGATTATTTGACTAATTGGAATTTAAAAAGTTTTGATAATCTATATGCTTCATTAGCAGAATCAGCTTACAGATATAGACCCAAAAAGTTTCCATATGAATGATTGGATCAAATCCAGGAAGAGCATTCAAAGCTCAAGTGGGAGTATGACAACAAGATAGATGCTTTCTATAAAAATCAGAAAAAGCTGGAATCGAAAGCCAAAAAAAATCAGTAAGGGCGCCCTTACTGATTTTTTAGTTGGTTCCGGATGATGCTGTATCTGCGCCACTGTCTGTTGCTGTGGAACCTTGGTCTTGTGCGGCAGACGAACTAGATTCTGTAGCAGATGAGCTATCGGTTTCTTTTTGTGAACTTGTTTCTGTATTGCTTGAATTGGTTTGTGTATTGGTGTTAGCATCTGTATTGGTAGCGCTTGAGTCAGATCCCTTATCGTGAACCACGACAACGCTGGTGCTACTAGATGGTTTGTCTTCTGTTTTTTGATTATCTTTATTGAGCAGGCTCATGATGGTAAAGGAAGTGACGATAATCCCTAGGAGACTGGCAATCGTAGCTACAACCGTTTGAAATACGGACAAACCTTGTTTGACTTTCTCACCGCGAGATGGTCTTGTATCAACTTTTTCCTCAGGTTTTTGGTTTTTGTTACTTCTTGAATATTGTGACATGTTCATTCTCTTTCTATCAAAAATTGTTTTTTAACACTTTCCTATTATAAGTCATTTTCTGAAAAATGTCTAAAAAGAACTGATTTTTATAGAGTGATTTTGCTGCATCTCTCTTTATCAAATCCTTGTCCCAAGCGGTTAGAAATGATAAAATAGAAGTTACGTAAAAAGAAAGTGATGGATGCGTAGGACATGATCTATTTTGACAATTCAGCAACGACTAAACCCTATCCAGAAGCCCTTGCGACTTATACAGAAGTAGCGACTCGGATCTGGGGCAACCCTTCTAGTTTGCACAATCTAGGTAGTCAAGCTACTCGTATTTTGGAAGCTTCTCGGAAACAAATTGCGGAGCTAATTGGCAAGAAAGCTGAGGAAATTTACTTCACGTCTGGTGGGACAGAAGGGGACAACTGGATCATCAAGGGGGTCGCCTTTGAGAAAGCTCCTTATGGCAAGCATATCATTGTCTCTGACATCGAGCATCCTGCCATCAAGGAATCAGCTGCTTGGCTCAAAACACAGGGATTCGAAGTGGATTACGCTCCTGTGGATGCGCGTGGCTTTGTCAAGGTGGATTCCTTGGCTAACCTACTCCGTCCGGATACGACCTTGGTCTCTGTCATGGCCGTCAACAATGAGATTGGTTCTATCCAGCCCATCCATGACATCGCGGCTCTTCTGGAAGATCGCCCAACGATTAGTTTCCATGTCGATGCGGTTCAAGCCTTGGCAAAGGTAGCAACAGAAGTTTATCTACCAGAGCGCGTGGACTTTGCGACCTTCTCTAGTCACAAATTTCATGGACTTCGCGGAGTAGGCTTTGTCTATATCAAAGAAGGTAAAAAGATCACCCCTCTCTTAACCGGAGGTGGTCAAGAAAAAGAAATGCGCTCGACAACTGAGAATGTGGCAGGTATCGCAGCAACAGCAAAAGCCCTACGCTTAGCCATGGAAAACCAAGAAGCTTTTGCCAGCAAGACCCAGCAGATGAAAGAAGTCATCCGCAAAGAGTTGGCTAACTATCCAGATGTCACTATCTTTTCTGGTGAGGATCACTTTGCACCTCACATCTTGACTTTCGGGATCAAGGGAGTTCGTGGAGAAGTAGTGGTCCATGCCTTTGAAGAGTTTGATATTTACATCTCAACAACCAGTGCCTGCTCGTCCAAAGCTGGAAAACCAGCTGGAACCTTAATTGCTATGGGAGTAGATAAGAGTATTGCACAGACAGCTGTTCGCTTGAGTCTCGATCTTGAAAATGACATGAGCCAAGTCGAGCAATTCTTGACCAAGTTCAAACTGATTTACGAGCAAACACGAAAAGTACGTTAATTTTAGAAGGAAATCAACATGACCTTAACCTATTCAGAAATTATGATTCGCTATGGAGAGCTTTCTACTAAAGGAAAGAACCGTATGCGTTTTATCAATAAACTTCGCAATAATATCCAAGATGTTTTATCTATCTATCCAGCTGTCAAAGTGACAGCCGACCGCGATCGGGCGCATGCTTATCTGCATGGGACGGATTATGAGCCAGTAGCAGAATCCCTCAAGCAGGTTTTTGGAATCCAAAATTTTTCACCCGTTTACAAGATTGAAAAATCTGTTCCGGCCTTAAAAGCAGCAGTGCAAGAGATCATGAAGGAGATTTACAAGGACGGCTTGACCTTTAAAATCTCAAGTAAACGCAGTGACCATACCTTTGAACTCGATAGTCGCGAGCTTAATCAAACCTTGGGAGGTGCGGTCTTTGAAGCGATCCCAACGATTCAAGCTCAGATGAAAAAACCAGATATCAACTTGCAAGTTGAAATTCGAGAAGAAGCAGCCTATATCTCTTATGAAACCATAAAGGGGGCAGGTGGCCTTCCTGTTGGTACGTCTGGCAAGGGCATGCTCATGCTTTCTGGTGGGATCGACTCTCCAGTAGCTGGTTACCTAGCCTTGAAGCGTGGGGTAGATATTGAAGCGGTTCACTTTGCTAGCCCACCTTATACCAGCCCAGGAGCTCTTAAAAAAGCCCATGATTTAACACGGAAGTTGACCAAGTTTGGTGGCAATATCCAATTTATCGAGGTGCCCTTCACAGAGATCCAAGAAGAAATCAAGGCAAAAGCGCCAGAAGCTTACCTCATGACCTTGACCCGTCGCTTTATGATGCGTATTACAGACCGTATTCGCGAGGTTCGCGGTGGTTTGGTGATTATCAATGGTGAAAGCTTGGGACAAGTGGCTAGCCAAACCTTAGAGAGTATGCAGGCCATCAATGCAGTAACCAATACGCCGGTTATCCGTCCGGTGGTGACCATGGACAAATTGGAAATCATCGATATTGCCCAAGCCATTGATACCTTTGAAATTTCTATCCAGCCATTCGAAGACTGTTGTACCATCTTTGCGCCAGACCGTCCAAAAACTAATCCGAAACTCAAAAATGCGGAGCAGTATGAGCAACGGATGGATGTGGAAGCTTTGGTTGAGCGTGCGGTAGCAGGTATCATCGTAACCGAGATCACACCAAAAGCAGAGAAAGATGAGGTCGACGACCTAATCGAGGATTTGCTATAGGAGAGACTGGGAGTATCCAGCCTCTTTTTCTAACCAACTTAAAGGAGACAAGATGAAAAAAATTATCGTTTTAATGACAAGTTTGCTTTTGTTGACAGGCTGTGTCAAAGTATCATTTACTGGCCCGAAAAAAGAAGAAAAAACCAGCCAGTCAACCAGCAGTAAAAAAGAACCCCTCACATTTGTCAGAGCCGACCAGTACAAAGACCAGGACAACGAAGTCTTGGAAGCATCTGAGAAATTTATCAAGGAACATCCAACGCTTGGAGAAGCTGGAAAATTATTTGTCTTTTTCCCAGGCTATACCTTTGGAAATGAGGAAAACCGCTTCGCCTTGTTCTTTATTGTGAATCGCACTACCACAACCATCGATCGTGATGGATCCTTTGTTCTGAATTTGGAATATGATGGAGAGCCACTTTTCAAAGATGTCACAGTTGACTATGAAATCAACGAATCTGGTGTATTGAAACCCAATACAGCTGCAGCGATTCCTATCAAAATCACCAAGGAACAAGAAGAAAAAATGAAGGGCATGAACGATTCGTCTAAAGCCAAAATGAGTTTCAATGACTTTAAGTTTAAGGATAAGTAGATGAAGGAGTCGGACTGACAAGCGATCTTAACATAAAAGATACAAAATAATCCATTTTATAAAAGAAATTCGTTTTCAAAGCGCAAAAATACTTGTCATTGTCTGATAGAAGTGATATACTAAGAGAGTTGACTATGCACATGCCTGTGCAACCGCTCGAACATCGTCGCTCATTTCCATGAGAGTAAGTGGTTCGTCCCACGATGCTAGGCGAGTCTTCACAAAAATACGGGGAAACCCAAAAATACATAGGAGGTGCATAATGAGCACATACGCAATCATTAAAACTGGCGGAAAACAAGTTAAAGTTGAAGTTGGTCAAGCAGTCTACGTTGAAAAATTGAACGTTGAAGCTGGTCAAGAAGTTACATTTAACGAAGTTGTTCTTGTTGGTGGTGAAAACACTGTTGTCGGAACTCCACTTGTTTCAGGAGCTACTGTTGTTGGAACTGTTGAAAAACAAGGAAAACAAAAGAAAGTTGTTACTTACAAGTACAAACCTAAAAAAGGTAGCCACCGTAAACAAGGTCACCGTCAACCTTACACTAAAGTTGTCATCAACGCTATCAACGCTTAATTTTTAGGAGAACACATGATACAAGCAGTCTTTGAACGAGCCGAAGATGGCGAGCTGAGGAGTGCAGAAATCACTGGGCACGCTGGAAGCGGTGAATACGGCTTTGATGTCGTGTGTGCATCGGTTTCGACTCTAGCCATTAACTTTGTCAACTCTGTTGAGAAATTTGCAGGCTACGAACCGGATCTAGAATTAAACGAAGAAGAAGGTGGCTTCCTGCGGGTGACGATCCCGACGGATATTCCACCACATCAAAGAGAAATGACCCAACTATTCTTTGAATCATTTTTCTTAGGGATGGCAAACTTATCGGAGAACTCATCGGAGTTCGTCCAAACAAGAGTTATCACAGAAAACTAACATGGAGGAAAACAATTATGTTGAAATTGAATCTTGCTAACTTGCAACTTTTCGCCCACAAAAAAGGTGGAGGTTCTACATCAAACGGACGTGATTCACAAGCAAAACGTCTTGGAGCTAAAGCAGCTGATGGACAAACTGTAACAGGTGGATCTATCCTTTACCGTCAACGCGGTACTCACATCTACCCAGGTGTGAACGTTGGACGTGGTGGAGACGATACTTTGTTCGCAAAAGTTGAAGGCGTAGTACGCTTCGAACGTAAAGGTCGCGATAAAAAACAAGTTTCTGTTTACCC
>NZ_KV812037.1 GCF_001813295.1 Streptococcus sp. HMSC072G04
CTTTTATGTCAATACAATCTTTCAGTACTGCCCAAGCATATATAAACCGCCTTATTCATACCTATTATCAAACTGCTAATTCAAAAGATGAGATTATTAAACAATTAGCAAAAATTCTTGATAATCTTAATTATTTCCATCCCTTTCGAGAAGGGAATGGACGAACTCAACGAGAAGTCATTCGTTCCTTAGCATTATCAAAAGGATACTCTGCACAAATACG
>NZ_KV812038.1:0-377 GCF_001813295.1 Streptococcus sp. HMSC072G04
GAAGCTGATTGTGATTCTGAAATAGATTGCGACGCTGATTCAGATGCAGAAGCTGATGTGCTCAATGACGCTGATTGGCTTGCTGAAGTAGATGCCGATGCTGAAGCCGATGTGCTCAATGATGCTGATTGGCTCGCTGATACTGATGCTGATGCTGAAGCCGATGTGCTCAATGACGCTGATTGGCTTGCTGAAGTAGATGCCGATGCTGAAGCCGATGTGCTCAATGATGCTGATTGGCTTGCTGATACTGATGCTGATGCTGATGCTGACGCTGATGTACTCAATGACGCTGATTGGCTTGCTGATACAGAAGCTGACTCAGATGCTGATGCACTCAATGACGCTGATTGGCTTGCTGATACTGATGCTGATGC
>NZ_KV812038.1:477-12425 GCF_001813295.1 Streptococcus sp. HMSC072G04
GACGCTGATTGGCTTGCTGATACAGAAGCTGATGCTGACGCTGATGTACTCAATGACGCAGATTCAGATGCTGATACAGAAGCTGATTCTTGTGCGGATGTACTCAATGACGATGATTGACTCGCTGACACACTTGCTGATTCAACAGCTGATTGGCTCAATGATGTAGAAGCTGATTCAGACAATGATGTAGAAGCTTGTTCTGATACAGACCGTGAGTTAGATACAACTTCTGATTCTGATTGTGAAGCTGATGTTGTATCAGATGCTGAATTTGAACCTGAATCTGATTGTGATTCCACTTTCAACTTATAGATATAAGTAACATTCTTCTCACCTGAAGCCACTTTACCAGTTGTGTCATCATCACCTGTCCAGTGACCTTGGCTGTCAACTTGACCTACAGGGTAATTACCAGCTTCTACAAGTTCGTAAGTCTTACCTTCAAACTTAATTTCTTTAGGACGATTATCTACTACAGTATCATAATCCTTCTCAAGTGGTTGATCTTGCTCATCAATAACAGATCCCATGATCGTATTTCCGTTAATATCTTTATAATGAACAAAGACACTTCCAACTTCTTCATAAACGTAAGTAATGGTAGATTTTGGTTTGTCAACTTTACCAGTAATAGGATCTGAAGATTTCAAATGACCATTTTCATCAACACCTCCTACTGGGTAATCACCTTTAGGAACAATTTTATATGTCTTACCATCAGTTGTCTTGATGATATTTGGTTTTTCACCTTTTTCAGTTGTGTCATATGGTGTGTCATATGGTGATTTAGGTGTATCTTGACGAGATTTTTGGATTTCGTTACCTTTCGTATCTACATAAGTGATAACAACTTCACCTTCTTTTGGTGTTTCTTTCACTTTATAGATATAGGTTACATTTTTATCTTCTTTAGCAACTGAACCTGTAATTGGGTCTGAAGTTGTAAGGTGACCATCTGAGTCAACTTGACCAACAGTATATGTACCTGCTGGTACCAACTCGTAAGTTTTACCATTGTACTCAATTGTACCTGGACGGTTATCTACTACTGTATCATAGTGTTTATTGATAGGTTGTTGATTTTCATCTGTTACTGAAGCTTTAATAGTTGTTCCTTCAGTATCTTTATAGTGAACGTAAACATTCCCTTTTTCATCTGACTTCTTGTAGTAGTGTGTTACATCATTAGAAATTGGTTTGATTGAAGAGATTGAGAAGTTATTAAAGAATGATGGATAACCACTTGCTTTATCACCTGGTGTATTACCACCGATGATATTTGAAGTATTGTTACGAACTGGGTCAACATCAGTTGAGAATTGAGGTGAAGCAGTAAAAGCATCACCTGTTGCTTTGTCGAACCAACCACTCAAACGTACATTACCACCAGCTGAATCTGAATAAGTTAATACTTTGAGTTGGTATTTTCCGTCTTTACTATCTACATAACCTACTTCTTTAGGATCGGTACCAGTTCCTTCAACAGTAGCTCTTGTTCCTGGTTTAGCAGGATCAGAAGTGTAAACCAAAGTATAATTATCAAAGTTCAAATTGTTTACATCTGTTGATGGGCTATATGAAGAAACTTTAGAAGGGTCCAAAACATAAAACTTAACTACTGATGAACCATCTGTAGATACTTGCTCAATAACACGTTTCACATAGTAATGTGCACGTCCACCTTGAAGTTCAAGATATTTAGCACCAACACCTCCCAATGTACCACTCATGTCATTCGATGAATCTGTACGTGTGTATACATATCCTTCAAAATCACGTGGTTGAGAAGCAGTGTAATTTTGTCCTTCAATACCTGTTTGAGTATATGTAGCCAACTGAGTTCCATCTTCTGTTTTGTAATAAGTTGTATGATTTACTTTATCAGTTGGAATATTTGTTTGAACGTTAGGTTTTGTATCATTTTCATTTCCTGGGAATGAAGTGTCACGAACCTGAAGAATATGGTGTTTATATTTATCACTTGCAGTTGGACCAGCATCACGGTTGTTTGTCCAAGTTCCTAGGATTTGAGATGCGTCACCAGTAGTATAGTCAAACTGAGGAGCATAAGTTGAATTGGCATTTACTAAAGTATTGAATTTATAAGTTGAACCCGCAGTCATATCCAAAGTTTCAACTTCATTTCCTGTTGACTTATCTACCAAACGAGCATGTACAGTAGGCGTATTGCTTGTACCCACAGTAGAGCGGTCAACTGAGAATGTCACATAGTAGCCACCGTTACTATAAGTAACACCACCTTGAGATGCAGGACCTTGCCAGTTTTGAAGGTCCCAAATAGAAAACGTATAACGAGAAGCACTTGGATCTAGTTTATAGTTTGGATTTGTCCACGCTGGATCAGAAATTGATGCGCCGTTAGCATCAGTCATATTTGGACTTACTTCAATATTTGCTGCAAGTGTATTTGAAGTAGAGATTGGAGCCAACTGTGCTGAAATTGCTGGAGCACCGTTTACTGTTGTGTTTCCAGTAAATCCTGCTGCAGTCAATGTTGCCATCATGTCATCTACTGACTTGCTCAAACGTTCGCGTTGGTCTGCGTATGATTGAGCTGAAGCATTAGCGTTGATCAAGTTGTTGCTTGCTGTCAATTCTGTTTGAACTTTAGCGATGGCAGCTTCAATTGCTGCTTTCTTTTCTGGTGTTGAAACAGTTGCTGAGTAGTCGCTTGCGATCTTGTTCAACAATTCTGCTTCTGAAGTGTTTTGTTCTAAAACAACTTTATCATCAGCTTTAGCAACAGTTGTCGTTGCTTCTGAAGTTGCTTCAGATCCAGCTGCCACAGTTGATTCGCTAAGAGCTGCTGAAAGTTCTGCTGAACCTTGTTCGCTCAATGAAGCTGAGTGAGATACAGATACGCTTGTAGATGTTGAAGCACTTGCAGATGCAGAAGCGCTAGCTGATTCTGTAGTTGACTCAGTTGTTGATTCTGTAGTTGATTCAGATTGAGATTCAGTTGTTGAAGTTGTACCAAGTACTGTACTTCCTTGCTCTACAAGCGCTTGGCTTGAAAGCTCAGATGCAGTCGCAACATCTGATCCAGTTTCATCAGCTTTAGCAGTGTTCGCTACTGTAGCTGCACCAAAAACAGCCACGGCTTGTCATTTCTTTCACTGATACTGCGTCTTCACGCACTTCAGCTACAACAGTCTCTTCGACTTGACCACGAATGACTTTCAAAAGACCAAAGTTAGAAGTTGCAGCACGCAACCAGTTTTTACCTGATTTGATCAATTTGAAACGAGTCACACGATCCGTTTCACGGAATTCACCGTTCGAACGTTTAAAAAACATTTCTGTCTCCTTATTACAATTTTTATTTCCCTAACATTATAGACTAATCTGTCGATTTTTGGAAGCAATTATTCTTAATTATTGCTATTTTTTTATAATTTTTGTTTTAGATAGTGATAAAATCGTTTTCAGTAGGATCAATTTGTCAAGTCGGGGCAATTTTTTGAAAAATCCTATAATACTTTGACTTTAGATGTAAAACAAAAAGCCCCATTTAATAGGGACTTTTCTGATAATTATCTGATTTTTTCCAACATGCTTTCAATGTGTTGGATGGATTTTTCGCGTCCAAGCAAGAAGATGGTATCTGGCAATTCAGGACCATGCATTTCACCTGAAACGGCGATACGGATTGGCATAAAGAGGTTTTTCCCTTTGATACCAGTTTCTTTTTGAACCGCTTTGATTTGTGGGAAGATATTTTCTGCCACAAACTCATCGTCTGACATGGCTTCGAGTTTCGCTTTGAAGGCTTCAAGTACAGTTGGCACTGTTTCACCAGCCATGACTTCTTTCTCTGCTTCTGTCAATTCTGGGAAGTCTGAGAAGAAGAGGTCTGTCAATGGAACGATTTCATCCACTGATTTCATTTGTGGTTTGTAGAGTTCAACCAATTTCTCAGCCTTGTCTGTCAAACGTCCTGCTTCTTCGAGGAATGGTTTTGCCATTTCAAAGATGGTTGCAAGATCCGCATTCTTGATATACTCATTGCTCATCCAGTCCATTTTCTTCTGGTCGAAAGCTGCTGGAGACTTGCTGAGACGATTTTCATCAAAGAGCTTGATGAGTTCTTCGCGAGAGAAGATTTCGTCTTCCCCACCAGGGTTCCAACCAAGAAGAGCGATAAAGTTAAAGACCGCTTCTGGAAGGTAACCTTTCTTCCGGTAATCTTCGATGAACTGAAGGGTATTGGTATCCCGTTTAGACAACTTCTTACCAGTTTCAGAGTTGATGATCAAGGTCATGTGACCGAACTCTGGTGCTTCCCAACCAAGGGCTTCATAAACCATGAGTTGTTTTGGAGTGTTGGCGATATGGTCATCTCCACGGATAACGTGAGAGATGACCATATCGTGGTCATCAATGACAACGGCAAAGTTGTAAGTTGGGTAGCCATCTTTCTTTTGGATAACCCAGTCCCCACCGATATTGCCACCTTCAAATTCGATATCACCTTTGACCATATCATGCCACTTGTAGATACCTGACTCATTCACTGCCAAACGAACCGTAGGAATGATTCCTGCTGCTTCACGTTCTGCGATATAAGCTGCTTTTTCTTCTTCGCTCATGCCAAGGTATTCGTTGATGTAGCGAGGTGTTTCCCCAGCTGCTTCTTGGCGTTCACGTTCCGCTGCCAACTCTTCTTCAGTGACGTAAGATTTGTAGGCTTTTCCTTCCGCCAAGAGTTGATCGATATATTTTTGATAGAGTTCCAAACGCTCAGACTGGCGGTAGTTTTCATGCGTCTCAGGGCTTTCATCCCAGTCCATGCCCAACCAACGAAGGTTTTCAAGCTGGGAACGTTCGCCGTCTTCGACGTGACGTTTGCGGTCCGTATCCTCGATACGGATGATAAAGGTTCCACCATGGTGACGCGCATACAAGTAGTTAAACAATGCTGTACGAGCATTCCCGATGTGTAGTAGCCCTGTTGGACTTGGTGCATAACGCACACGAATATCTTTTGCCATATTACTCTCCTCTTATCTTGTTCGCTATTTCTAGCTCATTTTTCAATCGTTCCTATTATACCACAAAGAAAGCAGGACTGAAATGAATAAGTGACCTTTCTAGCCTTTCTTCCTATATATATATATGAAAAAATATGAAAAAAGCCAGAACAAATGCTCTGACTGATATCCAATCTATTTGTATCTTATTAAACGAACACGGGCTGCGGATTGTGTCAAAAAGATGAATCCTCCTAGAATCTCTCGGATTCTGCGTCGAATTCCCTATTTTGACTGTATCCGCTACGCCCTTTGTATCTTATTTTAACCGTTCTTCTAATTCAAAGTCAATTGGCAGGGTTTGTAAAAAGTGCTCCAACTCACGTTCCCAGTAGAACCATTCGTGCTTGCCCGGGCTGTGGGTATAGGTGACATCCAAACCTAACTTTTCTAGTTCCTTGACTTCAAAATTATTGGCCTCATAAAGGAAATCCTGCTCCCCGCACCAGATCCAGAGTTTGGTCTTCTTATCCGAAAACTTCTTGGCAGCAGTCTCCAGCGAGTAGGGACTGGTCGTCCAATCCTCAATCTCTCCAAAAATTCCCTTCCAAAAAGCTGGTTGCTCCAAGTCATTGTTTTCAAAGTCCCGATCGTGGAAACTCAGAGCACCGGAAAAACTAGCCGCATGGGAGAAGCGATTTGTCTTGAGAGCCAAGAGCATCGATCCATAGCCACCCATGGATAGACCAGCAATAAAGGTCTTCTCCCGTTTCTTGGTCATATTAGGGAAGAAGCGAGAAAGAGTCTCTGGCAATTCCTCCGCAATGGCCGTATAGTAGTTGTAGCCATACTGGGTATCTGTGTAAAAGCCATTATTGGTATTGGGTAGGACCACGATCAGATTGGTATTGCGCAAAATGCGCTCCACATTGGTCCGCTTCAACCAAGAGTGGTGGTTGCCATTCATCCCGTGTAAGAGATAAAGGACTGGAATATCCGTATCCGCTGGATCTTCCACGCGCGATGCATCGGGATAAAGGACGGACACACCCCACTCCATCTTCAAGGCTTCTGAATAATACTCAATCTGCATAACTGCCATTTGATTTCCTCTTTCTACTGTTAAAAACACTCGGCAAGCCTCTGGCTGCCAAGCGTTTCTATTTCTTCTATTATTTTACTTCCATCACAACTGGTAGGATGGCTGGACGACGTTTGGTTTGTTCAAACAAGAACTTAGACAAGTTGTCACGCACCAAGCCTTTCAATTCCCCCCAGTCAAAGCTGTCTTGTGCCAAATAGTCTTCAACGCTTTGGTTGACCAATTCGCAACTTTCACGAAGAATATCCCGACTCTTCTTAACATAGACAAAACCACGGGTGTGCACGCGCGCTTTGGAAATAATTTTCTTCTCTTTGCGATTCACCGTGAGCGCCACGATAAAGATCCCGTCTTCTGACAAGACCTTACGGTCACGAAGGACGATATTGCCCACATCACCAATGGCATTTCCATCGATCATGACATCTCCAGCTGAGACGCTACCGGCAGGGACGAAGTCACCTTTTTCATACTCCATTACCGTTCCGCGTTTTGGAATAAAGATATTTTCAGGCAAGATACCGACTTCCATCGCTACCCGCGCATGGGCATCCAATTCGCGGTATTCCCCTTGGATCGGGAAGAGGTATTTAGGACGAAGAAGGTTGATCATCAACTGCAAGTCCCGTGCGTTTCCGTGACCAGATACGCGCAAGCTTGACGTGATCAATTTGACAATGCCACCTGCTTGGTAGACCATGTTTTCCACACGAGCCACTACAGCTTCTTTAGCAATAGATGGCGTTGTGACGACGTAGACCAAGTCCCCATCTTTGATTTCCACATAACGGTGACGGCCAATCGACATCTTGCGCAAACCGTTGATCGGCTCACCCATCCGGCCTGTTTCCAAGATGATCAATTCATGATCTTCAAAACGGCTCATTTCTTTTGGCTTGATCAAGAGTTTTTCGTTGGCAAGAGACAATTTGTTCAAGCGAATAGCTGTGCGGACGATGTTTTCCACATCAAACCCTGTCAAGACCACTCGACGGCCAGTCTCAGCCGCAGCATCAAAGACCTGCTGGATCCGAGAAAGGTTGCTGGCTACTGCCGCCACGATGACACGACCATCCCAGTCTGCAATCGTATCTAAGATAGCATCGCCTACTTCTTGCTCACTGGCAACTTGAATATTACTATCCGCATTGGCCGAATCACTCAAGAGAGCGAGCACGCCTTCGCGTCCAATCTCAGCTAGACGAGCAAAGTCTGTCGCGTAGGACTCGCTGGCAGTTTGGTCAAATTTAAAGTCTCCTGTGTAGACGATATTGCCCTCAGGAGTGCCAATCACAATCCCGATACTTTCAGGGATGGAGTGGGTTGTTTGAAAGAAAGACACGACGGCATCACCAAAATCAATCTCAGAATTCTGATCGATGACATGGAAGTCGTTGAATTTCTTCACACTGTCATTGCTTTTTACAAAGAGTTTAGCCAACTCAATGGTCAACTCTGTCCCGAATACAGGGACTTTCGCTTCCGCCAAAAGATAAGGCAAGGCCCCAATGGCATCCGCATGACCATGGGTCAGGAAAACACCCGCAATGCGGTCCTTGTTTTCAAACAGATAATCCATGTTGGGGATAACGACATCCACCCCAAGTTGCTCATTTTCTGGATACTTCAAACCTGCATCCAAGACAAAAATCGAATCGTTCACTTCGGCAACGTAGAGATTTTTCCCATTTTCTCGAACACCGCCAAGAGTGACTAATTTAATACTACTCACTGTTGTCTCCTTTAGTGTGATTATTTTAATACTTACGGTCCTTGGTTGCCCAAGTCGAATTACAGCTTTGCAAATACTTGCATATCCACTCTATTATACAATTTTTTTCTCTTTTTTTCAAAAAGCTTTCCACAACAAAAAAGTCCTCTCATCTGAAGTAGATGAGAGGGCTTCTAGGCGCCTATTTTTAGGGGGAAAAGACCCTAAAGATGGTAATCTCCCCGTTTATTTTCAATGATCCGCATGGCTGCCTTGATCACATGAAACTTGCCTAACAATTCCTCTAGGCGCTTACTATTTCGCTCGCTCAATTGGCCGTTCTTGACTGCTTGGGACAGGCGATAAAAGTCATCCAAGTCCTCCCCAATGTTTTCAAACAGCTCTCTAGCTTCCTTGAGTCGGTAGCGATTGACTAGGTGGTTTACATCTTCTTTAAAGGAAGTGACATTGCTTTCGTGAATGTCCGTATAAGCTTCCTCTTCTTCCTTAGACTCTTGGTAATTAACCGCCTTAAAGCAAGTGATGAACTCCCGACTTTTGATATTGCAGACAAAGATGATGCCATCACTGGCTACATAGGCTTCTGTGTTGGCGGGTTGATCCACATTACTATCATAAGGAGAGAGGGAGGAGAGGTGTTGGTTGATCCACTTATTCAAGTGCTGATCATCTACGCCAAAGCGCTCAAAAGCTCTTTGCCGAAAATGGTCACGACAACTATATTCTTGCGCATACGACAATCCCATACTCTCACCTCCTCCTGAGTATTTTATAAAAATGGCCTCCAGTCTTACGGGACTAGAGGCCTGGTCTGCTTCACTGACTTGGTGCAATTAACCTTTTGGCTAACAAAACAATGCTTATGATGTTGATTTCATTTAATAGTATTTGTGTAAAATACCAGAGGTTTTCTTTGCTATCCCAAATCCAAATGATTAGTTTTCGACTGGACGCATCGAAGTTTGAAAACCTTTACAAAAAGCTTCTACCTACTATTTCCACGTTTTCTTATGTCTCCGGACAAACTAAGCAGGTTTGCCCGACCGTCCAACCGATCCGACACACACGACATGACTGCTCTTTTACGATAAGAGCATGAACAGATATCAGCAAAACAGGCCTAAAACGAAGTAACCTAAATTTTAACTCGATAAGGCATTGGTATCAATCCCTTCTTTATCTTTCTAACTATATTATACTCAGCTACCTAAGTAATTGCAAGCGATTTCAGCTGAAACTAGTTCCAATTTTTATGCGGTTTTATAGATGATTTAAGGAAAAGAAAATAGGCTGGGACAAAAGTCCTAGCCTCTCAATTATCTTTGAATTGTCGAGCAAGACGCAGTGGTTGAGTGGGCTCTACTACGCTGATTTCATCAGTTTTTACAGCCCTACTCAACTGTTCGGAGGTGGGACGACGAAATCGAATTCTAACGAATTACCGATTTCTGTCCCACTCTCTAGCATGCAGACAAACTACTTCCACATCAAACAACCTAAGTGTTATCGCTTCTGTCCTACTCCCTATTTTCACTTTTGCATTTTACGGACTTTGTATCTTATTCTTTCTCAAACAATTGATAGTAGTCTGCGATGGTCATTTGGGATTTTTCTTCTTGATTGAGGTCTTGGACGATGTGTCCGTCTTTCATGACAATCAAGCGATTTCCATATTTCAAAGCATCTTCCATATGGTGGGTGATCATAAGAGCTGTGAGGGCATCTTGTTTCACAAACTCATCCGTCAAGGTCATGAGGGCCTGACTAGTTTTTGGATCCAAGGCTGCAGTGTGTTCGTCTAGAAGCAGGAGTTCTGGACGTTTCAGTGTCGCCATCAACAGACTCAAAGCTTGTCGTTGCCCCCCTGATAGAAACTCAACGGCTGTGTCGATATGATTTTCCAAGCCATTACCGATCTTAGCAAGGACTGTTTGAAACTCTTCTTTATAGCTGGCCAAGTGACGCGGGATCAAGCCACGTTTTTCTCCGCGGAACTTCGCTACCAAGAGGTTTTCCGCTACTGTCATGCGAGGTGCTGTGCCCATTTTAGGATCTTGAAAGACCCGCGATAGGTACTTGGCTCTCTTTTCAGGAGAATAGTTGGTTACATCTTCCCCTAGAATATAAATCTTCCCACTGCTCACCGGAAGCGTCCCTGCAATGGTATTAAAGAGGGTGGATTTTCCAGCTCCATTGCCCCCCAAAATCGTGATAAAATCATGCTCTCGAATTTCCAAGGAGACATCATCCAGAATGACTTTTTCTTCATTCATCCCATTGCTCACGGCTTTGGTTACATTTTTTAATTCTACAATTGCTGTCATTTACTGAGTTTCGCTCCTTTCATGATTTTTCCCTTAAAGGTTGGAATCATCAGGCAGATAGCCAAGATCAAGGCACTGAAGATTCGAATATAGCTGGTATTGATGCCAAGCGCAATCACGGCCCAAATCAAAAATTGGTAGGCGATTGATCCGATCGCAATACTGAGCAAGCGCTCTGTCAAGGTGACATTTGAAAAGAGCACCTCTCCAATAATGAGGCTGGCAAGCCCGATAACGATGACACCAATCCCACGCGAAGCGTCCGCATAGCCTTCTTGCTGGGCCATCAGTGCACCAGAAAGAGCAATAATCCCATTTGAAATGACCAAGCCCATCAATTCCATCCGATCAGTGTTGATTCCAAAGCTCTTGGCCATATCTGGATTGTCCCCTGTCGCAATATAGGCTTGACCCAAGCGTGTATCCAAGAAGAAGATCAAACCAAGGATCACAAGCGTTACGAAAATCAGGCCAATCAGAATCTCATTGAACCCACTGGCAAAAGGAAGAAATTCCTGAATTTTTTTATAGCCCAGAAGTCCCAAATTAGCCCGCTGCATCACAAATAGAATGACCGAGTTACAAGACGTCATCACGAGGATCCCTGACAAGAGTGTCGGGATTCTCCCTTTTGTGTAGAGAAGACCCGTCGCAAGTCCTGCTAAGCATCCTGCTCCAATAGCAGCCAGCGTCGCAAGGAGTGGATTGACACCTTTGGTAATCAAGGTCACCGCCACCGCTCCTCCAAGCGGGAAAGAACCTTCTGTCGTCATATCTGGAAAATCTAGAATTCGGAACGTCATAAAGATTCCTAACCCTAAAATGGCCCAAATCAAACCTTGTGAAACAATTGAATTAATCATAGTTTCTCCCTTCGATAATAGTAGTTTAATTGTAACATAAATATGGAGGAGAACCTATAGCTTCCGAAGAATTAATTCTAATCTGCGTTCTAATTTTCCAAACATCATTTCCCTTTTTCAAATGATTCGAATAAACCATATCACCAATATTGTAGCGATCATATAGAAAAAACGAATGATGGATTCCTCGTCCCTGTGAAAACCAAGGATCTTCATTCGTTTTTTTATCATAATTTTTGAACTTTGGAAGAGTTTCTAGTCACTTTACTTCCTAAATTTCTCAACGACAATAAGGGTGTGAAGTACTACCACTCCAAACCCTACTGTATTCCAATTTAAAGTGGATCCATTACCCATGTTGCCGGCAATTTGAAAGATCAAATTGCTTTATCAGTATACTGTTTTCTCTACTTCAAGTCAATGGAATTTTTCTGAAACTAGTACCCAAATGAAATAAATATATAGAATTTTTCTGAAACTTTTTTATCATATATATGCATGTTTTTCTAAGTTTCCAATACCAAGCAAAGAGGCCTTGCTCTTTCGAGCAAAGCCTCTTCCTGTTGGATCTAAAATTGTCACCTCATCAACAAGTTTGCTGATGTCACCTCAATTTTAGTCTTCGCGTTTTTTGCGTTTTGCAAGTCCCGCAAGGCCAACCATACCAAGTGCAGCACCTAGTAAAGTTGCAGCAGTCGAGGCAGTTTCACCTGTTTGTGGCAATGCTTGTTTCTTATCACCAGTTACAACTGATGTTGCAGTTTGAGCAACAGGTTGTTTTTCTGAACTTGATGAATCTGATTCGCCATCTCCTGGAACAACTTTTGAAGTTGGATTTGGTGTCGGAACTGGGGTTGGAGTTGGATTTGGTGTCGATGGTTGATCTTGACTCGGTTTGTTAGCGTCTGTACGTGGATCTTTAACGATCACCTT
>NZ_KV812039.1 GCF_001813295.1 Streptococcus sp. HMSC072G04
TATAAAGCTACTATCAAGGTGTACGGCGCTAAAGATGGCAAAGCAGATTTGACTAACCTCGTAGCGACTAAAAATTTGGATGTCAACTTGAACGGCTTGACCACTCCAGCTGAAGTGCAAAAAGGTGTGGCTGACAATACCAAAGACACAGTGGATGTCCCAGCTACCTACTTGGATAAAGCGAACTTTCCAGGCCCATTCACAGCTGGTGTCAACCAAGTTATCCCGTACGAATTCTTCGCTGGTGACGGTATGTTAACTCGTCTTATCTTGAAAGCATCCGACAAGGCTCCATGGTCAGACAATGGTTCAGCTAAAAATCCCGCCCTTCCACCAGTAGAAAAATTGGGCAAAGGTCTCTACTTCTATGAAGTGGATTTGGC
>NZ_KV812040.1:0-1973 GCF_001813295.1 Streptococcus sp. HMSC072G04
CCAAAATGGCCAGATCCAGTTAAAGATTTGGTGAACAAAGACGATGTAACACGTACTGTCAAATACGTCTACGAAGATGGCTCTAAAGCGAAAGACGATGTGACAGAAACTCTTCACTTCAAACGCTTCGCATACGTTAACTTGGTAACTGGTCACATCGACTATCGTGAATGGACGACAAGTGATGATACCTTCGATGCAGTGACTTCACCAGTCATCAAGGGCTATACTGCTAATAAATTGGTAGTGCCAGAAGTCAAAGGTGTCAAAGCTGGAGCAGCAGACGTTGAAGAAGTTGTAACATACGTGAAAGATGCTCAAAAAGCGATTATCAAGTATGTCAACGAAAAAGGTAATGTGGAAGTAACACGTGATGTGGTCAATGGTAAGTCAGGTGAAGCAATCAATTATAGTACCTCAGCTAAAATTGATGACCTCCACCGCAAAGGTTATGAATTAGTTAGCGATGGCTTCACAAGTGCAGCCAACAAGAACTTTGACTTTGATGCCAAAGTAGACCAAGAATTCACTGTTGTGGTCCGTGAGCGTATTGTTCCAGTAGGACCAAATGATCCAAATCCTACTCCAGATACTCCTTACGATCCAACTGATCCAAAAACACCAAACTGGCCGAAGACAGTAGATAAGATTCAACCTCGTCGTATCACTGGTACACGTACAGTAAACTACTACGTTGAAGACGGTGATGGAGTACTTGTACCAAAACCAGTTCGTGAACGTGTTGTATTTGAACGGATTGTTCTCGTTAACTTGGTGACTGGAGAAATGACTCCACAAGCTTGGAAATTTGTTAGTGCAACTCCAATCGAAGATGACGCAGCGAACAGACCGGCTGTTCGTACACGTCGTGCTTTGACAGATGCAATTGCTCCCCGTGGTGTAGAAGCAAGTCTTGCGAGTGATACCCCGCGATTTCGCGCACGTAGTGCACGTTTAGAGGATGAAGAAACAGAGGTAACTGCTTTGGCTGCTGATGTAAGTTCAAATTCAGAAGCTGTACTCCCTCCGATTCCATCTCCAGTGGTTCCAGGACACTACACACTTGTAAAAGAAATTGAATCTACCACATTTGATCCTGATGGTACCTTGAATTACAAGTTTGATGTTTATTATAAGAAGCTTGGTCGCATTCAGTTGGTGGATAAAGATGGTAAGGTACTTTCAGAAGTGGTCTACAAGAACAATCTAACGGATGCATCAAGAGCTGATGTAACTCCGGTTCCAGAAATTCCAGCAGCTTACAAGATCAAAGACGGTCAAAAAGTTTTTGGTTATGATACAACAGCTGGGACAGTAGATCCAAATGATCCTGCAGATCTAAATGCAATTGGACGCAATACAACGATCGTAGTGGAACAGAAGTCAGTTGCCCGTCAGGAAACAAAAGTGGTTACTGAAACAATCTTCTACAAGGATGCACTTACAGGAGAAGTTCTAGCTCCAGAACACAAGGACCAAGTAACCTTCCATCGTGAAGTAGTGGTGAATCCTGTGACAAACGAAGTGTTGAGTACAGGCGAATGGACAGCAGAAAATGCTGATACTACTTTTGATGCGGTAACATCACCTGTCCTTGAAGGCTATACTGCAAATCCACTGGTTGTGGAAGAAGTGACTGGTTTGACAGCAGAAAGTAAAGATGTTGTAGCAACTGTTCTCTATACGAAGAACCCAGCTCCAACTCCTGAGCCAAAACCAGAACCTCAACCTCAACCTCAACCACAGCCACGTCCACAACCACAACCACAACCGGAACCTGTAAAACCAGAACCGGTAAAACCGCAACCAGTCAAACAAGAACCAGCTAAGCCAGAAGCTCCTGTGACACCACAAGCTCCAGCGCTTCCTGAAACTGGTGAGGATCAATCCGTTTCAGCAGCCTTGCTCGGTGCGGCACTTGGTATGGTAGGACTTGCGGGTCTTGCAAAACGCAAAAAACGCGAAGACTAAAA
>NZ_KV812040.1:2073-5271 GCF_001813295.1 Streptococcus sp. HMSC072G04
CGCGAAGACTAAAATTGAGGTGACATCAGCAAGCTTGTTGATGAAGTGATCATTTTAGATTCAACAGGAGGAGGCTTTGCTCGAAAGAGCAAGGCCTCTTTGTTTGTTATTGAAAAAACTAAGAAAAAATTGCCTATTTATATATAGAGAGAAATTCATATTTAAAAATGTTTTAAAAAAATGTACGTATTGTGAAAAAATATGATGATTTGCTTAAATTCAAAGAGAATCAGCATTTAAATTGGGAAAAATATAGGGGAATCATATTTTTTTGAAAATATTATTCAAAATTGTTGACATTACTAGGTAGTGAGAAGTACAATATAAAGGTATCATGGAAACATGAAATGAAATTATAGGAGATTTTTGTGAAATGAAAGATATGTTTAATAGACGTCAACGTTTTTCATTGAGAAAATACAGTTTTGGGGTATGCTCAGTATTGTTAGGTACGGCACTATTCTTAGCTGGAGCACAGACTGTTTCTGCTGATGAAAATGAGGCTAGTACAGAAGCAGTATCCGCAAACGCAATTGTTCCGCCAACTGCCGATACAAGTACTGGAAATACAGAGGCAACAACTGCTTATGCAGCAGATGCAGCCCTTCCAACAAGTGAAGGTTCTTCTGTAGCAAACCCAAGCGAACAAGGGAATTCAGAAGCCAGCTCAGCAAGCCGGTCTGTTTCAGATTCGGAAACACCTCGCGTTCGTTCGCGTCGTGATACCTCTGCTCAACCAGCTGCAGCAGAAGCTTCAAAAGAACTGACTGCATCTATCGAAGCTGGTGATGAGTATGTAACTATTCGTACAGATGCAGCTGCAACTGTTACTGTTACAGTAGATGGTCAAGCGGTTTCTATCAGTGGATCTAATGGGGTTTATACCTTTAAACGCCCTTCCTCAGGTGGAACCGTAGTAGCAACTGTAACCGATGAATCTGGAAAAACAGTCACCAAACAATTGAATGTTTCTCCAACTACGGTGAACGGTGTCATTAAACCTACTGATTCATCTCTGACAATTGCAAATAAATTTGACTCTACAGGGATTACGACTGATAAAGAAGCTCCTTATGTTGTGAAGAATGCCGGAGTAGAATTCAATAAGGTCAATGCAGATGGTAGCATTTCCTTGACAGGAACTTCTTGGACACGATTAGCAGGTGGATGGGCTAAAGATAAGAAGTACCCATTTGGTGCTCATATGATTATGAACTTCCAAAATCCAACCTTCTATGAAAATATCGAGAAGATTACCATCAAACCAACTTATCAAGGGGCTGCAAAAGAATTTACTAAATATGAAAACGGCTCTGTTTGGTCGGTTCCGATTCAAAATGACACGGTAGCATCAGGAGGAATCGGTGCATCCTATGACCACCCTATCACCATTACTTTGAAGAACGGGAAAACCTTGGATGATCTTGGTCTTTCAAATACTCCAATTTCCTTCTCTTCAGCTTGGGTAACTGGTAAGGACTATGGTAAAGTTATTCCAAATAAATTAGTCCGTGAAAGTATTGATAACTCATGGTTTATCGCGGCAGGTAATGAGAAAAAAGAAGCTTCTGATAATGGTTTAACAAATGCCTTTACCGGGACACCTGGTACTGGCGTGAATACTCAACCAACCTTAAAAGTGCTTCCACGCTTTACAAGTGATGGTAAGGCAGATTCGATTGAATTGGTCTACACCATGAAAGTTTCTGCGGCAATGGGTGTTGTAAACCTAAGTTCAAACACCTTCCAATCTGTCCCATACATTGAACAAGTATTGCCTGAGAGTCTTTTGCCATACCTAGACTTGAACGAAACATATATTTATAAATCTGATGCAGATGGTTCTGCAGTAAAAGGTGTCAATAAGATCAAATTGACAATGGATTCATCTGGAAAACTGGATACACGAAAAACAGATGAAATCAGTATTGCAACTAAGACCAATCCGAGTCAAAAGGATGTTGATAAAGTTAGAAATAACATCGACAAAAACATCTTGGGAACAGCTTCAGGGCAACTTGGTTCATATACTATTTCGTACAAGTTCAAAGACACCATTGATTCTGTTGAATTAGCTAAAAAATTGAACGAAGAAATCAAGAAAAACAACGGCATGCTCCTCTTTGAACAATGGATGGAGCGTGGAGTTAAACCAAACTTGAATGCGATCGAACGTTCTTGGAAAGGAAATACTGAAGGGGTTCACCAAGGATCATATGCCAATGCTTTCCTTGATACGAACTTATTGACTGTTAATGCACCTAAAAATCAAACTTATGATGTGACTTACAGTAAATCTGAAGTAACTGCTGGCGATACAACTCAACCACAAATTCCACTTGTACGAGATGTTGAAGGTAAGGAAGTACCTGTTCCTTCTGGTACAGCTTTCAAAGCTGGAACACTTCCAGCTGGAATTGATTCTGTTTCTGTTGATGAAGATACAGGGGCGATTACAAGTAAGACTTCTGCTAATGCTACACCTGGTTTAGTAAATGTGCCTATGCTTGTCACTTACCCAGATGGTACAACTGAAACAGTTAATGTTCCAATTGAAATCAAAGCTAAGGAAACAGACGCAGATAAGAACACACCAACTGCTAAGGATCAAACCGTTAACATTGGCGACACACCAGACGCTAAAGGTTCAATTGGTAATGTCTCAGATCTTCCATCAGGAACTAAGTTTGAGTACAAGACACCAGTAGATACAACAACTGCAGGTGAAAAAGACGCAACAGTAGTTGTGACTTACCCAGATGGTTCTAAAGACGAAGTACCAGTTAAGGTAACGGTTAAAGATCCACGTACAGACGCAGATAAGAACACACCAACTGCTAAAGATCAAACCGTTAACATTGGTGATACACCAGATGCCAAGAACTCAATCGGTAACGTTTCAGATCTTCCAAGTGGTACTACATTTGAATACAAGACACCGGTAGATACAACCACAGAAGGTGAAAAAGACGCAACAGTAGTCGTAACTTACCCAGATGGTTCTAAAGACGAAGTTCCAGTTAAGGTGATCGTTAAAGATCCACGTACAGATGCGGATAAGAACACACCAACTGCTAAGGATCAAACTGTTAACATTGGTGATACACCAGATGCCAAGAACTCAATCGGTAATGTAGGTGACCTTCCATCAGGAACTAAATTCGAATACAAGACACCAGTAGATACAACAACTGCAGG
>NZ_KV812041.1 GCF_001813295.1 Streptococcus sp. HMSC072G04
TTATCAGCTGTGCTGTAATCAATTGCTTCACCAGATTTACCTACGACTTGGTCACGGCTCAATTCAGTGTTGCCTTTTTCATTGACATACTTGATAATCGCTTTTTGAGCATCACGAACGTAAGTTACTGTAACTTCAAAGTCAGGTGCTGTTGCTTCCACTCCTGTTACAGCTGGAACGACGTCTTTATCAGCAGTATAGCCTTGGATTTTTGGAGTTAAAACAGTATCAAAAGTAGTATCCTCTGATGTCCAAGGACGATAATCCACATGACCGGTTACCAAGTTGACATAAGCAAAGCG
>NZ_KV812042.1:0-530 GCF_001813295.1 Streptococcus sp. HMSC072G04
TCAGAGGTTGAGACAGACTCGGATGCAGAAACCGACTCAGATGCTGAAACTGATTCTGATGTTGACACCGATTCAGACGTAGACACTGATTCGGATACAGAAACCGACTCGGATGCAGATGCCGATTCAGACGTAGACACTGATTCGGATGTTGAGACTGACTCGGATGTTGAAACTGATTCTGAAGCTGACGCCGACTCAGATGTTGAGAGTGATTCAGAAGTTGACGCTGACTCGGATGTTGAAACTGATTCTGAAGTAGAAACTGATTCAGATACAGAAACTGATTCTGATACAGAAACTGATTCTGATACAGAAACCGATTCAGATGTAGAAACTGATTCTGAGGTTGAAACCGATTCGGATTCGGACGCAGAGGCTGACTCAGACGTTGATACTGATTCAGAAGTAGACACTGATTCTGAGGTTGACGCTGAGACTGACTGACTTTCAGATACTGAGGTGCTCAACGATTCAGACGCTGATACTGACTCAGACGTTGATACTGATTCAGATACAGAAACTGACTC
>NZ_KV812042.1:630-5090 GCF_001813295.1 Streptococcus sp. HMSC072G04
ATGCAGAGGCTGATTCAGACGCAGAGGCTGACTCAGACGTCGATGCTGATTCAGAGGCTGACACTGACTCAGACGTTGATACTGATTCAGATGTAGACACTGATTCAGAAGTTGACGCTGACTCAGACGCAGAAGCTGATTCGGATGTTGAGACTGACTCGGATGTTGACACTGACTCAGACGTTGATGCTGACTCGGACGCAGAGGCTGATTCAGAGGTTGAGACAGACTCGGATGCAGAAACCGACTCAGATGCTGAAACTGATTCTGATGTTGATTCAGACTCTGATGTCGAAACTGATTCAGATGTTGACAATGATTCGGAAGTCGAAACAGATTCAGATGTTGACACCGATTCAGACGTTGACAATGATTCGGATGCAGATGCCGATTCAGAGGTTGAGACTGATTCAGAGGCTGAAACTGACTCAGAGGTCGATGCCGACTCTGAGGTTGAAATTGACTCAGACGTAGATACAGATTCAGAGACTGAAACTGACTCAGAGGTCGAGACTGATTCTGAGGTTGACACTGATTCAGAAGCAGATACTGACTCGGACGATGAGACTAATTCTGACGTTGAAACCGACTCTGAGGTTGAGATTGATTCTGATGTAGAAACCGATTCTGACGCTGACTCGGACACTGACACAGATTCAGATGTAGACACTGATTCTGAGGTTGAAACTGACTCTGACGCCGACACCGATTCAGAGACTGAAACTGACTCGGATGTAGAGATTGATTCTGATGTAGAAACCGATTCAGAGGCTGACGCTGACTCAGATGTAGATGTCGACTCAGAGGCTGATTCAGAAGCAGACGCTGATTCTGACGTTGAAACCGACACCGAAGTAGAGGCTGATTGACTCTCTAATACGGAAGTGTTCAACGATGCTGATTTTCTAGTGGACTCACTCAAGGATACTGATGCAGACTCAGACTGCGATTGACTTACTGATTTTGAAGCCGACTCGCGAGTCGATTGACTTAGTGACTCTGATGCCGACTGTGAAAGCGATGCTGAAGCTGACTGACTCACTGAAACAGAGGCGCTCGTTGAAGCGGATTGAGATTGAGAAACCTCCTTGCTCAACGATTGACTGCGAGATAGACTTGCTTGAGCGGATGCACTTGCCGACGCTGATTGGCTTAGTGAAGCCGACAAACTTTGCGAGCGGACCGAGCTCAGTGACTGGCTCAATGAAACGCTCTGCTGAGCCGATACGCTCTGTGATTGCTTCGCACTTACAGACTGACTGATCGATTGTGAAGTCTTCGTAGATGCACTCTGACTGTTTGAGACAGACTGACTGTGATCGCTATCTGACAGTTTCACCGCTACAACATTGGTCGTACTATCTTTATAAGTAATGGTGACTGTACCATCGCTATTAACCGTATAGGATTTAATCCGGTTGGCTACCTCTGGGTTAACAGCCGACACAGCTGCAATCACCTTGCTCTTATCTGCATCTGTCAATGCAGTTAAACTCGTCACCTGAATAGTGCTTGTTGGCGCCACACCTGGCGTACGATCAGCGAGACGCCCTTGGGTAATCCGAATCTCACCCAAACCATTTGGACGGTTCATATTGGAGGCATTGTCAATAGCCGCGACGTTGCGTTGCCATGTATTTCGGTAGGTATGGTAAAGATCATCCTTCAAATGAATGGTCGTTGTGATGGTTGCAGGGTTCGCACTAGTAGCCGTAATATCTCCCGTGATAGGAGCAATATCACCTATTCCATACTGGCTGCCACCAAAGAAATTCCCGTTCAAAGCATTGTCGTTCAGATCCGCTCGTGCAACGACTTTCATTTCTTTCAACTTGCCACTGTCATCAGTAGCTGTAAAGGTCACAACCGCATCATCACCAGCGTAAATAGTATAATTCTTCCCACCACCTTCAAGAGGGGTTGATTTCGGTTCCACACCATTGACGGTCAACTTAGCCGTCACTTCAGGACGTGTGGCATCTGTTACAGCAACCATATTACTGGCATCGGAATAAACTGCATGATCACCATACAGAATGCGAGTCTTAGCTGTTACTCCACCCGTTTGCAAGGGAGCATTCGGTGTTACGATCGCTTGTCCAGAAGCATCCGCTACTGCTGTTCCGATTTCATCATCATTATTATACAAGACAACGGTCGATCCAGGCTCAGCACCGGTCACTGTTACAGGCGTTTGGGTGTAGGCTTTCTCCAGCAAGCGTGTCTCTACAGTAGGAGGTGCGAGACGTTGCACAGGCATGGTCACATCATTAGAAGTATTGTCCTTATAGGTAATGGTCACCACACCTGATGCTGAGACCGAGTACCCCTTGAAGTCTTTTGAAGTTGCAATATTCGGATTAGTAGCCTTAAAAGTTTCCCAAATCTTCTCTTTTTCAGCCTGGGCCAAGTTAGTGGTATCATTGACAAATGTCGCTGTCGTCACATCCGTAATCGGATTACGAATGCCATCATTTTGCGGCAAAACCTGGATTCGTAGCGTTCGTGTCACTGACTGCTTAGCCGTATTGGTCACTACAAAAGAAACATTATAAATTTTCCCAGGCGTTACAACCTCTGTCTGGCCAACAGTTCCCATGATATTAAAGGCAACTGCACTATTTTTCAGGGCCGATGTTTGCGGAACATTAATGCCATTCACACGATCACTACCAGAAGCGTAGCCAATGCTTTTAATACTATTTCGTGTAGGAATGGTTTCCACAACATTATAAGCCTGATTAATGTAATCAGAGTTATAGACAGAAATCAAGGCATTATTGGCAGGACCTAAATTATACTGAGGCGCACGGAGACTGGTATCAGCATCTATACGATTCCCGTTACGCGGATCTCGTTGGCCAGATGTTGCACGAAGCACCGCATTGACCAAGCGATTGCGTGCACTCTTAGCCTGGCTTTCCACGGCATCCATTTGGATTGCCGGATTGGATAAGCCTGTACGAATAGCTTCTAAAGCCAGATCTCCACTTTCAATAGCAGATTCTGTCCCAGGGATTTCCAAAGCCTGCGCACGATAGGTGTATAAATCCAAAGCCAAAACTTGCAGACGCTTCACCTGGTCTTCCGAGCGATTGTTTTGAGCCTCTGCTACTTTCTCACTCGTTTCAGAAGTAGCTACATGAATAGTATCATTCTCTGAGAGAGTGCTACTAGCAATTTCTGAAGTGGATGGACTCATTGATGCACTGACAACATGAGATTCGCTCACAGATACCGATTGAGATAGAGAAAGGCTGTCACTAGCTGACTCTGAAAATGAGATAGATTCACTTATAGAGTGACTGGCTGACACAGAGTCTGTGGTAGACGTCGTCCCCAAGACAAAGCTATCTTGTCCAACCACACCGGTCGACGGACTGATTTCTGATCCAACAGTCGCATTCATCTCATTTTCCTCAGCAAATACTGGATTGGCAACCGTTGTCGCCCCAGCCAACGCCCCTAGCACAACCATCCCTTTGACCAAATCCGCAGGCATAGAGTATGATGATGCTTCGTATTGAACCACGATCTTTTCATCTACACCACCTCGCATGACACGAAAAAGCCCTAGTTGCGAGATAGATGCCCTCACCCAATTCTTTCCTGATTTGATTAATTTATAACGCGTGATTCGCTCCGTTTCGCGAAAATCACCCTTCGAACGTTTGAAAAACATGTCCGCTCCTTAAAAATAAGATATCGAGCTATTATACACTAATTTTCCCCAAAAGTAACTAATTAAGACTAGTTTTTAACATAAAAAACAGCACACAAAAAGAGAACCCGAAGGTTCTCTTTTGGGATCCTTTTTCATTTCCCACATACCTGAAATGACCGAATCAAATTAGCTTAGAAGATTATTTTTCATCTTCTTTTTTGCGGCTTCCAAGTGCTGCAACCCCTGCAACCCCTGCAACTGCTCCAAGAAGAGCTGAAGCTACAGATCCTGTTTCACCAGTATTTGGAAGTTGTTCAAGAGCTGGAGCTGGTTGAGCTGGTTGCTCAGGAACTGGGTTCACTGGTGTATTAGGTGTTGGATCTACCGGTGTGTTTGGTGTTGGATCCATTGGTTTATTAGGTGTTGGATCTACCGGAGTATTTGGTGTTGGAGTTGGTGGCACTGGAGTGTTTGGTGTTGGAACGTTTGGAGTCTTCACAAGTTTGTAAACATAAGTAACGTTCTTATCACCTTCGATAACTTTACCAGTTGTTGGGTCTGTTGTTGTCAAGTGACCTTCACCGTCAACGTTACCTACTGGGTAGTTACCTTGTGGTACCAATTCATAGACTTTACCATCTGGAGTTACGATTGTCTTAGGACGGTTGTCCACAACTGTATCGTAATTTTTACCTACTGGTTGGTTAGATTCATCTGTAACAGAACGTTTGATAGTGTTACCATTTTCATCTACATAGTGAACGTAGACATTACCCTTAGGTTGAGTTGGTTCTTC
>NZ_KV812043.1 GCF_001813295.1 Streptococcus sp. HMSC072G04
TACGATACAGTAGTAGACAACCGTCCAAGCACGATCGAGTTCCAAGGTAAGACTTACGAATTGGTACCAGCTGGTAACTACCCAGTAGGTAAAGTCGACGATCAAGGTCACTGGACAGGTGATGATGCTACAACTGGTAAAGTTATCGAAGGTGATAAGAATGTTACTTACGTCTACAAACTGAAAGAAGATCCAACGAAACCTAAAGAAGGTGACGTCATCATCACTTACGTAGACGAAAATGGTAAAGAAATTCAAAAACCTCGTCAAGACACACCAAACTCACCATATGACACACCATATAACACAACTGAGGAAGGTGAAAAACCTAATACTATCAAGACTCCAGACGGTAAGACTTACAAGATCGTACCGAAAGGTGACTACCCAGTAGGTAAAGTTGATGGCGATGGACACTTGGAATCATCTGATCCAATTAAAGGTAAAGTTGATAAACCACGTTCAATCATCACCTATGTTTACAAAGAAGTGAAGGAAGAACCAACTCAACCTAAGGGTAATGTCTATGTACACTATGTTGACGTCAATGGTAACAAGATTAAAGACGATGTCACTGACGAAGAAAATCAACCAGTTGGTAAAGACTACGATACAGTAGTAGACAACCGTCCAAGCAC
>NZ_KV812044.1:0-9538 GCF_001813295.1 Streptococcus sp. HMSC072G04
AATTATTTGTCTAACTTTTTGGGGTCAGTACAGTTTAGGCTTCGGTTTTTTTCTTTTTGATTGGAAACTCTATTATTTAAGAGTAACTGAAGCTCCAGCTTCTTCCAATTTACCTTTGATTTCTTCAGCTTCAGCTGCAGCAACACCTTCTTTGATAACGCCAGGTGCACCATCAACAAGTTCTTTAGCTTCTTTAAGACCAAGACCAGTGATTTCACGTACAACTTTGATAACGCCGACTTTCTTGTCGCCTGCAGATGTCAATTCGATATCGAATGAATCTTTAGCAGCACCTGCGTCAGCAGCACCAGCTGCAGCAACAGCTACAGGAGCAGCTGCAGTTACACCAAATTCTTCTTCGATAGCTTTTACAAGGTCGTTCAATTCAAGGATTGAAGCTTCTTTAATTTCAGCAATAATGTTTTCAATGTTCAATGCCATTGTTATTTCCTCCAAATAAGTTTTAATTTTATATTTTTATTTTTTGTAGCTAGGCTACGCTGCGTAGCTTAAGATTAAGCTGCGTCTTCTTTGTTGTCTGCAACCGCTTTGACTGCAAGAGCAACGTTGCGCACTGGCGCTTGAAGTACAGAAAGGAGCATAGAAAGAAGTCCTTCGCGGTTTGGAAGAGTTGCAAGTGCAAGAATCTCTTCTTTAGATGCGACAGCGCCTTCGATTGCACCACCTTTGATTTCAAGTGCTTCAGCGTCTTTTGCAAAATCGTTCAAGATTTTCGCAGGTGCGATAACATCTTCGTTAGAAAATGCTACTGCAGAAGGTCCAACGAATACAGATGCAAGATCTTCAAGACCAGCTTTTTCAGCTGCACGACGCAAGATTGAGTTTTTGATAACTTTAAACTCAACTTCGCTTCCGCGAAGGTTGCGACGGAGAACTGTATCTTGCTCAACTGTCAAACCGCGAGAATCTACAACGACGATTGATGCAGCAGCTTTCATTTTTTCAGCTACTACGTCAACAAGTTCCGCTTTTTTAGCAATAATTGCTTCACTCATTAGTGTGTTCACCTCCGTAATTATTTTGCTTGGGGAATTTTTCCAAAAGAAAAACGCGCCCAAACCTAGACACGAAAGTACAATACGCTTCTTTTAATTGATACGTTTTGTCCTCGGTAGGATCTTTATGAGTCGAGCTCCCCTACTGTCTTAGGCAGTTTTTTCAAACCGTAGATTAGTTTATCATATATAAAAAAAGAATGCAAGTACTTTTGCAAACTTTTTTTATATTTTTTAATCGTTGTAGAGACTCTTGATATTATTCAACCAAGCATAGGCTAGCCCCATTAGGACTCCTCCTCCTACCCAGTTGGCAAAGAAGGTGACGCTATAATGACGTAAAATATTTAAAAACTCAAAATGTGGCAATTGGCTAGATACTGAATTAAAGCTTAATAATGAGAAGGAAGCAAAGTTTGCAGCCAAGTGTTCATTAGTCATAAATACAAACATATAAATAGCAGAGAGGGCTAAGAGCACCTTGGCTGTTTCATCTTTAAAATATAGATAAGAAAGAATAGCAATATTTACAAAGATATTGGCAATAATCCCTTCAAAGAAAACCACTTGATTGCTTCGTTGGAGTTTATTTTCTGCCACCGTAGCTAGGAATCCTTTTGGATCGATATGTGCAAAGGCTGTTGTTTGATTGAAAAGAAAAGCGACGATTAAAGCACCAATTAAATTAAAGAAGGTACAATAAAGAAGAATTTCCAGAGCTTTCTTCCAATGAATTTTCTTTAGATAGGTCCCCGCCGTCAAATACATCATATTAGAGGTGGTTAACTCCGCATTTAAGAATAGGAGATAAACCAAGCCCCAGGCAAAGATGAATGGAAATAGAAAACGACCAGATCCAGGTACGAAGGTATTCAACAGGTCTGCAGCAACTGCTCCGACCGCCGTACTTAAAGTAAGAAATCCTCCAGCAAAAATAGAACGAACAGCATAACGAGTTTTGGACTTCTGATAAAGGTCCTCTTTCTTATTACAAGCAGCTCCTACTTTTTGAATGAAATTAGATTCAGACATAAAAATCTCCTTATATAATGTTTGTGAATAAAATCATTATATCATAGAGAGAAAAGTTTGGAAAGGTTTTCAGGAAGAATTCTTAAATTTTCATCATATACGTTTTATATCGAATAATACTATGTGCTAAAAAACAATAAAAAAAAACAGGCATCTGCCTGTTTTAGTATTAATAATTCAAACGGTTCGCCCAAGCGATATCCAAATTCAAGATTTCTTGTGAAGTGAACTGTTGACGATATGGATTGTATACCGAACCTGTAATACCACCTTGAACATTTGGTGAATCGTATTGAGTCAAATTATAGGTTTCAATGATGTTATTAAGTTTTGCATAGTAGCTTGTGTCTGTCGCATAAACCCCTGTCAACGCTGCTGTTGCATCTTGATAACTAGAGGTGTTGCTCTTCCATGCACCTGCAAAATGTCCTTGTTTTAAAACAGCTACATAGTCTTGCAATGATTCATAGTAAGATGGGTAAGAACGAAAAGCATCATTAATCGTATAGGCATTTCCAGCACCATCATCTTCCCAAGTTTGCATCACTGCAGATTGACCAGCATAACTTCCTTTAATACCAAAAAGGTTGTAATGCGGATAAGAAGACAAGCCAGACTGACCTGATCCACTTTCAAGGATAGCTTGTGCGATCATAACGGAAGCATAAAGGTCATTCTCTTGACCAAGCTGACGAGCTGACTCACCAATTTGTGAGATGAAAGCTTCAGTTGGGTCTGAGTATGCTTGGTAAGTTCCATCATTAGCACCAACTGATGTTACGTGCTCGCTCATAGCAGCTGCAAATGTCCCCACTGCTAATACAGAAACGAACAAACCAAATAATTTCGTTTTATTCCGTATTTTCTTTTTCATAATACAATTTATCTCCAATTAATTTTTTATCATCTTTTATCTTTATAGAGATTATACCATATAAATAGAAGAAAACAAAGCCACTTATATTACACTTCTATTACAATTGCGAGATAAATCCAAAACAAAAATGACATTTTCATGTCATTTCAATTTATTTCGTAAAACGCATTTTCCAAAATAGCATCCCATGACTTCTCTAGTCCTTCCTTGGTTACCGAAGAAAAGACAATGAAAGTATCTGCTGGATCAAAATCCAGTTTTTTCTTAATAATGGATTCATGTTTGTTCCATTTTCCACGTGGAATCTTATCTGCCTTGGTTGCTACTAAGATCACAGGGATTTCATAATATTTTAAGAATTCATACATCTGAACATCATCTGCAGAAGGTTCATGACGAAAATCGACTAGGCTAACGACTGCTTTTAAGTTCTCACGACTGGTGAGGTATTCTTCAATCATCCGCCCCCACTTCTCGCGTTCTTTTTTAGAGACACGTGCATAGCCATAACCAGGTACGTCTACCAAACGGAGTTTATCATCGATATTGAAGAAATTTAGCAATTGGGTTTTTCCTGGTTTCCCAGATGTTCTGGCCAGGTTCTTTCGATTTAAGAGAGTATTAATAAAAGAAGACTTGCCGACATTTGATCGACCGGCAAGTGCAACTTCTGGAATCTCATCTTGAGGATAATGACTCTTATTTGCAGCGCTTAAGAGGATATCCGCATTATGTGTGTTAATTTCCATATTTTATCTTTCTAGGCTGTTTCAAGAATTGGTTTTTCTGTTCCGTCAACAGCTTCTTTTGTGATTCGAACAAGTTTGACATCTTCTTGACTTGGAATTTCAAACATGACATCCATCATGGTTTCTTCGATAATCGAACGAAGTCCACGAGCTCCTGTTTTTCTTTCGATGGCTTTATTCGCAATCTCTTGAAGAGCTTCGTCATCAAATTCCAATTCAACATTATCATAAGAGAGTAAGGTTTGGTATTGTTTTACCAGAGCATTGCGTGGCTCTTTCAAGATACGGACAAGATCGTCAACTGTCAATTGCTCAAGAGCAGCAAAGACTGGAAGACGTCCGATCAATTCTGGGATAATCCCAAATTTTTGAATATCTTCCGCAACGATTTCTTGCATGTAAGAGCTGGATTCATCAATAGCTTTATTGTTCTTACCGAAACCGATGATTTTTTCACCAAGACGTTGCTTAACAATTTCTTCGATCCCATCAAAAGCCCCACCTACGATAAAGAGGATGTTCTTGGTGTCCACTTGGATCATCTCTTGTTGAGGGTGTTTACGTCCCCCTTGAGGTGGTACACTAGCGACAGTTCCTTCGATGATCTTCAAGAGAGCTTGTTGCACCCCTTCACCAGAAACGTCACGTGTGATCGAGACGTTTTCACTTTTCTTAGCGATCTTATCAATTTCATCGACATAGATGATGCCACGTTCTGCACGCTCAATATTGAAATCCGCTGCCTGAAGAAGTTTTAAGAGAATATTTTCAACGTCTTCACCCACATAACCGGCTTCAGTTAAAGCTGTTGCATCTGCAATAGCAAATGGAACATTCAGGCTACGAGCCAAGGTTTGGGCCAAGAAAGTCTTTCCTGAACCAGTAGGTCCAATCATGAGGATGTTTGATTTTTGCAATTCAACATCCGTCTCATCTTCGCGTGTATCGTGGAAGTTGATGCGTTTGTAGTGGTTGTATACCGCTACTGCAAGGGCACGTTTAGCCCGATCTTGACCGATGACATAGTGGTTCAAGATATTGAGCAATTCTATTGGTTTTGGAACTTCACTAAGGTCTGCAAGAACTTCTTCTGCTAGCTCCTCGCGGATAATTTCTTGTGCTAACTCTACACATTCATTACAGATAAACGCGTTGTTTCCTGCAATGATTTTTTGGACTTCATCTTGACTCTTTCCGCAAAATGAACAATAAACCATCATATCATTATTTTGATTCGTTGGCATGTATTTCCTCTTTCTGTCATTTTCTGTTTCTATTTAGTTTAAAATAAGGTCATGTAAAAGGCGTGAATGGAATTCACAAGATTGGTAAAAGCATTTAGTAAGAATAAAATAGCGAGGCCAAACCGTTTTTTACGAAAGGTTTGTAAGGCGCAAATCAAACAGATGACACATAGGACAGCTGTAAAAAAACCAAAGACACTTCGCTCCATTAGTCTAAATCCTTTCTCTTGTAATAGTTGACCGTAAAATCATATGGATTCTTCTCATCTTTCGGATGATGGACTTGACGGACTCTTTCATAGTGGCTCTCTTCAAATTTTGGTGCCAATGTATCTCCATCAATCGTTGCATGAATCATGGTCTGGATCAATTCTTCTAACTGGTCAGAGAAGAGCTTTAAAATCTGACTGCCTCCAATAATATAAAGATTCTTCTCTTGCTTCTGATACCAGTCCAAGACTTCTTCTTTGCTGTGCATGACGAGTACAGCGTCATTTTCAGGATCGTAGGCTTGATCTTGCGTTAGGATAATGCTAGTCCGACCTGGTAGAACCCGTTTTTTCATACCATCAAAGGTCACTCTTCCCATGAGAATGGCTTGCCCCATGGTCGTTTCTTTGAAATGCTGAAGCTCAGCTGGCAGATGCCAAGGCATGACTTGGTCCTTTCCAATAATGCCGTTTTCAGTTTGAGCCCAGATACCAATTATCTTTTTCATTCTCTCATCCTTTACACTGATACTTCTATTTTATCAAATTTTCTTATAAAAGACTGATTTCAACTATCTAGTTTGGAGGATATTTTTTAAAATACAAACAGAAAAAACCGCGAGATTTTCGCGGTTTTTCTTAGCCACAAGTTAGCTTAGTCTTCTTTTTTGCGTTTTGCAAATCCGAATAATGACAGACCTGCTAAAGCACTAAAGATTGCAAGACCAGCAGTAGAAGATTCTTTTGTTCCTGTGTTTGGAAGTTGTGCAGTAGGATTTTGTGGATCAATATACTTCACTTCTTCTTTCGTTTCTGGAACGACAGGAATCGTTGGTTCTTCTGGTTTTGGTTGTGGAGTAGGTTGTGGTTCTGGTGTTGGTTGCGGTTGTGGTTGTGGAGTAGGCTGTGGCTGTGGCTCTGGTGTCGGAGTTGGATCCGGCATTGGAGTTGGTGTCACAGTCTTCTTGTAGATATGTTGAGTGTTTCCATCTTTATCTACAACAGTCTTCACGAAGTCATAACCTGGGATATCCTTCTTCGGTTGTTCCCCATCTTCTGTTGGGTTACCTGGGATTGGGTCCCCATTTTCATCTACATATGAAGTCGTAACTTTTTCATAGACGTGTTCTGTATCACCATTAGGCAATTTCTTCGTTTCCACAAAGCGGTAACCTGGAATTTCAGCTTTTGGTTCTTCTCCATCAACTGTAGGATATCCTGGGATTTCCATACCTTCTTTATCAACAAACTTAGTGATTGGAAGGACAGTTGGTGTGTAAGTTGCAGAAGCTTTTGTTCCATTCACATCTTCGCGAACCACTGTTACAGCTGGTGCAGTTCCAGTAAATTCAGGTTCTGGAGTGAAGGTTACGGTTCCATCTGCTGCCACTGTGTAAGTACCAACACCTGGAATTGTCTTCGTAGTTGAACCATCTTCAAATGTTGCTGGAACTTTGTCATTCATTGGTACACGGCTATCACCTTCTGTGAAGGTTGGTTTGCCTGTTTGGGTTTGACCCTTCTTACCAATTGAAGTAACTGATTCTGCAGTTGGTGTAACTGGTGTTACAGTTGGTGTGTAAGTAGCGGTAATTGGTGTACCGTTCTTATCAACACGTTTCACGGTTACGCCTGTACCTGTTCCTGTGAATGATTTCTCTGGAACGAAGGTTACGGTTCCGTCTGGAGAAACGGTGTAAGTTCCTTCTCCTGGAATAACTTTAGTTGTTGAACCATCTTCAAAGGTTGCTGGTACATCATCATCCATTGGCACACTTGGGTTACCAGGCGTGAAGCTTGGTTTGCCAGATTGGGTTTGACCTTGGATGTCTTTAGAAGTTGCAGGTTCTGCTGTTGGAGTCACAGGAGTTACAGTTGGTGTGTAAGTTGCAGAAGCTTTGGTTCCATTCTTATCTTCGCGAACAACCGTTACTGCTGGTGCAGTTCCAACGAATGATTTTTCTGGTACAAATGTAACAGTACCGTCTGCTGCTACTGTGTAAGTACCAACACCGTCGACAGTCTTCGTAGTTGAACCATCATCGAAGGTTGCTGGAACATCATCGTTCATTGGTACACGGCTATCGCCTTCAGTGAAGCTTGGTGTACCTGTTTGAGTGGCACCTTGGATGTCTGTAGATGTTGCAGGATCAGCAGTTGGGGTTACTGGTGTTACAGTTGGTGTGTACTTAGCTGTTACTGGTGTACCGTTCTTATCTACACGTTTAACAGTCACGCCTGTTCCTGTTCCTGTGAATGATTTCTCTGGTACGAAGGTTACTGTTCCGTCTGGAGCAACTGTGTAAGTTCCTTCACCTGGAATGGTCTTCGTAGTTGAACCATCTTCAAAGGTTGCTGGCACATCATCATCCATTGGGATTGCAGGGTTACCAGGTGTGAAGCTTGGTGTACCTGTTTGTGTTTTACCTTGGATATCTGGAGATGTTGCAGGTTCAGCAGTTGGGACAACTGGAGTGATCTTCGGTGTGTAAGTTGTTTCAGCAACTGTTCCGTTTGTATCTTTACCTTGAACCTTAACTGGACCCACATCACCTGAGTAAGATTTATCAGTTGGTGTGAAGGTTACAAGGCCTGTTTCTTTATCAACAGTGAAGGTACCGATCACATCACCTGCTGGTGATTTCGCTTCTACTGACGCCGCTGGTTGACCATTTTCATCAAGAAGAGTAATGGTATCTTTGTCAATTGGTGCAACTGGGTCACCTTCAGTGAAGGTTACTGTTCCAGTTTGAACCACACCTTGAGGTGCTTCTGATGTAGCTGGAGTTGCTGTTGGGTTTACTGGAGTCACAGTTGGTGTGTACTTAGCAGTAACTGGAGTACCGTTCTTATCGACACGTTTAACCGTTACGCCTGTACCTTCTCCAGTGAATGATTTTTCTGGAACAAATGTTACGGTTCCGTCTGGAGCAACAGTGTAAGTTCCTTCACCAGGAACGGTCTTCGTAGTTGATCCATCTTCAAATGTTGCTGGTGTATCATCATCCATTGGAACATTTGGATTACCTGGTGTGAAGGTTGGTGTACCTGTTTGAGTTTGACCTTGTTTGTCAGTAGATGTTGTATCTTCTGCAGTTGGTGTTACTGGTGTTACGGTTGGTGTATAAGTTGCAGAAGCTTTTGTTCCGTTCTTATCTTCACGAACCACTGTTACAGCTGGTGCAGTTCCGACGAATGATTTTTCTGGTACAAATGTAACAGTACCGTCTGCTGCTACTGTGTAAGTACCAACACCGTCGACTGTCTTAGTCGTTGAGCCATCGTCAAATGTTGCTGGAACATCATCGTTCATTGGCACACGGCTATCGCCTTCAGTAAATACAGGTTTGCCAGTTTGTGTAGCACCTTGGATATCTGTAGTTTCAACTGGTGTTGCAGTTGGTGTTACTGGTGTCACAGTTGGTGTGTACTTGGCTGTGATTTCAGTACCGTTCTTATCCACGCGTTTCACTGTTACACCTGTAGCAGTTCCAGTGAATGATTTTTCAGGAACGAAGGTTACTGTTCCATCTGGAGCAACTGTGTAAGTTCCTTCACCATCGACAGTCTTCGTAGTTGAGCCATCTTCGAAGGTAGCTGGAGTATCCTCATCGATTGGAACATTTGGATTTCCTTCGGTAAAGGTTGGTTTACCAGATTGTGTTTGACCTTGGATATCTGTCGATGTTGCATCTTCAGAAGTTGGAACGACTGGAGTAATCTTAGGTGTGTAAGTTGTTTCTACAGTTGTTCCATTTGTATCAGCTGCTTGAACCTTAACTGGAACCACATCACCTGAGTAAGATTTATCTGTTGGTGTGAAAGTAACTACACCTGTGTCTTTATCAACTGTGTATGTACCGATCACATCACCTGCTGGTGATTTCGCTTCTACTGACGCCGCTGGTTGACCATTTTCATCAAGAAGAGTAATGGTATTCTTGTCGATTGGCGCTACTTCATCACCTTCAGTAAAGGTTACAGTTCCAGTTTGAACCAAACCTTGAGGTCCAGTAGATTCAGCTGGTGTTGCAGTTGGAGTTACTGGAGTCACAGTTGGTGTATAAGTTGCAGATGCTTTGGTTCCATTCTTATCTTCACGAACAACCGTTACGGCTGGTGCTTTACCTGTGAATGATTTTTCAGGGACAAAGGTTACAGTTCCGTCTGCTGCTACTGTGTAAGTACCAACACCGTCGACTGTCTTAGTCGTTGAGCCATCGTCAAATGTTGCTGGAACATCATCGTTCATTGGCACACGGCTATCACCTTCAGTAAATTCAGGCTTACCTGTTTGAGTTTGACCTTGTTTACCTGTTGTTTCAACTGGTGTAGCTGTCGGTGTGACTGGAGTCACAGTTGGTGTATAAGTTGCAGAAGCTTTGGTTCCGTTCTTATCTTCACGAACAAC
>NZ_KV812044.1:9638-48241 GCF_001813295.1 Streptococcus sp. HMSC072G04
ACACGGCTATCGCCTTCAGTAAATACAGGTTTACCAGTTTGTGTGGCACCTTGGATATCTGTTGTTTCAGCAGGAGTTGCTGTTGGTGTAACTGGTGTTACGGTTGGTGTGTAAGTCGCTGAAGCCTTAGTTCCGTTCATATCTTCACGGACAACAGTTACAGCAGGTGCTGTACCGATGAATGTTTTTTCTGGAACGAAGGTTACTGTTCCATCTGCAGCTACTGTGAAAGTACCTACACCGTCTACAGTCTTCGTAGTTGAACCATCATCGAAGGTTGCTGGAACATTTTCATTGATGGCTACAGTCTTCTCAACGCCATCAACCGTTACAGTTCCACCCTTGAATTCAGGTTTACCTGTTTGAGTAGCACCTTGGATGTCTTTTGTTTCAGCTGGTGTAGCTGTTGGAGTTACTGGCAATACTGTTGGTGTATAAGTTGCAGAGGCTTTGGTTCCGTTCTTATCTTCACGAACAACCGTCACTGCTGGAGCAGTTCCAACGAATGATTTTTCTGGTACAAATGTAACAGTACCGTCTGCTGCTACTGTGTAAGTACCAACACCTTCAACGGTCTTAGTTGTTGAGCCATCGCCAAATGTCGCTGAAACATCTTCATTGATATCAACAGTCTTCTCAACGCCATCAACCGTTACAGTTCCACCCTTGAATTCAGGTTTACCTGTTTGAGTAGCACCTTGGATGTCTTTTGTTTCAGCTGGTGTTGCTGTTGGGGTTACTGGAACGATTTCTGGTGTGTAAGTTGTATCAACCTTGATACCGTTTGAGCTTTCAGCTTGAACCTTGGCTGGTGTGACTGCACCAGTGTATGATTTATCAGTCGGTGTGAAAGTTACTTGACCAGTTGCTGGGTCAATTGTGAAGTTACCGATCACGGTTGTACCGTCTGCCGCATAAGCTGGTGTCGTTGAAACTTCGTTACCATCTTTATCTAGCAATGTGTAGCTATTGTCTTTAATGGTAATAGCTTTATCTTCACCATTTACTTGAACGGTTGTTCCTGCAAAGGTTGGTGTACCGGTTTGAGTTGCCCCTTGAACATCTTTAGAAGTTGCAGGGTTTGCAGTTGGAACTGCTGGCACAACAGTTGGTGTGTAGGTCGCATCTGAAGTAATGGTTGCAGTCTTACCATTAGCATTTGTAATAGTAGCAGTTGCCTGAACAGTTACTCCTTTTGCAGTACCAACAAAGTCTTTTTCAGGTGTGAAGGTCACCGCTCCTGTAGTAGGATCGATTGTATAGCTACCTTCCCCTGCTACTGTTACAGTTGTTTCATCAGTTGGTTGACCAGTTGCTGGATCCACCAATTTCTTGTTAGTGATTTCAGCAGTCTTGTCGTTACTCAAATCAAAGGTTGGTGTTTGGGTTTGAGGAACGTTTTGAACATCCGCAGAAACTTTGTCTGTTGGAGTCACTGTGATAGGAGTAACCGTTGGTGTGTATTTAGCTTCAGCTGATTTGATGTACTCAGGTTGAACAACACCATCCTTGTTTCGACCAACTGGAGCTGATAATGAAACAGTAACACCATTTGCAGTACCAGTAAAGCTTGGTTCAGGCACAAACGACACTTCACCTGTTGAAGGTTTGATCGTATATGTTCCTTCACCTGCCACTGTTACAGACGTAGCTTCCGTGATAAGACCTGTTGCTGGATCTACTAACTTAGCTGGATATTCTGCACTAGGAGCAATGGAAATCTTATCTCCATTAGCATTTGTTTCTGTAGTATTAAAGGTCGGTGTTTCTTTTTGAGTTGCTCCTTGAACATCAGTCGATGTCTTGTCAACTCCTTCGATTTCAATCGGAGTGACTGTTGGAACGTATTGACCATCCATGGTATTCAACTGACCATTAATGTTAGGTTCTTGATCTGGGAATTTGGTTGACCAACCAGTATCGTAGCCATTGTTATCTGAACGACGAATAGAAATACCATCAGCTGTTCCAAGGAAGTTATCTTCTGGGATAAATTCAACGTCTACGTCTTTACCATTGGCAGTGATCTTGTATTTACCTTGACCTGGTACAACATAGTAACCATCTGCATCAAGCGTTGCACGGTTGCCATCTTTGTCAACGATGTATGGTTCTACCGTTTCATCAATAACAGCAGTAGAATTACGTTCATACTTGTGTTCACCACGAGCTGTAAAGGTTACTGTTGCTGTTTGTTTGGCACCTTGAGGACCAGAAGTTTCCTTAAATTCCCCTTTTGGTGGGTGGGTAATTTGAGTCTTGAAGTCTTCTACTTCCCCTGAGAAGGCCATACCAGTTGGGCTCTCAATCTCGGTAGCTTTCTTGGCAATACGAACACGAGCACCTAGTTCTTTAACGCTAGGGTCGATATAAGTCTTGCTATTTGCAAAGGTCAACTCAACAGTGCCATCTTGTGTGATTGTAGCGAGATTTGAGCGTTCATCCTCATCGAATTTACCATTTTGGTTAAAGTCTACCCAACCATAGATATGTGCTTCTGAAGCTCCATCTGTATGAGCTTGAACTGACAGCTTGTAGTTACCTGGGCGTGTACGGTCCATCTTGATCATCTCATTGGTTGTACCTTTAAGCTCATCTGGAAGCAATTGGTTAATTCCTTCATCGGCCGTAGTTGCCTTATCATCACCGAACCAGTCGAGAGTCGTATTCTCATCCATATCAGGACTCACGTTACCAAGATACGGTTGATTTACTTTAGCTCCAGTAACGCCATCTACAGTTGCAATGGTATGAACTGCCTTACCGTATGACTCAGGAGCATCCCCTTCATCAAGTGGGAAGAATCCTAGCATAGCAGACTGTTTACCACCTGAAGCGATGTAAAGTCCCACTTCAGATGCTCCGCGCGTCATTACGATTGGAACCGTTCTATTTCCTTCAGAAATGTTTGGTCCAAAGATACCGGTTCCTAAACCACCGGTAACTTTGTCAGGATTTCCAAAGTATTTCCAAGCTACTGGTTTCTTTTCTGGTCCAACTTCAGTAGATCTACGAAGTTGGTTTAAGTTGGTATTATTAAATTTAGGATTAGGTCCAAAAAGATTTTCAGTATCTTGTGGTTCATAAGTTACAGAAGTTTTTGGTCTGGTAAACTTTTTCCATTCTCCAATATGCTGCCAACCTTCTCCATTGGTAGTAAACATAACTAATTCACCTGGGTTAGCAGACTCCCCATCAGCCATAACAATAGCTGGCTTAACTGTCTTGCCACGGAAGGTTGCAGAGATTTCAAACTGAACTCCAATATTTCCACCATTCAAAGCTGAACTTATGGTAGTCTTCTTGGTTTTCGTATCAATATTCTCAAATCTGATTTCAGTCCAATTATTTTGGGCATCAGCGACGATTTTGGCTTCTTCACCATTGTTAAAAGCTTGCTTAGCAGCATTTGAAGTGACTCCACTTACATAACCATTTTTTGCATTTGGATCATAGGTTGCTTTTTCAGCTTCTGTAGCCCCTTGATTTTCCATCCGTTTCTTATAGATTTCAGTCGCTTGGAAAGGTTTCAAGGATTTGACTTTTACAGTAACTACATAACCAGGCATGATTTCCTTGGTATAGGTAGCCCCAACTTGAAGAGCTAATTTCTCTTCTAAGTTTTCAGTTGGTTTAAGTTCACTTTTAGGAACTAATGTTGTAGTTGTTCCTGTCCAGTTAGCTACATCTCCAAAGTCCAACCAAGTAATCTGGCTAGCCATAGATTTGGCATCAAGATCTGTTGTAAAGCCAGGCTTTTCAACTTTTGGAGTTGATGTTGCATCTTCTACATCATCCCCAATTAAGTTTGGATCATTGGTATCACCCAAAGCACGGCGAGTACGGCGACGGCCTCTTGTTTCCTCTGTTGAAGGTGTATTAGTAGTTGCTGGTGCTTCGACACCTGCCGCAACTTCCTCTTTCTTATCTGCAGTTGTTGAAGTTGCTTCTCCTGCCTTGTTTTCTGGTGTAGCAACTTCCAAGCTTGGTGTTGCTGAAGTAGCTGGTGCACTTGATGTTGCTGAAGTTGCTGTACTTGTGCTACTTGCTTCACTAGTTGAAGCTGCTGTTGAAGTTACAGCTGGGCTTGCTTCATAAGTTGTTGCAGCTGTACTCGTTGTTTCAGCTGTGGATGCCACTGAAGTAGCTGCTGAAGTTGCTGGCGCTTCAGACGCTGTAGCAACTGCTGCTACACTTTCACTTGTCGTATCTGTCTTTTCTTCTGCGGCTGCACTTGCGGCTGTCCCAACCATGACAAGTGTCCCCAAAAGTACTGAGCAAACACCCACATTCAATTTACGAATCGAGAATCTGCTAATACGATCATTAAATAAGTCTTTCCCCATTTAATGGACCTCCATATTTATCTATAAATTAACATTCTATTTAAATTTGTTTAGTTTTTTCCAAACCTTACCTATTTTAACAAAATCCGAACGATATTCAAAACATTTTAACTGAAAAATGAGTAAAAATTTTCAGCTGAAATCCTTTTAGAGCTAAAAGGATTTCAGCCATAGATAAGGGCATCAAAAAACCTTGATTTATCACTAAATCGCAAGATCAAACTTTAACTGTGGCTTTACTGGATCATAATCGACCAGTTCAAAATCTTCTGGTTTGATATCAAAGAAATTGGTCCCGTCTGGAACATTCAAAACCAAGCGCGGTTGGCAATCAGAGGGCTCGCGACGGAGCAATTCCTCTGCTTGTTCAAATTGGTTGTCATAGATATGAAGGTTATTAATGAAGTAAAAGAACTTCCCAACCTTCCAGCCAAAGTGCTTAGCAATCATCATCTGTAGGGCTACATACTGCATGGCATTGATATGGTGAGCTACCAACATATCATTCGAACGCTGGGTCAGGGTCGCATCTAGATAGATCTCCCCATCCACGCGCCGTACGTCAAACATAGTCTGGAAAGCACAGGGCAAGAGACCTTCCGTCTCCTCAAAAGCTTCATAATCCCAGAGCGAGATGATATTGCGGCGATTCCAAGGATTAGCCTCTAATTGCTTGAGGATTTTATTCGTAATGTCATGCTTTTTGACAACAGCTCCATAGCGCTGACCGATTGTCCGGCTATCTCCCACTTCCCAGTCATTCCAGTAGTGGACATTGTACTTGTCTTCTAAAAGATCCAGGCTATTCGACTGATCCTGGTAGATCCAGAGCATTTCTTTGATAGCTGATTTAATCGCGATGGGACGAAGGGTCGTGATAGGAAACTCACCTTTTGCGAGGTCAAATTCCATAAAGGCTCCCGTGATGTACTTGGAGTTGGCCGTTCTACCATCCTTGTACTTAGGGCGCGCCTGCTCTGACCAGACCCCTTCTTCCATGATTTTTCGAATGTTTTCTTTAAAAATTGTATCTGCTTTTGTCATATACTCTCCTTGAATCCAGTTTTGTCTTCATTATATCACAGGAGGCAGAAAAAAAGGAGATCCCAGCACGAGCCAGATCTCCATTTCATCTTATTGTAATACAAGGGATGCAGCACCGATCACACCGGCATCATTTCCCAAAGTAGCAAGTGCCAATTGAGTCGATTCACGCACTTGTGGGAATGAGTTTTCTTCAAAGACTTTGCGCACACCATCCAAGAGGAAGTCTCCAGCAGCGGAAACCCCACCACCGATAACAATCTTAGATGGGTTCAAGGTTGAACCGATGTTGGCAGCAGCAAGTCCAAGATAACGTGAGAAGTTCTTATAGACGATCAAAGCAAGAGCGTCACCTTCTTTTGCCAGGTCAAAGACCGTTTTAGCCGTTACTTCTTCTCCATTGTCGATCAAGACTTTCAATTGAGAGTCCCCTTCGTACTCATCGGCATAACGACGAGTCAAGTTGACGATACCAGTTGCTGAGGCAACCGTTTCAAGACAGCCTTTTTTACCACAGGTACATTGGATTGGATCATCAAAGTCAACAGTGATGTGACCAAGCTCACCAGCAGCTCCACGTACACCATGCAAGAGACGACCTTCAGCGACGATACCACCGCCGACACCTGTACCAAGTGTCATGAATACGACATCTGGTTGGTTTTCACCAGCCCCTTTCCAACGTTCACCCAAAGCAGCAACGTTGGCATCATTATCGATAAAGAATGGAATATGAAGGGCACTTTCGATCTTTTCTTTGACTGGTTGAAGAGTCTTCCAGTTCAAGTTGTAGGCACCGATAACTGTACCTTTTTCACGGTCAACGACACCAGGTGAACCCATTCCAATTCCTTGGAATTCAGAAGCATCCAGCTCAAGCATTTTCAAACGATGCGCGATGGATTCGATCATATCATCTACGATATGGCTACCTTCATCCAAGATATTTGTTTTAATAGACCATTTTTCTTGAACTTCCCCATCCAAAGTAAGGATGGCAAACTTAATTGAAGTTCCCCCAAGGTCAATCCCAATAATTTTTTTAGACATCTGTAACTCCTTTCAAACTTGTAAACACTTACAGATCTATTATATCAGACTTTTTATCAAACGCAAAGGTTTGCACGTAACTTTTCTTAACTTTTTAACAAGAGACTAAAGGATTGAAATCCTAAAATGAGGAAAATCAAACCAATAATATTTAATAGAAAGACGCTTATCGAGAGCGGACTAACAATTAAGAATAAACCGATGAAGAGCTGTAGCAAGGCAAAGAAGATATAACGCTTGGACAGTTCTTCAACCTTTCTCGAGTAGAAATTAGCTTTTCGGAAGTTTAAAATCGAACGGTAGATCAGCCAAATTCCTAAGGTAACTGGAAAGACAATCGGCAAGGTCTTGTAGCCATAGAGCAGTAAGTAGACCGCAAAAACTAAGGCGACCATACTGTGGAAGAGCTGTTGCTGCTGAATGATACCAGCTTGGCGCAATCGGTAATAGCGTGAAAAACGCGAAAGGGAAATTAAAAAGAAGCCACAGGAAATCAACCAGCTAAATGAGCCGATGTGCTCAATTGGATTGATAAACAAGACGATACCAATAATGGTAAAAATAGTGGCTGAAATCCCAAGGGATATCCGGTTCAATTGATTCATAGGGCCTCCTTATTCATCTAATTCACTCAGGTATTCATAACGATCGTACTTCTCAAGCAATCGCTCATTTTCCTGATCCAATTCCTTTTGAAGGGCTGACAATTTGCCAAAGTCAGAGCCGTTTTCATTCATCTCCACTTCAATCTCTGCGATCCGATTTTCAATGGCTTCGATATCTGCTTCAATACTCGCCCACTCCTGCTTTTCCATGTAGCTCATGCGCTTCTTCTCTTCTTTTGGCTTAACAGGTTTCTCTTTTTCAACCTTGTGACTGGCTGTTACTTGAGCTGCTTCAAAGGCTTTTTCATCCAGGTAATCCGTATAATTGCCAAAGAACTCACGAATGCCCCCGTTTTCAAAAGCCAGGATCTTGCTTGCCACTTTGTCTAGGAAATAGCGGTCGTGGCTAACGGTAATGACGGGACCTCCAAAGTTTTGAAGGAAGTTTTCCAAAACCGTTAAGGTTGCGATATCCAAGTCATTGGTCGGCTCATCGAGGAGAAGCACATTGGGTTTTTCAATCAAAAGTTTTAAGAGAAAGAGGCGCTTCTTCTCCCCACCGGAGAGTTTTTCGATCAAGGTTCCGTGCATAGAGCGTGGGAAGAGAAATTGCTCCAAGAGATCAGCAATCGAAGTCGTCCCAACGGTCGTCTTCACTTCCTCAGCAACTTCCTGGAGGAAATTAATCACGCGCTTGCTTTCATCCAACCCATCAATCTGTTGAGAGAAATAAGCCACCCGCACGGTTTCCCCGATAATGACCTGCCCAGACTGAGGCTGCAGTCGCTCAGCGATCAGATTGAGTAGGGTGGACTTGCCGACGCCATTATCCCCAACGATCCCAATGCGGTCCTTATTTTGCACCAAGAGGTTAAAGTCCTGTAAAATCGGCTTGTTTTCAAAAGCAAAACTCACATCTTTAAACTCGATGACTTTCTTTCCGATTCGGCTGGTCTCAAAGTTCATCTCCAAATCCGTCTGGCTGCTTTGACCAGACAAGTCTTGCTTGAGATCATGGAATCGATTGATCCGTGCTTGTTGCTTGGTCGCACGCGCCTGGGGTTGACGCCGCATCCAGGTCAACTCCTGCTTATAGAGTTGCTGCTTCTTATGAAGAAGGGCCGCATCACGCTCATCTTGCTCAGCCTTTAAGCGAACATAATCCTGGTAGTTTCCCTGATACTCGATCAAGCTAGCTCGATCCAACTCAAAGATCCCTGTTGAGATATTATCCAAGAAATAGCGATCGTGGGTAATGAAAAGCACAGTTTTCTTAGAGTTTTTTAAGAAATTGGTCAACCATTCGATGGTATCAATGTCTAGGTGGTTGGTCGGCTCATCTAGTAAGAGCAGATCGTGGTGAGATAGCAAAACTTGGGCCAGTTGCACCCGACGACGTAAGCCTCCAGATAGATCTCCAACTTTGGCGTTCAAATCTTCAATTCCAAGCTTTGAAAGGACCGTCTTGACCTGACTCTCGATCTCCCAAGCATTGAGTGAATCCATCTCCGCCATGACCTTTTCCAGACGTGCTTGGTTCTCTTCTCGGTAATCCGCCATCAAGTATTCATAATCGCGAATCAGCTGCATTTCACGTAAATCACTAGATAGCACCGTATCCAGAACCGTCTTTTGATCATCAAAGTCTGGTTCCTGCGTCAAATAGCCAATCGTATAATCACTCTTGGCAGAAAAAGGACTCACATCTCCATCAAAGCCAGAGCGACCTGACAATACATCTAACAGCGTGGTTTTTCCAGTCCCATTGACCCCGATCAATCCGATCCGATCCAAGTCGTGAATGATAAAGGAAATCTCACGAAAGACGGTCTTATCTCCGACAGATTTGGTTAATTTATCGACAATAAAATCGCTCATTTTTCCTCCTCTTTTGCTTGCTGGATATAGGCGATGATGGCCTCTTTTTCATTGGCCAGTTCCCCATCGACAATGGCATATTCGATCTTTGTCAAAATGTCTCCTAAGGCTGGACCTGGTTGAAAGCCGTAGTCTTTGATCAGCATACCGCCATTGACCACTACTTCATGCTTATCATGAATGGTCAAGCTATCATAAACGCGCTCAATGGCCAAATAATCCACACTCAAGGCATACGCTTCCCGGAGCTCTTCAGCTAGTAGCAACAAACGCTTCTCATACTTGTAGCAGGCACGCTTGTCTAGACTTCCATTTTCTCGGAGCTTCAGAATCTCCACGATCTGCTCCACCGTCTTGGCAAAGTCTCTAGAGGTCTTCCATTTCTTAAAGAATTTTGGAATATCTTGAATCTCTAGTGCTAAGACCAGAGCAGCCCAGGCTTGCTCAGAAGTTGAAAAGGTATATTCCAACTCTATGTCAAACAAACGCTCGATCGCTGCTTTACGATCCTTCATCTCTGGCAGATAGTGATAGGCTCCACTGGCTAGCATAGCCTCCAAGCCCTGTCTCCAGTATGGAGAAAGCAAGAGTTTATCAAACTCGATGAAGGTACGCTCTACGGAAATCTTCTCTAGTAAGGGAGCACACTCCTTCATGGCATCAAAGGTCGCCTCTTCTAATTCAAAGCCGAGACTGGCTTGAAAACGAAATCCTCGCATGATCCGGAGTGCATCTTCGTTAAACCGTTCATGAGGAAGCCCAACGGCCCGAAGAACCTTGTTTTCTAAATCTTCTAGTCCATGAAAGAGGTCAACAATTTCTCCTTTTTCATTTAAGGCAAAGGCATTGACCGTAAAATCACGACGCTTGAGGTCTTCTTCAAGCGAGCGTACAAAAGACACGGAGCTCGGACGGCGATAATCGACATAGACATCCTCCGTCCGGAAGGTCGTAATTTCATATTCTTGACCATTTTCAAGAACTAAGACAGTCCCATGTTCGATACCGACGTCCACTGTGCGATCAAAAATCGCCTTGGTCTCTTCTGGGTAAGAGGAGGACGCGATATCGACATCGTGAATTGGACGATCCAAGAGGGCATCTCGGACAGATCCCCCAACAAAATAGGCCTCAAAACCAGCTGCTTTAATCTTCTCTAATATTGGTAAAGCCTCCTGAAACTCAGAAGGCATCTTTTCTAATCTCATAGTAAGTGTTCCAAACCATAGACAAGCTCATGACGCTTGACAACTTCTTTAATCCCTAGATTTACTCCTGTCATGAAGGAAACACGATCATAGGAATCATGACGGAGAGTCAACCCTTCGCCTTGGCTACCAAAAATCACCTCTTGATGAGCCACTAGGCCAGGCAATCGAACCGAATGGATGCGCATCCCTTCAAACTCTGCCCCTCTTGCTCCAGGCATCAACTCTTCTTCATCTGCTGCACCTTGCTGGATCTTATCGCGCTTCTCAGAGATCAACTCAGCGGTCTTAATCGCTGTTCCACTCGGTGCATCTTTTTTCTTATCGTGGTGCAATTCGATAATTTCTACATTCGGGAAATACTTGGCTGCTTGCGCTGCAAATTGCATCAAGAGCACGGCTCCAATGGCAAAGTTCGGAGCGATCAAGCCACCCAAGCCCTTTTCACGTGAAAGGTCTGTCAATTCTTGGATCTGATCAGGAGTGAAACCAGTCGTTCCCACAACAGGCGCAAAGCCATTTTCAATTGCAAAGCGAGTATTTTCGTAAGCAACCTTGGGCATGGTAAAGTCCACCCAAACATCTGCCTCTAGACCCGCGACATCTTCTTTGCGGTTAAAGACAGGGACTCCTACAACCTCTGTCTCATCAGTAAATGGATCGATCAAGCCAGCTAATTCTAACTCAGGATCTTCAGAAACCATCTTGTAGGCTGCTTGTCCCATTCTTCCCTTGAAACCTGCGATAATGACTTTAATGGACATAGAATTCTCCTTAAACGATAGGGATATACCCAACTGCTAAGCTATGGTCACCTAAGTGCGTCCCAATAACCCCTCCAAAAGTCGCAAAAGGAATGTCACCTTCCACTCCTTCTTCAATGAGCAGTTGGCGAAGTGCTTCTGCTTTTTCAGGGACATTGGCATGGATGACAAAGACTTGGTAATGACCATCTGCGATATCTGATACAACAATCTCTACCAAGCGTTTCATGGCTTTCTTTTCCGTCCGGACTTTCTCAAAGACCTCAATCACGCCTTCATCATTAAAATGAAGAATAGGCTTGATGCTCAAGAGGTTCCCAAGAATGGCAGCCCCATTTGACAGACGACCACCTTTAACCAAGTGGTTCAAATCATCCACCATGATATAGGCAGAGGTTCCATCAATCTGGTGTTGGACATTGGCAACAATCTCGTCGAAGGAACGGCCTTCACCAGCCCATTTCAAGCAGTCTTCTACCATCATCCCTAGAGGAGCACTGGTGATTTTTGAGTCCGGAAATTCGACGGTCAAGCCTTCAAATTCGTCCTTCAAATATTGGATATTTTGGTAGAAACCAGAAATACCAGATGACAAGAAAAGACCGATAGCATGTGTATAGCCCTTAGCTGTCAAACCAGATAAGACTTCTTCTAACTCTGCCACACTCGGTTGGCTAGTCTTTGGCAATTCCTTAGATGCAGCCATCTTTTGGTAGAACTCATCGTGTGTCAGGTTCTTCCCTTCAACATAAGACTCCCCATCGATATAGATCGGGATCTCTAAAATAAATAAGTCGTCGTGATGGAGTACGTCTTGCGTTAAATAGGCAGACGAATCCGTGATCACTGCTAATTTCATTGATTAAAACTCCAAATTAATACCCGGTAAATCGAGGGCAATTTCTGTGACTTCATAAGTCAAACGGTTGAGCATATTCAAGCAAGGGCGAGCCAATTCTTCCACTTCGTCTTTGCTGAATTCGCTTGGTTCATTGACATAACGACCAAACAAGTGGTTGATTTGAGTGATGGTTCCACTGATCACAAAACCGTCAAAAACGATCATGTAGCTCAAGATGACAATCAAGGAAGTCGTGTTTTGTTCTTGATCACGATTGATCAATTGAAAGTTTACATCTACTTTTGTTTCAGGGATGCCGTTTTCTTTTTCCCACTCAAAATTACGAGCGTCATAGTGGTATTGGCTGACAAATTCTTTTTCACGTTGAATATCCATTTTTATTCTCCTAAAAATATGCGATAGGCTTATTATATCATAATTCAGCTCAAGATACCAACGCCGAATGAGGTGATTTTTTCACTTGTACAAGAAGAAAAGCCCAGGGAAGTTTGGCCGGTCTTTAACTTGTTTTGCTCAATTCTTCGCTAACTCTTTTGTAAGGATCGAAAAAACAAGATAAAGACTTTTGAATGACGATTAGTCATAATAATACCAACCGCCATCCCTATAAATTCTTATGGGTTGCATCTCATAAATTCCAAATTCCTTTGGTGTGCTGGTAGCATTATCTAAAGAAAAGCCAACCATGAATTTCGTTTGTTCATTCTGATTCACCTTTCCTCGCAGTGTTAACATATAGCCACCTCCTTGTGGCGTACCATTTCCTATCTCATCCCATTGCGTTTCATCCCAAGCAATCTGGACAGATTCAACTTTAGGACTTAACGATTTTACAAAATCTTCAATTTCTTTCGCATGCTTCTTTACATCTTCTAACTGTTGTTCCTTAGGACTGACTTGATTCGCTTGATGACTACTAATTGAAAACAAGTTTGGATGTTGAGAACCGATAATTACCACTCCTGATAACGCAATTGCTGTAAATCCCAATATGAGAATTTTCTTCTTTTTTCTCATTGATCCTCCAAGAAAAATGCTTTCTACTATCATATCGAAATCTATAGAGATATGCAACTTCATCACTAGTTGGTGTTTTTGCGCAATAAAAAAGGTTGGGCATTCCCAACCTTTTAATCATATTTAGTTTTTAGGTTTGCGAAGCAATCCGAACAAGATACCACTTACGACTGCACCGATCAATACGAACAAGATGTAAAGAAGTGGATTTGAAGTAAGGGCGATAACGAAGATACCTCCGTGAGGAGCCATGAGTTTCAAGCCTGCAAGACCAACAAGGGCACCTGTCAAAGCTGAACCTACGATGAAGCTTGGAATCGCACGCGCTGGGTCAGCTGCACCGAATGGAATGGCACCTTCTGTGATGAAGGAAAGACCCATAACAATGTTAGTCAAACCAGAATCGCGTTCTTCTTTAGTAAATTTGTCTTTGAACAAAACTGTAGCCACAAAGACTGCCAATGGAGGAACCATACCAGCTGCCATAACAGCTGCCATAACAATAGAACCACCTGAAGCAACAGATTCAGCAAGTGTACCTGTAGCGAAGACATAAGCGGCTTTGTTAACTGGTCCACCCATATCGACAGCCATCATACCGCCGACGAGAAGTCCAAGAAGGACAGCTGAGCTACCTGACAAGCTTGAAAGGAAGTTGTTAAGACCAGTATTAATAGCAGCCATTGGAATATTGATGAGGAACATCAAGAATCCTGTCAAACCAACACCAAGCAATGGCAAGAGAAGGATTGAACGGATACCATCGAGTGAACGTGGAAGACCTGCAAGGGCTTTGCGAAGTAAGAGAACAACTCCACCTGCAAGGAAACCACCTACCAAAGCTCCAAGGAAACCTGATGATACGGCTGCTGGTAATTCACCTTTAGCAGCACCGTAGGCGATATTTCCAAATGCTGACCCTGAGCTAGCAATAGATCCAGCGATAAACCCTGCTACAAAACCAGGTTTTTCAGCGATTGAGAATCCAATGTAACCTGCAAGTACAGGAAGCATGAAGCCAAAGGCTACTCCACCAATTGTTTTAAATTGTGCTGCTAATACATGATAAGAACCAAGACTAGACAATTGATCTTGAGGTACACCCATAACTTGGTCAATCAAGAAGGCAAGGGCGATCAAGATACCACCACCGATAACGAATGGAAGCATTTGAGAAACCCCACTCATCAAGTGTTTGTAGAAGGCTCCACCCAAGCTCAATTTTTCTTGGCTAGCGCTAGTTTGGGCAGCATTTTCAGCGTGGAAGACATCTGCTTTGCCATCCAAGATGGTTTGGATCAATTCTTCTGTCTGACGGATACCAGCTGCGACTGGTTTAGAGATCAATTTTTTGCCATCGAAACGAGCGGTTTCAACTGCTTTGTCCGCTGCGATGATAACCCCTTCTGCTTTTGCGATTTCTTCAGCTGTCAAGCGGTTGCCGACACCAGATGCCCCGTTTGTTTCAACGCGGACCGTAACACCCATTTCTTCCCCTTTTTTGATGAGGGCTTCTTCTGCCATGTAAGTGTGGGCGATCCCTGTTGTACATGCTGTAACGGCAACGATCAATGGTTTGTCAGATGAGGCTGCTTCTTTGACTGCTTCTGCTTTTTTCGCTTCTTCAGCTGCAGCTTCTTGTTCTTCTGCATCAAAGGCTGCGATCACTTGATCAGGAGTGCTTGCTTGGCGAAGTTTGTCCGCAAATCCTGGTTTCATCAAGTACTTAGACAATTCAGCAAGGGCTGCCAAGTGAGTGTCGTTTGCTCCTTCTGGAGCTGCGATCATGAAGAACAAGTCTGTTGGTTGACCATCAAGCGATGCATAGTCCACACCCTTGTTTGATTTTGCAAACAAGACTGTAGCTTCTTTAACTGCTTCATTTTTGCTGTGGGGCATAGCAATTCCGTCACCCAAACCAGTTGAAGTTTGTGCTTCACGGTTCATGATTCCAGCCTTGAAGGTGTCAAAATCTGTCACCACACCTTTGTCAACGAGCGATTGGACCATCTCATTGATCACGCCCTCTTTATCTGTTGCTTGAAGGTCAAACAACATCACGTTTTTATTTAAAACGTCTTGAATTTTCATAGTTTTTCTACCTCTACTTTTTCATAAGTTTCTTTTATATAATCAGCTGTTGCCAAATCATCTGAGAAGGTGGTTGCTGTTCCGCAAGCCACACCCCATTTGAAGGCTTCGATAACATCTCCCGTCGTTGCGAGCTTCCCAGTGAAGCCTGCCACCATGGAATCTCCAGCCCCGACAGAATTCTTCACTTGACCTTTAATTGGTTTTGCGAAGTAAGTGCCACTAGGACTGACCAGAAGAGCACCATCACCCGCCATGGAAATAATGACGTTTTGTGCTCCTTTGGCCAAGATTTCTTTGGCATAGCGTTCAATTTCTGGCAATTCCGTCAAGGTAACGCCAAAAATATCTCCCAATTCATGGTTGTTTGGTTTGACCAATTGGGGATTGAACTCCAAGGAATCAATCAAGGTTTGCCCTTCAAAGTCGCAAACCACTTGCGCACCTGTCGCACGAGTTGCTGCGATCAATTCTTTGTAAATGGCATTGCCGAGTGAAGATGGAGCAGATCCTGCAAAGACTACAACATCATCTTCTGTTAAGCTCGATAAGATGTTGAGCAATTCTTGCAACTGAGCTTCCGTCACTTCTGGGCCATTCCCATTGATCTCTGTTTCCTCATCAGCTTTGATCTTGACATTGATCCGTGTATCTTGGTCTACTGTCACAAAGTTGGTTGAAATGGCTTCGCTAGTCAGTACGTCTTCGATGAAGCGTCCAGTGAAACCACCGATAAATCCCGTCGCTGTGTTCTCGATATCGAGACGTTTCAAGACACGACTGACATTGATTCCCTTACCACCGGCGAATTTATCTTCCGAAGCCATCCGATTGACCGCTCCGGTCTCTACATGATCGAGACGGACAATATAGTCAATTGCTGGATTCAGTGTAACTGTATAAATCAAACCTCTATAACCTCCGTTTTTTCTTTTAAAACCTTTAATCGTTGCGGTTCACTTTGATTGGTGATAATCATTGCTCGCTTGATAGGAGCCACTTTGACAAAGGATGTCACCCCAATTTTCGAATCATCCGCTAGGATATAGGTTTTTTTCGCATTTTCGATAATCGCACGCTTGACAGATCCTTCTTCCAGGTCTGGAGTGCTGTAAAATTCATCATCGATTCCATTCATACCAAGAAAGGCTTTGTCAAAATTCAACTGACCGATCTGATTGAGCGCGATCCCTCCGATACTAGCATCTGTTGAAGATTTTACCTTCCCACCGATGATGACCGTTGGAACATTTCGCTCGACCAACTTGGTCGCATGGTGAATCGAGTTGGTCACCACGGTTACCGTTGGATTGACAATTTCTTGTACCAAAAGTTCATTGGTCGTCCCGGCATCGATAAAGATCACATCATGATCTTTGATCAATTCCGCTGCTTTTACAGCGATCTTTGACTTAACTTGAATGTTTTTGATAGATTTTTCTTTATTGCTTTCTTCCTCTTGAAGAAAATGCAGGCTTTCCGCACCGCCGTGAACCCGGCGAAGTTTACTTTCAGCTTCTAATTCATCCAAGTCACGTCGAACCGTTGATTCAGACGTCCCCAGCTCTTGTACAAGGGTTTCTAAGGAAACAAATTTTTCCTTCAGTACCTTCTCGAGGATGAATTGTTTTCGTTCAGACTTAAGCATTTCTCCTCCTTTTGCAATCGATTACAAGGATTATTATACTCCATCTCCAAAAAATGTCAACACTTTTTATCATTTTCTATCATTTTCTTTCAAACATTCTAAAAGTGTACAAAAAAAGAGTAGGAAAGAACTCATTTTGTTAAGCGAGTTCTTTTCCCACCCTCATCAATCTTCTTTGAAGAGTTTAAGCAATAAAGTGTCTAAGCATTCACTCTATCTTCGGTATGTCTTAATCATTTTTTGAAGATTGTTTCTTTTTCTTGAAACCAAACAATCCAGCAAGTAGCCCGACGGCAACACCTGTTGTTGCTGCTGCATATTTGGAGGAATCAGTTCCAGCCACAGCTTGGCTGTTTTCTTTTTTCGGTTTAATTTCTTCTACTTTAGCTTCTTGTTTTGGCGCCGGAGTAGCTGTTGGTGCTTGCACTTGCGGACTATTGGTAGTTGTTGGAAGAACGGTTGGTCTATCCGAGAAAGTTGTTGGATTGCTTGAGCGGATATCCATTGGCATATCTGCTGCTTCTAAAATAGCTGGATCCATCCGTGAGGCTAGATCTTCATATTGGGAATTCAACAGCTCCACAACACTTTGATAAGATTGAAGGGTTGTAAATTCTGCTTCCAATTTTTCTTTTTTATTCTCTAAATTAGCCACCGCAGCTGATAAAACGGATTGGGCTTTGACCAATAATTCTGGTGCATTTTTAAAGTCAGAAAGACGTTTTTCAGCTGCAACCAGGCGCTCTTGCGCCGCCTTCAAGCCCTCATGCGCTTCTTGAACGACTTGGGCTTTTTCTGCCTCTTCTGCTTTTAAAAGATCTAATTTCTCACGCGCAGCCGCTAACAAATCCTTCGCTTTTTGAAGGGCTGCTTCTTTTGGCTGGATAGCTGCTTCAATCCGACCTCGAGATACATCAAGAGTCGCCTTCGCCTTTTCAACCGCATGGTCCTTGCTAACGAGAAGAATTTTGTAATTTTGGATGGTCTTTTGGACATTGGCCATCTCTACTGCCACATTTGAATTAGCATGGCGGGCATCTTCTAACTTGCCTTGCAAGATAATGATTTGTGACTCTTGATTGGCCTTGTCCAGCTTGAGATTAGCGACTTCATCAGATTTTGCTTTGACATCTGATCTTGTCGTCGTAGCCCCAGCTCCCTGACGCAATTGGTAAGCGAGTGCACTGGTTGACACTGCTGAATTGACTGGGCTGTGTAAGAAAGCTGCTTCTGACATGGCATTGCTAGGGTCATAAGCGACTGATAAAGCTGTCGCTTTGTTGTCTACCATTTGGAGGTAGTGACCAACCTTAGCAAATGCCTCAGCCCCAATCTTCATATAGATATCGTTGGCATCGATTTGTGTTTCGTCTGTCGGTAGACCATATTGAGCCGCTACTTCTTGATAAGCCGCTTTTTCATTGTACCAAAAGTCAACCGCACCAGCAGGTGAGAAACCATAAGCGATGTTCTCGTTTGGCAAATACTTAAACATATGCCAGTTGGCTTTCTTGAAGTATTCCAACTGTACTTGACTGGCAGGAAGGGAATAAGGATCCAGCTCCAATTCAGGCAAGCCGGCATTGCGACGATAGCTATTGATGGCATCCGCAATTTCAAGAGCACGAAGGTTAGCTTGCAAAGATCCAGACTCTCCAACCGTCAAGCCATCTTCTTCCCGACCACGCTTGTAGAGGGCTAAAGCACTCGCTGCAGCTTCATTGCCATTGTCAGCTAAGTGTTGCAAGTAACCTTCATAGGTTGCTTGACTTAACTGAACTGGGCTATTGGCCGCGGCTTGTTCTAAGGCTGCCAATTCTGCTTCCTTGGTTGAGATGACCGCTTTCAAATCTGTCAGACGTGTTTGAGCCAGTTGAATGTCGCTCTCAATTTGAGCCACTGTATCTGAGCCAGTCTGCTGACTCGCTTGCAAGGTTGCAAGGTAATTCTGAGATTCTCGGATACTTTGCTCGACTTGACTTTGCTCCAACAAAGCCTGGTTGAGCACATTCTCATCATTTGAAATCGGTGCTTTGGCTTGGTTCAATTCATTTTGTGCTACATCGACCAAAGATTCCTGAGCAGTAACCTGATTTTCCTGTTGACGAACAGCCTCTACGACTTGGTCATGGGCAGCTTCTGCTTCTCGAACCTTATTTTCTTCGATAGTCACATAGGCTTGAGCCACCTTGACGTCATTTTCTGCATTCTGAACTTGGGCATCCGATGTCGTTGCGATGAGGTTTTCCGCATCCGTCACTTCTGCTTTCTTTTCTTCCAGCTCTTGCCCAGCCGCCTTGACTTCCGTTTGAGCATCGATCACTTTTTGCTCTTGGTAGTGGACATCTTTCACCACTTGCCCTTTTTGGGCAGTAATTTGCTTCAACTCATCAACCGTAATTGGTTTTTCGACTACTTCCGTGCTGTTGGTTTCTGGATTTTCATTTTGCTTCACCTCTTCCGCACTAGCCTTGTGATTAAACATACCAGATAGGACCGTTGTTGCAGCAATCCCAGTCGTGAAAACCGATTTTCCTAATTTCTTTCCCATTAAACTCACCCCCAAAACTTAATCATTTTCTTGAAGTTTCTCTACCCCTTAGCATACCACATTTTGTTACCAATAACTAGTAGGTTTAAAAAGTTTTTTTCATAAATTTTTGAGGCAAAAGAAAAACAGCTGACGCTGTTAGTCTTCTTGTTTAATTTGTTCCAATATCTTCTCTTCTTCTGCTGTCAACTCATAGTTTTCTAGCAAGTCTGGACGACGTTCTAAGGTCTTTTTCAAACTCTGATAGAGGCGCCACTGACGGATATTTTCATGGTGACCACTCATGAGGACATCTGGAACGGTCATCCCTCTGTATTCATAAGGACGTGTGTATTGAGGGTATTCTAGAAGGCCAGAGGAGAAACTGTCATCTTGGTGACTGGACTCTTTTCCAATCACTTCTGGAATCAAGCGGACCGTCGCATCGATCATGGTCATGGCCGCTAGCTCGCCACCTGTTAGTACATAATCTCCAAGAGAAATCTCATCCGTCACCAAGGTCTTGATCCGCTCGTCGTAGCCCTCATAGTGACCACAGATAAAGATCAATTCTTCTTCCTGAGCCAACTCTTCTGCATAAGATTGGTCAAAGGTCCGACCAGCAGGATCCAGCAGGATCACGCGCGGATTCTTTTTCTCAATCGCATCAAAGGCATCAAAAATGGGTTGAGCTCGTAGAAGCATGCCTTGCCCGCCACCATAGGGTTCATCGTCCACATGGCGCGCCTTCTCCGCGTTTTCACGGAAATTATGGTAGTTGATCTCAAGGAGTCCCTTTTCACGCGCCTTTCCGACAATCGAATGCTCAAGGGGAGAAAACATCTCTGGAAAGAGGGTTAAAATATCAATCTTCATCGTCTAACCCTTCTAAGATGTCTACATCCACCCGGTTTCCTGGGATATCGATATTGAGCACCACTGGTGGGATATAAGGCAAGAGAAGGTCGCGTTTACCTTTGCGTTTCACGACCCAGACATCATTAGCACCTGGTTGCAGGATTTCCTTGATCTGACCGATTAGTTGGTCATTTTCATAAACATCAAGTCCGATGATCTCATGGTAATAAAACTCGCCATCCTCCAAATCTGTCAAGTCTTCTTCCGCAACCTTGAGGCTAAAGCCTTTGAATTTTTCGATGGCATTGATATGGTACATATCCTTAAACTTGATGATGTCGAAGTTCTTGTGCTTGCGATGACTGGCAATGGTCACTGTTTGGACAAAACGATCCTTCTCATCAAAAAGAGCCAACTCAGCTCCTTTTTTAAAGCGTTCATCTGCAAAGTCTGTCACAGACAAGATCCGCATTTCTCCTTGTAAGCCTTGGGTATTGACAATTTTCCCGACATTAAAGTAATTCATGATTTCTCCAGTGTAGTTTATTCACTCTATTTTATCACGTTCAAGAGATTTTCTCAAATGGACTTATCTGCTAGAAACTGCTCCAAATCCCGCTCGTGCTGGTATTTTACGGCTGCTGTTTTATCTTTTTCAAAGATAGTTTTAGTAAGGTCGATTTCATTAATGGCCGCGATAGCGACCGTGTAGTGAATGATATCAGCTAGTTCTTTAGCCAATTCCTCATTTGAATCTTGGACACCCGCTTTCCGTCCAGAACGTCCATTTAACACCTCGGCTACTTCGCCAACCTCTTCAACCAGCTTGATAAACAAACCTTCTTCCGTCCGGGTATTCTGGTAATGTTCTTGTAAATAGGCTTGTAACTGCCGAATAGTCACTTCTTTCATTCTTTCTCCTTGCAACAAAAAACGGGACCAAGTCCCGCCTTTTTATTTTTCGTCAATAACGATTCTTACTTTTTTATCTTCAGTTGGGACAGAGTAGACAATCGTTCTTATCGCAGAAATGGTGCGACCTTTTCGACCGATTACACGACCAACATCGCTAGGATCAAGGTCAAGATGGTACTCCAAGAATTCAGGAGTATCTTCGATCTTGATGGTTAAAGCATCCGGTTGTGAAATCAAGGGTTTCACAATTGCAATAATGAGATTTTCAATCGTATCCATACATCAACCTACTTTAAAAATTATTTTGAGAATTTAGAATCGTGGAATTTCTTCATCACACCAGCTTTTGAAAGGATGTTGCGAACTGTATCTGAAGGTTGAGCTCCATCAGCCAACCATGCAAGAACGCGGTCTTCTTTCAAAGTTACTTGATTTTCTTCAACAAGTGGATTGTAAGTTCCAACTGTCTCGATGAAACGTCCATCACGTGGTGAACGTGAATCTGCTACGTTGATACGGTAGTAAGGTTTTTTCTTAGAACCCATACGAGTCAAACGAATTTTAACTGCCATTTTTATAAGTCTCTTTTCTATATTTTAATTTCGGTGAAATAGACAAGCTATTTAGCACATGATCTATTATAACACATTTCATAGACCTGTCAAGAAAAAAACTTGACACTATGTAATTTTTTTATTTTATCAGTAAATCGGCGATTTCTTGATAGTTGCTAACGGTATAAGTCGGCACTACCTGGCTGGTATTTTCCTTATGATCAGGGTTATACCATACGGTAGCAATCCCTGCAGCATTCCCTCCTGCGATATCAGCTGTCAAAGAATCACCGATCATGAGGGTCTCTTCCTTGCTAAACCCTGGAATCAGCTGGCCTACTTTGTCAAAAAATGCAGGTTCTGGTTTCTGAGTATGAAGTTGTTCAGAGATAAATACCTCTTTAAAATAAGGTGCGATGGTAGAATGAGCTAAGCGTCCTTCTTGAATGGCAGTCACTCCGTTCGTTGCACCATAGAGCTGGTAACCTGCTTTTTCAAGTCGTGCCAGTAAGTCCTCCGCCCCTGGGAAAGACTGCCCTTGAAGACTGATGTAATCCTGGTAGCGAAGAGCCATCTCGGCCCCATCAACTGTGATCCCAAAGTGGGCAAACCCAATCGCAAATCGACTATCCACGAGTTCTTGTTTGGTGAGCTTCTTTTGTTCTAAATCCTTCCAGAGCCCTTGGTTCATAGGTTTGTAGTAATCTTTAAAGGCCTCTACATATGGAAAATTCATGTCTTCTAACATCTGCGTCAAAGCTGTTTCTTCAGCAGATTCAAAATCCAACAAGGTATGGTCCAAATCAAAAAGTAAAAATTTATATGCCATTACAAACGATCTTTCAATTTTTCTACAAATAAATAAGCTGCTGGGCAAGTGAGCGTATTTTTGATGGTGAGATGGTTGATCTGATAGATCTTCTTTCTATCGGTGTGAGGAAATTCCCGACAAGCTTTCGGACGAACATCGTAGATGGAACAGAGGTTATCTCCTCCTAAGAAAGGGCAAGGCATGGATTTAAAAACCTTATCCCCATCCTCGTCAACTTGAAGAAATTCTGCCTCAAAGGCAGGAAGCTTCATCTTGAAATACTTGGCAATCCGCGTGATATCCGCTTCCTTAAAATCGGGCCCTAAGGTCTTGCAGCAATTGGCACAAGCCGTACAATCGATTTCTTGGAAAACTTCATCGTGGATTTCTTGCGCTATTTTATCTAAATTCTTAGGCAGCTTCTTCTTGAGATTCGCCAATATCTTGCGGTGCTCCTTTTGCTTTTGGAGAGCTAACTGATGGTATTTTTCAATATCAATTTCCTGTGTCATCCTCTATTTCCTCTTCTAAACAATAGAAAGATTATACCACAAAGACTCTAAAAAAAGATAGATCCTGCGATCTATCTCACTTGATTAATCCGTTACAGCGCCTGTTCCATCCAGACTCCAAGTGTCTTCAATGTATGGGATAAAGGTTTTCAATGTTTCTGCATCTCCTTCAAAAGAAATGGTATAGACTTTTTCACCCTTTTGGAAGATCCAGGTAATCAGGTATTGACCAGATTTCATGACAATTTGAAGCTGGTAGGCGTCCAGACCTGCGACTTTAGTTCGCGCTCCCGTCATCTTCCCAACATCCTGGTTATCTTGCCACATTACGGCCAGTTTCTTGGCTAGAAATTCAGCATTAAATTCAATATCCGCAGGAACTTTTGCTTTTTCCCGCGTATAGCTGTTCAAGGTGACAATGTTATAGGCACTTCCATCTGTGTATTGGACCGCTTCTGTCCCATCGATATCCGTGAATTTGAACCATTTACTTGGAATATCGATGTATCCATAATCTGCATTTCCAATCCGCTTGGTTTCTTGACTGGAAGTGTTTTTCTTTGTAGAAGAAGTATCCTTTGACGAAGAGCTGCTTGTTTGCTTTTCGACTTTGCTGCCACTTTCTTTTGTAGAAGAAGCTGCTGTGTCCTTTTGAGAGGTGTGACTACAAGCCATTAGTGTGCAGGCAGAAAGAATCGTCAATGATGTGACCAATAATTTACGTTTCATGCTCAACCTCCTTGAGAACGTTTTCTTTCCTCTAGTCTACCATGAAAGTGAGTATTTTAAAATAGGATAAGTGTCACATCTGATCCAACCTTTCTAATTCAGTTCATTTTTTTCAAGCCTAAAACAAAAGGCTGGGACAAAAGTCCTAGCCTCTTAATTGTTTTTGGATTGTCGAGCAAGATGCAGTGGTTGAGTGGGCTCTACTACGCTGATTTCATCAGTTTTTACAGCCCTACTCAACTGTTCGGAGGTGGGACGACGAAATCGAATTCTAACGAATTACCGATTTCTGTCCCACTCTCTAATTGTTATTCTTCATCCATTGACAAGACAGATAAGAAGGCTTCCTGTGGTACTTCTACAGATCCAATCGCTTTCATCCGTTTCTTACCAGCTTTTTGTTTTTCAAGAAGCTTGCGTTTCCGTGAGACGTCCCCACCATAACACTTGGCCAAGACGTTCTTACGAAGAGCCTTGATATCTGTACGGGCAACGATCTTATGACCGATGGCTGCTTGGATAGGCACTTCAAACTGTTGACGAGGGATAATCTTCTTGAGTTTCTCAACGATCAACTTACCACGTTCATAGGCAAAGTCCTTGTGAACGATAAAGCTGAGGGCATCGACGGTATCGCCATTGAGAAGGATATCCATTTTAACCAATTTAGATGGACGGTATTCAGACAACTCATAGTCAAAGCTAGCATAGCCACGAGTAGAAGATTTCAATTTATCAAAGAAATCAAAGACAATTTCCGCCAGTGGGATTTGATAAATGACATTCACCCGATTTTCATCGATGTAATCCATGGTCACAAAATCACCGCGTTTCCGTTGAGCCAATTCCATCACAGCCCCGACAAACTCTTGCGGCACCATGATTTGTGCTTTGACATACGGTTCTTCGATCGAAGCGATCTTGGTTGGATCTGGAAACTCAGAAGGATTTGAGACATCCAGTGCTTCTCCATCTGTCAAATTGACCTTGTAGATTACAGACGGTGCTGTCATGATCAAGTCAATATTGAACTCACGTTCCAAGCGCTCCTGAATAACGTCCATATGAAGAAGTCCCAAGAAACCACAACGGAAACCAAATCCAAGAGCTTGAGAAGTTTCCGGTTCAAATTGTAGACTAGCGTCATTCAATTGCAATTTTTCCAAAGCTTCCCGAAGATCATTGTATTTGTTAGATTCAATCGGGTAAAGACCAGCAAAGACCATCGGGTTCATCTGCTTGTATCCATGTAGTGGCTCACTTGCTGGATTGGTCGCTAGGGTCACCGTATCCCCGACACGGGTATCCGCAACGGTCTTGATAGAGGCCGCAATATAGCCAACGTCTCCCGTCGCAAGGAAATCACGTCCAACTGCTTTAGGAGTAAAAATCCCAACTTCCGTGACATCAAAGGTCTTGCCATTGCTCATGAGTTGGATCTTATCGCCTGGTTTGACCATGCCATTGACCACTCGGACCTGAAGGATTACCCCACGATAGGCATCATAAACGGAGTCAAAGATCAAGGCTTGAAGAGGGGCTTCAACATCACCCGTCGGTGCTGGAACTTTCTCAACGATCTGCTCCAAAATCTCTTCAATCCCGATACCAGCCTTGGCAGAAGCTAAGACTGCCTCGCTAGCATCTAGACCGATGACATCTTCTACTTCTGTGCGCACCCGTTCTGGATCTGCAGCTGGCAAGTCAATCTTATTAATGACTGGAAGGATTTCCAAATCATTGTCCAACGCTAAGTAAACGTTGGCTAGAGTCTGAGCTTCAATCCCTTGAGCGGCATCCACTACAAGAATGGCTCCCTCACAGGCAGCGAGCGACCGCGAAACCTCATAGGTAAAGTCCACGTGTCCTGGTGTGTCAATCAAGTGGAAGATATAGGTTTCCCCATCTTTAGCCGTGTAGTTCAACTCGATAGCATTAAGCTTGATGGTAATCCCACGTTCCCGCTCCAGGTCCATACTATCTAAAAGTTGGGCTTGCATCTCCCGACTAGACACGGTTTCGGTTTTTTCTAAAATTCGATCGGCCAAGGTTGACTTTCCATGGTCAATATGGGCGATGATCGAGAAGTTCCGAATCTTCTCTTGTCGTTTTTTTAATTCTTCAAAATTTGGCATAATCATCTTCCTAGTAAATTTAATCGTACTCTTCATTATAACAAAAAAGATAGGCCTTTGCCTATCTTAATTCATTATTTTCAAAAATCGCTTCTGCGTTTTATTTCCCTCATAACCTATTCGTTCGTAAAAGACATGAGCTTCTTTTCGATGAGAGGCAGAATTTAAACGGATAAAAGCATAATGCTTGCTTTTGGCAAGATCTTCAACTCGCTCCATCAATTGGCGACCAATCCCACTCCTTGAGCAGATGGAAAAACCGCTAGACCTAAAACATTAAGCCCGGCGTCACTATAAAGACTTTCATAGACTTCTGCTTCCACATAACCAAGAATATGGCCTGTTTGGTCCTCTTCATAAACAAAGCAAAAATGATCCGAATCCGGCGAATTAAATTTATCAATCTGAGCTGCTACTTTCTCAAGGGTCGAATCATACCCCAATGCTTGGTGACATAAATCTCTGATTTGAGGAGCATCTTTGACTTGAACAGTACGAATCATACCTTCACCTCCATGAACTCTTTGCTCTTATCTTAGATCTTTTTCCTCAAAAAGTAAAGGAATGTCTGATAAAATTTAAAATGAAAATCCGATTTAGATCAAATTCATCTTTTTTCGCATTTCTCAGGGATTTCTATTTACTTTTTCGATTTAATTCATTATAATAGTAAGGGTAAATACAAGGAGGTGAGTACGTTGGCTAGAGGTCGTGGAAAAGCAAGCCCTCAAGACAAAGAGGCATTACGGATTATATCGGAAAAGATTAGAGAATTACTGAAAGAACAAGGAAAAAAACAGATCGAATTATCTCGTATTACTGGAATCCCTGCAAGTACCCTGACTGGATATGTAAAAGGAACTTCTCTTCCCGTTCCTGAAAATTTAGAGAAGATTGCAGCCTTTTTCCAGGTAGCAGTTGCTGATATTGACCCTCGATTGCGCAATGATTTTGTAGTCATTGATTCAGAGATTGAACGATTATATAAACAGCTCGATGAAGGAAATCAAGAAAATCTTCTTTCTTACGGAAAGAGTCTCTTGACCCATCAGAAAGAAAGACAGAAAATTGAAAAGCAATACCACTCTTATTCTGTCTATGATTCTTTTGCAGCTTACCAAAATCAGAAACAAGCAGATATCGTCTGGTTTGATCAAAAGATTCCTTACGATTTGGCTTTTTGGATTCATACAGATTCCCTCGAGCCTAAATACGTAAAAGGGGCCGTTGTGTTAATCAAGCAAACCTATTATGATCAGGCAGGGGCTATTTATGCCATTGATTTTGATGGACAAACTTTGATCAAACGTGTCTTTCGTGAGGCCAACGGTATTCGACTGGTTTCCCTCAATAAGAAATATAGTGATCAAATCATTCCACTAGATGAGGAACCTGGGGTGATTGGAAAAGTGATTGATGGCTTTGTGCCTCTTGATTTGGAGGAAATCAAATGATTAAATTAATTGCGATTGACCTGGATGGTACTCTCTTGCATGAAGATAAGTCGCTGTCTAAAGGCAATATCGAAGCTCTTCACAAGGCCCATGAAGCGGGCTATGATATTGTGATCTGTACGGGGCGCCCCTTAGCGGGTGTACGTCCTATCTTTGAAGAGATTGGACTTCCTGATGGTAACTACTATATGATTATCAATAACGGGTGTACAACCTTGTCTACTCAGAATTGGGAAATCATTGGCAAGGAAGAATTGAGCCTTGAGGACATGCACCGGTTGCAAGTTTTGACGGAAGATACAGACGTCCAGCTAACCTTATTTGACATGGATCACTACCTAGTGGTCGCACCTGAAGCCAGTGAACTGGTTACGATGGATGCGGGCATTGTTAATAGTAAACCGACACCTGTCTCAGAAGAGGATCTGCCCAACCTTGTTCCTATTTTTCAAGCCATGTATGTAGGAGAGCCTTCTGCTATTGATGCCTTCCAAGCTCAGCACGAGGCTGCATTAGAAGCTGATTTTAACACTGTTCGTTCACAGAATATCCTATTTGAAATCCTTCCTAAAGGCGCGAGCAAGGCTTCTGCTCTACAAGCATTAAGCCAAACATTAGGCTACAGTCGAGACCAGGTTATGGCTCTTGGAGATGCAAACAATGACCTTGAAATGCTACGTTTTGCTGGTTACAGCGTTGCTATGGGAAATGGCAATGCTGCTGTCAAGGAAATCGCAGACTTCATCACCCTGACCAATGATGAAGATGGCGTGGCCCATGCTATTCACAAATTAATTGAAACTGAAAAAGGAGAATGATCATGAAATACGCAAATTTGTTGGACCGTTTTATTACCTATGTAAAGGTTAACACACGTTCAGACGAGAATTCTACAACCACTCCAAGTACCCAATCACAAGTTGATTTTGCAACAAACGTTTTGATCCCTGAGATGAAACGCGTGGGTCTTCAAAACGTCTACTATTTACCAAACGGCTATGCCATTGGAACACTTCCAGCCAATGATCCAAGCTTTACACGCAAGATTGGATTTATCTCTCACATGGATACCGCTGACTTCAATGCCGAAAATGTCAATCCACAAATCGTTGAGAATTATGATGGGGGTGTCATTGCCCTTGGTGAGTCTGGTTTCACACTCGATCCAGCCGATTTTGCTCATTTGAACAACTACAAGGGACAAACCTTGATCACAACTGACGGTACTACTCTTCTGGGTGCAGACGATAAGTCAGGTATCGCTGAAATCATGACAGCTATTGAATACCTGACAGCTCATCCTGAAATCAAACACGGAGAAATCCGTGTTGGCTTTGGTCCAGATGAAGAAATCGGAGTCGGCGCAGATCAATTTGATGCAGAGGATTTCGATGTAGATTTTGCCTATACTGTCGATGGTGGTCCTCTTGGAGAGCTTCAATACGAAACCTTCTCAGCAGCTGGAGCTGAAATTACCTTCAAAGGACGCAATGTCCACCCAGGTACAGCCAAAGGTCAAATGATCAACGCTCTTCAATTGGCCATTGATTTCCATAACAAACTCCCTGAAGGAGCACGTCCAGAATTAACCGAAGGTTATGAAGGCTTCTACCACTTGATGAACATCGATGGAACTGTCGAGGAAGCAAGTGCCAGCTACATCATTCGGGACTTTGAAACTGAAAGTTTTGAAAAACGCAAAGACCTCATGAAATCTATTGCCGATCAGATGAATGCGGAGCTCGGCAGCGAACGCGTTCTCCTCACCCTCAAAGACCAGTACTATAACATGAAGCAAGTGATTGAAAAAGATATGACACCAATTACCCTTGCTAAGGAAGTCATGGAAGATCTTGGAATCACTCCAATCATTGAACCAATCCGCGGTGGTACAGATGGATCTAAAATTTCCTTTATGGGGATTCCAACACCAAATATCTTTGCCGGTGGCGAAAACATGCATGGTCGCTTTGAATACGTTAGCCTCCAAACCATGGAACGCGCAGTTGATACCATTATCGGTATTGTGACCAAAAAATAAGAAACAAAAAAGGATTCGGATAGATTGTCCGAATCCTTTATTGTATGCTTGAAAGCTTGACAATATCTTTGACCTGATCAATGGTCTGAATCAGGTGAAGGCTTGTCTCATTGATAGGAAGATAATAGACTTTATCTGCCAAAGATTCTGTAAAAGGACGATTTGTGAGTAAGATCACCTGTTGTCCTTTTTCTTTCAGCTCTTTCGCCTGCTTTCGCACCTTTTGGTAAAAACGCTCATCGCGGATTTCTAGATCATCCACCAAGACACAAGTAACCTCCAAAGCCAATGATTCATTGATTCCGTTTTGGGTCAGATAATAGGATGCGCCCGCTTTGACCTCATATAAGCCAGCTGATGGCTCAACCGGAAGAAAGGCTGGGCTTGTTGCAACTTCTGCTGCTTTTTCCATTGCTACAAGGTTGGCTAGGACCTGCAAATAGACAGGTGCTAATTTACTCAAATCCAAGAGTTCCTCAAACTCAAAACCACGTTTCAAAGCTTCTAAGATATAGAAGAGCCGGTGGGGCATATGACGAGCAATTTTCTGGATTAATTCATCATCGCTCATTTCCTCAGGAAGGATGGTCAGCAAGTTCTTATCTTTAATGGTTTCTAGGGCTTGTTGATAAGCTTCATCGATTCTCTTCCCAAACCCATAAACCGCCCCATAAGAGTGAATTTGGGTATTGAGACGGGCATTTTTAGCAGCATCCGAAAAAATCGGAATCTTAAAGAAGATATAGTCCAAACTCGGTTCATAGACAGCCTTTAGATCCTTTAATAAAGGGTGAGGTAAATGCTCGAGAGAGCGCCCTAATTGTAGCTGAACTCCTTGCTCAAACAAGGAATAGCCCGAGCCCATAGAGGCCATCGAGATACTATCTGATGCAAATGGATTAACCTCTAAGATATAAAAAGCATAGCTCGTCGGATCCAATGCAAACTTGATGGAAATAGCTCCTGTCAGTTTCAAATAGCGACTGATGTGGATTGCTGCTTCTCGAAGATTTTGGAACTCCCGGTCAGTCAGGGTGACTGCTGGCATAAATTGGTAAGAGTCACTAGAGTGGATCCCAACAGGATCAATGCTTTCAATAGAGGCAGCCAGGTAGTGATTGTCTTCACGATCCCGCATGACTACAAAATCCAGTTCCTTAAAGCCATAAGTAGAAAATTCTAGCAAACACTGCTGACTTGGAGAGACTGAAAGTCCTGTTTCCACTGCTACGCACAGGTCATCTAGATTATGAGCAATCTTTCGTCCCTGCCCTTGCTTACTCGCTACTGGCCAGATCATAATGGGAAATTGAATGCCTTCCGAAAACTCGATAGCTTCTCGAACAGAGCCGACCAGCGCTGAAGCGGGTACCTGATAGCCCAGCTCTTGAAAGAGGCGTCGTTGGTCCGCCTGCTGATAAAAGGTCCGGTAGCGTTGAAGACTCGGACCGACAATCATGATCGATGCTTCTTTGAAAAATCCAGTTTCTTCAAATCGGAACAAGAGATTTAAAATCTGTTTATCCGCAAAAGCTAGGAGCAAGCGGGATTCTGTATAAGAAAGAAGAGTCATCCTAAGAGCATCCAGTTTGAGCTTACTGACTACAACCTGTTCTCCAGCTTCTTGTGTGATAGCATTTTCTTCTCCCAGATAAAGGACAAGAGCATTCCCATTCTTTGCATTCAGTTTTTGGGCTTCATTTACCGCAGCCAAGAGGCTAATATCCTGATAAGAATCTCCACATAGGAGAAGCAATTTCTGGTTTTGTTTCATCATTCCTTCTCCCTTCTACTTTCGTGAATTTTGGCATCAATCAATTCTAAAAATTCATCGTAAAAATAGAGATTTTCCCTTGGCCCTGGACTCGCATCCACTTGGAATTGAACCCCTAAAATCGGTTGGTAACGATGACGAAAAGCTTCAATACTATGGTCATTGACGTTTTCATGCGTAACCAACAAATCATGGGGCAGGCTATCGCGTGCGATACTATACAAGTGATTTTGACTCGTTATCTCGATTTTTCCTGTCGCAATTTCACGCACGGGAATATTTAAACCGAAATGCCCTACTTCCATGGGAGCTAGCTCAGCTCCGTATGCTTGAGCCAACAACTGAGCTCCCAAGCCCATGCCCCAGATCGGAATCTGACCATTGAGCTTTTTGATCAAGCGACAGAGTTTTTTCACCTGATGGGGATCGCCAGGCCCACTGGATAAAATAACGCCATCGGGCTGCTGTTCCATCAGTTCATCATAGGAGATATCATAGGGATAGACCGTGACATTACAGTCCCTTTGACTCAGCTGGCGCAAGACAGAGTGCTTGACCCCTAGATCAATCAAGGCAATACTCTTACCAAAACCTGGTACAGCATAGGCTGTTTTTGTCGAGACTTGACGCACTTGGTCTTTGGGAAGGACTGTCGCTCGCAACTGATCCAGGATATGCTCGATCGAATCCCCCTTGTTAATGACAGTCGCCTTCATCCGTCCAAACTTGCGGACAATTTTTGCTACCTGCCTCGTATCAATTCCTACAATACCAGGGATTTTTTTTCGCTTCAAGAATTCATCCAAGGTCATCTGCTGTCGCCAATTGCTCGGCATCTCCACCAAATGCTGAACAACTACTGCCAAACATGTCGGCGTAATCGATTCAGAATCATCTCGATTGATCCCTGTTGCGCCAATAACTGGAAAGGTAAAGGAGAGGATCTGGCCACTAAAAGCCTGATCCGTGATCAATTCTTGATAGCCTGTCATGGCTGTGGTAAAGACCAACTCACCAGTCACATATAGGTCTGCACCAAAGGCTTCTCCTTCAAATACAGTTCCATCCTCTAGGACCAATAATCGTTTCATCGAACCCCTCCCTTCTTTTATTCTAATCCAATTTTATCATAGTTCCTCAAAAAAAGGAAAGTCAGATTCCATGTAGTTCTCTACTCTGTCCTCTTTCTTTCCTTTCAATGAATTGTCAGTTATCTTATTTTGCTCCGCGACCTTTAAGGACGGCTTCAATGATGGCCATACGGACAAAGACACCATTTGTCATTTGTTCTACGATGCGTGATTTAGGAGCTTCTACCAAGTGGTCCGCAATTTCAACGTCACGGTTGACTGGTGCTGGGTGCATCAAGATCGCAGTATCTTTCATACGGTCATAACGTTCTTGTGTCAAACCATGAAGACGGTGGTAGTTTTCTTTAGAGAAGAGTGATTCGTAATCATGACGTTCGTGTTGTACACGCAAGAACATCATCACATCCACTTCTTCAATGACTTCATCGATAGTGACGAAGGTTCCATAGTCTTCAAATTCCGCACTTCTCCATTCGTCTGGACCTGCAAAGTAAAGAGTTGCTCCCAAACGTTTCAAGATTTGCATATTTGATTTTGCCACACGTGAGTGATCCAAGTCCCCAGCGATACAAACTTTCAAGCCATCAAAGTGACCGAATTCTTGGTAAATAGTCATCAAATCAAGCAAGCTTTGGCTTGGGTGTTGACCTGAACCGTCTCCACCATTGACGATAGAGGCTGTGATCGTTGGGCTTTCAACCAATTCTTTGTAGTAGTCCACTTCAGGGTGACGGATGACGCAGACATCTACTCCAAGAGCTGACATGGTCAAGATGGTATCGTAAAGTGTTTCCCCTTTGTTCACAGAGCTTGTCTTCACATCAAAGTCAAGGAGATCACATCCCAATTTCAACTCTGCCACTTCAAAGGCTTTGTGGGTACGAGTTGAAGGTTCAAAGAAAAGGTTTGAGATGATGTGTTGGTCTTCGTAGGCTGCTTTTGCTCCGTTTTTGAACTCAATCCCACGTTTGATCAATGCCATTACTTCTTCATTAGTAAGAGTTTCCATTGATACAAGGTTTTTAAGAGCGATTTGATTTTCAGACATGTTGATTCTCCTTTTAAAATGTGGATGCAAATAATTTACAATTTGTTTAAGCTTCTTTGATGAGGACACGGTCTTGACCGTCTAGCTCCACCATCTCGACAATGATTTCCTCTGACTTACTTGTCGGGATATTTTTCCCAACAAAGTCCGGACGAATCGGCAACTCCCGATGCCCACGGTCGACTAGAACCGCAAGACTCACTCGAGCAGGACGACCGTGACTGACCAGATTGTCAATGGCAGCGCGTATCGTGCGACCTGTATAGAGGACATCATCGATCAAAATGACTTCTCTATGAGCGATATCAACTGGTAAGACCGTTGTATCCTCAGTCGCCTTCATGTCATCTCGGAAAGGCTTGGTATCTAGTTCTGCAACAGGGACATCGATTTGTTCCAGCTGAGAGAGGCGTTCTTGGATCCGGCGAGCGATGTAAACACCACGCGTCTTGATCCCCACCAGCACAATCTGGCTTAAATCTTTGTTTCGTTCAATGATTTCGTAGGTGATCCGGGTAATGGCCCGTTTCATCGTCAAATCATCAACGACTTCTTTGGTTTTCATTCAGTCCTCCTTAGTTGTAAAAGAAAAACCTCCTTTTTCAAGGAGGTTCAGCAAATGAATGGTCTAAGAGGATAGAGTCTCGCCCTATGGTCCTAGCCATCGTTTTTCACAGTCTCCTTGCCTGCCTCACGGGACAGGATTAAAGGATTTATTTAATTGAAATAACTATATCACAGTTTCAAACGACATGCAAGAAAAAACTCAACATTTTTCAAAAAAATTTAAAAACAAGACTTTTCGTCCGAATAATGTTCGGTTTTTACTAAGAAACAGCCGATTTCCGCTTGATATTTTTAATCCCATAGAGTACATAGCCAGCTAAGAGGTAAGCGATAAAGATGATCACCACCCATTTGCCAACAAAAGCCCAGCCGTATTTATTAACATTGATAAAGAAATAGGCAAAGGGACTATCTTTTGCACCTGGAATCGGCCACTTCAATACCAACCCATTGAAAAGGGCAAAGAGCATGTAAGCTAGGGGAATCAAGGTCCAAAGGAAGGGATCGAGTCTACGGTATTGCTTGGCTTTATCAATCACTAGGGTATCAAAGAAGAACATCAGAGGAACGATGTAATGACAAAGGAAGTTTTCCAAACGATAAAACTTCTCTGGTGTCGCAAGAGGCGCCAACATAAAGTGGTAGATGACACAGGTGATCATAATAGACATGGTAACTGCGCCTTTCATACGAAGGTAGCCCTGAGTCTGGGTCGAACGCCCTCGAACCATGCGCCAAACCATGTCTCCCATAAAAAACATGACCAACATGTTAGATAAAATGGTGTAATAGAGCATCATGCCAAAGCCACCATGCTTGGTCAGTTGCAGATAAACACCGAGTACACTTAAGATAAACAATAGAAAACGATAGCTAAATAATAGTTTGAATTTCATAGTATTCTCCTGAAAGAAAAGGGGGTAGCCCCTTCAGTTTAATCAGGAACTTTCCTTAAGTGAGGACGGACGTCAGCGAACTTCTACGAAGTTCCATGACTTAGTTTTGAACCTAAAGTTTCAAAACTCCCGAGTACTTGAAACAATACTGTTTCAAGTACTTTTCTCACAGCGGAAAGTTCCATTATAAACTTAAACAACTCTATTAATTTGTGTCCAGTTCTTTAGATTTTCTTCACAAATTCTGATTTGAGTTTCATTGCACCAAAGCCATCAATCTTACAATCGATGTTGTGGTCTCCTTCAACGATACGGATATTTTTCACGCGCGTACCTTGTTTCAAATCTTTCGGTGCACCCTTCACTTTCAAATCTTTGATCAAGGTCACCGTATCGCCATCAGCCAATTTGTTTCCGTTGGCGTCAATCGCTACGACCCCCTCTTCTTCTTCGACCTCAGCTGGGTTCCATTCATACGCACACTCTGGGCACACCAAGAGCGCTCCATCTTCATAGACGTATTCAGAGTTACATTTTGGACAGTTTGGTAAGTTATTCATTTTTATCTCCTTATTCAAATTAACTTTCATAGTATACCATGAAAGCGAAAATTTGACAAATCCTGCTCGACTGTAGCATTTTCAAGAAAAAAGGAGGCGACTTGGCCTCCCTACATGGATGATATTTTCAATCTTCCTGCAATTCTTGAATATCTCGAATCACGCGCACGCCTGCTTGATTCTTCTCGCGCAGTTCAGCTTCAGAGTATGGGAAGGTATTGATCAAGATACTCTCCATCCCGATACTTTGGGCAACAGCGACATCCGTCGTAAAGTCATTCCCCACCATGACCGTTTTCTCAGGGTTCAACTGGTGTTCTTTCAACACTTCCAAGAGAAATTCTGGCTGAGGTTTGCGAATACCTGCATCAGATGACAAGTAAATGGCATGGAAAAGTTCTCTCAAACCAACCAAATCAATCTCCGGATTAGTAAAATCTGCTTGGGCATTGGATAAGAGAAAGATCCGGCAACCTGCAGCTTTCATATCCTCTAAAACTTCTTTGGTATGTGGATAAAGCTCCAAGCGTTTGCGAGAAAGGACACGGAAAGTCCGCGCAATCAAACGTCCCCACTCTTTGAGGTGGGCAACACTATCCCCACTTGGATGACCTTCTAAATACAATTGAACAAAAATGACCGTTAGATCAATCTCTGGGTAGGCAACTTGTTTTTCCTTAGCCAAGTCTTCTTCGGCTTGTTGCACCAACTCTCTATAACGCAGTCGCAAGCCTTCTCCTGTGTAGCTTGCCCCGTAGGATTGGTAGATCTGAGCCATGGTATCCCATAAAATGGGACTCGACTCATCGGTTTCGATGTCGACCAAGGTTCCATAAAAATCAAAAATATAGTTTTTAAATGCGTACTTGTGCAGATTCATCTCTCACTCCCGTAACAAACATCGTAAAGGTTGCCTTGCAGACATTGGCCCCATCTTGATTGGTAATATCGACATCCACAACTCGAGTCGTCCGTCCACTGTGGACACATTCGCCATGGATCGTGAGGACATCCCCAAGACGCCCTGCTTTCAAGTAATTAATCGAGGATTGCAAGGTCACCCCATCGACCCCTTGAGAAACCACGACCAACCCACTGACTTGGTCACACAGGGTAAAGAGATAGCCTCCGTGAGCATTTCCATAATAATTGAGCGATGATTCCACGACCTTGGTTGTCACTACTACATGGCCATCTCTCATCTTTTCGATTTCATAATTTTCAAATGCAGCAATTGCATCAAAGTGAAAATCTTTCATATACTTGCCACCTTTTCTAGCATCTTTTCAACTCCTCTATCATACTACAATTAAGAAGCAGATACAAGCAAAGGGGCAATTCCTTAGAAGCAGAAAAGGAGACTCCAACTAAGTAAGAAGACGATACTAGGAACAATGTATTTTCTTGGGTGCTTCCAACATTCTCTCTTTAAATTCCATTTTCTTAAAGGAAAATAGATTTCAATCAGTAAGTGCAAAACAGCTTCCACTACTGCGAGAATCATCACTCCTAGTAAAAATAGGATCCCCAAGTCAGGCATGACCACCATTTTTAATAAAAGAGCAGCAAATAAATTCACAGATAAGAAATAGGTCAGCAATACACGGTAATACATCAGGTAAAAGAACAGACTCTTAGGTAGGGACTTGACATGATCGATCAAATCTTTATCAGCGGAAATGAGAGTGGTTAATGGCGTATTGACAGAAGCAATCGTTAAAAGGATGATGATTTTTAATGGAGCCTCATAATCCTGTATCAGAATGAGAAGGAGGAAGATGAGAGTAAAGACAAAATTGATGGAAAAATAGCGCTCTTGAAATAAGGAAATCCAAAAATAATTGCCACTTCTTCTCTTTGCGACGAGCAACTGATTATGTTTTGAAATCGCGATCAAGTCCTCATTTTTAAAAATAAAGACAGTAACGAGGGCTGAAAGGAAAATCATATAGGGCACTTGTTGGACCCATAAAGAAGATACTGTAAGAACAGTCGTTACAGAAATGAGCACTCCTCCTAGAAAACTAGGCCTGGTATTGAACTGGATAAAGACATAAAACACACTTAATACCACCAGTAAAGAAAGGAGGACAAGCTTAAAGGATTGTAGCAGATCTAACCTGACTCCTAAAAAGAGGATCAATAACAGCACGCGCTCTAGTAAATTGAGAAGAAAGGTTACCGTCAGAAAAGACCCTTTAAAACGATTGAGAGACAAAGGAAGCTGGTAGTAAGCCTGGACCCTGTCCATCGAAAAGTAGGAATAGAGCAATTGAAAAGTTGATAGAGCAGTAACAATAGCCGTACTGATCAACAAAACTTGAAAGCTCGTAGAGAATTTTGCTCCAACAAGATGGTAATAAAGAGCAAAGGCTAAGGAAGTTAAGAACAAGAAGAGCCGATTTTTGGACACCAAATCTCTAAAAATAGCTAGTAGCATGCTCTACCCCCTCTGACGATTGACGTCATGAAACCAATCGTCTAAATTCGATTCGAAAGCGTCTAGGTGACCGTCTTCAATAGAATAAGCTGTATCACACACCCGAACGATACTCTCTGCGATATGCGAACTCATCAGAATAGAGCCTTCTTCTTTATACTGCAATAGCAAACCATATAGAAATTCTGTCGCATCAAAATCAAGGCCATCAAATGGTTCGTCCAAAATAAGGAGGGGAGGTTTGAGATAAAAAGCTGTGATCAAGAAGACTTTCTTCTTGTTTCCCGTTGACAAACTACCAATATCGGTATTGAGAAATTCTTCAAAATGAAAGCCTGAAATCAAGTCCTGCAATAACGTTTCATCTCTCTTTCGATGATACAAACGACAGACAAAATTAAAATAATGAACAAAATCCCAGTTTAAAAAACTATTGTTTTCAGTAAAAACTGTATAGGTACGGCTCTTATAGAAATTCGTATGAAAAGAGGTCACCTTATCTTCTATGGTAACAGTCTCAACTGCATACTGCCGATGATCAAAGACACTACTTAAAGCTTTTAGCAAGGTTGTCTTCCCAGCTCCATTTCGACCAATCAACCCTACTACAGAATGATTGGGTACAAGCAAATTCGTGTCTTTTATAATGGGCTTGTCTTTTTTATACCAAACGTTTAACCCCTTGATGTTTAAACACTCACTCTTCATCGACGCACTCCTTTATAAAGGTAAGAAGCCCCAACTAAAAGCAACAGCAAAGCGTATAACCATTCCTTTTGAAAGGCAAAGACTAAGGCACCGATCAAGAAGCAAATTCCTATAAGGATTCTAAATTGTAATTTCATATCTTGCCTTCTTTCTATTCACAGTATGAAAGATTACAATTGTATTTTATGCTTATACTATAGTACTTATTTTAAGCAGATTCAAGCACGAATGGAATATTCTCAGTGCTTTAGGCAACATTTTATCTTTGAAGAGAAAAAAAGAACTAGATATTTCTAGCTCTTAGAATGTAAACAATCTATTTTTACATCAAACAATCCAAATGATGCTGAAAAAATGAGAATGATCTAGAGTTTCGGTCTCATTCAAACATACACTGAAACTTTCCGCCGTTAGAAAAATGCCTGAAACTATTAGGTTTCAGGCACTCGGAATTATTGAGACCTTAG
>NZ_KV812044.1:48341-107953 GCF_001813295.1 Streptococcus sp. HMSC072G04
CGCTGACGTCCGTACTCACTTAAGGAAAGTTTCTAAGATGAATTTATCTTAAATCTGAGACCTAGATACCTCTAGCCCTTTGCTTAAAATCTTAATTTTTCCCAATCATAGTCTGTCCGTTTGCGATAATAGAACTCAGACAAGTCCGGGTCTTCCATCACTTCCAGCAGAGGAAGCATATCGTAGGACAAGTCCAACTTTTCTAATTGATCCTTCTCAACCCAATAAACTTCTCCTTCTTCAGACGATCTTAGCTGGCCTGTGAATTCTGTTGCTTTGTAGCAAAAGACGATGTAGCGGCCGCCCTCATCTTGTGGCCAGTCTTTGACTGCGACCAGTTTTGGATTTGTAATTGTCAGTCCTGTCTCTTCGTAGATTTCACGAATGACGGATTCTACAAGGCTTTCTCCTTCTTCGATATGGCCACCTGGAAAAGCATAGCCAGCCCAGTGAGTCTTTTCAGGTGAGCGGTATTGGAGGACTACTTTCCCATTTTCAAGATCTTCGACCATGCAAAGATTGCACAGTGTAGTAGGCGTTGTACGTGACATATATTTCCTTTCTATGATTTATTCCTCTTTGTTTCGATATATTTCACAAGCAAAATCGTTAAAGCAGACACGGTAAAAAAGACCAGATAGGTTGTTATAGGAAACCAAATATAGCGGTGATCTAGGGATAAGAGTGAAGGCAGGAGCCCCTTACTATTTTTCCCACCAACCCCGATAAAAAGATGGACCACTAAACCGATACTATTAAGATAAATAAATAAATCTGCATATCTTTTTATTGTCATCCTTGTCCCAGATAAGTCTAGGAACCAATAGTCAAATAATCGATACACCAGACAAAAAAGATTTATATATAATGGAAAACTATAATTGATATCTCTATAGGGCGACGGAATAGGAAGAATATTAAAAATAAGATTGATACCTATTCCTATTCCTAAGATTAGACCAAATACCAAGAAGAAGCCTAATAATTTATGCGAATCCATCCAAAATCGAAAACTTTCTCTCCTTGATAGATTCTTTTTTGTATTTGATTTTCTTTGATTATTTTTCATTTGAGTGGATTTTCCCCATTAGCTTCTTACCCTTTTTTCAAATCGGTCTAGTTATCTGTCTTTCTCTTTACCTTGTACTATTTTTTAATTATTTGTGTCTCTTAGAATCTTGTTTCATGATAGTTTCTTCACTTCTGCTGCTACCTTTTGGAGATGGTGTTCTCGAATGCTAGCGGTGTTCACATCCCGGCCGACTTCTCCCAAAATGCAGACAAGCTTGGTTTTAATCCCACAGTGGTTCAAGACGGCATTCTTCAAAACAGAGATGCCATAACTATCAGGAATGTTGAAAGGACCTGAAAAGATCTTATACCACCAAGTAGGCGCCATGGAGGTCGCATAAATACTGGCTGTTTTTCCTTTGAGCAACTTCTTGAATTGCTTGCCTCTGAGGTAATTCCAGATGAAGCTACCCTGATCATTGGCTGAGTAGGCAATCCCCGGTGTAAAGACCCGGTCGATCCAACCTTTCAGGAGGCTCGGCATACTACTCCACCAGATGGGATAGACAAAGATCAGGTGATCCGCCCACTGGATCCATTCTTGAGAATGAAGGATAAAGGAATCTTTTTCCATCCGTTTTCGGTAACCATAGCGAAGGACAGGATCAAAGTCCTCTTCATTGAGACTGATCACTTTAAGCTCGTGGCGATTTGAGTCAATAGTTTCGACAATGGTTTGAAAAATAGCCTGGCAGTAACTTTCCTTATCCGGATGTCCATTGATGACTAAAATTTTCATTCGTCTTCTCCTTCATCTCTTTAGTTCATTCTATCTCTTTTATTTTTTTACTTGATTAATTGATAATGGTTCAAAGATTGATAGATAGGTCCTTTAGGAATTTTTATTTGAAGAACACATCATCCGCAATTCCTTAACAGGTTTTCCAAGTTCAAGTATTTTTTCTTGGCCATCAAGAGTAAAACCCATTTTTTGATAGAAAGCAATGGCTCGCTTATTATCTTTCAATACCCATAAATAAATCTCAGAGAAATGATCGAGAGCAGCAAATGCAGAATGCATTAACTGTTTACCCACACCTTTTCCATAGTAGTCTTTTAAAACATATAAGGCGATGATTTCACCAGCTTGAATGGCTTCATCACAAAAATTTCCATAGCTGATAAATCCAACGACCTTCTTTCCATCCATCGCAATCAAGGTATTTTCTGGATACTTTTGACTAAAGAAACGACATCTATCTAATGTCATCGTCTCCTGATATTCCGCGGGTAAAAGATTGTCATAAGCCTCTCTCCACGTTTGCCAATGAACGAGAGATTTTCCTTCTATCTCTTCAGGAGTTTCCATTGTTTTAATGATAATCTTCATTCTTCCCTCCTATCTAATCCAAAGCCTTGACTTCTAACATCATATCGCGGATTTGCGCTGCCAGTTCAAAATCAAGCACTTCGACGGCTTCTTGCATTTGACCTTGCAGTTTCTTGACCAGTTCCTTGCGCTCTTGGCGGTTGAGACTGGTAATATCCACTTCCTTGTCTTCTTCCTTGGCCACCGCCTTGGTAACAGAGATCAGGTCACGGATTTCCTTCTTGATGGTTTGTGGCACAATGCCATGCTCTTCATTATAAGCCATCTGGATTTTCCGACGACGGGCTGTTTCATCGATGGCTTTTTGCATAGACTGAGTCATAGTATCTGCGTACATGATCACATGACCCTCACTATTACGAGCTGCACGACCGATGGTTTGGATCAGACCACGCTCATTACGAAGGAAACCTTCCTTGTCAGCATCGAGGATGGCAACTAGACTCACTTCCGGTACGTCAATCCCTTCCCGAAGAAGGTTGATCCCGACCAAGACGTCAAAGACACCCAGACGCAAATCACGAATAATCTCCGTCCGCTCCAAGGTTTTAATGTCCGAGTGCATGTATTTGACCTTAACACCCATTTCTTTAAAGTAGTCGGTCAAGTCTTCTGCCATCTTCTTGGTCAGAGTGGTGACAAAAGTCCGCTCTCCACGTTCTACACGTGCATTGATCTCACCTAAGAGGTCGTCCATTTGTCCCATGGTCGGACGCACTTCCACCTCAGGATCGAGTAGACCTGTCGGACGAATGATCTGCTCGATGACAGTATCGGTTTGTTCCATCTCATAGTCACCCGGTGTCGCAGACACATAGACAATCTGGTGGACATGGCTTTCAAACTCCTCACGACGCAAAGGACGGTTATCAAGAGCAGACGGCAAACGGAAGCCATAGTTGACCAACATCTCCTTGCGCGAGCGGTCTCCATTGTACATACCCTTGATTTGGCCCATGGTCATGTGACTTTCATCGATCATAATGAGAAAATCTTCTGGGAAGAAGTCAAGAAGGGTGTAGGGAGGCTCTCCTTCACTCCGGCCATCCATGTGACGGGAGTAGTTTTCGACGCCATTGGTGTAGCCCATCTCCCGTAGCATTTCAATATCGTACTCCGTCCGTTGTTTCAAGCGTTGAGCTTCTAAAAGCTTGCCTTCTTTTTCAAAGACTTTTAATTGCTCTTCTAGTTCCGCCTGAATCTTGGCAATGGCTACTTCCATATGGTCATCATTGGTCACGAAGTGAGTGGCTGGGAAAATGGCCAAGTGGTCCACATCTCCTAGAACTTGGCCAGTCAAAGCTTCAATCTCACGAATCCGCTCAATCTCATCCCCGAAAAACTCAACACGGAAGGCATGTTCATCACGCGAAGCTGGGAAAATCTCGACCACATCCCCACGAACACGGAATTTCCCCCGTTGAAAGTCGATGTCATTACGCTCAAACTGGATATCCACCAGGTCATTGAGCAGTTTATCACGAGAAATCTCCAGACCTGGACGCAGACTGACCACGCTATCGGCATATTCCTTAGGCGAACCCAAACCATAAATACAAGAGACGGAAGCTACAACGATGACATCGTTACGCTCCAACAAAGCTGAGGTTGCGGAGTGACGAAGTTTATCAATCTCATCATTGACCGAGCTATCCTTTTCGATATAGGTGTCGCTCGATGGCACATAGGCTTCTGGCTGGTAGTAATCATAGTAAGATACAAAGTACTCGACGGCATTTTCAGGGAAAAATTCCTTGAACTCTCCATAGAGCTGGCCTGCTAGCGTTTTATTGTGGGCGATGACCAAGGTCGGCTTATTGACCTGGGCAATAACCTGGCTCATGGTATAGGTCTTCCCCGTACCAGTCGCCCCCATCAGGATTTGCGCCTTTTCACCACCCTCGATGTTATCCACCAACTGTTCAATGGCCTGCGGTTGATCCCCAGACGGTTGGTATTTGGATACTAGTTTAAATTTGTTATCAGTTACTCGATTAATCATCTCTTTGACCTCACATATATAGACCTTATTTTACCATAAATCACTAGAATTCTCTGAGATGAGGAATGAAAGGGAAAACAATATGTTACAAAATGATCCGTTAAATCGATACATGCCCGAATTACAATATCATTAATTGGATACGCATTAGCGTGAAAACTAAACAAGACTCTCGCAATTACTTCGAAAGTCTTGTCTTTTATTCTAAAACCATGAAATTCGTAATAAACATCAATGTCATTGATTTACAAAATTAGCAAGGTTTGCTCATCAGTATCATTTTTACGAAATCAATTTACTACTTAACTTCTTGATTCCTTACCAAGAGGTAGAGAGTTGCTCCAAGTGAGCATACAAGTCCGATAACGTACGTACAGAGTTGCAAAGAGGAAACTCTCCCTAATATTGTTTCCGCAATAATATTATAAAAAAGATAACTAGTCAATGGTTCCACTACTCTTTCTATGAATGGTTGTACCAAAATAGGAAATAGTAGCAAAATAGCTAAACTACCCATTGGACTTTTGAAAAAATAACTTAAGAAGTAAGAAATCAAAAAGTATTGGATGGAGCCAATCAAATAGAAACTGAAAATTTCTAAACTGACACCATTTTTGCTACTAAAAAAATGAAACCATATAAGTAGTACAATGAAATATAAGGTTGATTGTAGTACTACATCACATAACTCTACGAACAGGATCCTAATTGAACTTAAGATCCTTTTTCCACTTACCAAATAAACCAGTTTTGTTTCGTGAGATTGTAACTCAACAAATGCATTAACACACCCAATACTAACAGAGAGCATTGATGCAAAAACAAGAGCTTGCTTTATAGATAATTGTACAACAGTATCATTGATTGAAACTGGTAAAACACCTAAGAGACACACAAAACCTATCAAAAGTGACTGTATAGCTATCTGGTACTTTACGGGTTTTAAACTATATTTTTTGACGATAAGACTAAAAAATATTCTTGCCATTCTTCCTCCTCATTCGAATCATTTCTACAAGCATTATGAATACCAAGAACAAGATTCCTTCTACTACTAAAAGTGTAAATCCATATAATTGGCTCGTTTGAGTCCCTTCAATTCGGCCAAAAGCAAATGACTTTGCTCCAATCAAAGGCAATAGATTTTCAATTTTAGAGGAAATTCCTCTTAAAATACCTGATAAAGTGATTACCAATAATAAAACATCTGCAATTAATGAAGTCATTGATTTTTTCGTTACTATTACGAAAAGTAAAGCTAATAAAGTAAGAACGATTGCAAATATCATAACTCTTACCGTAACATCTAAAAACAAAGTAAATTCTAAATAATTCTTTAAAGTTGAATCTAGAAAAACGAGTAAAATAATAGCGTTTACTATAGAAAATATTAAAGTAGCAAGTAACGATAAGACAATCGAACTTGCAATAAACCCAGTAAGACGAACTTTCCAGTTTGGGATCAATAACTGATTAAAATTATCATCACCAAATTGGTAATGGGTTGAATAAACAAGTGAAACTAAAATTGGTAAGAAAATAACACTTGCTTGGTAGGGTGAGGATAAGAGAGCATCTCTGACTGTATAGACTGGATTCGATGATAGCATAGATGGATCAAGGTTAACAGCCTGTCCATTTCCTTCTACTAAAGCATTTATCACCTGGATATTTTGAATTGAAAAAAATATGCTGACTCCCAAAATAAGAAAAAAAGTGAATTTAAAAGTAGGTAAACTACAATATTTATAGAGGTCACTAAAAAAGGAACGCTTCAACATATTATTCACCTTCTTTCCCTTCGAGTGCCTTAAAATATGCCTCCTCAAAAGATCCAAACTGTTTCAAAATGTCTTTGGTAGGAGCATCAATAACAATCTTCCCATTAGAAATCCCAACCAAATGATCTACAGTTAATTCTAACTCACTCATATAATGACTTGTCATTAATACAGTCTTACCTTCATTGACAAAAGACTGCAAAAAATTGCGTACCCAGCGTATTCCTTCTGGATCTAGTCCATTGATTGGTTCATCTAAAATTAAGATGTCAGGATTTGCTAATAAGGCTGTTGCTAAACCAAGACGTTGCTTCATTCCTAATGAATAGTCTTTTACTTTTTTATTTTTAGCTTCACTTAACCCCACCAACTCTAAACATTCGTTGCACCTATTTTTGTCAACGCCACAAGCCAAGCCAATCCACCGAAGATGCTGAAATCCTGTTCTTGTTGGATAAGGTTGACAACTGTCTAGGAATGATCCAACAATACAAAAAGGATTATCTCCCAATTGAGAGTATTTTTTTCCATCGATTAACGCCATGCCCATTTGACTATTTTCTAAACCAAGTAAAATTCTGATTAAAGTTGATTTTCCAGATCCATTCGGTCCAATCAATCCAGTAATCTCACCTTTCTTAGCTTTGAAAGACACGTTTTGAAGGACAATTTTATTATTATATTCCTTATGTAGCTTTTGAATTGTTATCATTCATTCTTTTTCCTTTCTGACTTTTAGTGAAATTCCACCTTCACTTGGAGCAAGTATAACAGGAGAAAATCAGGAAATTATCAGAATAATTATTTTCTTCATTTCTAACAAATTGCATTCTAGATTTGCTATAATATGCTCATATAATTGGAGGAACTATGAAGTATAAAATTTTAGCCATTGACGATGATGAAAAAATCTTACGATTAATAGCGAATGCATTAAAAGCGAACAACTTTCACGTGGAAACTCGTAAAAATATAGAGGAGATCAATATCTGTGACTTTACTGGATTCGATCTAATTTTACTTGATGTCATGATGCCTATTTCTGGTTTAGAAATCTGTCGTTCCATTCGTTCACAAATTACTACTCCAATTCTATTTCTAACCGCCAAAGATTTTGAAGAAGATTTACTAAAAGGAATACAAGCCGGAGCCGATGATTACATCACAAAACCATTCAGCATAAAGGAATTGATTGCAAGAATTCAAATGCATCTTCGTAGGGAAGAAAGATCTCACAACGCCTCTAAAGAAGAGATGGAGTCAAATATAACTTTTTATCGAGATAGTCAAGAAGTTTATTATCAATCAAAGAGAATTTCATTAACTAAGCGAGAGTTTGATTTACTTTATCTTTTAGCAAAAAATGAGAACCGAATATTTAGCATAGAAGAACTTTACAATTACCTCTATCCTGTAGACTCTGATGCACAACTACGATCCATTACTGAATACATCTATCAAATTAGACAAAAATTTAAGATTCATCAAATTGACCCCATCAAAACCGTTTGGGGAGGAGGATACAAATGGAAAAAGAATTGACAATCAAACAGCTCATTAAGCGTACCTATCTTAAAATCATTTGGCAATTTCTTCTATGTCTGATACTTTTTTACATAGTTCCAGCTCTTCTATCTTCTGTATCTGGAATTAATGAGAAAAATGCCAATCGCTTTGCTTTATTTTTCAGCGTCAGTTCTTGGATTTATCTTTGTATCATTTTAATTTTTATCATTGTAATGAATATTAGACAATTATTAACCAAGATTCAAAAAGAAATGAACATGGTTTATCATAGTGGTCTATATTTCACTAAAAATGAACATCACCATTTGCAGATTAAAGAATTCATTGAAACAAATGATCTGATCGAAAAAATGCAATCTGATATAAAAAATAGAATTCAAAATGAAAAAGATCAAAAAAAAGAACTCATGTTTCAAGTATCTAGTGCTGCACATGATCTTCGTAGCCCTCTAACTGTTATCAGAGGAAATGCTGAATTCTTACAATCCACTGAGCAAACACCTCAAACAATGGAATGTCTTAAAGACCTTGAGCAAGCAAGTATTCAGTTAAACGATTATTTTAACCACTTTATCCAATACTCCAAAACCTTTTACGACCATGATATTCAACTTGAAAAAATATCAATTAAACAAGTAGCTCACCAATTGAAGGAACATATCACTCCTTTACTCCCCAGAAATACACATTTTGTTTTTTCAAATACAGTAACTCCATCGACACAAATTGCCATTCATTCCAATCTATTTTTTCGAGCAATCACCAATATTATTAATAATGCAATACAGCATCAAAAAGAAAATGATGCAAAGATCCAGCTAACAATGTCACAAGAAAATAATCGATTAGTTCTAACCATATGGAATAATCAATCTAGTTTTTCAAAAAATGTATTACAACATGCTGGAAATCTTTTCTATAAAGAGGACCAAGCAAGAACACCCTCTCAAGAAAGTCACTTTGGACTTGGTTTATCTTTCGTGAAACGTGTCATGAAACTTCATAATGGAAATATGCATTTAGAAAATATTCATAATGGTGCACAAGTGATACTAATCATTCCCATTATTATATAGAAAAAGCCGAACTCATCATTATGTGTTCGGCTCAAAATGCAGACAAACGTCATTTTTGGTGTTTGTCTTTTTCTTATATGACTTTCAGACATTACAGAGAGGTTAGTCAGCAAACTTTTCTTTCCTCTCCCCTAAGCGATAGACAATCACTAGGGATACAAGAAGAACCAGAGTGGTGATGATTGATCCTTCTGCTCCAAATGCCCCTCCAGTCAACCAGTCAGGTCCATCTCCCATGGTAAAACTAAAGATAGACGCATCTGCGCCTGTGCCACTGACTTGAAAACCAAGGAGATTTCCTTGTACATAGTTCCAAGTGCCGTGTTGGGCGACCACTAGCCAGATACTATCCGTATAGATAAAAAGCAGACCAGCTAGCACTCCATCGAGGATGATATTCAGAACGGATAAGAAGGTCACTCCTGCATTTCCCATATGCAGAATGCCAAAGAGACTACTAGAAATCGCGATTGCTAAAGGCAAATTAGTTCTGGCTGCAATCCGAGTTAGGAGCCAACCCCGAGTGGCCACTTCTTCCGTTCCTCCTTGAAGGAGCCAAAATGGGAATAAGCCTAGAATAAAGAGGATGGGTTCTAAACTGAGCTCATTTAATTCAAAAGTCCCAATGCCACTTACCTGGTAGATAAGCGCAATCACTCCCATTTGAACAAGGGACATCAAAATCCCCCAGACTAGATACTTGAGCCAATTTCTTTTTACAAAGCCTAAACTTGATAAAGCATTCTTCTCTATGACCTTCACCCAAAAAATAAAGAGAAATAGTATGATTACAAAACTGAAAAGCTCATAATAGAGAAGATAATGGTAGAAAAATTCTTGAATACTTGCTGTCCCATTTCCTGGTGAAAAGAACTCCGCCAGAAAACCTATCACTAAGGAAAATGGTCCCACCAATTCACTACTAAGCCATAGTCCCCCTTCTATAAAGAAGGAGGCTAAAAATACATAGAATAGTGTAGAAATAAGAACTGGCATAGATGTGTTTGTTTTTATATCCTGAATGATCTTTCCTTTCTTCATGATCAACCTCCATTTATCTAATAGGTCCATTGTAACAAAGAAAATCCAGACCTGCAATACAGATTCATGTAAGAAAACCTAACATCAAAACTGGATTTTTCTTGCAAAAACGACTTTTTTCTGATATAATAGCTCTTATAGAAGAACATAAGACCATTCATACTCGTTTTGGTATGAATGATTTGTTTTTTTAAGGCCATCCTTTGGTCAAAGTGCTCATGGGTCAAATACCCAAAGAGAAAAGAATTAAAAGGAGACAGAAATGAAGAAAAAATTACTAGCATGTTTGCTTTTCTTATTTCCATTCGTTGCATTCGCTGGTCATGCTCATGCTGAGACGATCAAGGTCGTTTTCGATACAGCATATGCACCATTTGAATTTAAGGATTCAGATCAAACCTATAAAGGAATTGACGTAGAGATCTTGGACAAGGTCGCTGAAATCAATGGCTGGAATTTGGATAAATCCTTCCCTGGATTTGATGCAGCGGTCAATGCAGTTCAAGCTGGTCAAGCAGATGCCATCATGGCCGGTATGACCAAAACAACAGAACGTGAAAAAGTCTTCACCATGTCTGATACTTACTATGATACAAAAGTTGTCATCGCGACTACGAAAGCCGATAAAATCACGAAGTACAGCCAATTAAAAGGGAAGACAGTCGGTGTTAAAAACGGAACTGCAGCCCAACGCTTCCTCGATAAAAATAAGGACAAGTACGGCTACAAGATCAAGACCTTTGATACTGGTGATCTCATGTACAACAGTTTATCAGCTGGTGCAGTGGATGCAGTCATGGATGACCAACCTGTTATTCAATACGCCATCCAAAAGGGTCAGGACCTAGCTATCAATATGGACGGGGAAGCAGTCGGTGGCTTTGCCTTTGGTGTTAAAAAAGGTGGAAATCATGAAAAGTTAATCACTGAATTTAACAAGGCTCTCGCTCAAATGAAAGCTGATGGAACACTTGATGAGATCATCAAGAAATGGACAGGTGAAAGCCAATCATCAAGTAACAGTGCCGTTCCAGAAACAACTACTCCTGCTGGTCAAAAAGCAACTCCTAAAAAATCAAAATATAGCATTTCAAGTGACTCATCTTTTGCACCATTTGTCTTCCAAAATGGAAAAAACAAATACACAGGGATCGATATGGACTTGATCAAGGCTATTGCCAAAGACCAAGGATTTACCATCGAGATTAATAATCCTGGATTTGACGCAGCGGTAAGTGATGTCCAATCCGGCCATGCGCAAGGAATGATCGCAGGGATGACCGTAACAGATGCTCGGAAAGAAACATTTGATTTTTCTGAACCATACTACACGGCCAATTCTATTCTAGCCGTTCAAGAAAGTAGCAAGATTGATTCTTATGATGACCTTAAAGGAAAGACAGTCGGTGTTAAAAACGGTACTTCCTCACAAAACTTCCTTGAAGAGAACCAAAAGAAATATGGTTACAAGATCAAAACCTTCTCTGACGGAGCTTCTATGTATGACAGTTTGAATTCTGGTTCTGTTGCAGCGATCATGGATGACGAACCTGTTATCAAATACGCTATTAAACAAGGACGTAAATTCAAAACACCTATCGAAGGAACTCCAAGTGGTCAACTAGCATTTGCCGTTAAAAAAGGTGAAAATCCTGAATTGATCGAGATGTTCAATAACGGTCTTGCAAACTTGAAGAAAAGTGGTCAATACCAAAAGATTCTCGATAAATACCTTAAAGCAGATAGCAAGTCAAGTACTTCAAGTACAACAGCAGATGAAACAACGATCTGGGGCTTGCTCCAAAACAACTACAAACAACTGTTAAGTGGTTTGGGTGTTACTCTTGCCCTTGCACTTCTCTCTTTCGCCATTGCTATGGTGATCGGTGTTATCTTCGGGATGTTTAGTGTTAGCCCTTATAAATGGCTCCGCTGGACAGCTGAAATCTTTGTCGATGTCATTCGTGGGATCCCACTCATGATCCTCGCCGCCTTCATCTTCTGGGGAATTCCAAACTTGATTGAATCGGTCACAGGTCATCAATCCCCAATTAACGACTTTGTCGCAGGTACTATTGCCCTCTCTCTCAATGCTGCTGCCTATATCGCAGAAATTGTCCGTGGGGGGATCCAAGCTGTACCGATTGGACAGATGGAAGCTAGCCGAAGCCTTGGGATCTCTTATGGCAAGACCATGCGCAAGATCATCTTGCCACAAGCAACCAAACTCATGCTTCCAAACTTTGTTAACCAATTCGTCATTGCCCTGAAAGATACGACGATCGTTTCTGCGATCGGATTGGTAGAACTCTTCCAAACTGGTAAGATCATCATCGCTCGAAACTACCAAAGTTTCAAGATGTATGCGATCCTTGCCGTCTTCTACCTCGTGATTATCACCTTGCTAACACGATTTGCAAAAAAATTAGAAAAGAAGGTTAACTAATGGCTAAATTAAAAATTGATGTCCATGACCTCCACAAATACTATGGTGAAAATGAGGTCTTAAAAGGAATCTCAACAAAATTCTACGAAGGGGATGTGGTCTGTATTATCGGACCGTCCGGTTCTGGTAAATCGACCTTCCTTCGTAGTCTCAATCTACTCGAAGAAGTTACAAAAGGTCAAATTACCGTAAATGGATATGATCTAACCGATCCAAAAACCAATGTTGATTTGGTCCGTGAAAATATCGGGATGGTTTTCCAACACTTCAACCTCTTCCCTCACATGAGCGTCCTTGAAAACATTATGTTTGCGCCAGTAGAGCACAAACTGATGACCCGTGAAGAAGCTCAAAAAGTCGGTATGGAATTGTTGGAAAAAGTTGGTCTCGCAGATAAAGCCGATGCCAATCCAAACAGCCTTTCCGGTGGTCAAAAACAACGTGTGGCTATCGCACGTGGACTTGCCATGAATCCAGATATTATGCTCTTTGACGAACCGACTTCTGCCCTTGACCCTGAGATGGTTGGAGATGTATTGAACGTTATGAAAGAGTTGGCAGAGCAAGGCATGACCATGATCATCGTTACCCACGAGATGGGATTTGCCCGCCAAGTAGCCAACCGCGTCATCTTCACCGCAGACGGTGAATTCCTCGAAGACGGTAAACCAGACCAAATCTTCGACAACCCACAACACCCACGTTTGAAAGAATTCTTGGATAAGGTTCTAAACGTTTAAAAAGATAAAGTTTCTGAAACATCTAGCAATTTTGCTAGATGTTTTTTTAGACTAAAAAAGCATTTTCAAACCTGAAAATGCTTAGAATGTGGACTAACTATTTTAAAATAAAATAAGTAAAGCGTTTCTAAAAAGGAACAACAATGAGTTTCAATTTTTAAAATGAATCAAGAAAATATTGAAACTTTCCGCTGTGAGAAAAGTGCTAGAAACAAATCAGTTTCTAGCACTCGGGAGTTTTGAAACCTTAGGTTCAAAACTAAGTCATGGAACTTCGTAGAAGTTCGCTGACGTCCGTACTCACTTAAGGAAAGTTTTGAATATGTCTTTATCTTCAATCTAAGCATTTTCAAATCTGAAAATGCTTTTCATTCTAACTAATCTGTTGCTGAGCTGTCTGCATCTTGTAGTAAACACCTTGCGCTTGCATTAGCTCTTCATGAGTGCCATGTTCAACAATATCGCCATCCACCATGACAAGGATCATATCGGCATTTTGAATGGTCGATAAGCGGTGAGCAATGATAAAGCTGGTCCGTCCCTTCATGAGTTGATTAAAGGCATCTTGAATCAAGACCTCAGTCCGAGTATCGATGGAGGATGTCGCCTCATCCAAGATCAAAATCTTAGGAACTGAAAGGAAAACCCGCGCAATCGTTAAGAGTTGGCGTTGTCCTTGAGACAAAGACTCTCCAGCATCTGAAAGATACGTATCGTACCCTTGTGGCAACTGCCGAATGAAGAAATCTGCATTGGCGGCTTTGGCTGCTTCTATGACTTCTTCTCTAGTTGCATCTGGACGAGAAAAGGCGATATTTTCATGAATGGTCCCAACCTTGAGCCAGGTTTCTTGCAGGACCATACCAAACTGTTGGCGGTAAGAGGCACGAGTGTAGTCCGTAATTGGCACCCCATCAATCGTGATCTCTCCAGAATTAACAGGGTAGAAACGCATGAGCAGATTAATCAAGGTCGACTTCCCTGCTCCTGTAGGTCCTACAATGGCAACCTTACTGGCAGCTGGAACATGAATGGTTAAATCTTTGATCAAGGTCCGACCCAAATCATAGCCAAATGTGACGTGTTCAAAACCAATCGCACCTTTAACATCCTGACTTTCCAGGACCCGTTGCCCTGTCTCTTCGACCTCAGCTTGATCCAAGACGCTGTACAAGCGCTCTGCGCAGGCAAGGGCACTTTGGAGTTCTGACAAGACAGAGGAGATATCATTAAAGGGCTTGGTGTATTGGTTGACATAATTGAGGAAGGTCACCAATTGACCGACAGTAAAGTGAGATCCCGAAATAATGCGTACAGCACCAAATCCAGCCACTACTGCATAAATCAAGGCATTCACAAAGCGAGTGGCAGGGTTGACAGTTGAGGAATAAAAGACAGCGGATTGGGAATAATTGGCATAGCTTTCATTCGTCCCTTTAAAAGCCTTACGGAATTGATCCTGAGCGTTAAAGGACTGGATCAAGCTTTCCTGGGTCAAGGACTCTTCGATCAACTGAGTTTGAAGACCACGCGCCTTGGTTTGCGCTTGGAAAAGCGTATAGGAGCGCTTGGCAATGAAACGAGCAATCACCAGGGATAAAGGGGTCAAGACCAGAACCGCCACCATCATAAAGAAATCCAATTCTGCCATCGTCACGATGGTGACAAGAATGGTTAAGAGGCCAACAAAGAACTGGTTAAAGACCATCAGAAGACCACTATTGAGTTGCTCTACATCGGTCGTGAGGCGACTGACGAAGTCCCCGCTCCCTTGTTTATCTAGATAAGACAAGGGCAATCGGTGTACTTTTTCCATAACTTCTGCTCTTAGACTTTGGCTAAACCGATAGACCAATTGATTGTAGACAAGAGGATTGATCCATTGGATCAAGGTATTGACCACAATGACCAGAACCATTTGGATCAAAACGGGCCATAAGACTGTCATCCCTTGAGGATTGATGACTAAATCAATCGCATGTCCGATGAGGATCGGTAACCAGACTGTTAAGGCCACTTGAGCGATGGTTCCGAGACTAGCTAGAATCAGGAGCCCGGGATGGTGAGCAAAATCTCTAAACAGACGTTTTACATAACTAGAACGTTTTTGACTCATGCTTCCTCCCTCCCGTGTTGTGATTCATGAATTTCTTGATAAATCTCATTGCTAGACAAAAGGAAATCATGATTTCCCAGTCCTACTTGATGTCCTTTGTTCAAGACCAAAATCTGATCAGCAGACTTGAGACTATTGGTTCGTTGAGATACTAGGATCAAACTCGTATCCCTCAATTCTTCTTTAATCGATTTTAAGAGACGAGCTACCGTCAAATAATCCAAGGCGGAGGTTGAATCATCCAAAATTAAGAAAGGAGATTTCTTCAAAAGGGCACGCGCAATGGTCAACCGCTGACGTTGGCCTCCTGAGAAATTTCGCCCAAAGGCTTCCACTTGCTCATCGAGTTGTCCTTCTTTTTCACGGACAAAATCAGCCGCCTGAGCTGTTTCTAGGGCCCACCACAAATCTTCATCCGATAGACCTTCTTCCATCCCTAGTAAGAGATTCGAGCGGATAGTCCCTCTAAAGAGCTCTGCCTTCTGTGGGACAACAGCAACCCACTCCCGCCACTCCTTAAGAGTTTTAGGAGAGCAACCTTGATGATAGAGGGCTAATTTCCCCTGACTCACAGCATACAAATGACTCAATAACTGAACCAGGGTAGACTTCCCAGATCCTGTACCACCGATTATTCCCAACATCTGTCCATGATCCAGAACAAAGGAAATATCTTCTAGAGCTGGGCTTGAAGCCGTTGGATAAGTGAATGAAACTTTCTCTGCGCTGATCGCTTCTTGCTCTCTTGCAGTTTCTACTGGCAAAGCTTCTAAGAGGTCTTCTTCCTTCAAATCGAAAATCTCTTGCACACGCTTGGCTGAAATATAGCTGACATTTAAAGACGTGACCAGCATAGCCAGCTTGATCAATTCTGTTAAAATTTGTAATAAATAATTGACCAAAGCGACCAACATCCCTTGGGTTAAAAGACCAGCAGAGATATTCAATTGTCCTTGCCAAATGACACAAACCAAGGTCGTATTGACCACAAGGAAGGTCAAGGGACTCACCAAACTAGACCAGATACCAGCGCGAATTTGCCAGATCTTGTAGTCCTGATTGACCTCTCTAAAATCCTCTAATTCACTAGCATCTTGTCCAAAGGCTCGAATCACCCGCATCCCTTGAAATTGCTGACGCGTCACCGTAACCATCCGGTCTGTGATTTTCCGAATCTTAGCAAATAGCGGATTGACAATCCGTGACATGATCACAATAATCAGGGTTAAAATCGCCACCATCCCCAAGAACCAAAGGGTTAGTTTAGGACTGATGGTGAAGGCCATGATGATAGAACCAAAGACAATAATCGGTGCTCTCAAAAAGAGGCGCAAGAATTGGTTGATCCCAACCTGAATTTGATAGGTATCAGAAGTGAGACGGGTTACCAAACTAGAAGTCCCGATCCTATCTCGCTTGTCCTTTGGAAGCGATAAGATTTTCTCATACAAATCCTTGGTCATCTCGCGGGTAAAGCCGACAGCTGCTTTAGAAGAAAAATACTGGGCCGTAATAGCTACGACAACCCCAAAGCTCGCAAATAAAAACAAAACACCAACCGTCATCATCACTGCGCTCGTTTCCTTTTTCGGAATGACCTGATCGACTAAGTGGGCGATGATTAAGGGGACACACAATTCAAAAATAGCTTCTAAAAGTTTAAACACGGGCCCTAGAAAAGTTTCCCATAAATAGCCCTTAAAATACTTCAATAATGATTTCATACGACTCGATTCTTTTTTTATAGATATACATATTTTACCACAAATTCTTAAGATGAAAAAACTCTCCCTGCAGAGCAGAGAGAGTTGAGTCGTTAGACAAGTAACAAAAAACTTGTCTTTTGTTAAGCAAGAGTTTATTCAACGATAGTTTCTCTGCTATTCTTCTATCTATGCCTTGTTAGAATCATGAACCTTAAGGCGTTATTCAGTCTTTGGCACCTTGCTTAAGGTCTTTCCCATTTTCCCCAATCCAAACATCAAGAGAGGGAAAGAGAATAGCGTTATAAGGCCTAATACGATAAAGACTGCTACAAATCCATAACTATCAATGAACCACCCAGTCAAAGGGAAGATGACAATCATAGATAGACTAAACATCATCGAATTGATACTCAGCATGGTTGCTCGTACACTGGATGGCAGATAAGCTTGTAAATCATTGTAGTAAATGGGTTGATAAACGGCATAAAGGGCATTGGTCAAGAGATAGACACTCAGATAGGCGAATGGAGTCTTCAAACCTACCAAAAGCAAGACCAAACCTGTCAGTGCAACCAGAATCGGAAAGACTTGATTACTATTCCATTTTTTCCCGATTTGACTGGCCAAATAAACCGCTAGGAGATTGAATCCACTACCAATTAACATGATGAGCGAAACTTGCCAACTAGCTAAGTCACTAATTTTCTGTTGGTAGTAAAAATAAAACATACACATGATGGTCCCTACCAACTGATAGGTGAGCATCCAGTAAAACAAGACTGGTTTTTCCTGCCATTCTTGTTTCACTACCTCCAATATCCGCTTTAAGGTCAAGTGACTTCTTTCATCACTCTTGCTCTCTGGCTCTTTCATCAGAAAGATCAAAAGAATGGAAAGCAAGGAAAGCCCAATAGCAATATAATAGGTCCAAGCCAATGCTCCGTGAATAAAGAAGCCTGCCACGACTGTACCTAACGTTCGGGTGACTTCGGCCACACCAGACAAGAAGCTAGAAATCTGAAGATAACGGTCTTTTTGACCTGCTGCCACAGCTGAATCAAATAAGAAAGCTGTACTGGTCCCCGAGTCAAAATTATAAGACCAAGCATTGACCATCATAGCAATGGCATAGATCCAAAAATTCCCCTGACCAAATAAAATCAAGATCGAGGATCCAATACTGGACAAGCGAGCCAAATAGAGATTAGTCTTGTAGCTAAATCGATCGGCCAACATACCAGATGGAATCTCACATAAAAGGCTCGTCCCATGAAAGATACTCTCTAATAGACCAATTTGAAGTAAAGAAAGACCATTCTGAATAAAAAATAAAATCCAAAAACTGGTGATTCCAAAATAAGATGTAAATTCCAAACCTGTTAGGAGTGAAATATTGCGTTTGTAAGTTCTTTTAAACATTGTTTTTCCTCTTTCAATAGATTATATAAGTGTTTCTAAAAGACTTACTTAGATTTGCCTACATCTTCTCCACCTCCTTCATTTTTTCTTGATTCATTTCTTGACGCAGCTGGGCCAATTGATTAGACAAGGACACCAACAATTCGGTTTGCAACTTTTGAATTTCCAGTAAATCCGTCTGGTCTTGCTGAACCATATGATCAATCTTCGTATGCAGTAAGCGAATTTCTCTTTCCGACTCCATATTGACGTTAAAGTCATTTCGCGCTTGCAGGCGATCATAATCTGCTGCCCTGTTTTGGCTCATCATGATCAAAGGAGCTTGAATCGCCGCAATAGTAGAAAGCGCAAGATTGAGCAAGATGAACGGATAAGGATCAAAATTCAAGCCAAAAGGATGCAGGACATTGATCAGCATCCAAATAGCCATCATCAGGATAAAACTAATGATAAAAGTCCATGAACCACCAAAGCGTGCAACCGAATCCGCCACCCGCTGACCGAAGGTATAGCTGGCTGTCAAGCGGTCTTCAACGTTAAAGGGACGCTCGCTTTCAGGCATGACAGCTGTTACCTGCTGTTTAATGGCTTCGTTTTTATCATTGGCACGATCAATAATCTGACCTAGATAATCCATACAATATTGGCTCAAATTTTTATACGTGATAAAATCATCCATTTGACTTTCAGGATAGGAAGTCTTGAGCATCTGTTGAATACTATGGTCTAGATCTGCGATCAAAGCCCCCTGACCATCCTCGTATTCTTTCCCATCGATGATGTCTATTTTCAGCATTGAGTTTCCTTTCATAGTTTTTAGGAGCAAATATAAAAGTTAAAAACGCCTAATGGCGTTTTTACGTCTATTAAGGTTTGATACGATGCAACATACGTGGGAATGGAATGGCTTCACGGATGTGTTTAGTACCAGCTGCGAAAGTGACCATCCGTTCAATCCCAATACCAAATCCACCGTGTGGAACTGTACCGTATTTACGAAGGTCAAGGTAGAATTCATACTCTGTCCGATCCATGCCAAGAGATTCCATCTTCGCAACAAGAGCGTCGTAGTCTTCCTCACGCATTGAACCACCGATGATTTCTCCGTAGCCTTCTGGTGCGAGCAAGTCGGCACAAAGCACGCGGTCTGGGTTACCAGGAACTGGCTTCATGTAGAAGGCCTTGATGTCAGCTGGATAGTTGATCACGAAGGTTGGCACACCAAAGTGGTTTGAAATCCATGTTTCATGTGGTGAACCGAAGTCGTCTCCATGTTCCAAATGCTCATAATCCGCATCTTCATCGTTTTCATGCTCTTGCAAGAGATCAATCGCTTCATCGTAAGTGATGCGTTTGAATGGTTCAGCAATGTAGCGTTTCAAGAGCTCCGTATCACGCTCCAATGTTTCCAAGGCTTGAGGAGCACGATCCAAAACACCTTGAAGAAGAGCTTTGACATATGCTTCTTGCAAGTCAAGTGATTCATCATGTGTCAAGTAAGAGTACTCAGCGTCCATCATCCAGAACTCAGTCAAGTGACGGCGAGTCTTAGATTTTTCAGCACGGAATACTGGACCAAAGTCAAAGACGCGACCAAGGGCCATTGCACCAGCTTCAAGATAAAGCTGACCTGATTGGCTCAAGTAGGCTGGTGTTCCAAAGTAGTCTGTTTCAAACAGTTCAGTTGAATCTTCCGCCGCATTTCCTGAAAGAATTGGACTATCAAACTTCATGAAACCGTTCTTATCGAAGAACTCATAAGTTGCATAGATAATAGCATTACGGATTTGCATGACAGCGACTTGTTTACGTGAACGCAACCACAAGTGGCGGTTATCCATCAAGAAGTCTGTCCCGTGTTCTTTTGGAGTGATTGGGTAATCTTGAGATTCACCGATGACTTCGATGTCCGTAATATCCAATTCGTAACCAAATTTAGAACGCTCGTCTTCTTTGACAATACCAGTCACAAACACTGATGTTTCTTGGCTCAAGCGTTTGATGGTGTCAAATTTTTCAAGACCCACTTCTTCTCCGAATTTTTCGATAAAGTTTGGTTTGAAAGCTACACCTTGGAAAAAGGCAGTTCCGTCACGCAATTGCAAGAAAGCAATTTTTCCTTTACCTGATTTATTGGCCACCCAAGCACCGATGGTCACTTCTTGACCAACATAGTCTTTTACTTCGATGATAGTAATCCGTTTTGTCATCATTCATCTTCCTTTTCTCGTTAAACTTGTCCGAAGACATTATCTTCTTAATTGTATCATAAAAAGGCTTTCAGTGCTAGATTCTACCTGTGAAAACCAGATATTTTTTAAAGAAAAAGATCCTCAGCTCATTACTAAGGATCTTACGATTTTATTTTTCCATAAAGGCCTTGAGTCGGCGAACAGCTTCTTTAAGGGTATCCAAATCCGTCGCATAAGACAAGCGAACATTTTCAGGGGCACCAAAGCCAGCTCCTGTTACTAAAGCAACCTCTGCTTCTTCTAAAATTGCTGTGGTAAATTCCGTCACATCCGTATAGCCCTTCATCTCCATGGCCTTCTTGACATTTGGGAAGAGATAGAATGCTCCTTGAGGTTTGATGGCTTCAAAACCAGGCACTTCATTCAACAAAGGATAAATAGTATTCAAACGCTCTTCAAAAGCCTGACGCATGATCTCAATAGAAGATTGATCTCCTGTGAGGGCTTCGATTGCGGCATATTGGGAAACGGTTGTTAAGTTGGATGTTGTTTGGCTAATCACCTTGGCCATAGCTCCGATAATCTCAGGATCTCCTACAGCAAAACCAACCCGCCAACCAGTCATAGCATAGGTTTTAGAAACTCCATTAATCACGATAGTTTGCTTGCGAATCGCTTCTGATAAGCTAGAAATAGGCGTAAAGGTATTGCCATTGTAGACCAATCGCCCATAGATATCGTCTGCCAAAATCAAGATATCATTCTCAACAGCCCAATTTCCAATTGCTTCGAGCTCTTCTTTACTGTAGATCATTCCTGTTGGATTGGATGGCGAATTCAGCAAGACCACCTTGGTCTTGTCTGTCCGTGCTGCTTCCAGTTGCTCTACCGTTGCCTTGAAGTGATTTTCTTCTGTTGTTTGGAAAGTAACAGGTGTGCCTTCTACCATCTTAACCTGGTCTACATAAGAAACCCAGCAAGGGGTTGGAATGATGACTTCATCACCTGGATTGATGACAGAAGTAAAGAAGGCATAGAGGATAAACTTAGCACCAGTACCAACCACAACCTCATTACGGTTCACTGCATAGCCATAAAATCCCTTCATATAGTCACTAATGGCATCCTTCAATTCTGGAAGTCCAGATGCAACCGTATAAAAGCTAGCGCGACCATCCTCGATCGATGCGACTGCTGCTTCTTGAATATTTTTTGGAGTCGCAAAGTCAGGTTGACCCAGGGTCAAACTCAAGATATCACGACCTTCTGCTGCCAAAGCTTTGGCACGCGCATTTGCAGCCAAGGTCACACTTTCTTCCATTTCCAATACACGATTTGATAATTTCATATTTCCTCCTCAAATCTTAAAAAACACCAATGACTTTCCCAGTCTTGAAATCTACCACATAATAAGAGCTCCCAGCCTTGACTTCCCAGATCGGTTTGCCTTTAAAGCGACCAAAAGTTACACGATCAATCGCGTCCTGACTCTTCTCTTTGACGACAGAAGCTGCCTCTTTGGAACTAACTCCTTCTTTCAAAGGGTAGGTATAGACTGCATCATCCGCCTGCGCCACCAAAACCGCTAGTTCTTGCCCCTCTTGGTCCTTGCCAATAAAGGAAAGATAGGCTTCTTTGCCATGAAAGAAACTCTCCGTCTCAATAGTAGCAATCGAAGAGTGAGACAGAGCTATTTTTCTTGCTTGTGCCATTTGATCCTGCATGCGATCAGAAGTTTTTTCAGCAAGAAATAGCCAAGAAAAAAGGACCGTCAACACTAAGATACAGATTCCTATTATATGTTGCCATACTATAAAAAGATTATTTTTCTGTTTCACTCCCTCATTATACACCAAAGCCACCTAGAATTCTATAGATTTTCAAGAAAGAATTGTTACTAATATTTCATACCTGTTACAATGTTTTAGTATAAAATTGTTTGATAAACAAACTAAAATTAACACCTTTGCTATCATTTGTTCATAGTTTAATAAATTTGTCACAATTTTGTAACTAATTTGAAAATAAAATTAAACGACAGAAATACTATTTATTGATAAAATATAGATATGGAAAATTTAAAGAGATTATTCAAAGAAGCAAACGTAGATTTAAAAACCATGATCGTCTTCCACAAGGCAGAACGATTGATCCGTGCGTCTGAGGCTCATATCTTTAAAAAGCACCAGTTGACACCAACTCAATTCTCTGTACTTGAGACCTTGTACAGCAAAGGCGATCTTCGCATTCAAGATCTGATTGATAGCATTCTTGCGACCTCTGGAAATATGACTGTGGTTATTCGCAATATGGTCCGCGATGGTTGGATTACACGCGAAACCGATCCAGAAGACCGCCGTGCTTATCTTGTATCTATTACAGATGCCGGTCGTAAAAAGATCGAAGAAGCTCTTCCAGATCATATCAAAAATATTCAACGCTTGATGCAAGTCTTTAATAGTGGCGAGCAAGCTGAGTTGACAGAACTCTTGAAGAAATTCAAACATATCGCCTAAGCCTACTGCTCAAGACGATTCTGACTCCAAAATCCTCTATTTTGGAGTTTTCATCGTGCATTCTCTTTATCTAACAGATCAAAAAAATATTCCTGACGCTTCTCAGGAATATTTTTATTTATTCTTTCACAAAGATCCATTCTTTCTCTTGCGATAAATCCTCACGATAAGAGAAACCTGCTACTTCTAGTGATTTCAGATCTTCTAGATGGGTGATTTCTTCCTTCATCATGGCTGTCACCATGGCCCCACGTGCTTTCTTTGAAATCGTTGAGTGAATCTTTAGTGTCCCACCACGATTCTCCATGAATTTGATCCGAATCATTCGCTCACGAATGGCTTTTGAAAAGACCTGTTCAAACTCAGAAGACAAAAGAGATAAGATCTGCTCCTCACCTTCTACTGCCTGATCATAGTCCTCTTTCCAGAGTACCTTTAGAGATTTTCCAGCTGGTTTTAGCTTCATCATAAAATCCAAGCGATGGGGAGCAATCGCTTCATAGGCAGGTAGTACACCGTATAAAGCAGTCGTGATCAACAAATGTTCCTGCAGATAAGCCTGCTCTTTTTCGGATAAGTCTTGACGCTCGATACTACGATACATAAGGCCATCAAACAGTTCCAAAGCAGGATAGGTTTTAGCACTCCCAGCTAACAAAGCCTCAATTCTTTCTTTTTCTACTTGAGCTCTTTCCTCTGAGATCCCGTAAAAGGTCGCTAATTCTTCTAGGGAGAATGCCTTCAAAGCTTGGAGGATGGTTTTTGTGTTCTCTGACAAGGGTTGGGGCTCGACGATACGAGCCTGTTCGTTCAGTTCTTTGGCGGATGGAATTAATAGTTTCATAGGTCTATTGTACCATATTTTTCAAATTTTCTTGACAGGAGTTTTTATAAATGTTATTATCTAGTTATGAAAACTAGATTAAAGAAAGGTGAAGATTTCGTGTCCACTTTTTCCTATCCAACGTGGGAGCAACTGCCTGAGCTAGACCTCTATCTCGATCAGGTCCTTCTTTATGTCAATAAAACCTGTGCACCTGTTCTCTCTTCTTCAGAAAAGGGCTTGACGGCTGCCATGATCAACAATTACGTAAAACATGGTTATGTCGAAAAACCAGATAAGAAGAAATACCAGCGTAGACAGGTAGCTCGCTTGATTGCTATTACAACATTAAAAACGGTCTTTTCTATTCAGGAGATCGCTTCTACCTTAAATTTCTTGCAGGACCAGGCGAGTTCAGATCTTCTCTATAATAGCTTTGTCGCTTATCTCAATGAGCAAAAAGAGCCGATCGCTCCCATCATTCGCTCTGCCTGTCAGACAGTTCAACTTTATCTTGAAACCCTATCTTATATTCAACCAGTAAAAACGGAGGAAGAAACTGATGAATTACACCATGAAACTAAGTAAAAAATTATCCTTTGGAGAAGAGATCGCCAATAGCGTAACCCACGCTATTGGCGCCCTTCTCATGTTGATCTTACTTCCAATTTCAGCAGTCTATAGCTTTGAGCAACACGGTCTGCTCAGTGCTTTTGGGACTTCTATCTTTGTGATCAGTCTCTTTTTGATGTTTCTGTCTTCGACTGTCTACCATGCCATGTCTTACGATTCGCCTCAAAAGTATGTACTTCGCATTATCGACCATTCAATGATCTACATTGCGATCGCAGGTAGTTACACACCAGTCGTCCTTACCTTGATGAACAACTGGATGGGCTACAGCATTATCTTGATCCAATGGGGGACCACCATCTTTGGTATTCTCTACAAAATCTTTGCCAAAAAAGTCAATGAAAAGTTCAGCCTCGCTCTTTACTTGATCATGGGCTGGTTAGTCATCTTTATTATTCCCCAAATCGTTAGCCAAACCAATCCGATCTTCTGGGGTCTCATGCTCATGGGCGGCCTGTGCTACACGGTTGGAGCTGGCTTTTATGCTAAGAAAAAACCGTATTTCCACATGATTTGGCACCTCTTCATCCTGGCAGCTTCTGCTCTTCAGTATTTAGCCATCGTTTACTTTATGTGATACGCTCACCACTCTTCGGAGTGGTTTTTTTGTGATTTTTTCTGTACAATAGTAAAAAACTGTATGGGGACAGTCAGGATGAAGACAAGCAAATACCAAGAAATCATTCATGTACTAAAAAAAGCCATTCAAGATGGAGAACTGGAAACCGGAGAGAAAATTCCCTCTGTTCGTCAATTAGCCAGTCAATTTTCTTGTAGTAAGGACACGGTGCAACGAGCCTTGCTGGACTTGACTTACCAGCACTTCCTCTATGCTAAGCCTCAAAGTGGCTACTATGTTTTGGAGCAAGCACCTGATCAACATGAAGATCTTCCACTAAAATTAGAGAAAGAACGCAACCAGGCTTTCGAGAACTTCCGGACCTGTATCAATGAAACCTTGATTGGACGGGAGAATTATCTCTTCAATAACTTTTCGGACCAAGCAGGCTTACTAGAAGTACGCCAATCCATTCAAGGCTTATTGAAGGAAGAAGGGATTTATACGACTGCGGATCAGATTGTTTTGACTGCTGGTACTCAGCAGGCGCTTAATATCCTTAGCCAGATTGACTTTCCCAATAAAAAATCGCAGATCTTGATCGAGCAACCGACTTATCATCGGATGAACCAACTCTTAGATTCGCAGCAACTTGCCTACCGTACCATTCAACGTAATTTAACGGGGATTGATCTCGAGGAACTTGAAGAGATTTTCAAAAGTGGCCATATCAAATTCTTCTACACGATCCCCCGTTTTCACTATCCGCTTGGTCATAGCTATTCGACCAAGCAGAAAGAAGCGATCTTGCAACTAGCTGACCAATATGATATCTACCTTGTTGAGGACGACTATTTGGGAGATCTTGATGGCAGTAATGCTCCATCTTTTCATTATTTGGATCAAAAGAACCGAGTCATCTATATCAAATCTTTTTCGACCAATCTCTTTTCTGCTCTTCGCATCACTTCCATGATTCTTCCCCAAGCCCTTCTAAAGTCGGTCTTGACCTATAAGACGATTCTGGACTATGATAGCAATCTGATCATGCAAAAGGCCTTGAGTCTCTACATTGATAACGGTATGTATCTGACCAATAAAAAGCGACTCCTAGCCAGAAAAAAAGAGGAAGAAGCCAGTCTAAAGACCTTAATGGTCCAGTCTCCTCTTCTCCCTCATCTGACCCTGACCCACGATGGGATCCTACTAGATCTTCATCAGGTCAAATCTCTTGCTGCCTTAAAACACAGTGGACTCCCGCTTGATTTCTTTGAAGCAGCCTACATCGCTTCTTGTCCTTATCAACTCGCCAAGATCAAATCTGCAGATGTGGCCAATGTTTTACCAAAACTGACGACTTTTTTTGACTTGAATGTCGAGAATTGTTCATATATATAAATCAAATAGGTTTTCTTTAATTCTTATTAGTTAGAATAATTCAATATTATCTGAAACATTCCGCCGTGAAAAAAGTGCCTGAAACTTAATGGTTTCAGGCACTCGGAATTATTGAGACCTCAGGCTCAATAATTAGTCATGAAACTTCGTAGAAGTTCGCTGACGTCCGCATTCACCTAAGGAAAGTTTCTTAGAAAATATTTTTCCAATCTGAAAGCTCGTTTAGTTAAATACTAGACGAGCTTTTTATCTATTTCTTCAATTGCTCATAGAAAAGTTTAGCATTTTGAAGGCCGATCCGATAATCGAGACGAATCAGTCGAATCGCTTCCATCTCAGATTCTTTGAGGTATTTCTCTCTTTGTTCCTTGGAAATACTACCTGGTTTTAGAAGATAGTGAGTGAATTGATTTCTGACTTTAGTAAGCTCAACTTGAAGGGTGAAATAGAGTCCAAATAAGACAATCACAACTCCCATCAGGATCAGATCGTTTGACATGGTGTATGCTCCCTTTTTCTGTTCTTTTCTTTATTGTACAGCTTTCAAGATAGAAAAACAAGGTTAAATTTGCATTTAGTCCTTGTTTGTCCTTATTTCATCATACCGGCCTGGAGGTCATACATTTTCTTATACGTTCCTCCTAGAGCAATGAGTTGGTCGTGGTTGCCTGATTCGATGATTTTTCCTTTATCGAGAACGTAGATGCAATCGGCATCTTGAATGGTAGAAAGGCGATGGGCAATGGCAATGGTTGTCCGCCCTTGGCGCATCTTCTTCAGAGAATTTTGGATCATCTCTTCCGTCTCTTGGTCGATATTGGCAGTGGCCTCATCCAAAATGAGGATCTTAGGCTGGGCAGCAATCGTTCGAGCAAAAGCCAGAAGCTGACGCTGACCGGTCGATAAGGTAGAACCCCGCTCTGTTACCGGATGGTCATAGCCACCAGGTAAACTCTCAATAAAGTCTGCTACATCCACAAATGCAGCTGCTTGTCGGATTTCCTCATCAGTCAGTTCTTCATGGTACATCCGGATATTAGAAGCAATGGTTCCATGATAGAGGAAAGGCTCTTGCAACACTAGACCAATGGACTTGCGCAAGGCTTCCTGGCTGTAGTCCTTGATATCCTGTCCATCAATCAAGATCTGGCCACGATCAAATTCATAAAAGCGCATGAAGAGATTGATAATAGAGGATTTACCAGACCCAGTATGACCAACAAAAGCGATGGTTTGTCCGTTTTTAACCTCAAAGGAGATCTCTTTTAGGACATCCCGTTTGCCATCATAAGAAAAAGATACATGGTCAAAGCGAATATCTCCCCGCTCGATCTCTTTCAGGCTACCAGCTTGCTTGGGCTCATAGTCGTCTCGATCCATCATTTCAAAGACACGACCTGCAGAAATGGTTGAGGTCTGCAAGGTTGCAAAATTTTGGGTAACATCAACTAAGGGTTGGAAAAGCTGGCTAACATACTGGATAAAGGCATAGATAAGACCTGCTGTAAAGCCAGAGGACTGCCAATTTAGGCCGAAAAAGGTTAGAATGACCGCATAGGCTAGGACCTGTAACAGAGTCATAGCTGGCATCAAAAAGAGGGAATTGACATCTATAGATCGGTTGGCATAATCCAAATGTTCCCCATTAATCTGTTCGAATTCATCCGTCAAGCGCTTTTCTTGACGAAAGGCCTGCACGATCCGCATTCCTTCGATGGATTCCGATAATTTCACATTGATATCTGATAATTTTTGTCGGGTCATCTTGACCAAGCGATTGGATAACTTGCGATAGAGACGAATGGAAAACCAAATGATGGGAAGAAAAGGCAGGATCCAAATGGTCAAATGCCAGTCCAAGCTAAACATGGTTACTAGGGTGACTAGAAAGAGTAAAAAGGATGAAACCAGGCTTGAAAAGACCGTAGAAAACATATCTGCGACTGCCTGGGTATCATTGGTCACCCGCGAAACAATCGAACCTGCTGCTGTCTGGTCATAAAAGGACATGCCCAGCCTTTGAAGATTTTGGAAAATATCTAGACGGATATCTCTTACGATAGAATTTGATACACGCGCAAAGGTTAACTGGCTCAGGTAGGTTGCCAGCACGCGCCCAATGAATAACCCATAGTAGAGAATGAGAAACTGATAAGCTGTCAGTACTGGAGAGCCTGCTTCTGTTGGATCCACTAGGTGGTCAATATACCAGCGAGCTGCAAGAGGGATTGCCGTCAATAACAGACTAGTCAGGAAGGTAAAGGCTAAGGCTAGGGCCGTTAACCATTTATAACGCCACATGTAAGTCAAGAGCCGCTTCATCACATGAGCTTCAGATGTTTTCATTCAGCTTTCCCTCCATTTCTTCTGATAATTGTTGGGCTTGGTAGGTTTCATAGTACCAACCTTTTTGAGCCATTAATTCCTCGTGATTTCCTCGCTCCTTGATTTGTCCATTCTCCATTACCAGAATCAAATCCGCATGAACGATCGCTGATAGGCGGTGGGCTGTGATGATCGTTGTTTTCCCCTTGCGTTCCTGCTTCATATTTTCAATGATTTGGTGCTCCGTTTTAGCATCTACTGCAGACAGGGAATCATCCAAGATTAAGATCTCAGGATTCATGACCAAAGCACGACTCATGGCAATCCGTTGCTTTTGCCCGCCAGAAAGAGAGCCCCCTCTCTCTCCCAGCACTGTCTCCATCTGGTCTGGCATGGCCAGAATATCCTCATAGACTCCACAAGTTCTCAGAGCCTTCATTACCTCTTCTTCCTTGATCTGTGGATCTGAAAAAGCTACATTCTCGCGAATGGTCATGGCAAAGAGGATCTGATCTTGAGGGACGTAGCCGATCAAGCTTCGAAGATCTTCTAAGCGATAATGTTTGATGGAGATTCCATTTAGCAAGATAGCTCCCTGCTCCAAGTCGTGCTCTCTAAGCAAGAGACGCAACAAGGTGGTCTTTCCAGATCCAGTTGGCCCCACAATCCCAAGGGTTTGCCCTTTTTCTAAATGAAAGGCAAGCTTTTCAAGGACAGGCTCTTTCTCATAGGCGAATTCTTTAATGTTATATTCCAGATCGCCATTTTGAATGACTGTGACTGGTTGACTCGGATCTTGGATATCAGGTATTTCTGCTAAAAGTGTCTCAACCCGATCAAAGGAGACGCTAGCCCGCTGACTAATATTAAACAAGAAGCCCATGGCTTGAAAGGGCCAGATGAGCATATTAAGATAGGTAATAAAGGTTACGATTTGTCCAACCGTCAGGCTCCCTTCCTGAACAAATAGTCCCCCGAAGTAGAGCGTCAAGACATAGGAGAGACCGACAAAAAGAAGAGTGGTCGGATCAAACAAAGCACTGTAACCGGCGGAAGTCATATTCTTTGAAAAGACCATCTGATTGGTCTTTTCAAAAGCCCGAATCTCATCTGCCTGAAAGCCAAAAGATTTGGTCACCTTAACCCCTGATACTGATTCCTGAACAAAGTTGTTCAGCTCTGAGAAGCCTTCTTGGGCCTCTTTAAAGGCTTGGTGGTTTTTGCGTCCAATGGCTGAAGTCACTACCACCATAACCGGTAGGGGCAAAATAGCCAAGAGGGTTAAGCGCCAATCAATCATGAAAAACATGCTGACTAGGGTCACCAAGGCTGTCACAGAAGCATCTACAGCAAACATAACCCCACCACCAGCAAATATGGTTACCGCATTGATATCATTAGTAGCATGGGCCATGAGATCCCCTGTGCGATAACGCTGATAAAAAGATGGAGACATGAGCGTAAATTGCTTGAACAAACGGTAACGCAAGATCCGAGCCAACTTATTGGCCGTCCCAAAAATATAGCGTCTCCAAACAAAACGAAGGCCATACATGGCTAGAGCTGCGAGGACCAAAAGGGCAATATCCATAACTAACTGCCCCAATGTCAGCCTTCTTTTATCAATCAAATCGATCACAAGTCCCATGATTCTTGGAGGAATGAGATTTAAAAAACTAACCAAGATCAAGGACCCTATCCCTATCAAGTATCGCTTCTTCTCTAAATTAAAAAACCAAGATAATTTCCTCAACAGATTCATCTTATTTCCCCTTTTTGGTGAGTTGCCAGCTACTATCCACTAGAGCAAACAAGTCCTCATCAGAAATTGTTCCATCTAAGGGGATACTCACCCAATATTTTTTATTCATATGAAAAGCTGGATAAATCCCTTTCTGCTGGATGAAATGGGCTACTTGATCAGACTTGACATTCAAAACTTCTATTTTTCCAGACTTGCCAGCATCCAGTTTTTTCCAATCAATGGTCATAAAGACACCATACCACTTGAGGGTGTCTCGGTGGCGAATAGCGCCGGATTCCGGAGATCTTTCCCACAAATACTCAATCGTTCCCTGATAGTTCAGGGAAATATAGGACATGAGACGCTTGGCTTGAGGATAGAGAAATTCTTCTACCTCAAAACAAGCTTGCCGAATCCTTGCAAGACTTTCCTGACAAGCTTCTCTGACTTGGCCAACGAAATTTCCTTGTAGCTGTTCCAGATGGATCTGGATATACTCGTCCCCTGTATCCTGATCATAGACCTGAAAAGAAATCTTCCGGTCGCAGACCTGGACATTTAAGAGAAAAGTGTCCGATAAGACGGGACACTGGTACTCATAGCCTGCCCCTTTCTTCTCAAATCCGTAAGCCAATCCCTTTTCTGGCTGAAAGGTGTACCGGTCAAAATAATGCTCTAAAAACATTTCCTCTCCCTTATTCATTTTTACACTAGAAGAGGCTGGAAACAACGTCCCCAACCTTGATAACGGATCTTCAAAACTACTTCAAGCAGTGATCGTTTCTTCTTTAAAACACGATGCGCGTGCCATGCAGTTGACAAACGCCCAATTGCTCCAAAAAGAGCTGACGATTGTCAAGGGTCACACCCCCACCTGGCAGGATCTGAATCTTTCCCTTAGCCGCATCTAATAAACGATGATAGTGGGCAAAACGTTGCTCTAGTGGGTCACCTGGACTTCCAGCTCGTGTTAAAATGCGGGCCACACCTTGTTCAGAAAGCCACTCAATCGCTTCTAGCTGATCTGTATGAGCTAACTCATCAAAGGCCATATGAAAGACAACCTCTGCCTCTCCACAGGCTGCTAGTAAAAGCTGCATGATCCTCTGGTCCAACTTTCGATCGCTCGTCAGCGCTCCCAGCACAAAACAAGTAACCCCTATTTCTTTCGCAGCCCGAATATCCGTCAGCATAGCTTGGACTTCCAGATCAGTGTAGACAAAATCGCCACCACGGGGCCGGATAATGACACATAGATCCACGGACTTCTCTCTTGTCAGTTTGATTGCTTCATTAATCACACCTATACTCGGTGTGGTCCCGCCTACTGCCAGGTTGTCGCACAGTTCAATGCGACCTGCCCCAGCAGCAATCGCCTTATCAATATAAGTTAAATTCTCTGCACAAAATTCAAAGACAAGCATGACAACTCCAATTACAAAGACTTAAAACAAGGATATACTAACAGTTACCTTAGCATTGCCATTTTCCACTCTCGCTTTTGAGATGCTATAGCCTGCTTGAGGGATATCAAGGGTGATTTGATCACCATTCACTGTGAAGCCGCCTCCATTTTGATTGGATTGATCCTTCAAATAGTTGAGAACCAAGAATTTTGGAATGGGCATTTTCCCTAATTTAGCACCGGTCACGGTCAAATTCATGACATTGTTTTCAACTTGACCGGTCATGGTTAAATCCAGATAGCTATCGATTGGCCCTAATGATACAGGAACTTTGACGTGAAGGTCATTGCCATCCATTCCTAATGCCATCTTTTGATAGTCAGAATTGTCAAGGGCGGATCCAGCACTTGTTTTTACGACCTGACTCAATTGCACTGAATTGAGACTTAGCTCAGTTGAGAGCCCTTCAGTGCTCACAGAGGCATTTGAAACAGCATTTTGAGCCAACTCAATCAAAGAACTCCCTGCCTGCACATTTCTCAGTTGCTCCCCTTCAGGGATAGATCCAGGAACCAACAAGATCACTAATAACATAAATAAAACGATCACTATGCCAATCAGGCGTCTTATCCACTTAAACATCTGCTCCTCCGATACATGAAAAGTTGTATTCTTATTGTACCCTAAATCTAAAGAAATTGCGACTAAGAGGGGCCTTTACAAAGCAAAAGAGACCGAGGAAACCTCGCATCTCTCTGTGCATTATTTCGATTTAATGTAGTTAACACCATCTGCTTTTGGCGCAACTGCTTGTCCGAAGAAGGCTGCCAAGACAACCATGGTCAAGACGTAAGGCGCAATTTGCAAGTAGATAGATGGAATCCCTTTAAGCAAAGGCAATTGATTCCCGATGACCGCCAAACTCTGTGAAGCTCCAAAGAAGAGACTAGCAAGCATGGCACCGATTGGGTTCCATTTCCCGAAGATCATGGCTGCAAGAGCAATAAATCCAGGACCTACAATTGTAGTTACTGCAAAGTTAACAGAAACTGACTGAGCGTAAATAGCTCCTCCGATACCTGCTAGGGCACCTGAGATCATCACTCCTAAGTAGCGCATTCTATAAACATTGATTCCCAAAGTATCTGCTGCTTGTGGGTGTTCCCCAACTGAACGAAGACGCAATCCAAACTTCGTCTTGAACATGATAAACCAAGCAAAGAATGAAAAGAGAATCGCAACCCAACCAATGATGCTGGCATTGTTGAAGAAGATATCTCCAATCACCGGAATTTTAGATAAGACCGGAATGGATGTTTTCCCGAAGGCAACTTTGATATTATCAGTTTGCCCCTTGTTGTACATCGCTTTAACAAGGAAGACCGCAAGTGGTGGTGCCATCAAGTTCAATACTGTACCTGAGACGATATGGTCAGCACGGAAATGAATGGTTGCCACCGCGTGAATCAAGGAGAAGAGTACTCCAATCCCTGCAGCAACGATCAAGGACAACCATGGTGTCAAACTTCCTAACGTAGGCTCAAAAGTCAAGTTAAAGATAATACCTGAGAAGGCTCCCATAACCATGATTCCTTCCAGACCAACGTTAACAACCCCAGCGTGTTCTGAGTATGCTCCTCCGATACTTGTGAAGATCAGCGGTGCCGCATACACAATCATAGAGGAAACAAGAATACTTAAAATCGTTACAATACTCATTAGTTTGCTCCTCCTTTTTTAGCTGAACGCATCGAGATCATCTTTTCGATAATATAGTGAGCACATACGAAGAAGATAATGGATGCTGTTACAATTTGAACGACTTCTTCAGGGATGGCAGCTGGCTTCATACCAACTCCCCCAATTTGAAGTGCACCAAACAAGAAGGCAGCAAATGGAATACCAATTGGTGAATTCATCGCAAGAAGGGCAACGGCCATACCGTTAAATCCAACACTCATCGAGCTGGTTTGAACGTAGACATTTGAGTAAATCCCCAGACCTTCTGCTACCCCACCGATACCAGCAAGAGCACCAGAAATGATCATAGAAAGGATAATGGTCCGTTTTGCAGACATCCCTGCGTATTCTGCCGCATTCGCATTGAGACCAACGGCACGGATTTCAAAACCAAGTGTTGTTTTCTTCATCAAGAACCAGATGAGCACCACTGCAATGATGGCAAAGAAGATCCCGATGTTCATTTGTGATTTGTCCGTCAAATTACGCAACCACTCCGTCTGGTAGACAGCGTTGGCTCCCACATCAATGGTTGAGTCCTTGTTTTTCATCAAGGAAGCTGGGAAGCTATGTATCAAGGCATTCCCACCATAGAGAACAATGTAGTTCATCATAATGGTGATAATGACCTCACTGGTTCCGAGATAGGCACGAAGGAAACCAGGAATCGCTCCAATAAATCCACCTGCAATAGCCGCAATCAAAACGGTCATCGGAATCATTAGTAAGCGAGGCATATTTGGGAAGGAAAGGGCAAACCAAGTCGCCATGATCCATCCTGCAAAAGCCTGACCAGGAAGTCCAACGTTAAAGAAGCCGGCCCGGCTGGCTACTGAAAACCCAAGAGCAACTAAAATCAGTGGCCCCATGGCACGGGAAATATTTCCCCAACTCTTAATCGAACCAAAGGCTTTCTTAAACAGCAATTCATATCCCCAAAGGGCATCATAGCTGAAGGCCCACATAATAATGGCACCCAAGACCAATCCTAAAAGGACAGACACCAATGGAACGGCAATTTGTTTTAAATTCTTATTCATTTGATGCTCCCTCCTTTACTTGTCCTCCTGCCATGAGGATTCCAAGTTCTTGCTTATTCGTTGTTTCAGGGGTTACGATCCCTTGGATCTTCCCATCATGAATAACCGCAATACGGTCAGAAACATTCAAAATTTCATCTAATTCAAAGCTGACAACCAGAACGGCTTTTCCATTATCCCGTTCTTGAATCAAACGTTTGTGGATATATTCAATCGCTCCAACGTCCAATCCACGAGTTGGCTGGCTAACGATCAAGAGATCTGGATCGCGATCGATTTCGCGAGCGATAATTGCTTTTTGCTGATTTCCTCCAGAGAGAGCCTTAGCAGGTACCACTTCACTGGCTGCACGAACGTCAAACTCTTCCATGAGCTTCTTGGCATAAGAGGTAATATTTGGATAATTCAAGATACCATTCTTGCTAAGAGGTTCTTTATAGTAGGTTTGAAGGGCAATGTTTTCAGAGATCATCATGTCAAGGACTAATCCATCCCGATGACGGTCTTCAGGGACATGCCCTACCTTCATTTCTGTGATTTGACGTGGGCGAAGTCCTACAACGTCCTTGCCTTTAATCTTGATTGAACCGGATTTTACCTTCCGTAGTCCTGTAATCGCTTGGATCAACTCAGACTGACCATTTCCGTCAATTCCTGCGATCCCGACGACTTCACCAGCACGAAGTTCCAGTGAAAGATTCTTAACAGCTGGGACTCCCCGGTTTTCGTTTACAACCAAGTTTTCGATCGACAAGATGACTTCTTTCGGTTGAGAAGGACCTTTTTCAGTCTTAAAGGAAACAGAACGACCGACCATCATTTCAGCCAAGTCTTGGTTGGTAGCTCCACCAATCTCGACTGTCTCAATCGATTTACCACGACGGATAACCGTTACCCGGTCTGAAACAGCACGGATTTCATCCAACTTGTGCGTAATCAAGATGATCGATTTTCCTTCATTCGCCAAGTTCTTCATGATTGTCATCAATTCTTCAATTTCAGCTGGTGTCAACACCGCAGTTGGTTCATCGAAGATTAGGATGTCGGCTCCACGATAAAGCGTCTTTAAGATTTCCACACGTTGCTGCGCACCAACGGAAATATCCTCAACTTTAGCATTTGGATCCACTGCCAAGCCATATTTTTTAGACAAGTCAAGGATATCTTGACTGGCTTTCTTAAGATCCAAAACACCATGTTTAGTAGTTTCAGAACCAAGGATAATATTTTCAGCAACAGTGAAAGCTTCAACCAACATAAAGTGTTGGTGCACCATTCCAATTCCTAAAGAAGCTGCTTTTGAAGGTGAGTCTAGATTAACAGTTTTTCCATTTACCACGATGTCTCCGCTAGTTGGTTCCAACAAACCAGCCAGCATATTCATTAAGGTAGATTTCCCTGCACCATTTTCTCCAAGAAGTGCATGGATTTCACCTTTGCGCAACTGAAGATTAATCTTGTCATTTGCTACAAAGTCACCAAATTTTTTGGTAATCTCACGCATTTCGATGACATATTCATGTGTCATGGGGTGTTTCCTTTCAAAAATTTTTTATTTCAATAAAATCTGCTAGGCGACTAACAGATTTTATTGAGACAAAAATGTCTCACTTTAAAAGAAACGGCCCTTAAAGGGAGGGCCGCTCCAATCAAATATTATTTTTCAGGAACTTTAAGAGACCCATCAAGGATTTTAGCTTTAGCATCTTCTACAGCTTTTTTAGCATCTGCAGAAAGGTTGTCAGTTGTCAAATCAACTCCACCATCTTTCAAGCTATAAGTAATCACTTTACCGCCAGGGAATTTACCGTCAGCAGTTTTCTTAGCCAAGTCTTTTACAGATTCTCCGACTTTCTTCAAGCTTGAAGCCAATACAAAGTTAGATTTTTTACCATCTTTAGAAGTGTATTCACCTTCAGCTTTTTGGTCACGGTCAACACCAAGAACCCAAACTTTTTCGTCTTCATTTTTCTTCTCGTTCAAGTCTTTAGCTTCAGAGAAGACACCTGCACCAGTACCACCAGCTACTTGGTAGATAACGTCTGCACCTGCAGCGTATTGTGCAGCAGCAATTGTTTTACCTTTCGCAGAGTCACCGAACGAACCAGCGTAGTCTACTTGAACTTTGATAGATGGGTCAACAGATTTAACACCAGCTTCAAATCCAGCGCGGAACCGAGTGATAACTTCACTTTCCATACCACCTACAAAACCAACTTGTTTAGTTTTTGTAGTTTTTGCAGCAGCGATACCAGCAAGGTAACCAGCTTCGTTATCGGCATAAACAGCAGATGCTACGTTCTTTTGTCCTTCAATACGGTCATCGATGATGACATAGTTCACATCTTGGTTGTCTTTTGCAGCTTTTTTAACAGAGTCGCTCAAGGCAAAACCAACACCAAAGATCAATTTGTAGTCGTTAGAAACAGCTTCATCAAGGTTTGTCGCATATTGAGATTCATCTGTTGATTGGAAGTAGTCAAATCCGTTCCCTTTAGAAAGACCGTTTTCTTTACCCCAAGCTTGCAAACCTTCCCAAGCAGATTGGTTGAATGATTTGTCATCCACACCACCAGTATCGGTAATGATAGCAGCTTTCAAATCTGTTTTAGATTCTGAGTTTGCGCTATCTTTTTTAGACGCACGATTTCCACATGCTGCAAGTCCGATAGCAGCGACAGTTACTAGACCAAGGCCTAGCCATTGTTTCTTGTTCATTACTGAACCTCCTAAATTATTGTGCAACATTGTTGCGAAGTATTGAAAGGGTCAAAAGACCGCCTCACAGACCTATTAAGTCAGGTCTGTAAAGGAATATGGAAGTAATTCCTTGACCGTCATCACGACCGTCGATTTATCTTTAGATACTAAGGTTACAGGAAGGTCTGGCTCAAAAAATTCAGCCATGACCTGGCGACAAGCACCACATGGAGAGATGGGCTTTTCTGTTTGCCCGTAGATAATGAGCTCTTGAAACTCACGAGCTCCTTCAGAAACAGCTTTAAAAATGGCTGTCCGTTCTCCACAGTTGGTCAAACCAAAACTGGCATTTTCGATATTGACACCTGTATAGATTTCTCCATCCTTCGTTAGCAGTACAGCTCCAATTTGGAAATGAGAGTAAGGCACATAGGCTTGTTGACTCACTTCAACTGCTAAGTCAATCAACTCAGTAGTCGCCATGAGCCACCTTACCTTCCATGATGGCTACACCAGAAGAAGTCCCGATACGGGTCGCACCAGCTTCGATAAAAGCAAGAGCATCTTCATAAGAGCGAGCACCACCAGAAGCTTTAACACCCATGTCGAGTCCAACAGTTTGACGCATTAAGGCCACATCTTCTACCGTTGCTCCTCCAGTTGAGAAGCCAGTTGAAGTCTTCACAAAGTCTGCGCCAGCTGACTTAGCAATTTGGCAAGCAACGATCTTTTCATCATCTGTTAAGAGACAAGTCTCAATGATGACTTTGACCAGCTTATCACCGCTCGCTTCGACTACAGCTTGGATATCTTCCTCAACTAGTGCTAAATTCTTAGACTTAAGAGCCCCGATATTAATGACCATGTCAATCTCATCGGCACCGTTTTGAATCGCATTTTTTGTTTCACACGCTTTGACAAATGGTGTATTTGCTCCTAAAGGAAAACCAATGACGGTACAAACTTTAACGTCTGAATCGCGCAAGCCCTCAGTCGCAAAATTCACCCATGTCGGGTTCACACAGACACTCGCAAAATCATAAGCCTTGGCTTCTTCGATCAGCTTTTCGATCTGTTCTTGTTGTGCATCTGGTTTTAAAAGAGTGTGATCGATATATTTATTTAACTTCATACAATCTCCTGAGCTGCTTAAGATATTATTTCAATAATTTCTTTAACGCTTTCAGCCCTTTCTAGTATTTTAACATTTTTTTTGAATTCTGTAACTCTTTCTTGTGAATTTTTTTCATTCATGAAAATACGGGCAATGCGTTCCCCTTTTTTGACGTGCTCTCCCACTTTTTTGTCAAACACAATTCCTGTTTCGTAATCGAGGGGATCTGATTTGACAGCACGGCCAGCACCCAAGCGCATGGCAAACAAGCCAAACTCCATGGCAGGTAAAGCAGCAATGACGCCATCTTTGTCCGCTGTTACTTCAAGGACCTGATCCACTTTAACGGGACGATGCAAATCTTCTAAGTCTCCACCTTGAGCTGCGACCATTTCTTCAAACTTCGCTAAGGCTTGACCATTGGTCAAGTGTTCATGGATGGCCTCGATCGATTGGTCTACATTGGCCAATTTCAACATGATTTGCGCTAATTCACAAATAAACTCTGTGACATCAGCGCGCCCCTGTCCTTTCAGAATATCCAGGGCTTCCAAAATTTCTAAGCGATTGCCAATGCTAGTTCCCAAAGGTTGGCTCATGTCTGTAATGACAGCGATAGTTTTCCGACCCACTGCATTTCCAAGATCCACCATGGTACGTGCTAAGCGACGAGCATCCTCAATATTCTTCATAAAGGCACCCTCGCCCACCGTCACGTCCAAAAGAATAGCATCCGCACCAGCAGCGATTTTCTTACTCATGACGGAGCTAGCAATCAATGGAATGGTATCCACTGTCGCCGTCACGTCACGAAGAGCATACAAAAGTTTGTCTGCTTTTACAAGTTGGTCGGATTGACCAATGACCGATAAGCCGATCTCCTGCACCTGCTGGATAAATTCCTCTTGGGTCCGTTCAATCTGGAAACCTTTAATGGATTCCAACTTATCGATGGTCCCACCTGTGTGTCCTAACCCACGACCGCTCATTTTGGCAACCGGCACTCCGAAACTTGCAACCAAAGGCACCAAGACCAAGGTCACCTTGTCTCCGACACCACCAGTCGAGTGTTTGTCCACCTTAATCCCAGGAATAGCTGACAGATCAAACTGTTGCCCCGTTTGGACCATCTTCATGGTCATATGAGAGATTTCTTCTGTCGTCATCCCTTTAAAATAAACAGCCATAGCAAAAGCAGACATTTGGTAATCTGGTACTGTTCCAGCCACATAGCCCTCAATCAGCCATTCAATTTCTTCCTTGTTTAAGGCAAGACCATCTCTTTTTTTCTGAATGATATCTACTGCTCTCATGATTCTTTCTCACTTCTTAAAATATAATAGCCTTTGTCTTTTTTTACGGTCTCACAATTGCCAAACGTCTCTTCCATCTTGGCCTTAGCGCTCGGAGCCCCTTGTTTTTTCTGAATGACAATGGTCAAATCTCCACCTGGTTTCAAATGTTCAAAACTATCAGTGATCACTTGGTGAACCACTTTCTTACCTGCTCGGATCGGCGGATTACTGATCACATGGTCAAAGACCCCTTCTACTGCTTCATAGACATCCGAAGAAAAGATCTGAGCTTCCACGCCGTTTCGGCTAGCATTTTTCTTAGCCAAGTCTAGTGCCCGCTCATTGACATCGACCATTGTCACTGCAACTCCCTGGGCTTTAGCGAGAGAAAGGCCGATCGGTCCATAGCCACAGCCAACATCTAGGACACTTTCTCCTTCTTGAAAATCCAGGGTTGATAAGAGCACCTGGCTTCCATAGTCAATCATTTTTTTACTAAAGACGCCAGCGTCCGTATAGAAATTCATCTTTTGCCCCAATAAAACAACAGCCAGATCATGAATATCATGGGCTGCATCTGGGTTTACATCGAAATACATTTTACTCATAAGGTTATTTTATCATAATTCACTCCTTTTTTAAATCGTTTACATGACCTCTAAAAATTGGTATACTAAAGACTACAATAGGAGTGACATATGGACAAAGAATTTCTACATTTTGAAAAAATTAATCGGGAAACCTGGCAAAATTTGCACCGCAAAACCACCCCACCTCTCTCTCAAACAGAGCTCAATTCTATTAAAAGTTTTAACGACCGCATCAACCTCCAGGATGTACGTGACGTCTACCTGCCTTTGACAAACCTGATTGGAATCTACAAGCGTTCCAAAGAAGATTTGGCCTTTTCAAAAGGTATTTTTCTCCAAAAAACGAGTGAACGCCAACCCTTTATCATTGGGGTTTCAGGGAGCGTTGCGGTTGGAAAATCTACCACTAGCCGTCTCCTTCAAATCCTGCTGTCACGAACCTTTGAAGGCTCGACAGTAGAATTGGTGACAACGGATGGCTTTCTCTATCCAAATGCTATCTTAAAAGAACAAGAGATCCTCAATCGAAAAGGATTTCCGGAAAGCTATGATATGGAATTGCTCCTTGATTTTCTCAATCAAATTAAAAACAACAAGAGCGTAGAAATCCCTGTCTATTCCCACGAAATATACGATATTGTCCCAGATGAGAAGCAAACTATTTTACCGGCTGATTTTGTCATTGTCGAAGGGATCAATGTCTTTCAAAATCCGCAAAATGACAGTCTCTATATGACCGATTTCTTTGATTTTTCGATCTATGTGGATGCCGCGGTCGACGATATCGAATCTTGGTATATCGATCGCTTCCAAAAACTCCTTGCATTAGCTCAGAATGATCCCAATAACTACTACTATCGATTTACAGAGCAACCCCTAGAAGAAGTTTTAAGCATGGCCCATCAGGTCTGGGAATCCATTAATTTAGTCAACTTGCAACATTACATCCAACCAACCAGAAACCGAGCTGATCTGATTCTCCATAAGGCAACCAACCATGAAATCGACGAAATTTATCTCAAACGCTAGAGAAAATGGCCTTTTAACGGTACTTTTTTAAGGAAAAGCTATTTTAGGCTTGTCAAATCTTAACTTTTCATATATAATGAGATAGTTAGATTATCAATGGAGGTGAATAACTTGGCAAACATTAAATCAGCTATCAAACGCGCTGAATTGAACGTTAAACAAAACGAAAAAAACTCAGCTCAAAAATCAGCTATGCGTACTGCAATCAAAGCTTTTGAAGCAAACCCATCTGAAGAACTTTACCGCGCTGCTAGCTCAGCTATCGATAAAGCAGAAACTAAAGGTTTGATCCACAAGAACAAAGCTAGCCGTGATAAAGCACGTCTTGCAGCGAAACTTGGTTAATCAAGAACAGCATAAAAATCAAGCTCTCCGGAGCTTTTTTTGTGCCTAAAATTTTGAGAGGTGCTTATGAAAATTGTTATTATCGGCTATTCTGGATCAGGTAAATCCACCTTGGCTGAAAACTTATCCCGCCACTACTCCATTCCCAAGATCCACATGGACACCCTTCAATTTCAACCGGGTTGGATAGACAGTGACCGGGATACGATAGAAGGTGAGATGAGACAGTTTCTCAGCGATCATAAAGACTGGGTCATTGATGGTAATTACTCTTGGTGCTGTTATGAAGAGAGAATGGAGCAAGCCGACCAGATTATCTTTCTAAACTTCTCTCGTTGGAACTGCCTCTTTAGAGCCTGGAAACGATACCGCCGTTATAAAGGCCGCGTCCGTGAGAGTATGGCAGCAGGCTGCCCTGAACGCTTTGACTGGGAATTCATTCGTTGGATCCTTTGGGATGGACGAACAAAAAGTGCCAGAGAAAGGTATCAAAGCATCCACTCCACCTACCCTGAGAAATTTCTCTCTCTCAAGAATCAAAAAGAGCTAGATGCGTTTCTAAAAAACATACAATAAAAAGGTTGGGATATCAATCCCAACCTTTTTATTTATCAACGTAATCGCCACCGGTGAAGCCATAGTATTCTTCCAGACTCAAACCTGAGTCCGCGATATCTTGCGCTTCTTTTCCGATATAGCGGAGATGCCAACTTTCTGGCATGTAGCCTGTCACTTTTTCTTTTCCTTCTTGGTAACGAACCACAAAGCCATATTTAGCAGCATTCTTGAGCAACCACTTACTTGGTCCAGGTTCTGTAACCAGATTACCACTGGTATCGATCAAATCAAAGGTCAAACCTGTCTGATGTTCACTATAACCCGGTCTTGCAGAATAACGATCTGCGGCTTCCTGACCATCTTGATTGACATAGTTTTGGTAGAGGCCAACTTGGGTGTCGTAGCTACGAAAACCACTATATTGGTCACTGATCGGATAACCTTCTGCCTGCATGGCTGCGATCAATTCATGAAGGGCTGAAACAGCTTCAGGATCTTCCCCTGGGTTAAAGTCAGGCGACAAGGGATAATGTTTGTTGGCGATCATGACCTCACCATATTTCCCTTTTACACTATAGTAGGAACCATTATAGCTGACACCAGAGTCCACTTTCACATCTGACTTACCAGCTTTTGACGATTCTTCTTTGCCAGTCTCTTTTGACGTATCCTTTGCAGAAGACGTTTCCTTGGAAGACTTGGTTTGCGTTTGTTTAGTTTCTTCTTTTGCAGAAGATTTAGAACTAGTGGATTGAGATTGGGAGCAAGCTGTCAGGGTTAACAAGGCAACTGTCACCAAAGTTAATTTGGAAAATCTTGCTTTCATGGGGAATCTCCTATGATTCTTTTGTTACGACAATATCCGTAATCACATAACTTGAACCTACTTTTTTCAAGGTGTAGGTCTTGTACTTGCGGTTTTGTGAATCTGGATGGCTATCTGTATAATGCACGGTAAAGTCTTCATAAGTCTTGATTGTCACCACACCATTTTCTTCCGTGACACTTTGAATGTCCAAAGCTCCTGGAGTATAGTAGTCAATTTTAGCCTTTCGAACACCATCACCAGTTGTGAACTCAACCATGTCTTTGTAGGCTTGACTTTGTGTGTCATAGTATTTAGAGTAGGTGTTATTTCGATTTGAAACTGAGCTAAAGACAGCGTCGCGGTACTCTTTCAAGAACTCTTCCGCCAAGGTCCGATTTTGTTCTTCTTTGGCTGCTTGCGCTTTCTTAGCATCTTGTGCACTCTTGATGCGTTTTAGGGTATCTTTGGCTAGTTTGAGTTCGATCGGATCGTTTTCACCCTCTTCAATCGTCACCTTAGCCTTCTCAGTTGTATAGGTTTCCCCATTCATGTTGAAGACAGCATGTACTTCAATTTCTTGATAAGGGATGCTGTCTACTTCAAAGGTCGTGCTCGTTCCGACTTCTTTGCCGTTAACCACAACCTTCACATCCGTTGGGTTTTCAACTTCATCTGGGAACTCAACTTCTAAATTTCGTTTTTCAGAATTCAACTGCAATTCTAAGTTATTCTTGGTTGCTTTTTTAGGATTGAGATGGATCTTAGAAGTAACATTTCCGACCTCTGTTTTAGCAGTCAATTCCATTTCTTTTGTATTGTAATGGAAAGAACCAAGGTCTGTCACTGCATCTTTCTTCAAGGTCACCGTTTTATTGGCAGTCACTTTAAGTTTGGCTTGATCCAAATTAGTCTTGACCTTCACTTGCACTGGATAGCTAGCCACACGGTATTCTTGGAAGATTCCAAATTTCTTGTCCGCCTTTTCCAAACCAAAAATCTTGTTTCCAGATTTATCCGTATAGCTGCCTTCTCCACCATTATCAATGATCTTATTCAACTCTGTGCCGATATCGACCCCTTGATCTTCCATGCTGGTGATAAAGTTTTCAGATTCATCCTTCGTCCATTTATCGTTATCGGTTGAAAGCAGGTCTGCTGCTTCGCGATAATCTTTGGTGTCCACTGCCTTAATGAATTTATCTGCAGTCACTTCGACACGTGTTGTAGACTGGAAGTAAAAGAAGGCTGCCACCAAAGCGATCACAAGGACTGCAATAGCAGAAATAATTCCAATTTTCTTCTTGGAAAGTTTCTTTCCACCCTTCGTTTTCGGGGCCTTTTGTTTTTTCTGAGCTGGACCTGCTTCTGTGACATTTGGACCAGCAAAGATCTGCGTTTGCCCAGCAGCAAGTGGAGTTGTATACTCCTGAGTTGGCTGTTGAGGTACATATTCCTGTGTTACTTCTGTAGAATCTGGGTTCGCAAATTCTGCTTCAGGCACAGGTCCTACAAAAAACTCAAAGTTTTGACTTTTAGCCGCGGTAAATTCTTCTGCACTTGGCTTGCGCCCATAGGTTTCTTCAAAATGTTGCAACCAAGCCTGACGAGCTGCTAGAAGTGGATCAACATTCTTCACTTCTTCAACTGGTTCAACCACTGGTTCCTCAACAGGAGCTACTTCCTCTGCTGGGGCATTTCCTGCGATAGACTGAATTTGTTTCAAATCAAATCCACAAGCTTTCCCAGCCATAAACTCTTCTGGTGACGGTTTGCGACCGATCACTTTTTCAAATAATTCAACCCATTTCTTTTGCATGGATCTCTTCTCCCTCATTATAAAATAGGGAAAGTGGGTTCCCCCACCTTCCGTTTTGTGATATTGTTAGAATCCAAAGTTAGAGAAATTTGGAGCACTTGGAATAAATCCTACGGCTACTTGTTCTAAAATACGAGCATTCACATAAATGACAAAGATGGCAATGAGAAGCAAGACAACAGATGATGCTACTAGAAGCAAGAACTTATCTGCTTTAAAGCTTGTCTTGTTCAATCCTTGATGAACAACATAGCATGTTCCAACAAAGAACAAGAAGAAAATAAGGAAGTTTACAAAGCCATAAAATTCATAAACTTTTACAAGACCTACTAAGAAAGCAAGGAGGGCAAGTGGCAAAGTGTAAACAGACAAACGTCCAAACTCTTCAAATGAACGACCGTAACTGTATTCCTTATCTTGAAGAACCACACGACGAACAAAGAATCCAGCTACTTGGAAGGCATAAACGCTAAAGAATAGGGAAATCAATGTCAACATAAAGGCACGGAAATCCATTCCATAACCACCTGTAAATCCACTAGCTGTGAAGAATGTCCCCAAGGTCAAGATAAAGGCAGTTAAGACATACTGTAAAATTCCGTTAAGAGCTTTTGGATTTTCTACAGCAGTTGGACGTTTCAAAGCTGAAAGGAACCAATTCCAGTAACCACCAACGGCTACACCAAATTGACTTGGTTGGGCAGGATAAGGTTGTCCTGGTTGACCTTGGTAAGGAGCTTGTTGATAAGCTGCTTGAGTAGGTTGTTGGTAGGCTTGTTGGAAAGCAGGTCCATTCGCTGGAGCAGCTTGAGGGGCAGGCTCTTGAACTGGAGCTGCGACTGGTTCTTCTGTAGGAGCAGTTGGCGCTGCAGGAGCTGCTGGCGCTGCAACAAACTCTGGGGCTTGTGGAGCAGCAACTGGTTCTTCCACAGGGGCAGTTGGTGCTGCGACAAATTCTGGGGCTTGTGGGGTTTCTGGAACCACTACTTCTTCTTGAAATTCTCCTGCAGCCAGTGCTTGAGCAATTTCTTCTGCACTAGCAGAACGACCATTTACGGCTTCGAAATAATCCAGCCAATCTTGTTTTGACATAATGAATCTCCTTAACTATTGTTTATACTAGGGTATTATACAAAATTTCTGAACCATTTTCAATGAAAGGCTGGAAATTCCCTGTAATATCTTTTGAAAAACATACAAATTCTACTCATTTTTAGAAATTAGTAAAGAAAAAGAGGCTGGGCAAAAATTGTCCAGCCTTTGATGTTTGATAGGAATAAGTGCAAGACGCAGTGGTTGATTGGCATCTTTGTTCGCCTTTTAAGCTCCAAAGATGACCTAATGAGGGAAACAAAGTTTCCTTTATCCACAACCTTCAACAGTCTCCCAGACTGTTGAAGCTATGCGGAGGTGGGAAGATTGAAAAGGTTTGGGGAACCTTTTCAACTTTTTTTATTTTACGGAGTTCTTTCCCACTCCCGTTTCTTAGGATTCAAATGCATCTATGCCACCTTGGACGTTGGTCACATCGTAGCCTTGCTCTTTCAGAAATTGGCAAGCACGTGCTGAGCGTCGACCAGACTTGCAGATGACATAATAGGGCTGATCCTTCTCTAATTCCTGGTAGCGATCTGCTAACTCAGATAAGGGAAGAAGACGAACCCCATCTAAGTGAAGGGCATCATATTCCTCCTGCTCACGAACATCAAGAACGTGTAAGTCTCCTTTTTGATAAGCTTGGTAAAAGCTTGAAAATAGAATTTCTTTCATGATTTCTCCTTTGTTATGGAAGGCTTAGGATTTCATAGTTAAAGCCAATAGACTCTAAAAATCGGAACAAGTCTTGGGTTTTAATAAAGATCGTCTTTTCGTTGGTATTGGGATGGAAGGTCATGATCTCCTCTGACACAATGTCTTTATCGAAATAGACTCGAATATCTTTTTCTTCATTGTTCAATAAACCAAATGGAGAAACCGTTCCTGGCGGTAATTGCATTTTTTCAACTAAAGAATCTGCTGAAGCCATGCGGATCCGGTTGGCTTCCACTTGCTCTTTGAAATCATCCATATCCAATGGTTTCTGGTCATCCATGATGAGCAAATAGTATTGGGTTTTCTTCTTGTTGGTCAAAAACATGGTCTTAGTCCGGACACCTTCTAAGCCTTCAATATAAGAATCCGCCTGCTCTGTCGTGAATGCAGGTGGGTGCTCCACCACATCAAATGAAATTCCTAACTCATCTAATTTTTCTTTAACTTGTTGATAAGGATCCATCGTCGCTCTCCTTTATTTTTGAATGATCTCTTGTACTAAGGTTTGCAATTCCGGCACCACCTCTGCCTCAAACCAAGGATTTTTAGCCATCCAAATTTGATTGCGAGGGGAAGGGTGAACAAGTGGAAAATAGGTTGGCAAATAATCTTTAAAATGGTGAACCCGTTCGGTTACCTTGCCACTAACCTTCTCATGAAGGTAGTATGCTTGGGCATATTGTCCAATTAAGAGGGTCAACTCAATATCTGGACACTCCTTGAGGAGTTGAGGATGCCACTTTTCCGCAAAGCCTTTGCGAGGTGGAAGGTCACCAGATTTTCCATGCCCTGGGAAATAAAAGTCCATGGGAATGACCGCAAACAAACCAGAATTATAAAAGGTGTCTTCGTCAACTCCTAACCATTCGCGCAGGCGGTCACCACTCTTATCCTTCCAGTAAATACCAGCTTCTTCCGTCTTCATCCCTGGAGCTTGTCCGATAATATTGATACGAGCTGTCTTTGGAGCTGCAAAGAGTGGCTCGATTCCTTTATCCGTATATTCTTTATTTTGAGGATCTGCCATAATGGCTTGTTTAATGCTTTCAATCCTTGACATAAGTCCTCCTTCTATGGAAAAACTCAGCCAGAAAAACTAGCCGAGTAGTGGATTATTTGATTAGTTCATAGATAGCTTCTGCGTAAATAGCAGCTGCACGATAGAGATCTTCGACATCTGCGAACTCATTAGCTTGGTGCATGGTATTGACATAGTCTGGGAACATAGCACCAAAGGCAACCCCACGTTTCAAGAGACGACCAAAGGTACCACCACCGATCACTTGTTCATGTCCTTTGAGGCCAGTTTGTTTTTCGTAAACACGCAAGAGGGTGGATACCAATTCATCATCCATCGGAACATAGTGAGGTGTGTGACCGTGGGCTGACAAGCTTACTGTAGCCACTCCTTCGATCTTTTCAAGGGTGGATTTGATGGTTTCAGGATCTGTACCTTGAGGGTAACGGATATTGAGGGCAATAGTGTTGTCTGCTTGGCTTTCATCAAAATGGAAGACACCTGCATTCATGCTCAATGGTCCCATTTTGGCATCTGTATGGGCAATACCTAATTTTTCACCAGCAAAATCTTCGTGAAGAAGCGAAGCTGTCACATGAAGGTAAGCCTTAGCAGCACCACCAAAATCAAATTGGTTCAACAAGAGAGCCAAGTAGGTCGCACCATTAATTCCATCTTCAGGAGTTGATCCGTGAGCAGATTTCCCAACAATGGTAACGGTATAGGTTTCTTCGTCAACAGTTGAGATTTCATACTTGAGCTGGTGTTCCTTGGCAAAGGCATCTAAGAGGCCAGCAAGATCTGGAAGTTGACCAGAAACGACTGCAGTCGCTGACTCTGGTACCATGTTTTCACGAAGGCCACCTGTAAAGCTATGAAGATGGGCATTTCCTGTGTTGTCATTTCCAAAATGAAGGTACTCAGTGATGTTTCCTTTTTCCCCATTGATGATTGGGAATTCCGCATCTGGAGAGAAGCCAAAATCTGGCTCAGGAAGTCCGACATGTTTGAAATAGTAATCCATGTCGCCCCAGCCTGATTCTTCATCCGTACCGACAACAAAGCGCACGCGCTTAGAAACAGGGAGTCCTAAGTCTTTAATGATCTTCAAACCATAGTAGCAGGCCATTGTAGGCCCTTTATCATCAGACGAACCACGCGCATAGAGCTTGCCATCGATAATTTCTGGTTTATATGGATCCGTTTTCCAGCCACTACCTGCAGGCACGACGTCCATATGGGCAAAGATCCCAAGCTCTTCTTCTCCTTCACCAAAAGTAAAGTGACCGGCATAATTGTCGACATTCTTGGTTTCATAGCCATCACGTTTGGCAATTTCCAAGAATTTTTCAAGAGCTTTTACAGGACCAGGTCCAAAAGGATGCTCTGCATCTGCCTTGCTGTCATCGCGTTCAGAATTGATTTCCAAGAGGCTGTATAGGTCAGCCATCATCTCATTGCGACGTTTTTCTACTTCTGCTTTAAAGTCAACTGTTGTCATGAATTCCTCCTCGATCTTCTATTTGCTAATTGGCTTAGCGTTTGTCAATGATTTCGTCCACTGGTAAGCGATAACTTGGCTCTACTTTTTCAGCCGCATAGCCAACCGTAATCAAAACTTCCGGACGGAAACGCTCTTCAATGTCCAAGACTTCATTGATTTTTGATTTATCAAATCCCAAGATAATATTGGTTCCAATGCCTTGGTCTGTCAAAGCAAGTACCAAGTTCATGGCCACAAGACCAGCATTCAAAGCCAAGTAATCACTTGTTTGTTTGGCATCATAGCGCGCAAATTCAGCAGGAAGATTTTGCATAAAGTATTGCAACTGCTCGTCTGTGAAGTTTTTAACCCCACCGACACGCGCAATCTTGCGAGCCCGTTTTTGCAAATCAGTATCTGTAAAGAGGGCGATGGTCACAGGTGCTTCCATGACTTGATCGTAGTTTGCACCATAGGCTAATTTTGCCAATTCCGCATTTTTTTGACGAACGACCACAAATTTCCAAGGCTGGCTATTGTGGGCGCTAGGGGCCAATGTTGCGATCTCAATGGCAGTCCGTACATCCTTTGGATCGACCGGTTGGTCAGTGAAATGCTTGATCGCATGGCGTTTTTTATTGAGCTCTAGAAATTTCATAAGCTTCTTCCTTTTCTATTTCTGTTACCTCTATTTTAACACAAAATGAAAGAGCTTGCAGGGTTTTACAGCCTAAGATTGTGAAAAAAGAAGCGGACATTTTAAAGATCCGCCTCTTTTTGGATAGGTTGAATACACAAGAGATCCACCTATGATTCATTGGAAAGATTGAAATAGGCAGCTACTTCTTTGGCATAACCGTATTTCTCAATTAAGCTCGTTAGAAGCTCGATGTTATGGCCCCGATAGTTATCCTCGCGTCTCAATTCTTCGTACATCTCAATAAAGGGAAGGCCCTTGTCCTTAGCATCTTGGAGCTCTGCTTCATAGTCATAGGCCACCTTACGAAATTGCAGGTTGGTCACCCCATCATCTTCGACATCGATCAGAGCATACTGGGCTCTGTGGTTTTGAATTGGTTCCCAGTCAAAATAAGGCATACCAATAGTTCCTGGATTAAGGATCTGTTGGCCCTGACTGCCATAGCGAAGCAACTGTTTGTGGACATGACCGTAGATCGCCATATCCGTCTGATCATCCAGCAACTGGTCAAAGTTCTCCGTCGCATTAGCTGGACGCAAGTCTCCACCGTAATTCTTTTCTGGCAAGTTGTGGGTCAGTGAAAAGCGAATACCGTTGACCTCCTTCTTCTCTACCAAGGGAAGGGAGCGAAGCCAATCGATCCGCTCAGGATCTAGTCCTTCCATGAGGTACTGAGTGAGCCGAAGAAGTTGGATTTCCTGCGGATTTTCAAGACCGTACTCGCCATCCAAGGCCTCTAGGACACAATCATCCCAATTTCCACGAACAGCCACTGTAATCGGAATCGCATCCAGCAACTCAAAAAGGTCCTCTCGTCCAGGCCCCGGTAGCAAAATATCCCCTAAAAGCCAGTATTCCGTTGCGCCTAGAGCACGCGCATCCGCAATCACTGCCTTGAGGGCTGTTGTATCTCCGTGAATATCAGATAAAATAGCGATTCGCTGGTTCATTATAAACTCCTTATGATTGGTATGGTTCAGAAGCCTCCGCCACTTCCATCAAGGGACTTGCTTCTTCCTGCTTTCCTTGATGGAGCTTGGCTTGCACTGCCTCTGCGACTACTCGTGGGATGCCGACTGTGACGATCTCATCCACAGTAGCTTCTTTGATCTTGGTCAGTGACTTGAAGTGCTTCATCAGCAACTGCTTGCGTTTTGGTCCCAAACCTTCGATGCCGTCCAGCTGGGAGGAGAAGGAATTCTTAGACCTTAGCTGGCGGTGGAAGGTGATGGCGAAACGGTGGACTTCATCCTGGATCCGTTGCAGGAGGAAAAATTCCTGCGAGGTCCGAGAGAGTTCGATGACTTGGAGAGGATCGCCGAAGAGCAATTCATGGGTCTGGTGCTTGTCATTCTTTTGCAGGCCTGCGATAGGAATGTCCAGCCCCAACTCTTCTTGGATGACTTGCTTAGCGATATTAACCTGGCCCTGACCCCCATCGATGACGATCAGATCTGGTGGCGTCAGGCCATCCCGCATAACCCGGCTGTAGCGTCTGCGAATGACTTCTCGCATGCTGGCATAGTCATCTGGTCCGACAACGGTCTTGATCTTGTACTTGCGATAGTCCTTTTTGCTTGGCTTCCCGTTAACAAAGACCACCATGGCTGAGACCGGACTGGTCCCCATGATGTTGGAGTTATCAAAGGACTCAATGCGCACAGGAGTTGGAATTTGCAGGAGTTTTCCAAGATTTTCAATGGCACCTTGGGTCTTTTCCATGGATTTTTCAAGGAGATTGAACTTCTGCTCCAGACTGACACGCGCATTTTTAATAGCCAGATTGACCAACTGCTTCTTCTCCCCTCGCTGGGGCTTGAGGACCTTGGTATCTACTAGGGCCTTGACCGCTTCCTCATCGATATCCTGAGGGATCAGGATTTCATTGGGGATCAGGTGAGATTTCTCCTGGTAAAACTGCCCCACATAGGTCAAGAAATCCTCGTCCGGATCATTGTAGTAGGGAAAGAGGTTGACGTCACGCTCGATCAGCTTGCCCTGACGGACAAAGAAGACCTGCACACACATCCAGCCCTTGTTCACGTAGTAGCCAAAGACATCCCGGTTCTGCAAATCCTTAGCCATGACCCGCTGTTTGGTCCGCAGGGTCCCGATGGCCTGGATCAGATCGCGGTACTCGGCTGCCCGCTCAAATTCCATGTTTTGCGCAGCAGTATTCATCTTGAGCTTGAGCTCATCGATAATCTTATCATCCTGCCCCTTGAGGAAATCAGAAACCTCCTGCGCCATGCCCTTGAAATAGGCCTCGTCCTTGTGGCAGACTGTGTGGGCCATACATTGCCCCAGATGATAGTAAAAGCAGACCTTGGAAGGCGGATTGGTACACTTGCGGAATGGGAAAATCCGATCCAAAAGCCGCTTGATCTCATTGGCCGCTCCTACGTCTGGATAAGGACCAAAATAGAGACCACCATCCTTTTTGACCTGGCGCGTGATGATGAGGCGCGGATAACGCTCATTGGTAATCTTGATGAAGGGATAGGACTTGTCGTCCTTGAGCATGATATTGTACTTGGGCTTGTTCTCCTTGATAAGGTTGATCTCAAGAAGCAAGGCTTCAATATTGGACTCGGTGACGATAAATTCAAAATCCACAATCTCAGATACCAGCGCTTCCGTCTTAGTATCGTGGCTTCCTCTGAAATAGGACCGCACCCGATTGCGAAGATTTTTGGCCTTCCCCACATAGATGATGGTTCCGTTCTTATCTTTGTGAATGTAACAGCCCGGACTCGTCGGCAAGAGCTCGAGCTTGGATTTAATCAAGTTATTCATACTCTCTATTATATCAAAAAAGAGAGGCGCTTACCTCTCAATTGTATGTATCCAACTTTACATCCTCAGCCTTTGAGATTAGCCATCTGGAAGAGCGGAATCACATAAGGAACAATAGACATCAGGATAGTGAATAGCACGAAGAACCAGAACCAGAAGGACGCGAGGGCACGCTGGAAAACTCCCGGTTGAGGTTTATTGGCTTGAATATAAGCCTTGATAGCTGGCCATTTAGTCGCAAGAACCACTATCATGACAATGGAACCAATAGCTAAAACACCGATTTGAAGCCAATTCGCTAGTCCCTCGTCCACATGATAGGCCACATAATGCAAGCCTTGGGAAATGACAAAGTTATTGAAAATGTGATAGAAAATAGCCCACCAGATATTGTATTCAAAGGCAATGTAGCCGAAACCTAGACCAATGATACTCGCGAAAAAGAGCTGATCAAAATTGGCATGGAAGAGACCAAACAAGATAGCCGTCATGACAATAGCAAAGATCTTGCCATACCGTTCCAAGCCTCGCAAGCCTGCCCCACGGAAGAAGAATTCCTCTGTGATTGGACCAAAAAAGCCAGCATACAAGAGCATAGTCCATGATCGCTCAATCGTATTACCTAGATCGGGTGTTGGAGAATGAAGGCCAATGGTCTCAAACATGCGCTCAATCACTTGTGTCATCACAGATGAAAAGACTTGAGAAAAGCCAAGAAAAGCGAGAAGAATAAAGAAGACTGAAAGAGTCATCTTACGCCCCTTGTGCTTAAGATCATATTTATAAAGGGCCTTCTTGCGATAGGCATTAAAGAGAAAGAGTCCAATGGAAATAGAGATGAGGTAGGGAATACCAGCCCAAACATTCAGGGCATTGAGTTTCTCCGTTACTTGACTTGGATCTTTTCTGAGAGAGCCTGCTATGGTCAATCCAAGGAGGACTTCCCACAGGACGGTTACCAAGGTCATTACCAAGAGATAAATGGCAAGTGTCCCGGAATACCTTCCTATATCTTTTTTAGGGTCTAATAATCGGTTGTATTGGTTCATTTCTTCCTCCTAGAAAATAGATAAAAACTCGCACACATTCCTTCGTATAAGACAAAGAAAATCAAAAAGGCATGCATAAAGTAGTCTTCTGGTAACGCAAGAATAATCGAATCCACGCGCGGATCAAAGAGCCAAGTATTATCTCCAGCAAATAAGACCTGATGAAAGAGCGTAAAGAATTGATCAAAGCCAATCAAAACAGCCATCACTGCAAGCACTACTGGTAAAACCATCATCCAAAAGAAGAGACTACGGTACAAGGTCAGGTAGCCTTTTTTGACGACTGTCCGCATAAACTGGATAAAACCAGGGAGAGTGACCAAGAAAACGACCATCACTAAGTGAAATAGGTACTTGACGGCCTCAAAATGGTGTAGTCCATTTTTTGAAGAGGGGAATTGAGGCATCTTCAACACCCATTGAAAAGGATTGGTCAAGTAGTTCATCAAGACATTAAAATTCTTCATGATGACAGATGCCGAAAAACCAGTCCGGCTTTGAATCCCCAACCAATGAATCTCCATGGGATAGAGGACCCAAGCTAGAGCGATGGTGAGAAGGATGGCAGCTGACAAGATAAAGAAAAATAGGTTGATTGATTTCAAACTTTTAAGCATCAAAATCCCACTCCGCTAGACTGGCAACAACATGTGTCGGTGCAATTGGTAAGGTCGGTACTTCTTCTGGTTTGGTAAAACCTGTCGTTACCAAAAGGGTTGGAATCCCATTGTCAATACCTGCACGAATATCTGTTAAATAATTGTCCCCGACCATAACCACTTCTTCTCTTTCAAGCCCCAAGTGTTCAATGGCCTTATCCATAATGATGGCCTTTGGTTTGCCAATGATCACTGGCTTGACCCGTGTCGCTGCTTCAACAAGGGCAATCAGAGATCCTGCTCCCGGCAACAAGCCACGCTCTGTTGGAATGTTCAGGTCCGGATTGGTCCCGATAAAGTGCGCTCCTTTTTGAATCGCCAAGGTTGCTTTAGCAAACTTCTCATAATCCACTTGCCAATCCAGCCCAATCACCACATAATCAGGTGCTTCTTCATCCATGATATAGCCAGCTTCTTCAATAGCATCTTTGAGCCCCGCTTCGCCGATCATATAGACCTTTTTGCCCAAATTTTGGTCATTCATGTAGTCAATTGTCGCAAGGGTAGCTGTATAGATGGTCGACACAGGGGTTTCAATATTAAAGTGAGTCGCCAGCATATCCCGAACAGTCTCTGGTGTACGGGTTGTATTATTGGTGACAAAGAGATATGGAATCTCACGCGCCTGCAATTCATGGACAAAAGCTTCTCCTGCTGGAATTCGTGATTTTCCTTTGTAAATGGTGCCATCCAAATCAATTAAATAGCCCTTGTAGTGCATTTATTCTTCCCTTTCTGTATCAGCTTTTTCATGCAACTTCTCTGCATCGACTCGTCCACCAGACCCATATAAGAGCAAGGCTCCAGCATAGAGGACAAATTGTAAAATCAACCCTGTAAAATTGATCCCTTGATTTCCTGATTGGGTAAACAAGAAGGAAGCCACCATGAGGATCACAATGGTCAACAACAAACCTATTACGGTTGCCTGATCCACACTGATTTGATAAACCGTGCGCTTGGTGCTCCGGTTCCGGCCGTCTGACTTGGTTTCTGGTTGCAAATTTTCTACAAAATCAGTCACCAAGGTCGCAGCGAGGCTGACAGTTGTGCTAAAGAGCACGCCTTGAGACAAACGATGATAGAAATTAGACCAGAAAGAGCCTGATTGGCTGGTAATGCCGACCGAAAAGATCACGACAGGTAAGAGAAAGGCCAAGGTGAAATGGATCCAGACCCGGTACCAACGTACATCTTCTTTCAAGAAACGGCTAAAACTCTCTAAATTCAAACGGTAGCGGAAAAATTTGTAAATTTCTTCCACCAGGATGATGCCCAAAGCACAAAGAGTCAAGAGCCAATCTCCCAACATGTACAAAGGGTTCTTTTGACGCTTAGCATAAGCCACAACCCGTTTTTGGTAGCCTGCTAGCTCTTGTTTTTTATTTTTTAATCTTCTACTTTCCATAAGTCCAACCCTTTTCTTCTACTTCTTCCCACTCAATTTCAGCTTGGGCATTGATATGACCATCTGAGCTAATTTGGTGCTGGGTTTTCAAGCCCTCTTGTTCATATTGAGAGGTGATGATACCTCCTGCCAGCACTTCTTTGACATATTTTAGATGAACTTTCTTAGGGACATGTTGGGTCAAGAAGTCCGCTCCCATCACCTCAAAAACCCAGTCCAAGTACTTGCTATTGTTGACATGTCCGTTCATATCCAAGTCGTAAAAACGAACCCGGTATTCTTGTTCCACGCCCCCTTCCAATTCTTTGAAACGGGGACCACGGAGCATGGTTTTTGAAAACTCTGAATCAAAGGCATCCGTGATTTCGCTCATAACAGGATGGACCTTGCGTGTATCACGATCCATCAAGACAAAGGTCGCCACCATCTCAATGATGGTATTTCCCGCTTCGTCCTTGATGTTAAAGGCCCGGTAGCAGAAGAGTCGATTGTGACTCATGGCATAGGTTTCGATAGTGATCTTCTCATCAAAAACTGGGAGACGATCGATCTTCATATTGTAATCCGTGATAATCCAGACTAGATTGTAATTCTCTAAAATGTACATATCACTCATGCCCAGCTCAATCGATTGCATGCCTGATACCTGCAAAGACAGCAAGATCAATTGGGGAATTTTTATAAATCCATTGACATCGCTCATATCAAAAGGAATTTTCATGCTGTATTCAAATGTTTTTGCCATCTTCTACTCCAAAATAAACTTCTCTGCTACAGTGTCTCCTAAAAAGAGACCTTTCTTGGTCATGCGAACAATGTCCTTGTCAGGCACCAAGAGTCCTTGCTGGGTCAATTCCTCAACCACTGGTCCATATTGTTGGTCAAAATTCACACCAAACTTTTCTTCGAAACGCCTCTTGGAAACGCCTGTTTTCTTACGCAGTCCCAGAAACATCTCTTCTTCCATCATTTCAGTCTGACTCAGATGTTCTTCTTGGACACGCGCATTTCCCTCTTCAACCGCCTGCATATAGTGACGAATAGGCCCATGATTCTTATAGCGAACACCGTTGACATAGCCAGATGCACCAGCTCCCAAGCCATAATACTCCGCATTATCCCAATACATGAGATTGTGTCGACTTTCAAAACCAGGCTTGGAGAAATTGGAAATTTCGTAATGCTCAAAGCCCGCACGCTCCAACTCCTGAATGATGTACTCGAACATCTCCGCTTCTAACTCCTCCTTTGGTAGAGGAAGCTTGCCCCGTCTCATGCGATTCATAAAGACCGTGTGATTCTCTAGAATCAAGCTATAGAGGCTCATGTGGGGAATGTCGAGGGCAAGAGCCTTAGCGACATTTTCCTGGACCTGCTCCATGGTTTGCGTTGGAAGGGCATAGATGAGGTCGATCGAAATATTGTCAAAACCAGCCAGCTTTAGACGATCGATATTGTCATAGATATCCTGCTCTTGATGGCTCCGACCAATCTTTTTGAGCAAGCGATTATCAAAGGTCTGTACCCCCAATGAAACCCGATTAACCGGTGAATCCTTTAAGACAGCGATCTTATCCGGATCCAAATCACCAGGATTGGCCTCGATGGTCAACTCCTCTATCTGAGAGAGATCAAGCGACTTGGTTAGCTCCTTGAGAAGATAGGCTAGCTGATCCGCAGTTAAGGCTGTCGGTGTCCCACCCCCGATATAGAGAGTCCGTAAATTTGTGATTTCTTCCCGACGAAATTCTTGGATCAAATGATCCAAATAAGCATCGACCGGTTGGTTCTTGATAAAGACCTTCGAAAAATCACAATAAAAACAAATCTGGGTACAAAATGGGATGTGGACATAAGCGGACGTTGGTTTTGTATGCATACCTTTAATTATACCATAAAATCCCCCCTAAGTCCGAGAAGAAAAGGGTGGATGAAGCAAGGTTTTCCTTGACAAGAAGGAATGAAAGGAATAGAATAAAGCTAATTACATTCGGAGGTAAGGAGATATGAACAACTAAGTTTCGTTAAATAAGATACTTTATTTAGTGGACTGCTTGTTCTATCTCTTTTTGTGTGCCCTCTCGCCTATTCTCCAACTTTTTGTTGGCTATATTAGGTCTTTTTATGCTTGGGTTTCACTTGAATACAGCTCTACTAAATAGGTAGAGCTGTTTTTTTGTCCCAGTAGAAAGGAATCTTATGCTAAAACTATCCCACCTCACCATCCGCCACACAAAAGATTTACGCGATTTGGTTCGCGATCTGTCCCTAACTATTCATGAAGGGGAAAAAGTTGCTATTATTGGCGAAGAAGGAAATGGAAAGTCTTCTTTGCTTCATGTCCTCATGTCCCCAAAATCCCTACCAGATTATCTGACCATAGAAGGAGAAATCACCACTTCTTTTCACTCCTATGCCTATATTCCCCAGTCTTTACCGGAAGCATTAAAGGGAAAAACATTGGAAGAATATTTTTTTGGAGAAGACGAGTTAGACTATGCCACCCTATACAGACTAGCCGATCAATTGCAATTTGATAGCGACCGCTTTGCAAGTGACCAAGCTATTGGAAGTCTATCTGGAGGAGAAGCCCTTAAAGTCCAACTGCTTCACGAACTTTGTCGTCCTCATGAATTACTATTTTTAGATGAACCTTCAAACGATCTGGATTTAGAAACCCTGGACTGGCTCCAGCAGATGATCCAAACGAGCCCCCAAACCATTCTATTTATTTCCCATCATGAGGATTTTTTGACTCAGACTGCGGATACCATCATCCACCTAAGACAGATCAAACACCGCAAGGAGGCTGAAACCATTGTAGAGCATCTAGGCTATCAGGACTACAGTAGCCAAAGGGAGCAACAATTCAAGCAGCAGTCCCAGCAAGCTGCCAACGGTCAACGAACCTACCGAAAAACAATAGAGAAGCATCGTCGCGTCCGTCAGCAAGTTGAAACATCCTTACGAAACACTAAGGATAGCACTGCTGGACGTCTCCTGGCAAAGAAAATGAAGTCCCTCCTCTCACAAGAAAAGCGCTACGAGCGAGAATTCCAATCCATGACTTCCCAACCCTATGATGAGGAAGTTATCAATCTTCATTTTTCTCCCCTCACTCCCTTGTCTCCTCAAAAACGAGTCCTTCTCTTAGATCAGGAAGAGCTCGCAATTGGTGACCGAGTCCTGGTCAAGAACCTCTCCCTTACTCTTCTAGGACAGGATAAAATAGGGATTATCGGTTCCAACGGTGTGGGGAAATCCACTTTCCTAAAAATGATATGGAAAAGTCTACAGAAGAATGAAAGTATCCGCACTGCCTATATGCCTCAAGATTACACTGAAGGCCTCCCTCTGACTCAGACACCCGTTCAATTTCTACAGCATTCAGGCGATCGCGAAGAAATCAACACCATTCAATTGCATTTAGCCTCCCTAAACTTTACCTATTCTGAAATGCACCATCCGATCTCTGAACTTTCTGGTGGCCAGCAAGGAAAACTCTTTCTCCTTCAATTAGTGCTCACAAGTCCCCAATTTCTACTCTTGGACGAGCCTACTCGCAATTTTTCCCCCACTTCCCAACCAGAAATTCGACGCCTATTCGCAGACTACCCAGGCGGACTAGTCACGGTCTCCCACGACCGGACCTTCCTCAAAGAAGTCTGCCAAAAAATCTATCGTCTGACCGAAAACGGTTTGGTAGAAATAGAGTCGCTCTAACGTAAAAAAGATTGGCCAGAACCAATCTTTTAAATTGAAAATGAAGTCCTCTTAGAAACTTTCCTTAGGTGAGAACGG
>NZ_KV812044.1:108053-125536 GCF_001813295.1 Streptococcus sp. HMSC072G04
AACTTCAAAGAAGTTCCATGACTTAGTTTTGAATCTAAGGCTTCAAAACTCCCGAGTGCTTGAAACAATCGTGTTTCAAGCACTTTTCTCACGGCGGAAAGTTTCAATAGAGGATTGGATAATTCATTTGTTAGATTTGTATGAAAGAACAGTTTGTAAACGTTCTCCAAACTTGGTTTTGACCAATTATTTTATCTAATTTTATCCTGCCTCTTGTCCCATTTCTTGGGTGCGTTTGTAGGCTGCTTCCACTCCTGCAATAATGTCGCCCCGTAAGCCAACTTGTTCTAGGCGGTTGACTCCTGCGATGGTAGAGCCACCTGGGCTACAAACTGCATCTCGCAAGCGGGCTGGGTGCTCGCCTGTATCTAGGACCATTTGACTAGCGCCTTGGAAGGTCTGTGCCGCCATCTGTAAGGCTTGCTCTCGAGAAAGTCCTAATCCTACTCCTGCATCTGCCATGGCTTCAATCATCTGATAGACAAAGGCTGGCCCACAGCCTGCGACAGCCGTTGCAGGGTCCATCAATTTTTCTTCAATTTCGTAGAGGGCCCCTGCTCCTGCTAAGAGCTGGTTGACCTGGGCTATCTGCTGGTCTGTCACTGCTTGGGAGCGGGCCAGACTGATAACACCTTGACCAATGGCCACAGGCGTATTGGGCATGATGCGAATTAGCCCTAGCTGGCCGTTCTGGATCACGTCAGTCATCTTTTCTAATTCCAGGCCTGCAGCCATGGAAACCAGCAAGAGATTAGAGCGTTGGGCTAAGATGCCTTGATACTCTTCTAAAAGAGGGCAAATCTGATAGGGTTTGACCCCTAAAAAGATTACTTCAGCCTCTTGAAAGACTTGTTCAAGATCAGATGCCGTTCCCCCATACTGGCTGATAAACTCTTGCACCTTTTGAGGAGAACGATTAACCAAGAGCAAGTCTGTGGCAGCCACTTCTTTTGCGACTGCTTTGGCTAGACTAGCTCCCATGTTTCCTAGTCCAATAAATGCTACTTTCATTTCTTACCTCACTTGACCATTTCCACTGACGATATATTTATAACTGGTCATTTCCCGTAGTCCCATCGGTCCACGCGCATGGAGTTTTTGGGTCGAGATCCCCATTTCACAACCTAGGCCAAATTGTCCCCCGTCTGTAAAGCGTGTAGATGCATTGACATAAACGGCTGCTGAATCTACTTGCTTGGTGAAATAAGCGGCTGTCTCAGAATTTTCAGTCACAATAGCATCTGAATGATGGGTGCTGTGCACTTCAATGTGGTCCACCGCTTCCTCAACTCCATCAACGACCTTAACTGCTAAAATATAATCTAAAAATTCCGTATCAAAATCCTGTTCCTGTGCTGCTGTTCCAGAAATGATAGCCTGTGCTTGCTCATCTAGGCGCAACTCAACCGATCTTTCCCGATCATCCACTAAACGCTCTTTAACCAATGGCAAGAAATCAGACGCGATCGCTCGATCCACCAACAAGACCTCCATGGCATTGCAGACAGATGGACGGCTGGTCTTAGCATTTTCAATAATGGCGAGTGCTTTCTGGAAGTCAGCATCTTTATCCACATAGACATGGACAATACCAGTTCCTGTCTCGATCACGGGGACAATGGCATTTTCAACCACCGCTTGGATCAAGCCTGCACCACCACGTGGAATAAGCAAGTCCAGATAGCCCTTAGCCTTCATCATTGCAAGGCTCGATGCTCGACTCGTATCTTGGATCAGTTGGAGAAGATCTGGATTGAGTCCAGCTTCTTCCAATCCAACTTTGAGGGCTGTCACGATCGCTTGAGCAGAATGAAAGGCATCCTTTCCAGTACGAAGGACTACTGCATTTCCACTCTTAATGGCAAGCGCTGCAGCATCTGACGTTACATTTGGACGGCTTTCATAAATGATGCCAATAACACCCATGGCGACTCGAACTTTCTGGATTTCAAGACCATTTTCCAAGACTTCAGTATCCAGCACTTCCCCAATCGGATCTGGCAGGTCTATTAAAGCACGAATTCCTTGGGCCATCCCTGCAATCCGCTCTTGATCAAGAAAGAGGCGATCCAGCATGACTTCAGAGATCTTCCCTCGTGCCGCTTCCATATCGATCTGATTGGCTACTAAAATGGCTTCCGTCGCTTTCAAAAGCTGGCTAGCCATGGCATCCAAGGCCTGATTTTTAAGAGCTGTATTGGCTGTATTGATGCTTTTCTTAGCTGATCTGGCTAAGGCTAATTGTTCTTGTGTTGTTCCCATACGTTTTCCTCTAGAATTCTGTAAAGAGTAGGTCAATCTCAGGAGTTACCGAGATCCAATCATCCCGGTGGATGAGGATTCCCTTAGCTTTTTTAGATTGGAGCATATCACGCACAGCTGATTGACCGAGATGGACCTTGCCTTTTCCTAGTAATTGACCAGTCTCTTGATGATAGACACTGACGATGTCGTGATAAGAAAAATCGCCTTCTGCCTTGGTCACACCAGAAATCAATAGACTCTTTCCATGATCCAACAGAGCTTCCGCTGCTCCAGCATCCACCCAAACGGCACCTTTACTTTCTGCATAAAAGGCTAGCCATTGCTTCTGGGTTTTTAAGCCTTTGTCCTCTGCAAGGAAGTAACTGCCATCTGCTTGATCTTCTGCTGCTTCGATCAAGGCATCAGGCTTGAGAGACGAGCAAATATAGACAGGAACCCCAGACTCGGTCGCAAGGGTCGCTGCCTTGAGCTTGGTCAGCATACCGCCGGTCCCGTTGCTACTGCCAGCACCACCAGCCATCTCGATCATCTCGCGAGAAATGTGTTCGATTCGATCCAAGCGCTTAGCTGTTGGATCCTGAGAAGGATTGGCTGTATAGAGACCATCGACATCTGTTAAAAGCGCCAAAAGATCAGCTTGAACCATGGCTGCAACCTGCGCACTCAAGGTATCATTGTCTCCTACTTTTAACTCAGCAATCGAGACCGTATCGTTTTCATTGATAATCGGGATGGCCCCACGATTAAGCAAGACAGAAAGGGCCTGGTGGGCATTCTTATAACGCCGCTGATCCGCAAAGTCATCCTGGGTCAACAAAATCTGCGCAGAAACAATATTGCGTAAGAGCAGGTTGGCTGTATATTCTTCCATCAGTAAGCCTTGCCCAACTGCCGCAGAGGCTTGCTTGTCTGCCACCTTGGTCGGCCGTTTCTTAAAACCAAGGGCACCAAATCCAGCTGCAACTGCCCCCGATGAAACCAAGATCAACTCATGACCTGATTCATGTAAGAGAGCCAACTGCTGGGTAATGATCTTGACCTTCTGTCTAGAGAGACTCCCATCAGGATTGGTCAAAGACGAGGTCCCTACTTTAAAGACGATTCTTTTTGCTTTCATCGCTATGTTTCTTTCTAATACTATTTATTTCGTATCTAATGAAAGTGACTGAATCTCCATTCAGCCATCTTCATTATCCTTTTCGAAGGTCTTCCAGCGTTTTCTCAAAGATCACTGGCACTTCTGCTGTAAATTCCAAGGTCTCGCCTGTGCGAGGGTGGGTAAAACCGAGTGTCCGCGCATGAAGAAACTGTCCTTGTCCTTTAAGTGTCTTCTTAGGACCATAAGCAGGATCTCCAGCCACTGGATGGCCAATATAGGCCATGTGCACCCGAATCTGGTGGGTCCGACCAGTCTCCAGTTGCAACTCTACCAAGGTGTAATTCCCAAAACGTTCCAAAACTTGAAAACGGGTCACTGCAGGTTTTCCTTTAGCCGTCACCGCCTGTTTTTTCCGGTCCTTTTCACTGCGACCAATTGGGGCTTCAATCATCCCACGATCGTTCGGAAGGTTGCCATGAACAATGGCCCAATACTTCCGTAGAGATTTTTTGTCTTTAAGTTCCTCTGCTAAGGCGACGTGGGCTTGGTCATTTTTTGCGACCATCAAGAGACCTGACGTGTCTTTATCGATCCGATGAACGATCCCTGGACGCAATTCCCCATTGATCCCTGAAAGGTCCTTGACATGGTATAAGAGCGCATTGACCAAGGTCCCACTGGTATGACCAGCACTTGGGTGAACAACCATGCCTTGTGGCTTATTGACCACCACAACATCCTGGTCCTCATAGACGATGTCTAAGGGCAAATCTTCTGCTTCATAGCTGACCTCTTCCACTTCTGGTACTTCATACTGGATGATGTCCCCTTCTTTGACTGTGTACTTGGCTTTTTTCACAGTCCCATTGACCAGAACTTTTCCTTCTTTGATCTGCTCATTGGCCACAGCTCGTGACAAGGGAGTCAAATCCGCTAAAGCCTTATCCAGTCGCGCACCGGCTACTTCAATTTTAATTTCCATGCGTTTCCTCTTTCAACATCAGGATCAGGAGCAAGAAAACTCCAACTGTCAAATAACTATCTGCTACATTAAAAATAGCAAAATTCATAAAATCCAGGTGGAACATATCGACCACGAAGCCCTGACGCAGGCGATCGATAAAATTCCCCAATCCACCTGCAATAACCAAGGTCAAGCCTGTCACCATCCAAAGCGACCCCTTGAGATGCTTATAGAGATAGTAAAAGGCCCCTACCATCACGACTAGAGTGATGAGGGTAAAGAACCATTGCTGATTTTCAAGAAGCGAAAAAGCTGCACCTGTGTTTTGAAGATAAGTCAGACTAACCACATGGGGAATAAAAGATTTGACGACCCCCAGTGGAATGTTCTTCACCACATACCATTTGACCAGCTGATCCAGTAGGACCAATAGGACGATCGCTACTGGGACCATTGTTTTTCTCTTCATTTCTTACCTCTTTTGATCAAAATATTCTACCATGACCTCGACAAACTTCTCTGCTACAGGAGAAAGATCCATCTCTTCGCGTTTGACATAGACCATTTTATTGTCCAAGTTATCTTCCAAAGGAATCACGGTGATCCCATTCACGGACTGGCTATCTAAAAAGCCTGATCCCGTCGCATAAGCATCTGTCCGCTCCAAGATCCCATTCAAAGTAGCCCGGTCGGTCACATTGAACATTTGTGAGCTCGAGCTGGTATCGACAAAGTTCTCTGAATAATAGAGGTACTCATCTTTTTCTTGGGTAAAACGAACAGTTGGCAACTGAGCTAGATCTTCCATAACCAGTTTTTTCTTCTTAGCCAGAGGGTGTCCCTTACGAAGGTAAATATGAGTCTGAAAAGGAATCAAATCCACCACTTCAAGCCCTAATTTATCAACCCGTTGCATAATCCCCTTGGTATTTTGACGGTTGAGATAAATAATCCCCAACTCACTATGTCCTTGAGCCACTTCGTCCAAAATTTGAACCGTCGTTGATTCAAAGATGCGGAAGTTTTTATTTTCCGGATAGCGGATCGAAAATTCCGTCATCAAAGGTGGCAAGAAGTCATAGTGTTGACTAGAAATAGAGAATTCTTTCTTCTCTTCTTCAGGACTGGCATATTGATTTTGAAAAATATCAAACCCTTTGACCACATCCTGCGCTTTTTCATAAAATTCCATTCCTCGACGGGTCAAAAAAGTACCAGAACTAGTCCGACGAAAAATCTTAAAACCCAGTTCTTTTTCCATATCTCTGACGGAGATGGACAAGCTAGGCTGACTCACATACATTTTTTCAGCAGCCTCACGAAAAGTACCACTATTAGCAATCGCCACTACATATCGTAATTGTTGTATATTCATTCTATTTTCCTTATTACAGTATCGATCTATTATACCATAAATTAGGGGCTGAAAGAAGAGATCCGTTTAAGAGACCTTCTTCTAGTAAAAATAAAAAAGAGAGTGGGACAGAAATCGGTAATTCGTTAGAATTCGATTTCGTCGTCCCACCTCCGCACAGTTGAGTAGGGCTGTAAAAGCTGATGAAATCAGCGTAGTAGAGCCCACTCAACCACTGCGTCTTGCTCGACAATCCAAAAATAATCAAGAGGCTAGGACTTCTGTCCCAGCCTCTTATACTTATTCAATCACTTGGCTTTCGGCTACCTTCTTATACCAATGAGCCGATTTCTTTGGATAGCGCTCTTGGGTTTCAAAGTCTACATAGAAGAGACCATAGCGTTTTTCATAACCATTAGACCAAGAGAAGACGTCCATGAGAGACCAGATGAAGTAACCTTTGACATTAGCACCATCTGCAATCGCATCAGACAAGACCTCCAAGTGTTGCTTCACATAATCAATCCGGCCATCATCATAAACCGTATTGTCCACAAATTCATCTTTGTATCCCAATCCGTTTTCAGTGATGTAGATCTTTTTGTAGTTTGGATAATCTTTCTTAACACGCATGATTTGGTCATACAAACCTTGAGGGTAGATGATCCAATCCCAGTCTGTACGAGGGACATAGTCAGGAGCTACACGACGTCCAACACCTTTGATTTGGTATTTAGAGCTTCCTTTTTCCCCTTTGCCGTTATGAATGATTTCTGTTTCGCCGTCAAAAGCTTCCATCCAGTCACTCATGTAGTAGTTAATTCCAAGGAAGTCGTTCAAATCTTTAGCTGCTTCAAGCGCTGCAAAGTCTTCGTCACGAAGATCCAAGCTACCACCATTGACAGATAAGATGTGATTAACCCCTTCCATAGTTTCATCGGAATAGTGACCAAGGTAGGTTGCATCTAGAATAAATTTGTTGTGAATGATATCTTCCAACTCAGCCGCACGTACGTCTGCAGGATTTTTAGGATCCAATGGATACTTAGTTGGAAGGGCGTGAACAACCCCGATTTCACCTTTATAACCTTTGTCTTTGTACAATTTCACAGCACGTGCATGAGAAACCATCATATTGTGGTGAGATTGGAAGACTTTGGCAAGGTCATACTGAATTCCAGGTGGGAATTTTCCGACTAAGTATTGACCATCTCCGATTGGGCCTATTTCATTGAAGGTTGTCCAGTAGTTGACTTCTGGGAATTCTTCAAAACAGAAGGCCGCATAATCTACAAAATGTTCGATGTTTTCACGGTTCAAGAAGTCTCCATTTGAGTGAAGAGCTTCAGGTGTATCAAAGTGGTGAAGAGTTACGAATGGTTCTACATGACGTTTATGACATTCTGCAAATAAGTTATGGTAGAACTCCACCCCTTTTGGATTGACTTCACCATAGCCAGTTGGGAAAATACGTGACCAAGCAATGGAAATCCGTATACCATTGACCCCATATTCTTCCGCCAACTGTAAGTCTACTGGATATTTATGGTAGAAATCACTCGCTGGTTCTGCTGTATACCAATAGTTATCAGCTAAGTATTTGTCCCAAGCAACTGGTCCTTTTTCGTCAGTATGGGTAGCTCCTTCTGCTTGATAGGCAGCCGTTGCCCCACCAAAAATAAAATCTTTAGGAAGTGTTTTTGTCATTTTTTCACCTATTTCTTGATTGTATAAAATGAAAAGTGAGGGGAGAGGAGTTAGTGAGCCATCCATCTCCATCTCACTTATTCGTTCTTATTCTTCAAACTGCGCTTGAACAAATGCAAGGGCACCTTGTCCATCGCGGGTCAATTTAATGTACTGAGCACCTTCTGTCTTCGCCAGTTTGATGCCTAGTTTATCTGTTTCAGCCTTCATATCTTCATAGTTTGAAGCTACTTGAGGAGCAAGAATAACAAGGTCAAATTCTGGCAACATTTCACGGTGAGCACCATAGCCACCTGCTGCTGCTTTGACAGGAACATTGTATTCTGCTGCTGCCTTGTTCAAGGCATTGGCAAGGAGTCCACTGGTACCACCACCGGCACATAGAACCAAGACGTTTGTTTCTTTTGTGATATTGTTTTGAACTGGTTCGTCTTCAACACCTGCTTTTTCAAGAATAGCGTCTGCTTTAGCAGTGTTAAAGTTTGCAGCGACTTTTTCTTTCAAGCTGTCGTTAGCTTTACCAGAACGTTCTTCTTCAAGAATTTGTTCATCATAAACCTTCACGAATGGGTAGTAAATGATCACGTCTACTACAACAAGAAGTGCAGCAAGGATGAAGGAAAGAACTTGGAAGTTCGTACCAAGGACAATTCCGAGAGGACCAGGTGTTACCCATGGAAGGTTAGCGGAGAAGGAGTTCATTCCCAAGGTATCAACAAAGAATTTGAAGATCCAGACGTTTGCGATTGGAGCAAAGATAAATGGAATGAAGAAAGTTGGGTTCAATACGATTGGAGCCCCGAAGAGAATTGGTTCATTGACCCCAAAGAAGGTAGGAACGACGGAAGCACGTCCGATTGCACGGTTACGTTCAGACTTACACAACCACATGAAGAGGAATGGAACAATCAAGGTTGCACCAGTACCACCCATGGTAACGATAAACATTTGAGTCCCAGAAGTGATGACTTTATCTGCGTGTTGGCCTGCTTGAAGCAAGTGTAAGTTGTTATCAATATTTGCATAAGTGATCGCCGCAATCGCTGGTTCTACGATAGAAGGACCGTGGATACCAACAAACCAGAAGAAGGCATAAGCACCAAAGATAAGGGTAATTCCAAGATAACCGTCTGCCGCAGAGAACAATGGAGCTAGAAGTGTTCCGATTGATTCTGCAACGGTTACACCGATAGCACCTTTAACAATCAATTCAAATGCATACAAGAGAACAATTGAAACTGTGAATGGAATCAAGTCTTTGAAGACTTGTGAAATATTCGGTGGAACCTCGTCTGGCATGCGAATCGTCACATTATTTTTCACACAGACCTTATAAACATTAACTGTAACAAAGGCTGCAATGAAGGCTGTCAACAGACCTTTTGTCCCCATGAAGGCTGTAAGAATGCCACCATCTTTACCAGGTTCTGCTGCCATGAGTAGAAAACCAACCATAGTAGCGAGCATGGTAGAAAGGTAGTTAATTTGATTGGTTGCTGGCAGATCTCGGTTCATAGAATCGGTCAACGCTTTAGCAGTTGTTCCTCCAACAAAGAAGGCTAAGATCCCCATTGAGTAGTTGTATGGGGTCATCAAGAAGCTTTCCATCTCTTTTGACCAGTGGAAGCCCCAAGCATTTGGCACGTAGGCAATCAAGATGAAGATAGATGAGAAGAGGATCACAGGCATCCCTGCAATGAAGCCATCCCGAATCGCTCGCAAATATTTGTTTCGAGAAATCTTTTCAAAGAAAGGTTTCCCTTTTTCAATTAGTTCAATCAGTTTATTCATTATTTTGCTCCTCTTTTATATAGTTCAATCAGATGGTGAATCACGTCTTTTAATAAGATCGTTGTCATGAGATGGTCTTGACCATGCATCATGGTGATGCTATAAGGGATTTCTTCTCCTGCAGCTTCTTGCGCTAGCATAGTCGTTTGAGATTTGTGAGCCTCAGCGATACAGCTACCTGCTTCTTCTACTAAGGATTCTGCTTTCGCAAAATCACCATTTTCAGCAGCTTTTAATGCTTCCATCAATTTTGATCGAGCGTCACCGGCATAAGCGACAATTTCAAACCCAAGTAATTGGACTTCTTCTTTATTCATTGTTGGTTCCTCCTTATGATACCTTTTGAAATTTTATAATAGACGTTGAATATGAAGGGCTAAATAGACTTTTTCATTAGGAGATATCTTAGCTCCAGTCTGTTCAGCGATGGTTTGGTAGATCTGATGACTGATCTCATAAGCCTTTGGATAGCTTAGCTGGATCAGTTGTTCCATCTCGCTCAAGCCTTCAGGATCCTCTCTTCCCTTATCTAGAGAGTCTAGGAAATAATTGAGATGGATCATAAAGCGATCGTAGAAATGACTGTTTTCTTCTTTCCGTTTCAATCCATTTTGAGCTAGTTTTTCTTCTACAGCTTTCAAAATCGCTTGACGATCTTGGACATCAGGATCCTGCTCATGAATCATTTCCCCTTGTGCATTGATGAAGTGATAGGCGATACGATTCACTTCATCATCAGGAAATTGATCCAATAGCCTGTTTCGAAAGATTTCAATCGCTTCCTTTGCGATTTTATAGGGAATCGGATGCATAGCAGACGCATCAGGTAGATCACTGTGTTTGTATCTTCCCTGTTGAACCGCCTGGTAAGAACAAAAGATGTGATCTGTTAGTGTCACATAGATATATTCTTGAACAGGATAGGCATATTTCTTAGACAAGGTATCAATCACTTCATAAGTGGTTGTAATGAAATCAAGAGGAACATCCTTTAGAAGGGCCATAAAGTTTTCTCTTGATTCATCCGTGTTTAAACGAAATACTTTTTCGACCTTATCCTCAGCTACTAGATCATGTTTCTTTTTTCCAAAAGCAATCCCACTCCCAACAACAATTAACTCTTGTTGAAGTTCATTTTGAACCAAAGCAACATTATTGTTCATTGGATGGATAATACGATACATGAGACTCTCCTTTGTAAAATTTGTTAAAAGCAAATAAAAATGACCACGAAGCAACTGAAAAAACTAGCCTATGCTAATTATTCAATCTACTTGTGGTCACGCCTAATCTAACTTAGTAACGCTCACTGCTATTTAACTTATGAACTTATTCTATCATAAGTTTTTTATTTTGTAAACCCTTACAGCGAAAATTTTTAAACATTTTTTTATAAAAAATAAACAAAGCCTAAATATAATGAAGAACATTGGAAGGAATTTCTTCCTTCCAATGTTCTAAATGTTGCTTTAGGAGGCAATAACGATTTGTTTCTTACACGCGTTCTGTCCAAGGTGTTGCCACTTTAGCCAAGACCGCATTCAATTCTTCAATATTTTGACGACCTTCTGTACGAAGCCATTCACGAGCAGCTGCTTCTCCATCTTTGATGTAAGCTTCTACTGAACCTGCCCATGTCGCACGTCCACAAAGAACACCGTTGAAGTTAGCACCTGATTCATGAGCAAATTCCAAAGTTTCTTGGAAGAGTTTTGCTGATACACCAGCACTGAGGTAGATGTATGGAAGGTTAGTTGCTTCTTCTTGTTCTTTAAAGAAGGCAGCCGCTTCTTCACGACTATAGACAACTTCACCTTCTCCAAATCCTTCCACGTAGTTGACATTGACAGGAACTTCTACTTTCAATACATCGATATTGAAACGAGGATCTGAGAAGACTTTCATAGCTTCAATGACTTTACGAGGTTTCACTTTTGCATATTCAGCAGAGGTTGCATCTGCAATTCCTTCGTCATAAGCCAAGATTTCAAGGAAGAACGGAATGTCTTCTGCCACACATTCTGAACCGATGCGTTCGATATAAGCTTGTTTTTCTTGGTTGAGTTCTTCTGCACTATCTACATCATAGTAGAGCAAGAATTTCACAGCATCTGCACCTTGTTCTTTGATGCGTTTTGCTGACCAAAGGTTCAAGCAGTCAGGCAAACGTTTGGTGCTAGATGTATCGTAACCAGTCTTTTCGTATGCAAGCAAGAGCCCAGCATCTTTGTCCAAGGCTTTCGTAGCAGGCAAACCATATTCTGGGTCCAACAACATTGAGGAAGCATATTTTGTCAATTCATCTGCTACAAGAACTTTCAATTCTTCCATTTGTGCTACAGTTGGCTCAGTGTCTTGGTATTTGGCCATCAAGCGTTTCAAAGCCCCACGTTGGTCGAAGGCCAAAGCTGAAATAACACCGTCTTTTGTACTAAGACGTTCCAAATAGTTGCGTTTTTGTTCTGTTAATACCATTTTATACCTCTTTTACGATTAATTGTTGATACAAGGCATCATAGTGCCCCATGTTGACATGTCCTGTTTGTGCTTCTTGCGCATTTAACATTCCAAGAACATTTGCTTTCTTGAGCAAGTCTGCGTCACTCTCATGATGATAGAGACCAGATGCAATCCCTGCAACAGTCGAATCACCAGATCCGACTGGATTGACGACATCAATCTTAGGAATATCTACCTTATAGAAGACATCCCCATGCTTCGCAAAAGCGCCATTTGCTCCAAGGGAGACAATCACCCATTCGATGCCATCAAAGAGAGAATCCTGAATAACTTCTTTTAAGTCTTCCACATCCTTACTCACTTCTTTCCCTAACAATTGAGACAACTCTTCATTGTTGGGCTTAATGACTGTAGGCTTGACATCTGCTTGAATGGCAGCTTCTAAAGAAGCCCCCGAGCAGTCGAGCACGACTGGTTTTCCAGCTTCCCTTGCAATCTTGACCAAGCTAGCATAGTAATCCACTGGTAAACCAGCAGGAAGACTACCTGAGATGGCAACAACTTCCACTTGATCGATCAAGTGACGGTAATGTTGAAGGAAACCTTGCCCTTCTTTCTCAGAAATCGTTGGACCTTTTTCTAAGATTTCTGTTTGCTTGCCTTCGTGAAGGATGGCGATACAATTTCGTGTATCTCCTTCAATCTCAAAGAAAAGTTCCTCTATTCCTTCTCCTAAATGATCGAGAATGAATTGACCAGTTCGACCACCAAGTAGTCCGGTCGCTGCCACTGGATCCTTGATCTCAGAAAGTACACGGGTGACATTGAGACCTTTCCCACCGGCTGTCTTACTCACCTCAGCCACTCGATTGACTGTATCCAACTGGAGTACATCCAAAGGATAAGAGATATCAATCGACGGGTTCATCGTGACCGTTAATATCATATGTCACCTCTTAGTCGTGGTATTCACCACGGTCCCATTTTTCAAGGAATTCTGTAAAGAAATCAGCATCCGCTTGATGGGCATTATGGGTTTCCACATGTTGGATCTTAGCGATCAATTTTTTATTTTCTTCAGTTGGTTTGTATTCAGCGTGGATGAATGCTTCAATGATATCGCACATGAGCAATTCACCAGTAATTTTACCACCAAAGCCGATCACATTCGCGTTCAATTCTTCTTTAGCATAAAGAGCAGTTGTCATATCGCGTACCAAGGCAGAACGGATACCAGGTACTTTGTTAACAGCATTGTTGATCCCAACACCAGTACCACAGATACAAACACCAAGATCTGCTTGGCCACTTGCTACGGCTTCACCGACTTTCTTACCAAAGATTGGATAGTGAGTACGTGTATGGTCATAAGTCCCAAAATCGAGTACTTCATATCCTTTTGATTTCAAAAAATCAGAAACAGCCATTTTTTCATTTGTCACAATGTGATCACAACCAATTGCAATTCTCATTTGAATTCTCCTCTCATTAGCACATCTTATTCAACATATCGACACGGATTTGGTGACGGCCACCGTCGTATTTACCATTGACGAAGCCTTTGGCAATGTTCTTGGCCAATTCATCCCCAACAATTTCAGCACCCATGGTAATCATTCGAGAATTGTTGTGTCCACGTGTCATATAAGCAGAACGTTCATCTGAAACTTCTGCTGCCACCATTCCTTTGATTTTAGTTGCAACCATAAATGGACCAGCACCGTAAGCATCAATCACGATTCCAAGATTTTGATCGTTTTTGTTCACTTCGCTTGCAACTGCAAGTGTCACATCTACAAAATCTTGACCTTCAGCAGTTACATCCACAACATCGAAGTTTTCTTTTACAAGAAACTCTTTCACGAGATCTTTTAATCTTAATCCTGCAGCATCTGCACCAATTACAATAGACATGTCCTGTCCTCCTTTTGTTCGTTTCAGCAAATATCTCTGTTGTTAAATTTTCACAAAGAAACATTTTCTTACTTTTTATATTATATTACACCTATTTTGAACGAAAGTCAACATTAAATTGTTTATTTTCGAACATTTTTTAAAATAAAAACACCATATCCACAAAAGATATGGTGTCAGTTTTCAAACTACATATGACGATTATTTTGCATTTGCAGCATATTCTTCGTTACGTTTGATCATTTGTTTTCTGTACCAAGCGAAGATTCCAATATAGAATGCCAAGAAGACAACTACACCAAGGATTGCTTTGATATCACCAGTTGTTGCGTTACCGATTGTCCAACCGAGCAATTTTTCAACTGGTCCTTCAAGAGTTGAGTGAGTGATCAATTGAGTAGAAGCTACCCCTTTAGGGAAGGCATCAACACTCTTAGCCAATTGAGTTGCAAATGGTGCAATCAATGTTCCTGAAAGAAGGAAGAGTGGCAAGAGAAGGCTTCCGAAGATGATCATACGGATCAATTTACCGCGTGTTACAACCAACAAGGCTGGAGTTACACCCATAGCAATGATACCTGCAAGTGGCAAGATACCATTTCCGACTTTAGAAAGAAGCACTGCTTCGATCAACATGATTGGTGCAAGTACGTTCGCACAAGCCCAGATTTCAGCACGACCAGCGATAAATGGCCAGTCCAAACCGATGTTGAATTTACGTCCTTGAAGACGTTTAGTAGCAACGTTTGTAATACCTTGTGACAATGGTTCTACCGCTGCGATGAACCAAGAACCGATCAATGAGAACAATTCCAAGCAGACACCGGCAGTCAAACCAAGGCTCAACCAACCTTTAATAACCAATTCCCATTTGTCCGCATCTGCGACACCAGCAACTGGATGTGGAGTACCCATGATACCGATGACGATACCAAGAAGGAAACCGATAAAGAATTTAGATCCCCAGAAACCGATCTTCTTGTTCAATTTAGCAGCGTCGAAGTCGTATTTATCAAGACCTGGGAAGAATTTGTCAAAGATTTTATCCAAGACCATGATGATTGGGTTCATCATGTAGTTCATGTGAGTTGAAGTCATAGGTGATGAACTTGGTGCATTCAAAAGATCATCAAATGTTGGTTTCATCAAGTCTGAGTTGATGATTTTCATAATCCCTACAAGGACAACTGCAAGAGTTGCAACGAAAAGTGAAACTCCTTGGCTGACACCGTTGTTGTCAGCATACCATTTGATCAAAAGACCAGTGATAGACAAGTGCCAGATATCGAAGATATCGACGTCAAGTGTATCAGTTTTCTTGATCGCAAGCATGATAACGTTGACGATCAACATAATCAACAAGAAGTAAAGTGTCCAGGCAGACCCCCAAGTAATGGTCGCAAGAGGCGCCCAACCAACGTCAGTGATATTCAATTGAATACCAGTGTTCTCAACGAATTTTGCAAGAGACGCTGAGAAAGCTCCATTCAACATACCGATGATGGCACCGATACCAGTAAGGGCGATGGCAAGTTTAATACCACCTTCAAGGGCTTTAGAGAATTTCACTCCAAACAAGAGAGCCAATAAAGTCAAGACGATCAACATGATGATCGGAGCACCCATGTCTAGGATGGGTTTGAAAAACTTATTGGCAAAATCAATAATGCCATTCATAATAAATCCTCCCGATTTATAATTTGTTATATTAGGCTTTAATCGTTCCCAATTTTATCATTGGATAACGCTTACAAACTGTTTTAAAAAAATATTAACTTAATCCATGTTCTTTAATGGCAGCTTCGATGTTATCAAAGACTGGCGCACTCATTGCTGGAATACGGAATAAAATTGGTCCTGCTTCTACCACTGGAATACCAGGATCGAATCCCAAATCAGTTGCAGCAATTGGAGTAAAGATGTCATAACCTGAAATCAAGTCTTCATTGACGTCTTTGACCATGACAGCGTCACAACGCACATCATAACCGCGGTTTGACAACTCTTCTTCCAACGCACTCTTTATTTGATGGCTAGAGTTAACACCTGCACCACAGGCAGCTAAAATTTTAATCATTTGGATGTCCTCCATTATAAATATTTACGAATGTTTTAGGAAATAGTTTCCGTAATGTATTGATAAAGCTTATCTTCACTATCTAATTTTGATAGAGCTTCGAGATTTCCATTGGATGTAAAGAAATCCATCAGCTGGGCCAAAATATTGGTTTGGCTAGAGCTTGAATTGTTGATAATGAAGAATAAAAGTGAAACTTGAACTTCCTTATCTGGAGCAATCATATTATGGAAGGTTACGGGTTGATCCAAACGAACCACGACCACATTCTCAGTGAGATTATGGACAATGTCTGTGTGCGGGATCGCCACATTTGGTAAGTCCTTACCAAGAAATTCCATGTCTAATCCAGTCGGGAAAGACTTTTCACGCTCAATCAAAGCGGAACGATAGGTTGGTGTCACAATCTGTCGCTCTTCCAATAAGCTCGCTACTTGCTCAAAAAGATCTGTTTGATCCTTGGCATGTAGGCAAAATACAAGATCTTTGTTAAAGAGTTGATTTAATCCCATTGTTGCCACCTCCTTATCTAACTATTTATTTTATGATTAGAGTATATCACTATATTGATTGATTGTCAATCATTTTTTGTCGTATTTTGTTTATTTTTGTTTATATTCCTCTTTAAAGCGCTTCCTAACCGTCATTTTCTAACATTATTAAAAAAGTAAAAAGAGAGTGGGACAGAAATCGGTAATTCGTTAGAATTCGATTTCGTCGTCCCACCTCCGCACAGTTGAGTAGGGCTGTAAAAGCTGATGAAATCAGCGTAGTAGAGCCCACTCAACCACTGCGTCTTGCTCGACAATCCAAAAATAATCGAGAGGCTAGGACTTTTGTCCCAGCCTCTTGATCTTAAATGATTTTCGTATAAAAGCCATATTTGTCTTTGATCTTTTTAGGAATGCTATCATCGGTAATAATGGCATTTAGATCTTCCACACGATAGAAACTGTAGAAGGAATAACTATCAAACTTGCTGTTATCGGCTACCACATATTTCTCTATTGCATTGTTTAGAATAATGGCATTGCCATTTCCTTCTTCTTCATTAGCTGTAGAGACACTATGGCCATCGATTCCATTGACCCCGATAAAGGCTTTAGAAACCTTGATTTCTTTCAAGAGTTTATTAGCAAATTGACCGACAAAAGTTTGCGTCTTCACCCGGTAACGACCACCAACTAAGATCAGGTCATAATTTGGGAAATCCTTGAGCTTCTCAAAAATTGGTAGGGAATTGGTGACGATGCTAATTTCTTTCCCTTCCAAATAATCTCCGATAAAGTCTGTTGTTGTACCAGAGCCAATAAAGACGGTATCCCCATTTTCGATCAAGTCTGCACATTTTTTGGCAATGGATCGTTTCTCATCAATATTGATCAGATTTTTCTCACTGTGAGAAGCTTCTAATAAACTATCTTTGACTTTTTTGTGGGCCCCACCATGTACGCGAACTAAAAGACCTTGTTTTTCAAGATCAATCAGATCGCGACGAATGGTCATGTCTGTCACCCCAAAAAGTTCCTTGAGCTCTTTGACCGATACCACACTTTTTCGATCCAGTTCCTGAAGAATTTCAACATGTCTGCTATCTTTCATGGTACTACTTCCATTCCTACTATATTTGTCTCTATTATACTACTTTTTTCAAAAAACACAAATTCAAACATTATATTAACAAGAGTAAACATGATATTTTTATAATAGATAAAAGAAAAAAGCCTTCCGTAAATCCGGAAAGCTTTGATTTATGCTATTTCTAGCTTCCTCACCTTAATATTTCAAGGCTCGGGATAAAAAGGTTCACTGAACCTTTTTATTTTGCGATCGGGTAAACAGAAACTTGTTT
>NZ_KV812045.1 GCF_001813295.1 Streptococcus sp. HMSC072G04
CAGGTACTCTATCCAGTTGAGCTAAGGGTGCTTCTTTCAACCTTTATCTATGCCGAGGACCGGAATCGAACCGGTACGATCGTTACCAATCGCAGGATTTTAAGTCCTGTGCGTCTGCCAGTTCCGCCACCCCGGCCTCCTCAAGCGAACGACGGGATTCGAACCCGCGACCCCCACCTTGGCAAGGTGGTGTTCTACCACTGAACTACGTTCGCATTGCTTTCTTTATATAAAAAAATGCCGGCTACATGACTTGAACACGCGACCCTCTGATTACAAATCAGATGCTCTACCAACTGAGCTAAGCCGGCTCATTATTATTCTCTTATGCGGGTTAAGGGACTTGAACCCCCACGCCGTAAAGCGCCAGATCCTAAATCTGGTGCGTCTGCCAATTCCGCCAAACCCGCAAAATATGACCCGTACTGGGCTCGAACCAGTGACCCATTGATTAAAAGTCAATTGCTCTACCAACTGAGCTAACGAGTCTTAAAATAATTTTCATTATTTTAACGGTCCCGACGGGAATCGAACCCGCGATCTTCGCCGTGACAGGGCGACGTGATAACCGCTACACTACGGGACCTATGGGAGTTAACGGGATCGAACCGCTGACCC
>NZ_KV812046.1:0-10399 GCF_001813295.1 Streptococcus sp. HMSC072G04
GATCCAAAACCAACTCCGGATCCAAAACCAACACCAGATCCAGAGCCAGCTCCAAATCCTGTTCAACCAGAAAACGTTCAATCTACTGAGCAAAAATCAGCTCCAAAAAAAGCTCAGTTGCCAAATACAGGAACTTCTGATTCGCCATTAGCTATGGATCTTCTTGCTATTTTAGCTGGAATCTTTGGTATTTCACTTTTCAAAAAAAGTAAAAAATCAGAGAACTAAGTAAATAGTTTTATAAAAGAGTCTGGGACAACAATCTCTTGGCCCCCAAAAAAAGCAACTGATTGTACTGCACCCCAAAAGTTAGACAGAAAAAATCAAACTTTGGCACTGCACCCATAAAACGAGACACAAGAAAACACTCCTGTTGAAATCTGGTAAACTAGAAACAGGAGTGTTTTGTTATGGTCAAAAAAGCATATTCGGTAGAAACTAAGCTAGCCTGTATCGAAATGAAGAAGGCAGGTAAATCAAATAAGGTTATCATGGATACCCTCGGTATCAAAAACGCTACTCAGGTGAAAACCTGGTGGCGTTGGTATCAGAATGATGAATTGTACTGTTTCCACCAACCTGTGGGGAAACAATATACTTATGGTAAAGGAATGAAACAATTATCTGAAGTCGAACAGTTACGTTTGCAGGTAGAATTACTAAAAAAGTATCAGAGCTTGGTAAGAAAATCGACAAAGTAAGTCTTATCAAGCTAGTGGAAGAGTATAAGAAAACGTGCCCTGTATCTATTATTTTAGAGTGTTTCGGCGTCAAACGCTCCACCTTTTATCGCTGGAAACAGGAGTGTAAGAATTCTCAGAAAAGAGACGAAATAGCAGATAAAATCGAACAACTCTGTATGGCAAATCGCTTTATTTACGGCTATCGAACCATCACTCGCTTACTAAAGAAAGTTTATAACCTCGCCGTTAATCGCAAGAAGGTCTATCGTATCATGAAGGAAAAGGGCTACCTTTGCCGTGTCCGTCCCAAGAAGGGACCTAAATTAGGGAAGCCTTACCATGTAACAGACAATAAGCTGGATTGTGATTTTCAGGCAGACAAGCCGATGGAGAAGCTTGTCACAGATATCACCTACCTCTACTTTGGAAACTGTAAACTTTATCTATCTTCAATCATGGATCTCTATAATCGTGAAATAGTAGCTTATAGCATCTCCGAGTGTCAAGATACGGACTTTGTGCTCGACACACTTCATCAACTTGAGCTACCTCAAGGAGCACTTTTACACAGCGACCAGGGATCTGTCTACACCTCAAAAGCCTACTATCAAGCTTGTACAGAAAAAGGCATCACCCGCTCTATGTCCCGAAAAGGAACACCAGCAGATAATGCACGTATCGAATAGTTCCATTCTGTTCTCAAGTCTGAAACATTCTATCTCCATAAGTGGAGAAACCTAACTAAAGATAGTATAATAGATATTGTCAAAAATTACATCATATTTTATAATGAAACTAGAATTCAACAAAAATTAAATGACCAGTCTCCTGTAAATTACAGAAAACTGGTCGCATAAGAGGGGGTTTCTTGTCCCATTATTGGGGTGCAGTGCCTCCAACTCCCTTTTCAATTACAAGCCTAAGTCCGCATATGGTTTCCGGTAGCCCACTTGAACTACTTTTCCGTCTTTGACAAGCAGAGGCCGTTTGATCAGCATACCATCTGAAGCAAGGAGATCCGCCGCTTCTTTCACTGTCAGTTGATCCACCTTATCTTTCAAACCGAGTTCCCGGTATTTCATCCCGCTAGTATTAAAGAAAGACTTGATCGGTAGACCAGAAGCTGCCATCCAGTCTTGCAATTCTTGGCTAGTCGGTGTTTCTGTGACAATATTTTGGCTTTGAAAGTCACATTGGAGACCGTCCAATTCTGATTTAGCCTTTCGACAAGTCGAACATTTTGGGTATTCAATAAAGGTATACATCGATTTTATTTCTCCTTCCAGGTAATTCCTTCATGCTGTAAGAGCCAGCGTTTGCGATCGAGTCCAGACGCATAGCCCGTCAGTTGTCCATCTTTTCCCATCACGCGGTGACAAGGGACTAAGATCGTCAAGGGATTGCGTCCGACAGCCTGTCCTACGGCCTGGGCTGAACCACAAGAAAGATCCTGGGCCAGCTGGCCATAGGTTTTGGTCTCACCATATGGGATCTCTCGCAATAACTGCCACACCCGCTCTTGGAAGGCTGTTCCTTGCGGTGCTAGTGGAAAACTGATAGCGATTGGATCTCCCGCAAAATAGTGGTCCAACCAGTCCTTCACCTTCTCATGGTAGGGATGGATCTGCTCCAGCGCCCCATAGGGATCAGGCGCCTCCTCTTTCGGATCATAAAAATCAAGCTCTACAAGGCCTTCTTCACTGACAATGATCGAAAGAAGCCCCATAGGGCTTTCATAGAATTGTTTAAGATAGAGAGTCATTGTAGGCTGCTTCCGCTCTTTGGTCCCAGCGGTCCTCTTCTGAGACCACTTGGAATAGACTGGTTTCTGCTTTTCGCTTGATCTTTTGATAAGCCAGACGGACTCCATCAATAGGGACCTTTCCACAATAATGGTAGCCCAATTTTTCAAGTAAATGCTGCATCACCACATTATCCGGGTGCGTATCGCAACGGAAATCCGGCCCTTTTTCCCCTTCGATTAAACCTTGAAGGAAGGTCTGAGCCACCCCTTTGCCAGCAGCTTCTTTGGCTACAGCGACGCGGTGAAAAGTGACATACATATAGTTGTCATGCTCCCACTTGCCATCGTAAATCTCATTATAAGCCGCTTCATTTCCCTTGTAGACGGCTGCATAGGCGACGACTTCCTGATCTTCAACCGCCACATAGCCACGACTTTCTAGAATATCCTCAAAAATGATCTCTTCATCTGGATAGCCATCCTGCCACTGGTCGACCTGTCTTTGAGCCAGACTTTCCTTGGCATCTTGGATGATTTCCATAATTCGCTTAATTTCGTTGGGATAAGCCATTCTAATTTCCATCCTGCTTCCAACCTTTCCTAGTCTTGATGGTAACGAGCATAGAGCTCACTCTTTTGCAGGCCGTATTGTTTGGCGACCTGTTTAATTGCTTGATTTTTCTTCATGCCCTCTTGGACCAAGGTATCGATCTCTTGGATCAAGTCGACCTCTTCTAGGTCTAGCTCTTCTTCCTTGGCTCCTTCGACAATCAAGAGGCACTCCCCTTTGAGAGGATTTTCTTCAAGAAATGCGACTAACTCAGAAATACTGCCACGAGTATATTCCTCGTAGATCTTGGTCAATTCACGAACCAGGACGACAGGACGATCCCCATAGACAGCCAACATATTCTCTAAGGTTGCCTTCACCCGATGAGGCGATTCATAAAAGATCTGAGTCTCCGGATAGGCCACTTTTTCTTGGAAAAAGGCCTTCTGTTGCCCCTCTTTGCGAGGCAGAAATCCATAAAAAATATGAGGTTGAGGGGCTAGGCCACTGGCAATCAAACCCGTTATACCTGCACTAGGACCAGGCACAGCTACGACAGGAATCTCTCGTTCAATCGCTGCCTTGACCAAATCATGACCAGGGTCAGAGATACTAGGAAGTCCTGCATCTGAGACTTGTGCCACATCCTTTCCTGATTCTAAATGGGCGATCAGATCTGGAATTTTCTCCACGGCATTGTGCTCATGAAAGCTGGTCTGGGGTGTCGTAATCTCAAAATGCTTGAGCAAGAGGCCTGTATTTCTAGTATCCTCAGCTGCGATCAAGTCCACATCCTTTAAGGTCTGGACCATACGGTAACTCATATCTTCACGATTACCGATCGGTGTTGGGACCAGGTATAGCACCCCTGTTTTCTTTTCCCCTTTAAAACTTCGTTGGATCTGCATGCTTACTCCCTAAATAACAACTCGTCACAAAACATACACTCTTCATCGTTCTCACGGCGTTGACCGTAGGAATAAGTGCAGATATGAAAACCGTCGTTGTAAATACGTTGCAAATTTTCACGACCATGGTGTTGGGACTTTGCGGATGAAGTCTTCTCAACTTCCCCCAAACGCTCTCTCAATTTATCATTTTCTAAGCGAAGAGCTGTATTTTCTTCGATGACTTGTTTCAAATTTTTCTTGATGGCTTCGACTTCAGCCAAGGTGACCAACAAATTCTGAGAGAAGCCGTCTAAAGCATCAAATAATTCTTTTTTATTCATTCTGACTCCTTAACTTTCTAAGCTCAAAACCATATATTCTAGAGCATTTTGAAAAGAAACATTGGCCTTCCACATCCCGCGAGCAAGACTCAATTTCTCAAGCAACTGCTGGGATCTACTCAAGCGCAACTGCTCTTCTAAAGCCAACTCCATCAAACGAAAGGCCTGGCTTTGTTTTTCCTTATCATCTGCTAGGCTTACTAAGCGGGTCACTTCCAAATAAGCACGATTCAAACTGGATTGACAACGTTCGATGAATTGATCACAAACTTTTGCCAGTTCAAAAAACGTAGCATTCTTTTTTTGCTGCTCTGCCTCTTCGAGACTAAAACTAAAACGAGCTACTAAATTTGCCTGTGATTTGATCAAGCCTTCTTTTTCTAGCAGTTCGGTTAGGTAGGCTTGCTTTTTAGGAAAATGGACCTGCTGGGCCCGACTCTTGATGGTCGGTAAGATCAAGTTTTCATCGGATGTCAACAAGAAGAGATAGATCTCACTCTGGGGCTCTTCCATGACTTTTAAGAGAGAGTTGGCCGCATTGGTATGCATCTTATCCGCATCTTGGACGATAAAGACCTGCCGACTTCCTTCAAACCCTGATTGAGAAAAGTCTTGAACCAGCAAGCGAATACGGTCAGTCTTAATGATCTGGTTGACCGGACGCACGATCTTCACGTCTGAGAATTCTTCTTCAGCAATCAAGCGGCAGGACCGGCAGTTGCCACAAGGCCAGACTCCCTGCAAATCTTCGCAAAATTGACTTTGAGCTAACAAGAGGGCCATCTCAAAACTGGCAAAAGAGCCTGTAAAAAGATAAGCATGACTGAGCTGTTTGTGTTCTAAGATCTGGGTGAAGCGCTCCACCAATTCCGGCTGGAGCTGTTGGATCTCTTCTAGCTTCATTTCAATATCCCCAAGCGATTTTCTAAAACAGCCAAGACATCCGCAAAGACTGCTTCAAAGGATTGACTGGCATCGATTTTCACAATGCGCTCTGGTTCCTTTTCATACAAGGCCAAATAACCTTGTCTGACTTTTTGGTGAAGCTCCAATCCTTCCAAATCCAAACGATTGACTTCCCGCTCTTGGTTTTTGGCAATTCGAGCGAGCCCTTCTTCGACATCCAGATCAAAGTAAAGGGTGAGATCTGGTTTAAGACCATCTGTCGCAAATTGATTGAGCCACTCGATATCTTCCACACTCAGACCGCGACCATACCCTTGATAAGCGACCGAGCTATCAATAAAGCGGTCCATCAAGACGATTTTCCCAGCTGCAAGAGCTGGCAAGACACGTTCCACCAAATGCTGCCGGCGACTAGCAATATAGAGCAGCAACTCGGTCTTGGCATCCATACTAGTATGGTCTGGATCTAAAATGACTTGGCGGATCTTTTCTGCAATGTCTACACCGCCTGGTTCACGGGTTGTAATAAAAGGAATTCCTTTTTCTTCAAGTAGAGGCAAAACGGCTTCTAGGACCGATGATTTTCCCGCTCCTTCTGGACCTTCAAATGAAATTAATGTACCGTTTACCATAGTATCCTCTTTCTAGTTTTCTACTTTTTATTTTACCAAAAATAAGGGTAAAAATCTTGTATTTTAGGAGAGAAAATTTTTCAAAGTCATTTTCATTTTTTCACTTTTTTGTTACAATGATCTTATAAAGTTTTAGGAGACAACCTATCATGTTTAAATTTAAAGATATTCTGGCTATCATCTTTGGGGCCGGCATTTTTTCATTTGGGATCTATTTTTTGGTCATTCCCTTTCACTTCTATGAAGGAGGAGCGACAGGGATTACCTTGATCACCTATTACCTCTTAAAAGTCCCCGTATCCCTGATGAACTTGCTGATCAATATCCCTCTCTTCGTTCTGGCTTGGAAACTGCTGGGCAAGAAATCTCTTTATCTGAGCTTACTGGGGACCTTTTCAGTTTCGGCATGGATGGCAATTTTTGAAGCCATGCCCCTCAGCCACCATTACCATCACTTTATCTTTACAGCCTTTAAGGGAGATATTCTGCTTGCCTGTATCGCCTCAGGGGTTGTGCTTGGTTTGGGGCTAGGGATCATCTTCAATGCCGGTGGAACTACTGGAGGAACAGATATCCTCGCTCGCATCTTTAACAAATACACTTCCCTCAGTATGGGAAAACTCATGTTGATTGTAGATGCCATTGTTCTGACAACTGTTGTCGTAGTCTTCCAAGATGTCCGTACAGCGATGTATACCCTCTTCTTCATCCTGATTGACACCCTTGTGATCGACTTGATTGGAGAAGGTGGTTTTGCTGGAAAAGGCTTCCTTATCGTTACCTCTAAACCAGAAGAAATTGCCAAAAAGGTATCTGATGATCTGGGTCGCGGGATTACCTTTATCCGCGGGATGGGCTATTACAGCCGTAAGGACCTGGATATCGTCTACTGTGTCGTTTCACGGAATGAGATGAAACAAATGAAAGACATCATCAATCGTATTGATCCATTCGCCTTTATCACCATTTCTGAAGCCCATGAAATTCTCGGCGAAGGCTTCACTTTAGATAAAGAAAAACAACCCATTAACCGTTAATAGAAAAATCAGACTGGATTGTCATCCAGCCTGATTTTTCTATTAAATTGCTTTTGCGGTTGTTCGAGTGATTTCATCGACTTTCAAACCGTTGGCTTCAAATTTACTACGGATTCCTTCTAGATCTGTCACCCCATCAATTTGAACTTCGATAACGACACGATCGTCTTTGGTTGGGATATTGACTGTATTGGCGATGTTATACCCTTCTTCTACAATCAAGTGAATGATTTGTTCGAGAACGCCAACCTTATCTTCTGTCACAAAGCGAACACGAACTCCTTCTTCTCCATAACCGGATACTTCAAGGAAGGCACGGAAAATATCACGGTCTGTGATGACACCAGATACTTGGTCATTGTCCACGACTGGAAGAATTCCCACCTTGTTCTTATACATGAGGTAGGTCGCATCTTCTAAGCTTGCAAATTTAGAGACGGTAATAACATCGCGAAGCATGACATCTTTGACCTTGGTCTTGTTCAACAGATAGTTCATCTCGAAAATAGACAAGCTTGTTGCTTTAGATGGACTTGCTTCTGCAATCGTACCTTCTGTCACCAAGCCAACCAATTTATCATTTTCAATGACTGGCAAACGGTGCAAACCTTGTTCGCGCATCAAATCTGCCGCATGGGCAATTGTAGTATCTGGACTAATATAAACCACTTTACGTGTCATAAAATCTTTAACAGCCATAACAAGTTCTCCTATGCTTTTATTAGTTTTATTATACTTGATTTTAAGAATGATTTCAAACGCTTTCAGCAGTTTTCTCTTGTTTTCAAAATTTAGAAAAATCAAACACACGTACCTTTTTATGCAACATTTAAATCTTGTAAACTAATCTTAGTCACTAGTAATCGATTTATTAGAAAATAAGGAAAGTACAAATACCACAATGGATAATAATAAGAATATACCCCAGGCAAACTGAGAGTTCCACATAGATAAACTTGTAAATAAAATAGTTGCTATTGGCATTGATAATACTGATATGACCTTAAAAAAACTACTAGTTTGTGCAAGAATATCCGGTGGAAGTTTTGCCATTAAGAGACTATTTAATTTGGGATTTACCTTACTACTAAGATACATCATGAATGCCAACACACTAAAGGAAATAATTTCCAAACCATTTATCCAACCACATATTCCTATGACTATTAATAATCCACTATCTATTTGAAGTATTTTAATAAGTGAAAGTTTAGAAAAATAATCATTAGGGGTCATTCCACCAATTAGGGCTGAAACAAATAATATTGTTTGAAGTAAAAACACCGACTGAGCAAAAGATAAACCAAAAGGAGTTATTTCTGTAAATTTCAAATTGTACATTATTAAAATAGCACTGCCTAGCGAATTTAATCCTAAAATTGAAAAAATCATTAGACCAAAACGTACTTTCTCTTGATATTTAAATATACTTTTACTATTTTTGTAAAGGTTCTTAAGTTGTGAGATAAACTCATTTTCTGGTGAATAATTAACTTCTGGATGTGTCAATTGTCTTTGGATTTTAAGCAATACCATCGATGATAATAAGAAACTTATAGCATTTATCGTAGCTAAAAAGAAGAAATTATTATGAGAAATCGTTAGTAACCAAACTCCCAAAGTTTGACCAGAAATCAAAGTTATTTGACTTATTACTTGATCAAAAGAGTACGCTTCCATCAGGTCTTCTTCGGGAATGTGTGACTGAAACATAGGTAATACTAGGCCTCTTCTGTACTCTGCAATACAATCTGATAGGATGTTAATGAAACATACGATCGAGAAAACTAGCCATGAATTTTCTTTCGATAAGAACGCAACCATAATAAATAATACTGCTTGTATATATCCTAATAATAGCAACCACAATTTCTTATTCTTTGTTTTGTCAGCCTGCATTGCAATAAAAAGAGCACAAATCGTTGGAATATATTGTATAAAACTTGCTACACCAACCGCCAATTTACTATTCGCCATACTTGCTGCAAAAACTACAAAAACAAGATTATAAATGGTTGAACCTAAATCATCGAAGAAACTAGACAAGACCAGATTCCTAAAAAAAATATTTCTAAAAAAACTTTCATCTGCTATACCTTTCTAGTAGAAACTTGATAGACATAACTTCATTCAAATAAAAAATATTTTTAAGTTTTTCAGAATTACTTTTTCTTTTATATGAATTAACAAAATATCGAAGTATTTAATTGTTATATCTAAATATAGTTTACTACTAAATTTTAAATATTTAACAGAGTTTCAAATATGAAATATCCTATCTCATACATCTGATCTTTTGCCTAATTTATATGTATCCCAAACTGGTCCAATTTTACCTCTAAAATATTAATCAGTTGACTATCACCAACAACTCGAAGAGACTCTATAAATTGTTTAATTTCCTTTTTAGAATTTTTTGACTTTAAGTAACCATTTACTAATTTTAAAAATTTTAACAACATGATTTCTAGCATATCATATGGGAAAAGAAGCTTTTCTAGCTCGAGTATAAACAATGGAACTTGAGTATCAATTTTTCTTAAAATCAATTCGCCAATTAAATTTATGTACGTTAATTTTAAAGAACTTAAATTGTGTTTAAGAAAATTATAATCTTTAGTCCTTTCCGCAAGCTGATCTCCAAAAAATAATAGATCTTCATCTGAAATTAAAGTCATTGTATTTCCAAATACATATAATTCAAACCATGTCCAAGATTCAATTGAAAATAGATAATCTACCAATACTTTTCTATCTTCTATATTTCTTTCATAGTTTTGATCTAATGAATGTATCGCATTTTCAATAATGAATGACTGAATTCTTTGATATCGATCCGTCTCTTCACTCTGTAATACTTCAGTTAATAGATACTCTAATCCTTTAATATCCTGTTTCAAAAATAAAGTGGATATCTTCTTACCTAAAATAATATCTTTAGGTAATTCATAATTATTTAATTTATGGCCAAACTCTTCAAAAGTCATGTGGATTGATTCTATCGCTATTAATAATTTATCAGCACTTAACATCGTTTGCCCATTTTCAAATTTAGACAATTGTGCTATGCTTAACCCTTTCCTAGCAACATCCTTTTGTTTTAAGCCTCTGGCAATTCTCAGTTCCTTATATAATTCACCCAATTGAATTTTTCGATCTATATGCATAACTTATAATCCATTTCAGTCATTAGTAATTACGTTTATTTTACCAAATTAATAAAGGAAATTATATATTTTAAATTATTTTACTAAGAAAAATCTTAGCCAGTAAAAATGAAAAAAGAAAGGTCTTCAGGACCTTTCTTTCGAACATATTCAAACTGTTTTTCCTATAAAATGAGATTAATGTTTCTTCATGATAGAAATTATGCTATTTTTTGAATCATTTGGGAGTATATTGAAACTTTCCGCCGTGAGAAAAGTGCTAGAAACATTATTGTTTATAGCACTCGGGAGTTTTGAGAGTAAAACAGTTCGGGGAACTGTTTTAGCCTGAGCTAAGAAATTAAAAAGCGAAGGGGCTCAAAACGAATTGAATACTGGCCGCAGATTGTGCCAAAAAGATAAGTTCTCCTAGAATCGAAAGATTCTGCGTCAAACTTCCTATTTTGACT
>NZ_KV812046.1:10499-35227 GCF_001813295.1 Streptococcus sp. HMSC072G04
ATGGAACTTCCTGGATTGCTGAAATCATCCACCGGATAATTTCACCTAACGTCCGTACTCACCTGAGGAAAGTTTCTAAATTTTCTTTGTCATCAATCCGAAGAAAGGTTTAGCTAACTTTTCTTTTCAAACAAACTTTAGAAATCTTATCCACCAAGGTAGGCCTTGCGGACTTCTTCTGAGGCTAAGAGTTCTTTTCCTGTTCCGGTAAGAACGACTTTCCCTGTTTCCAAAACATAACCGCGGTCTGCGATGGCAAGGGCCTTATTGGCATTTTGCTCGATCAAGAGAACAGTTGTCCCTTGTTTTTGGATATCTTGGATGATATCAAAGATTTCTTGGATAAAGATTGGGGCCAATCCCATAGAAGGTTCATCCAGAAGCAAGAGTTTTGGCGTCGACATGAGTGCACGACCCATTGCAAGCATTTGTTGTTCCCCACCAGATAGGGTTGCTGCATCTTGGTTCTTCCGCTCTTCCAAACGTGGGAAACGGGAGAAGACTTTCTTCAAGTTAGCTTGATTTTCTTCTCGATCTTTCTTCAAGAAAGCTCCCATCTCCAAGTTTTCCATAACAGTTAAGCCCGGAAAGACGTGGCGGCCTTCTGGAACTTGAGAAAGTCCTGCTGCTACAATCTTTTGAGCAGGAACCTTTTGAATCTCCTGACCCAAAAACTCGATTTTGCCAGCACTTGGACGCACTAAACCTGAAATGGTACGAAGAATAGATGTTTTCCCAGCACCGTTAGCACCGATAAGAGAAACAACTTCCCCTTCATTTACCTCGAAACTGACATCACGGACAGCCTGGATCATGCCATAGTGTACAGAAAGATTTTCAACTTTTAACATAGACATTAGGCTTCACCTCCTAGATATGCTTCGATTACGCGTTTGTTGGTCTTGATTTCATCTGGCGTACCATGGGCAATCAAGCGACCATATTCCAATACATAAATCCGTTCTGTTACTTCCATGACCAAGCTCATATCGTGTTCGATCAACATGATCGTAATATTGAATTCTTTTTGAATGCGACGGATCAATTGGGTCAATTCTGCTGTTTCTTGAGGGTTCATCCCTGCAGCAGGCTCATCCAAGAAGAGGATTTTTGGCTCTGTCGCAAGGGCACGAACGATCTCCAAGTGACGTTGTTGTCCGTAAGCTAAGTTTTTGGCCAAGGTATCTGCTTCTTTTTCCAAACCAAAAATCGCTAACAATTCAAGGGCTTTTGCTTTCAAAGCTTCTTCATTCTTGTAATAGCTTGGCAAGCGGAAAAGGCTCGCAAAGACATGTGGTTTGTGGTGATTAGCAAAGGCAATCAAGACATTGTCCAAAACGCTCAAATCTTTAAAGAGACGAATATTTTGGAAAGTCCGTCCCAGACCACCAGCAGCGATTTTATAAGGTGCTTTACCATTTAGTAGCTGACCATCTAAGGTAATGGTCCCTTCACTTGGTTCATATACCCCTGTTAGGAGGTTGAAGAGGGTTGTTTTCCCGGCACCGTTGGGTCCGATCAAACCAACCAATTCCCCTTCATTGAGTTCCATGGTCACATCCCCAACGGCTGTCAAACCACCAAAGTTTTTTGTTAAATTTTTTACTTCAAGAAGTGCCATTAGTTAGCCTCCTTTTTTGAGAGTAGTTTTTTCAAGCTGAATTCCCATGTTCCAAGAAGACCACCTGGACGGAAGATCATCACGAGAATCAAAGCCAATGAGTAAATGATCATACGGACACTTGAGAAGTCTTGAAGCACCATGTTCAAGATACCCAAGACGATAGCTGCCACAACTGTTCCGGACATTGATCCCAAACCACCAAACACGACAATGATCAAGACATTAATAGTATTGGTGAAAGAGTAATCTTTAGGAACAACAGAGCCGATAAAGCCGGCTTGGAGAGATCCAGCAATCGCCGCTGTGATCGCACCAAATACAAAGGCGATAACTTTGACTTTAGTCGTATTGATCCCAACAGATTCTGCTGCGATTTCATCTTCACGAACAGAAAGGGTAGAGCGTCCAATTGGACTACGTAAGAAGTTAATCGTAAAGATCGTTGTAATTACAACAAAGAGGTAAACCAATTGCCAAGTTGTAAAGGCTGGCAAACCAAGGATCCCAGCAGCCCCATTTGTTAGAGTACCACCATTGACGATCAAGATCCGGATGATTTCAGAAACCCCAAGTGTCGCAATCGCGAGGTAGTCCCCTTTCAAACGAAGGGTTGGAACCCCAACGATCAAGGCAACGACACCAGCAATCAAAGCACCTAAAACCATCGCGCCAAAGAAAGCCCCATAGGTTGGTGATTTGGAACCGAGAATAGCTGCAGAGTAGGCACCAATCGCCATAAATCCGGCATGGCCGAGTGAGAATTGACCTGAGAAACCAACAATGAGGTTCAAGCCAACTGCAAGGATAATATTAATTCCGATTTGTTCTAAAATTTGGATATAGAAGAGGTTGAGCACACCCGCTGCAACCAAGACTTGGATCAAGGCAAAACCTGCGACCAAAAGACCAAGCCAGACTAAATTCACTTTTAAATTTTGTTTCATGGCTTACACCTTCTCTTTCACATTTTTACCGAGGATACCTGCTGGACGGATGAGCAAGATCACAATCAAGATGGCATACACAATGGCATCACGGAAGTCTGAAAGACCGATCGCTGTAGCGAAGGTTTCTAACAAACCGATAACAAATCCACCTAGGGCAGCACCTGGAATGATTCCGATTCCTCCAAGAACCGCTGCGACAAAGGCTTTGATCCCTGGTGTCATCCCCATCAAAGGCTCGATCGAGTTGTAATACAAACCAATCAAGACACCACCAGCACCTGCCAAGGCTGATCCCAAAGCAAAGGTAAAGCTGATTGTACGGTTTACGTTAATCCCCATCAATTGAGCGGCATCACTATCGACAGATACAGCCCGCATGGCTTTCCCCATCTTTGTCTTTTGAATAATAAATTGAAGAGCGACCATCAAGAAAACAGATACTCCCAAGATCATCAACTGAATATTAGAGATTGAAATAGGACCGAAGTTGTAACGAACCGTTTTAATCACTTGCGGGAAGGAACGGGTATTGGCACCGACGAAGAAGACCATCCCATATTCGAGCAAGAAGGAAACCCCGATGGCTGTGATCAAGGCTGCAATCCGAGTCGAATGACGAAGCGGACGATAAGCCAGGTATTCAATCACAACCCCTAAAATAGCTGTCCCAACCATCGCTAGGAGCAAGGCTACAAAGAAGTTCACTTTCCACGAGTTCAATAAGAAATATCCCATAAAGGCACCTACCATGTAGATATCCCCATGGGCAAAGTTGATCAATTTGATAATTCCATACACCATGGTATAACCAAGGGCCAAGAGTGCATAGACACTTCCCAAGATTAGACCGTTCACTAATTGCTGGAGCATTTGAACCATCCTTTCTAACAATAAAGAGCGAGGCCAGGAATTTTCATTCTCCCAGCCTCTTGTACAAACAACAAATGATAATTATGGTTTAACAGACTCAACTGATTTGACTTTACCATCTTTCAAGCCAATCATAAGAGCTGATTTAACCGGGTTGTGGTTCTTGTCAACTGACATTGTACCAGTCACACCTTCCAAGTCTTTCAACTTCGCAAGGTTATCTTTCAATTCGACAGAGTTCTTAGCACCTTTAGATGCTTCGGCAACCATGTAAACTGAATCATAAGCCAAAGCTGCGAACATTGAAGGTTCTTCATTGTATTTCGCTTTGTAGGCTTCTACGAATTTCTTAGCTTTATCAGTCATTTCGCCTTCAGTAGAGAATCCAGCTACGTAGTAGATGTCTGTAGCTGCAGCAGGTGTTGCTTGTTCAACGAATTTAGCATCGCTAAATCCATCACCACCAATGATTGGTTGTTTGATTCCCATACCACGCGCTTGATTTACGATCTTACCAGTTTCTGTGTAGTAACCTGGAAGAACAATCGCATCGAAGTCTTTATCTTTGATTTTTGTAAGGGCAGCTTGGAAGTCTGTATCCTTAGATTGGAAGGTTTCTGTTGCTACGATTTCACCTTTGTAAGATTTCTTGAAGGCTTCAGCAATCCCTTTCGCATAGTCAGATGAGTTATCGTAGTAAAGAACGACTTTCTTCGCTTTCAAGTTATCAGTTGTGTATTTGGCAATGATTTTTCCTTGGAAGCTATCGATGAAGGTTGCACGGAAGAGGTATTCTTGACCTTTTGTCAAATCATCTTGAGTTGCAGATGGTGTAACCAATGGAACACCTGCTTTACCAGCATTGGCAACGGCTGCTGCAGTAGCACCTGAAGTTGCAGGTCCTACAAGAGCGTTCACTTTTGATTGGGTTACAAGGTTTGTTGTAATAGTAGCTGCTTCAGCTGTTTCAGATTTGTTATCTTTATCTGTGACAACGATCTTCTTACCGTCAGCTCCACCCTTAGCGTTGATTTCATCAACGGCCAATTGAGCACCTTTTTGTTCAGCGCTACCGTAGGCTGCTACTTCACCAGTTTTTTCAAAGTTAAAACCGACTTTTAGTTCTTTGCCGATTTCGTTACCAGTTGTGTTTGAACCTGAAGTAGAAACTTCACCACAAGCAGCAAGAAGAGCGACACTTGCAATGGTTAAAAATGAAAGAGCAAATTTTTTCTTCATTTGTAATGATCTCCTTAAATGAATCTTAAAATAAATACATTAAGAATATACCGAATTATCTGACAATTGTCAATAAAAAAAGCGCAATCCATCAAATGATTGCGTTTTCTAACCTTCTGTGACCACAGATGGGGTCTCCAATCGTTGTAAACTCCCCACAAAATCTGTATCTAAATCTTTGAGATAGCAAGGCAAGACCTTTTTGACATAACGTTCTTTCTTTAAGTCTTCCATGACTTGATCGGCCTTGTCGCTGTCCACATACAATTGGACATAACGGCATTTCTTAGAATGGTACAAGACATCTCCGACTGATTGTAATTTTTTCCCGTCGCGATTGTAATACAATTTAACAATTAAGCCTGTTCTTTCTTGTTTCTCAAACATGGTTAATCCCTTTCTCGTTCTGTTACTAGTATATCAAATTTCAAGAAAAAGAACTACTCTTTTATGAGAGCAAAAAAGAGAGTGGGACAGAAATCGGTAATTCGTTAGAATTCGATTTCGTCGTCCCACCTCCGCACAGTTGAGTAGGGCTGTAAAAGCTGATGAAATCAGCGTAGTAGAGCCCACTCAGCCACTGCGTCTTGCTCGACAATTCAAAAACAATTGAGAGGCTAGGACTTTTGTCCCAGCCTCTTGACGGACCTTCCCATAGAATGGTTTAGCCCAATTTATTATTGGCCATGATTTCATCAATAAAGCCATATTCAAGTGTTTCTTGTGCGCTCATCCAATTGTCACGTTCAGCATCAGCATGCACTTTTTCGATCGGTTGACCTGAATTTTCCGCAAGAATTTTTTCCAAGTTATTCCGTGTTTTGAGCAAGTGTTCTGCTGCAATCGCCATATCGGTTTGTTGGGTACCACCACCAGTACCACCCATTGGTTGGTGAATCATGTACTCGGCGTTTGGCAACATGAAGCGTTTGCCCTTCGCACCGCTTGAAGCGATAATAGTTCCCATAGAAGCTGCCATCCCCATAACAATGGTTTGGACATCTGACTTGATAAAGTTCATGGTATCTACGATGGCGAGACCTGCAGAGACAGAGCCACCTGGGGTATTGATATACATATAGATATCTTTTGTATTATCTTGGGCATCCAAAAAGAGCAATTGAGCGATAATGGAGTTAGCCATTTGGTCCTCAACTGGTCCTGTTACCATGATAATTCGATCTTTCAACAGACGGGAATAAATATCGTAAGAACGTTCTCCACGACTGGTTTGTTCAATAACTACTGGAATCATCTATTCTTCTCCTTTAGTATCCATTCATTCTCACGATTCGTGAGGTTCAAAGTATATGTGCTATTATAAACCAATGGTCAAAAAAGGTCAAATCTTAAGCACCTTTCGGACTTATCTTATAATGAATGGTTTCTTATTTGGTACCGAATAAACGGTCACCTGCATCCCCAAGACCAGGAACAATGTAGCCATGTTCATTCAAATGATCATCGAGGGCTGCTGTAAAGATATCAACATCTGGGTGAGCTTCTTGAAGAGCTTTCACCCCTTCTGGCGCTGATACCAAGCAGACAAATTTGATATGGCTAGCGCCACGTTTTTTCAAGGAATCAATCGCTAGGATAGCGGATCCACCTGTAGCAAGCATCGGGTCTACTACAAAGATACGACGTTGATCAATATCTTCTGGCAATTTCACCAAGTATTCAACTGGTTTCAAGGTTTCTTCATCACGGTACATCCCGATATGGCCAACCTTAGCAGCTGGTACCAAACTCAAGAGACCATCAACCATCCCAATCCCTGCACGAAGAATTGGGACAATAGCCAATTTCTTCCCTGCGATTTGTTTTTGAACGGTTTTGGTAATAGGAGTTTCAATTTCAACATCCTCAAGAGGCAATTCACGCAACACTTCGTAGCCCATCAACATAGCAATTTCATCTACCAATTCACGAAAGGCCTTCGTAGAGGTATCCGTGCGGCGGAGAATAGACAATTTGTGTTGAATCAGTGGATGTGTAATAACTTCTAGTTTTCCCATTTTTGAGATCCTTCTTTCTAAGCTGCTATCTTTTAAAAAGGAGCTTGGATTGAGAAAGAGTCAAGCTCTCCCTCTTTCTGTTACTCCTTTTTTGATACGCGCAACACGTGGAAATCTTCATTTCCAACTTTACATTCTTCTTATTATACCAAATTTTACAAAAAAAAGAGAGCCCTTACACTTAATTTTTTAAGTTCGGACTCACTCTTTCTATCAATCAATTACAACCATTCTTTGTATTTCTTAATATAGATACGTTTGACAACCGTCACACTCAGCATATAGAGGACGATAATCGCAAACAATAGAACAAAGTACAATCCATTTAGTTGGCTCAACTTCAAGATAGAAGCCAAAGGACTATATGGAAGGGAGGTTACAAAGAAGGCTGCTGCTAAGGTCGTCACCACGACTGAGAAGGCTGGACGACTTTGGATAAATGGCAGTTTTGGTGAACGCAACATATGAATAACCATGGTTTGAGACCACATAGATTCGATAAACCATCCAGTTTGGAATACCATGATAAAGGCTGCTGCATCTGCTGCTCCATGGTTGTAGCCATGACCTAAAATCATAGGAACAACAAGGAAGTAAAGAAGCATGTAGGTAATAATATCAAAGACAGATGAAATTGGACCAATCCAGGCCATAAAGCGCATGATAGAGTTTGCTTCCCAGATACGAGGTTTCTTGAGAAATTCCTTGTCGACATTGTCAAAAGGAAGGGCGATACAAGAAAGATCATAGATAAGATTGAGCACAATCAAATGAACGGGCGCCATTGGAAGGAAAGGCAAAAAGATGCTGGCAAAGAGAAGAGAGAAGATGTTCCCGAAGTTAGAAGAGACCGTCATCTTGATGTACTTGGTCATATTGGCATAGACCTTGCGGCCTTCAACCAAACCTTTTTCAAGGACCATCAAGTCCTTATCCAGAAGGATGACATCTGCCGTTTCTTTGGCAATATCCACAGCGGTATCCACGGAGATCCCAACGTCTGAGACCTTCATAGATGGAGCATCGTTGATCCCATCTCCCATGTAACCAACCTTGTGGCCATTCTTCTTGAGGCAGAGGATGATCCGCGCTTTTTGATCTGGTGATAGTTTGGCAAAGACCGTTGTTGTTTCCACAACTTGTGCTAACTCTTGGTCTGTCATCGTATCGATTTCGCTTCCCAAAAGAATCCGCTCGACATCTAGTCCTACTTTTTCACAGACAGCTTGGGTGACCTTTTCATTATCCCCAGTTAAGATCTTGGTGGTTACCCCATATTCTGCAAGAGCTTTGATCGCTGGAGCTGCAGAAGGTTTTGGTGGATCAAGAAAGGCAAGGTAACCAGTTAGGATCATGTCTCGTTCATCTTCAACACTAAAGATGTCATTTTCGTCCAAGTCGGTTTTGTAGCTAACACCCAAAACACGAAGTCCTTGTTCATTTAACTGAGCAACTTCAGCGAGGACCTCTTGACGAACTTCATCTGTCAGGCGTTTAATCTCTCCCTTGTACTCAACATAAGTCGATACAGAAAGCATTTCTTCCAAGGCACCCTTGGTCACCATGCTGACCACACCGTCTTCGTCTTTGACAATGACACTCATGCGACGACGTTCAAAATCAAAGGGCAATTCATCAATCTTATGGAAGGTTTGATCCAGGTCGCGAACAATTTCATGTTTCTTGGCTTCTTTCTGGGTCCGATTGATAATCGCTCGGTCCATCAAATTTTTTAGCCCGGTTTGGAAATAGGAATTCAAGTAAGCCCGGCGAAGGACTGATAGATCCAACTCGCCATGGATATCAAGCGGATACTCCAAAACGATTTCATCTTGGGTCAAGGTTCCTGTCTTATCAGTACACAAAATATCGATAGCGCCGAGGTCTTGGATGGCATTGAGTTTTTTGATAACGACTTTTTCCTTGGCCATGATGATGGAGCCCTTAGCGAGACTCGCTGTAATAATCATCGGCAGCATTTCCGGAGTCAAACCAACCCCAACGCTGAGGGCAAAGACACCCGCTTCTAACCAGTCACCATCTGTGAGGCCATTGATCACAAAGACAACGGGCACCATCACTAACATGAGCCGAATCAAGAGCCAAGAGATGGTATTCATTTCTCTCTCAAATGAGGTTGGTTCGTCATAAGTGTTGATGGTTTGCTCAATAGCTCCCATCATGGTTTCATCTCCCACGACCAAGACCAAGGCTGTCGCCCGTCCGGAGATGACATTGGTTCCCATGAAGGCCAAGCTTTCACTTTCCAAGAGACTATCTAGATTTTGACTGTCGGCTTTTCTGAGACAAACCTTTTCAACAGCATCACTTTCCCCTGTGAGGCCAGATTGTTGGACAAAGAAGTCACGGGAATCAATCAAGACCACATCTGCTGGAATCATATCGCCGGCACTTAGTTTGATCACATCTCCTACGACGATTTCATCGATCGGAATTTCTTGTTCTGATCCATCACGAAGAACGGTCGCTGTATTGACAATCATACGTGATAAGTTGCTGGCAGCTTTGTCGCTCCGCAATTCTTGAATGAAGCGGATACCACCAGAGATCAAGACCAAGGTCACAATGATGATAGAGGTCGTTGGATCCTGTTCACCTGGTTTTGCTAGCCAGACATTAGTGATGAAGGAAACCAGCGCAATGACCAACAAAATCACCGTAAAAGGATTGATGATCGATTCGTAGATCTTTTTGATCATGGAATCTTCTTGACCTTTTGTGATGACATTTTCGCCATAAGCATCGCGGTTTTCTTCTACTTGATCGTCAACTAGACCAAGGGCACTGGTTTGGTAGTTGGCAAAGGTGCTTTCAAGTGGTTCTTGAAGAGCGTTAATAAGTCTTTCTTTATTTGTTTGCATTGGTATCTCCTTTTTCAATCAGGAGCCAATCACTTTTGGAGTCCCTACGACACAAATCAGCGATTGGCTGGTTCGGTGCGGTTCGGGATGATCGTCGATTTGTATCATAGCTCTCTCCTTTCTCTTTTCTAGGTAAGGCATAAAAAAGAGTCCTACCCTCGATCGGTAGGACTCATGAAACTCGTCATTTATTTTTCAATCAAAACTCTCAAAAAACTGACCGTCCAAGCTTTAGCTCCACAAGGCAATGAAATGAGCTTAGTCTTGACCTTTGCGATCAGGACTGTTGACCAACGAGTAGTGTCTCCACTGCTTTGCGGTAGTCATCCGTATCCTTGTGGTAGCCTCACCTACCGTATTTCGAGTTTATTGTACTCCTTCACTTACAGAAAGTCAACACTTATTTGTGAAAAGTTTCCACCAAGCGTTTGGTAATTTCTTCAATGAGGGTGAAGGGAGCTGCCACATTGAGGCGGGCATGCAAGTTTCCTTCTTTTCCAAAATCTGTTCCACGGTTCAAAATCAATTTGGCTTGGTCATGAATTTTAGCATGCAGCTCATCATCGGTATAAGGATAGGCTGAAAAGTCCAACCAAAGAAGATAGGTTCCTTGGGGCTTCATGACACGGATTTTGGTCTTTTCATGCAATTCATCTACAACATAGTCGATGTGTTTTTCAAAGACTTGCTTGAGCTCTGTCAACCAAGGTTTACCATGGCGATAAGCCGCTTCTGTTGCAATATAGCCCAAGCCTGAAATTTCATGTTGATTATTAGCCAATTGCCGTTGTTTAAAAGCCGTACGAAGCTTTGGATTTTCAATGACCACATAGGAATTTTTTGTTCCTGCAATATTGAACGTCTTGGTTGCACTGGTTAAGATCAAGCTGAAATCTTTAAAGCTTGGATCAACTGTGTTAAAGCTGGTATGACGGTGGCCAAACAAGGCCAAATCTTGGTGGATCTCATCTGAAACGAGAAGGACACCATGTTTTTGACAGAGGTGGCCGATTTTTTCCAAGACTTCACGATCCCATACACGGCCTCCAGGATTGTGCGGATTACACAAAACATAGAGTTTAACCTCTTGCTCCACAATGTCTTTTTCGAGCTGATCAAAATCAATTTGGAAAAGACCGTCCTTTTCAACTAATGAATTTTCGATCAATTTTCGACGATTGAGCTTGACGCTTCTGGCAAATGGAGGATAGACCGGCGTATTGATTAAGACAGCATCCCCTTCCTTGGTGAAGGCTTGAATAGCTGTTGAAATGGCTGGAACAACACCTTCGATAAAGACGACAGCTTCCTTGTCAAAAGAATAGCCATGCTCTTCTTTTTCCCAATCAAGGATAGACTGGTAGAGGCTATCCGATGCATAGGTGTAACCATAGACCATTTGGTCAGCATAGCCGATAACAGCTTCTCGTACTTCTGGAATGACATTAAAATCCATATCCGCGATCCAAGCTGGAATGATTTCTGGATCGGTCTCTGTTTCTTTCCATTTGTAGGTATGGTGGGTCAAGCGATTCGGTAAAGTCGTGAAATCATATTTGGTCATCTTAAGCCTCCAATGCTTGTTTCAAATCTTCAATCAAATCATTCGCATCTTCGATTCCGATGGACAACCGAAGAAGATCATCTGTCAAACCGTATGAATGACGAACTTCTGCAGGAATGTCCGCGTGAGTTTGGGTGGTAGGATAAGTGATCAAGCTTTCAACTCCGCCAAGACTTTCTGCAAAGGTAAAGACTTGAAGGGAATTCAACAAGTTAGGAATTTTTTTCTCATCTTGAATTTTAAAGGAGACCATTCCACCTTTTCCAGTGTAAAGGACTTCTTTGACCTGAGGGGAGGTTTTCAAAAACTCGACCACCTTGCGAGCATTCTCTGTGGAGCGCTCCATCCGGATAGAGAGCGTTTTGAGACCACGGATCAGCAGATAGCTGTCAAACGGGGAAAGAACAGCACCTGTCGTGTTCAAATTGTAAAAGAGTTTGTCATACAAGTCCGCATCATTTGTCACGACAACACCAGCCAAGACATCGTTGTGACCAGCTAGGTACTTAGTTGCTGAATGAAGAACAATATCCGCTCCCTCTTCAATCGGACGTTGATAGATCGGGCTATAGAAGGTATTGTCCACCACGACTTTGGCACCTTTTGCATGGGCCAATTTAGCTAAATGAGCAATATCAAATTCCAACATCAATGGATTGGTTGGTGTTTCAATATAGAGGACATCCACTGGATCATGATCTAGATGGTGGATCAATTCTTCTTCTGTATTGGCATAGGTGAAAGAGAAACGACCCTCTTGCTCTTGTTGGTTAAACCAGCGGAAAGAACCTCCATAAAGGTCACGAACGGCCAAGACTTTTGAACCAACTGGGAAAATGCTAAAAGCAAGCACAATGGCTGACATTCCAGAGCTTGTCGCCAAAGCATAGTCTGCACTTTCGATAGCCGCCAAAGTCTTCTCAGCTGTTGCGCGTGTTGGATTTTTCGTACGGGTATAGTCAAAACCTGTAGACTGACCAAATTCTGGGTGTTGGTAAGTCGTAGAGAAATGCAAAGGAGTCGTCAAAGCTCCCGTTGCTTTATCCGACTTGATTCCTGCCTGTGCCAAAATCGTATTGATATTGCGTTTTTTACTCATATTGCCCTCCGATAAACATTCAATCTAACTGATTACTATTTTATCACTATTATGAGGAGAGCGGTTTTCCCATTTTCAAGACCTAGCTATAGTTTCAAACTATAAGAAAAGGCTGGTCATTTATGTCCAGCCTTTGATTTATTTAATCCGGAATTTTTGTCTGAGACGTGCAGCTTGACCTCCGATAAAGCGGTCAAAATACCGTAGCCATAATCCTAAGGCTCCATAGATAACAACTCCTAATCCGCCAATGACGATAATATAAATCATGCTCGATACACGGCCATTTGGTGGGAAAATCCAGCCCAAAATCAAACCAGCGATCAAGACTCCAAGTAGCATCACCACGGTCAGAATGGAACCAAGCAAGGTCCGCTTGAAGACGATGGTGCGATTAAACTGAGTAATGGTTTGGATCTCCCGATACATGAGAACGATTGGGACCATTAAGGCAATGGTCGTTGACAAAAGCGGACCATAAGAACGAAAGACCAAAATAAATGGAATTTGTAGGACCAATTTCACCACTACACCATAAAGGAAGTAGCGGATGGCCTTACGATTTTGAAAGAGGGCTTGAATCATTGGCGATAAGACCGTGTAAAGACCGAGAATTACGGTCTGCAACATCGCTACGATGAAGAGTCCTAAGGCCAAGCCATCTGGTTGCCCATAAAATACCGTATAAAGTGGTTTTGCGACTGCTACTGCACCAAAGGTGGCTGGAAGCAAGAAAGCTAGCAACATGGTCAAGTTATCCTGTACAAGCTTTCCAGCCGCTTTTAGGTCCCCCTTCACATAATTCTCTGTCAACAGAGGAATCCCAACTCCCCCAATCGAAGTCGCTACCGCAATCAAGATCATGGTAATTTTGTTTGGATTAGCAGAGAAATAACTAAACATGACCAAGAGCTGCTTTTGACTATAGTCTGTGAACCAAGACATGACATTGATAAAGGTCATCTGGTCAACAATTTGGAAGAGCTGAATCGCGGAACCTGTGATGATAAAAGGAATAGCCTCACGAATCGTATCGATCAAGAGAGCCCGAGTATCAATCCCATCACTTCCCTCTTGCTTTCTAAAAATAGAAGAGAGCAAGCCTGTCTTTGCAAGGTAATAAAAGAGCACCAGAAGGCTCGCTCCCATCCCAATAAAAGCAGCAAAGGTCGATTGCGTCACAGCTTGCACATAATCACCTGAGCCAATCTTCATAATGAAGAAGGTCGTGAGCAACATCCAGATGACCCGAATGACTTGTTCTGCAATCTGGCTAATGGCGTAAGGCTTCATGTTGTTAAAACCTTGGAAAAATCCCCGAATGACACTCATCGAAGGAAAGATCAGGACAGCCCAAGAAAGGCTCTGCATGATCGGAATCAACTCTTTTCCCCCACCTGAAAGACTCGCAAAGACAGGAGACAAGAGATACATGAGAATGGCAAATCCAAGGCCTAGAATTCCCATGAATTTCAAGAAGCCCCGAATCAAAGCAAAGCTATGATCGGCTTGGTCCCGGGTATTGTACTTGGCTACTTGCTTGGCAACAGCTACGGGTACTCCGGCTGTCGAAATCAAGAGAAACCAAGCATAGATATTGTAGCCCATTGTAAAAAGACCATTGGCTTGTGGCCCATATTTTCCCATCCAAATATACCAAGGAATAATATAAGCAGCTCCTAGCAAACGGCTGATAAAGTTGCTGGCTGTCATCCAGGCAGTCCCGCGTAGCATCTGGGCTTGCTGGTCATTTTGTTCGTGACTCATAAACGTCCTCTTTCGTTTCTTCTTCTCTTCATTATAAACTTTTCCATGTTACTTGTAAAATTCAGACTTTCGGTTTACAATAGTTTTATGATTACAATTGAACAAACCCTCAACATTTTAAAACATGACCAAAATTTCCGAGAAGTTCTAGTAAATGGGGAGTACTACTACCATCTAGAAGGAACAAGTTTTGATGCTATTAGCTATGATAGCCGGAAGGTTTCTGCTAGCACCCTCTTTTTTGTCAAAGGGGCCAACTTCAAAAAAGAATACCTGGAACAGGCTATTTCTAATGGACTCGGCTTTTATGTCTCTGAAAAAGATTATGAAGTTGGTATTCCTGCCATCCTCGTCAATGATATCAAACAGGCCATGAGCTTAATCGCCATGGAGTTTTATGGACACCCTGAGAAACAATTAAAACTATTGGCCTTCACAGGGACTAAGGGAAAGACAACCGCGGCCTATTTTGCTTACCATATTTTGGAACAAAGTCACCGACCAGCTATGCTGTCGACTATGAATACGACGCTGGATGGTAAAAACTTCTTTAAATCGACCCTGACAACTCCAGAGAGCTTGGATCTTTTTGCCATGATGGCTGAGGCAGTAGCCAATGATCGGACCCACCTCATTATGGAAGTTTCCAGTCAAGCTTATCTAGTGAAACGAGTTTACGGTCTGACCTTTGACGTTGGTGTTTTTCTCAACATCAGTCCTGACCATATTGGACCGATTGAACACCCAACTTTTGAGGATTATTTCTACCACAAACGTCTCCTCATGAAGAACAGCCAAGCCGTTGTCATCAATAGTGATATGGATCATTTCCAAGTTTTAGCGGACCAAGTCGCGAACCAAGACCACGATTTTTATGGAAGCCAGTCTGAGAATCAAATTGAAAACTCTAAGGCCTTCAGCTTCTCAGCCACTGGTAAATTAGCTGGAAACTATGAAATCCAACTGATTGGACATTTCAACCAAGAAAATGCTGTGGCTGCCGGACTTGCCTGCCTTCGCCTAGGTGCGAGCCTCGAGGATATCCAAAAAGGGATTGCTAAGACGCGCGTTCCAGGCCGAATGGAAGTCTTGACTCAGCAAAACGGCGCTAAGGTCTTCATCGACTACGCCCATAATGGTGATAGCTTGAAAAAACTACTCTCTGTTGTCGAAACCCATCAAACGGGGACCATTTCACTAGTTCTCGGATCAACTGGGAATAAAGGAGAGAGCCGCCGCAAGGACTTTGGCATACTCTTGGAAGACCATCCTGAGATCCAAGTCTTCCTCACAGCGGATGATCCCAACTATGAAGATCCTTTGGCTATCGCTGAAGAGATTAGTAGTTTTATCACGCGCCCTGTCGAGAAAATCGCAGATCGCGAGCAAGCCATTCAACTGGCTATGGCGACAACCAGCAAGCCTGAAGATGCTGTTATTATCGCTGGAAAAGGAGCAGACTGCTACCAAATCGTCAATGGCGTAAAAGAAGAGTATCCAGGTGACGCAGCCATCGCTGAACATTATCTATAATCAAAAAAACAAGGCTAGGAAGTTTTCCTAGCCTCTTTCTATTGTTTGATAAACATCAGTCTTTCCTTATCCAAGTCCACTGCTAATTCATATTTGCCTTCAGCATTTTTGCGGATATAGCCTAAGACTTCTAAACTATCGACAAAGATGTCCTTGCGCTTTTGCTGGACTACTTCTTTTTTGAGAAATTTGAGCAAAAAGCTGGTCATATACTTAAGAGCATACTCGGGATTAACATCTCCCAAGATGGCATAAAGCTTTTCTTGATCCTCCGTCAAAGGGTATTGGTGTTTCACCTTGTAGAAGTAATTGGAAAGTGTCTGTGCATGTCGTTCGAAGTCAGTCTCCTCTATGAGAATTGCTGCATTAGTCGTGTTGCGGAGTTCTGTTTGGAAGACCTTGGCTTTTAATTCTTGATAAACTGCACTGTCCTCTCGAACAAAGACCTCTTGATCCAGTTCAACTCGATCAGTTGACTCTAAGAAAGGCAAATTGAGAGTGTAGCGTTTATTTTCTCGAAGGATGAAGCCCGCTTTGATATACTCCTCCATCAGCTTATCCACTGGTTGATCCGGAAATTGGGCCTTAATTTGCCGCAGGATCACATCGTCGTGCTGGTCCAAATAGTTGATCAAGTCCTTGAAAAATGGCTGACGTGTCAAACGTGTGGGATTAATGATTGTAATCATGAATAGGTCTCGTTTACTGTTTTATCGGTTTGTTCTTATTGTAACATAAAAATTAGTTTAAGCGAAATCAATACCAAAGGACAAAATCTTCAATTTATAGACAGGCAGGCAAGAGGGGAAAATAAGGCAATAAAAGGACTTAGTCTTTTCAATCCAAGTTTACTGTAGAAGCCCCATAAGTTATTCCAACTCATTTCATTTCTATTATTTTAAAAGAAATAAAATCAGTCAGTAGTTGCTTAATGCGTTCTGGACATTCTTCATTGTCCCTACTGTAGATACTCACTAGGCCATGTAAAAAAATAAAGATTCCACTACGAATATTTAGCGCTTCTGCATCAGATAAGTCTCTCGGTAAAAAGACATCAATAGCTTCTTCCAATAAACGATAACTTTTCATTCTCAATTGCATCAACGGTTGCGAACAATCGCCTGAATCTTCATGCTCTCCACGGTAAAAAATCAATAATTCATAAAAATTACATTCTCTAAACCCAAAATCCACGTATACTTGACAGATTTGAAGCAGACGTTCCTTATCATTCTGCTTGGAATGGCTGATTTCTAAGCAAGTATGATAGAGGTGAGTTAACGGTTTTTCCGCTACTGCATATAATATATCCTCTTTCTTTTTAAAATACTGATATATAGCTGTATGTGAACATCCTGCAGCTTGAGCAATCTGCCTAATTCCCACCTTCTGGTAAGGTTCTTTTCGGAAAATTTCCTCGGCTGCCCTGATAATTCTAGATCTTGTATCCTTTGCCATTACAAACTCCCTTTAAACCCATCCGATGCCTCAAAATCTCGTACGGCATCTTTTACCTCACTGCCATGACAAACACTAACAAGTGCATGTGAATAATCCTTGAGAATTCTTTCACCACTAGCTAAAGCCTGTCTCATATCTGCTGTATATCCTTTCATTGGTGGACGCAACTTTCCATTTCTCGTAGCTGTAAAAAGATCTCCAGCAATTAAAACTTGATCCTCTTCATGGTAATAAACAACATGACCAGGGGAATGACCAGGAGAAAATAGGGGTTTTAGTCCTGCACTACTTATCAAGTCTTGACCTTCTTGACTCTCAACAGTTATAAAAGTAGCCGGATCAAAAATCACTTTTTCCGTCTCTTTTCTATTAGGAAAAGGTTCTTTGCCTGAAATATAGGGGAATTCCTTCTCACTGATTAAAGTCGGGATGTTCCCAAAGTGCTGTCTAAGATAGGGCAAACCTTTGATATGATCTGGATGTCCATGGGTCAGAAAAATTGCTTCAATTTTTTGTGGGAGTAAAAACTGGGCAGCGTACTTCTCCATTCCTCGCATTCCCGTATCAATCACATAAAAGCGACCAGATGATTCAACTAGCCATATGCTGACAACAAAAACACCCAATTCGAACTCAAACTTTCTTATATGTGGACTGATTTGTTTTGTACGTGTTAATAAACGATACAAGAAAGACATATTTACTTCCTCCTTTGAATTCCAGCAAAAACTAACCAGTGGTTAGTTTTTTTGTGAAGTATATCATATTTTATCTGTCTAAACAAGAAACATCCAGAGGATATTAGAAAAAAATACAACTTTTACAAGTTGTATTCGAACGTAGAACATATTTTTAAAATCAGAAAATAATATATCGAGACTTTCCGCTGTGAGGAAAGGATTAAAATATTATTTTTCTTTAGTTTGATGTAACTCTTATAAACTGTATCAAAGATTCAGATTGTTGTTTCACGAATCCAAATCCTCCAAATACCTTTCTTTAAACTGTAGCTGTGGTGATTGGGCTAACTGACTCGGGTTGGTCCCGGGCTGATCTAAAGGAACAGCTAGGCCAAGCTCCTTGTAGTAATCCAGCCAGAACGGACTAATCTCCTGCTCTTCATCTCCAAACTTCATGGGAATGGTTTCAAAAATAGGAAGTAGTTCAGCAATGAACTGGGAACAGTAATAACCATCTCCATCCGGATAAAAGGAAGCATTGTAGGGGGCCCCTAAAAGGTTTTCTGCCCGCTTTTTGACCTCTGGACAATCAATCTGCGCATAACGATAAAGGTCATAGACTTTTCCAGCTTCAAAGAAGTCCTCAGGGGCTTGGGAAAGGACGCCACCTTCTACCGTGGCATGATAAATGAAACCGTCCAAAAAGATAGCCACATGGCTATAGTTGCCAGTAGATACCTGGATGGCCTGCCCCATTTCCGTATCTTCTCTCACAAAAATCAAATCGCCCGTCTCTAACATGATCTTCTCCTAGCAAAAAAGGAGTCGAAACTCCTTTTTAATAATGGGTTTCCCCATTTATCATTAAGCATTAAAGCTTTCAGTCAATTGAGGAACCACTTGTTTCTTACGTGAAACGGCACCTGGAAGGAAAGCGTGATTGTTTTCAAGTTTGAAGTTGAAGGCTGCTTCTACCTTGTCCATGTTGGCACCAAGAGCCAAGATTTCTGAGTTTGAGTTGACGATGTCTGTAATCATCAAAACAAAGTCAGAGTAGCCGTTAGCTGCATTGGCAGCTTGGATAGCTGCTTCGATTTCAGCTTGGCGTTCCAAAACTTCCGCAATATCAACTGTGTTCACTTGAGCCACACGAACGTTATTTCCGTTCAATTCAAAAGTCTTGGCATCGATGTCGATCAATTCTTCTGCTGATTTGCTTGCCAAGTTAGTACCAGCCTTGAGCATTGCAAGACCATATTCTTCCAAGTTGACACCAGCCAATTCAGCCAATTCTGGCGCAATCACTTTATCAGATGGGTGTGTTGTTGGAGATTTCAAAAGAAGGGTATCTGAAATCAAACCTGAAAGCATCAAACCTGCCAATTCTTTTGGCACTGCTACACCATGTTCTTTGAACATGCGGTAAACGATAGAAGATGCTGATCCAACTGGTTCCAAACGCATGTAAAGTGGGCTGGCAGTTTCAAAGTTAGCCACACGGTGGTGATCCACTACACCATATACTTCTACTTCAGCGATATCTGAGACAGATTGTTGGAATTCATTGTGGTCCGTCAAGATGACTTGTTCTGCACCTTCTGCTTTAGCTGATGTGATAACGCGTGGTGCTTCCACACCAAAATAGTCCAACACGAAAGCTGTTTCTTCATTTTGAGTTCCAAGAGCCACTGCTTCTGTATCCAAACCATAAGCTTCTTTTGCAAGATAAGCAAAAGCTACAGATGAGCCGATAGCATCTGAGTCAGGATTTTGGTGACCAAAAACGAGAATTTTTGACATGTTTCTACCTCTTTATTTCATTTATAGATTCACTCTATTTTAGCACGTTTTGCCATTTAAAGAAAGGGAATAGTTGTGCATTTCAATAGAAAAGACAGCTGGAGTGACCAACTGTCTATACTTTTTATCCTTTGACCCGTTTCAGGTAATCTTGGTAACTTTCTGTTTCCATCAAATCTTTTGCATTTTGGACCCGTTCTTTTGTCGGTGGTTTCACACCCTCCAATTTGTACGGAATTCCCAATTCACGCCATTTGAATTCCCCCATAGTATGGTAAGGCAGGATTTCAAATTTATCGACATTTTTAAGAGTTTTAACAAATTTCCCAAGCTCGATCAAATCATCATCCCGGTCCGTTAAACCTGGAACCAAAACGTGACGAATCCAGACTGGTTTTCCAATATCAGATAGGTACTTGGCACAAGCTAGAATCGTTTTATTGGTATGGCTGGTCACAATTTTGTGTCGTTCATCATTGATTTCCTTGATATCAAGAAGCACCAAGTCTGTCACTGCCATCAAGCGGTCAAATTTTTCCAAATAACGAGGCGTATTCCGGAAAGGAAGAGCACAGGTATCCAAAGTACAATGAATGCCCAACTCTTGAGCCTTGGTAAAAAGTGCAATCAAAAAGTCAATCTGCAAGAGGGCTTCTCCACCACTGACAGTGATTCCCCCTTTTTCGCCCCAAAATCCACGATAACGGAGGGCTTCTTCTAAGACATCATCTACCGTCCGCTCACGGGACTTGTTGGTTTCCATTGCCCAAGTATCTGGATTGTGGCAGTATTGACACCGCATTTGACACCCTTGAAGGAAGACAATAAAGCGGATCCCAGGCCCGTCTACTGCACCAAAACTTTCTGTTGAGTGTACCATTCCTGTTACTTTTCCATAGTCAACTGTTTCATTTTCCATTGAGGAACCTCTTCTCTTGAAAACGTTTTATGATTTTATTATAACACGATTCCATCTATTTTAAAGAGTTTAAGCTTCTTTTTGAAAAGAAACTGTTCTTTTCAGTAGTTTTCATTGTCCTAGTACAGTTTCCAATATGGGACTATCTGTCCTGTATTTTAGGAGAAAAAAAGGAGCCAGCGACTCCTTTTTTAGATCTTTCTTATAAAACACGTCAGTGAGTCATCTTTTTCTTCTTGTAGAAGACAAGACTCATCGTAGCTACTGCCACTCCAAAAAGAGCTAGATAGCTTGTTTCTTGTCCAGTAGATGGAAGGATTTTCCGTTTACCTGGTGTCTTTGTTTCTGTTGTTGCCTCTTCCTTGTCTTCTTGCTTCTCATCTTCGTTCTTGCCCTTCTCTTTGCTTTCAGATGGTGAACTCTTTTGTTCATTGGCTTGAGCCTGATGAGGGACTAGTTGAGATCCTGTATTCGATGAGGAAGGGCTGGTTTGATCCGTTGGTTGTCCTGTATTCCCTTGTTGATCATCCGTCGGCGTTCCTGGAGTTTGTGCTCCACTAAAGTCGATTTGGACCAAGACAGGATCATGGTCTGATGCACGACCGTGTTCCTTCATAAAGGAAGCATTGATATGGACTGGTTCAAACCTTGCTTTGGCTGCCATGTTGTTTGAGATAAAAATATTATCCAAAACTTGATTGCTTCCACGGTAGAAATAAGAATAGCGATCGCCTGCATCATGTTGGGACATTAAGTTGGTTAGTTCATTGCCCGCAAGGATCTGTGCTGTGGTTGAGAAATCGTAATCATTAAAATCACCCGTCAAAACAAAGGTGGTCTTCGGATTTTGCTTCAAGCCTTCTTGAACGAATTGATGGATGACACTGGCTTGTGCTTCACGAGTTGGCAAGGTATGTTCCACTGCTGGTTGGCTTGCCCCATAAATAGCATCATCTCCGATTTTTGATTTCAAGTGATTAGCAATCACCACAACTGGTTGACCCTTGAATTCAAATTCAACAGCCAAAGACTTGCGAGTATGATCAAACAATGGATCGCTAGGGGCAATCCGAGCTGGGTTTTTAACCAGGTGGCCCTTGTCAAATTGCGCCGCTTCGTTGCTAGTTGCTGCCTCTTTTTTGGCTAAGGTCACGCGTTCTGGATTGTAGAGGATTCCCAAACGAATATTAGAACCAGGCTTTCCTCCGTCAGCACCATCTACTGGAGCAACCTCCGTATACTCATAGCTCTTGCCACCCAATTCCTTGATCCGATTGGCTAGTTTGCGTCCACTTTCAACACCACTGGTCGTCCCGTCATCCACACTACCATTATTGTCCTGCACTTCGATCAAAGTGATAATATCTGGATTGTGAATTTCATGGATAAAGGAATTGGCAATCAGCGTCACCTTATCCTCTGGGGTTTCATTTTTGGCATTGTTAGCCGAGAAATTTTCAATATTGTAGGAAGCAATGGTCAGCTTGTCCTCACTTGGTTGGGTTTGAGCTGCTTGACGCTGCAAACCACCGTCTTGGACTGTCAACTGTTGAGTAGGTTCTAACTTATAAAAGCTATTCCGATACGTTACCACTCCTGTCACATCTTCTGCAAAGTAATCCTTGGCTTTTGCGACAAACTGATTCCCAACATAAATCGGGATTGTCGCTGTATTTTGCGCATGTGGCCGTAGATTCAGACCTCCAATATTGTTTAAAGGAAGGCCTGTGAAATCTTCTCCCAATACATAGATATCTCCTTTGTACTGGGGACCAAGGACATGCGGTTTCTTCACTACTGTGAGCATACCTTCCAGACTTTCCCAATAATCGAGAGCATCAGTTTCTGGAGCATAAGCAGTCGGATTAGGCTTCACATCTGCTGGCATGCCCGCAGTGATATTCACAGCTTCTGGAAGAGGGGCCGTCCCGTCTTTTGTGATCCAAGCATCGACTAACATGGTCACCGTTAAACTATTCGTTGGTTCCTTAAAGGTTTTCCCAGCTCCCAAGGTAACCTCTTCCATATAGCCTTCCTTGACGGTACCAGTGATTTTAACCTTGTCACCGACCTTGACCTTGTATTTAGAAACTACATAAATCCCATCTGAAGTCCGACTATTGCCATCCGATTCAATATCTTGAGCATAAAAACCATAGCGGTCTGTTTTCGTCACCACTGCATTTTTGATGGCTACCTTTTGGCCTTCCAGTGGAGAGCGTTGCGATTCCCCTTGAATGTCCCCGATCTTAACCGTTTTCTCCTCAGTATCGTCTGAGGAACTGCTAGATGTCTCTTCTTTATCACTCGAAGCTCTCGTCGTAGCTTCTGTAGTTGTTGTTGTAGCAGAAGTCGAACTATTTGTCGAGCTTTCCTCGCTGCTAGTGTTCGTCACTAGCGCTGGCTCTGAAGTCGAAGCTGTGGTCTCGTCTGCAACTACCGTGAGGGTACTGCTAAAGACCCCCAACTGACTAGCCAATAAGGTAGCTACTCCCAGTAGGCGAATCTTTTTACCGTTTTTTCTCATGCGTTTCTCCATCCCTAAAAAGTTTTCCTCTTTTATTATAAGGGAATGACTTTGTATTTTCAAGCGCTTTCAAAAATATTTTTCAAAAAAACACTTCGACCCAAAAAGATCGAAGTGTCAAGAACTTAAGTTAAAATTGCCAGTGTCTGATACGGTTTCAGAATTACTTTTTCAGAAAGCTCTACATTCTCATAGTTGGACAAGAGCGCGCGCCCTGCTTGGTAGTCTTTTGGAATCGCTACTTCGACCTCACTTCCATAGAAATGATTGAGTACCAAGAGTTTTTGACCATCTAAGTGGCGTTCAAAGGCGTAGACTTCTTGACTATCTTCCATTACTGGCAGATAGCTTCCTTCTGAAATGATCCGCATTTCTTTACGCAAGCGAATCAATTCTTTATAGAAGGTAAAGATTGGGCCATCGATTTCCTTTTCAACATTGATGTCTTTATAGGACTTCCCAACTTTCAACCATGGTGTGCCTGTTGAAAAACCTGCATTTAGTGAAGCATCCCACTGCATAGGCGTACGTGAATTATCACGGGACTTAGCTTGGATAATCTTAAAAGCTTGCTCAGGTGACTTGCCTTGGTCCAAGAGCATTTGGTAAGCATTGATGGATTCAACATCCACATAATCTGCCATCGAATCATAGTCTGGATCAATCATGCCAATCTCCTCACCCATGTAGATATAAGGAGTTCCACGTGACAAGTGAATGCTAGCAGCGAGCATGGTCGCTCCTTCATTGCGGAAGCTCTTGATATCCACAAAGTGATTCAGAGCACGAGGTTGGTCATGGTTATTCCAGAAAAGGGCACTACCAGGTCAGTCGAGATACCATCCGTAAATCGCTCAAGCTCTTGCAGGAAGAAGGCTTTATCGAGACTGTTCAAGGGATGGGGTCGCAAATTTGTAGGCAAGCACACTTTGACTTCCCCGTTTCCCAATTAACCAGCTACCAAGAAATCGTCAAAGCATCTGGTCTTCACTCAGAAACCAATGTCATTCGTTTGGAAAAGATCAGTATCGATGAAAAAGGCGCTAAAAAGACAGGTTTCCCCCTTCACCGATTGGTTTGGAAAGTAACCCGGCAACGGGTGGTGGATGGTGTCGCTTCTGTCTTAGATATTGATTACCTAGACAGAGAGCTCATCCCTGGCCTGACCAAGAAAATTGCCCAGCACTCTATCTACCACTATATAGAAGAAGACTTGAAATTGCAGATTGGCTATGCTAAGAAAGAAATCTTGATTTCACCAATCGATAATCGCGATAAGATCTTACTGGATCTTGGAAAAGACAAACACGTGGTGACGGTCCGCTCTCAAGTTCACTTAGCAGACGGACGCCAATTCCAATTCACCGAAAGTCGACACAAATTAGACAAGTTTCATTTTGTCGACTATGCAGAGCGGAGGAAATAAAAAAGGAGTTCAGAAAAACCTTCTGAATCAATTTTTTAGAATATAGACAAATTGCATTTACATAAAACAACCTAATTGATGCAAAATAATGAAAATGATATTTTTTTCAAGGTTCATTCAATCATACACTGAAACTTTTCGCTGTGAGAAATGTGCCTAAAATACAATTATTTTAGGCACTCGGGAGTTTTGAGAGTAAAACAGTTCGAGGAACTGTTTTAGACTGAGCCTAAAAATTGAAAAGCGAAGGGACTCAAAACTAAGTCATGGAACTTCTTCAAAGTTCGCTGACGTCCGTACTCACCTAAGAAAAGTTTCTGAGATGACTTTGTTATCAATCTGAAAGAGGCTGGGACAAAAGTCCTAGCCTCT
>NZ_KV812046.1:35327-64791 GCF_001813295.1 Streptococcus sp. HMSC072G04
CTAACGAATTACCAATTTCTGTCCCACTCTCTTTTATTTTATCCTAATACCAATTCATCACTAACCAAGGTTTCACCACTGTTTTGTTGGAAGAGGCGCATCAAATCTTCAACCGTTAGGTTTTTCTTTTCTTCTCCTTTGACGTCGACAACGACCTTGCCTTGGTAGAGCATGATCAAGCGGTTGCCGTATTCAATTGCATGGTTCATATCATGCGTAATCATCAAGGTTGTCAAATCATGGCTTTCCACGATCTTTTGTGTCAATTCCATGACCATTTCACTAGTTTTAGGATCGAGCGCTGCGGTATGTTCATCCAGAAGCAAGAGTTTTGGTCTAACCAAGGCTGCCATGACCAAGGTCAAAGCTTGACGTTGCCCACCAGACAAATATTGGGTATCCACCTTAAGACGGTTCTCTAAACCGATATTCAGTTCCTTCAAGGCTTCACGGAATAATTCGCGATCTTTCTCCCGAACTCCCCAGCTCAAACCACGAGATTTCCCCCGACGTTGGGCAATGGCCATATTTTCTTCAATGGTCAAACGTGAAGCTGTCCCCATCTTAGGATCTTGGAAGACACGCGCAATATCTTTCGCACGCTTTCGAACACTCGTATTTTTGATGGAGTTACCTTCTAGCAAGATATCCCCTTCATCCACAACTAGATTTCCTGCCAAGATATTCATCAAGGTTGATTTCCCAGCTCCATTTCCACCGATGACCGAAATGAAATCCCCTTCTTCTACTTGGAGATCCAAGCCTTTTAAGACATGGTTTTCATTAACCGTTCCTGCTTCAAATGTCTTATGAATGCCTTCAATTGATAATAATGTTGCCATACTTTTCTCCTACTTATTTCCTAACTTCAATCCGCGAACACGAAGACGTTTTTGCGCCTCAGGAGCGAACAAGACAATCGCGAGCAAGATCGCATTGAAGAGACGAACCATATTTTGATCGAGATTTGGGATCTCATAAATATTTAAGATAATCAAACGGTAAACAATGGCTCCAACCCCGATGGAAAGCAAGCGCCAACCAATGGTCAATTCGTGGATTAAAACTTCAGCGATAATCACAGCACTCAAGCCGACTACGATCGTCCCTGTACCAGAAGTCACATCTGAGAAACCATCATTTTGTGCAAACATGGCTCCACAAAGGGCAATCAAACCATTGGAAATCATGTAGCCCAACATCTTCATGTTATCTACATTGACCCCATTGGCCTCACTCATTGGAATGTTATCACCAGTCGAGCGCAAAACCAAGCCAAGTTGCGTCTTCATTAAGAGGGTCAACAAGATACAGACGATGATCAAGCAGGAAATACTAATCAAAAAGACAGATTCTTCATTAGAAAGACCTAATTTCATCACACTCTTGAAAATGGTACTAGAATCTCCGATAGAAAGGTTAGGAACCCCTCCCATGATTTTGATATTGATAGAGTAGAGACCCGTCAAAGTGACAATCCCTGTCAAGAGGGCTGGAATTTTCATTTTTGTATGGAGAATTCCAGAGACCAATCCTGCGATCATTCCGGCTAGGAAGCCCAACAAGGTTGCAAGCCAAGGGTTTCTTCCTGCTTGAATTTGGGAAGCTACAACTGCTGCCCCAAGTGGAAAGGCGCCTTCTGCCGTCATGTCGGCAATATCTAAAATTCGAAATGTTAAGTAAACACCGATCGCCATGATCGACCACAATAAACCTTCTGATAAACTTGATAAAACGAAATTCATCTCAAACCTCCTATTTTTCTACCTTCAACGAACTAATATCAATTCCAAGCTCTTTCGCCATCTCTTTATTGGTATGCAATTCTAATTTTTCAGGTGTTTCAACTGCAACTTTGCCAGGTTTCTCACCCTTCATGATGCGAATGGCCATCCGAGCAGCTTGTCTTCCCAATTCCTCATAATCAGTACCAAAGTTGTACAAGCCACCAGTAGCTACCATTTCAGCAGATCCACCAAAAACTGGTACCTTATGACTAATCGATACCTGTTTTACAGTTTCTATTGTAGAAGAGATAATATTGTCTGTCGGAACAAAGACGATATCTGCTTCCGACATGATACTGTCTGCTGCAGCTTTCACATTGTTACTATCGAGAATTGTTTTTTCAACCACTTGATAGCCTTTAGCTTCCAGAATCTTCTTCGCATTATCTTTTTGGACGACGGAGTTAGGCTCACTTTGCGTATAGAGGATCCCAACTGTTTTCGCCGTTGGAAGGACTTGCTTAATCATGTCTACCTGTGTAGAGATCGCATCGTCTGACTGGTCACTTGTCCCTGTGATATTGCCACCAGGCTCTTTCAAGTTTTTCACCAATTTCGCTGCCAATGGATCGGTCACAGCTGAGAAGACAACCGGCGTTGTTTTAGTCGTATTAGCCAAACTTTGAGCCGAAGGTGTTGCAATCGCAAAAACTAGATCACTTTTTTCCGCCAATTGTTTGGAAATGTTTTTCAGATTTCGTTGCTCTCCTTGAGCATTTTGGAAATCGATCTGGATATTTTTCCCATCCACATAGCCTTCTTTCTTCAACTCCTCGATAAAACCTTTCCGTGTCGCGTCGAGTGACTTATGGGTGATGTACTGGGAAATCCCAATCCGAAAGACATTGTCTTTTTTAGCATCCTTCAGATGGTGTAAGGTCACCAATGATGTTAACAAAAGGCCTACGACCAAAACTGGTGCCAGTAATTTTTTGACTACTTTCATTTAAAACTCCTTTTCTGCAAAATAAATAAAAAATCCGCTTAGATCATTCTCTAAACGGATGCTTGAAATTCTCCAACAAGTTACAAAACCTCGGTCCATTTAGATACTAGCTCTATGGACCATCATCAAAAATCTTAGCCACATAGATACAAACAAATTGCTTGGGTTGTTTGCATCCATGAGATCATGTCTACAAACACTATCTAAAGTAGCTAAAGTAAAATTTTTGAGTTGAAATGGCTTGTTGCTTCATGTTTATTTTCTGCTTTCTTTATTTATGGGTATTATCTTACCTTAATTTTTTTTTGCTGTCAAGACTATTTCAGAAATTTTTAAAATTTTTTGAAAATTCAACTAGCCCAAACAAGAAAAAAAACAGAGGCTGGAACACGTCCAAGCCTCTATTTTCTAGTCTTCTTTTGATTTTGTTTCTTCATCATCTTCGACGATCTCAGAAATTTCAACTTTTACCTTGGTCACACGACCATTTTTCACCTTGTCATTAGTCAAGATCAAGTGTTTCTTTTGACTATCGACTTCACAGCTGAGGCGTTCTTTCAAGGATGGAATCCGCCCAACTTCAGTCAAATAATACCCTGCAATAGTATCCACATCATCACTTTCCAACTCAACGCCAAAGTATTCATTAAAGTCGTTTAGTGACATAGCTCCTTGCACGACATAAGTATTATCCCCAATTTCAAAAACATCAATTTCAGCTTTGTCAGTCTCATCGTCAATTTCACCGACGATTTCTTCCAAGAGGTCTTCAAGAGTGACCAGCCCAGACATTCCACCATATTCATCGAGTAGAATGGCCATTTGATTTTGTGTATTACGCAATTCCTTCAAAAGATCATCCACAAAAATGGTCTCTGGAACAAACAAAGGTTCTTGTAAAATCTTTCTTAAGACAATATTATCAAAGCCATTGATAAATCCTTCGTTCAAGAGACGTTTGGTATGGATGAGGCCGATGACATTATCCTTGTCATCATCATAGACAGGAATCCGTGAAAAGTTTTGCTTAAGGATACTTTCAATAATTTCTTTGGTATCATCATTGATATCAACCATGAAGGCATCTGTCCGTGGGACCATGACTTCACGCGCTACCATTTCATCTAATGAAAAGATCCCTTGGAGCATCTCAATCTCGTCCGCATCTAGTGTTGCTTCACTATTGGTCAGCATATACTCGATTTCATCCCGCGTCATCTTTTCATCCGGATCATCGAATTCCATTGGCGTGATACGGCTCAAAAGGTTGGTCGATGCTGAAAGCAACCAAACAAAGGGGCTGACAATTTTTCCTAATAGAATCACAATCGGAGCTGTTCGAACAGCCAACTCATCTTTCAAGTTCATAGCGATTCGTTTCGGATAGAGTTCACCAAATACGATCGAAATATAAGTCAAAAATGCTAGAGATAAAAAGCTTCCAGTTGCAAGAGCCGTTTTGGTATTGCCCATCCATCCAGCAATGACATGTCCAAGGCTATCCGCAAGACTCGCCCCAGATAAGATGGTAATCAAGGTGATCCCCACCTGAATAGTGGATAAGAAATGGTTAGGTTGCTCCAATACGCTAAGAAGACGAATGTATTTTTTATCTCCTTCTTCAGCCTTTTGCTCTACACGAGAGCGATTCAACGATACCATTGACATTTCAGTCGCCGAGAAAAAGGCGTTCAATAATGTCAAAACAATCAATAAAATAAATTCCAGTAAAATTTCCTGACTGCCAGGGTCTTCCATGGATAATTTCCTCCAGTATATAATATTGTATATTATACCACAAAATAGGAGAGCCTGCATTCTTCTATAAAATTTTCTTTTTTTACCATCAAAAAATCAGGAACAAGTCCTGATTTTAGAATGTAAACATATTGTTTTTTCACATAAAATAACCTAAGTGACGCTGAAAACTTAAAACAAAATATATAATCGTTTCATTCAAACCTACACTGAAACTTACCGCTGTGAGAAAAGTGCTAGAAACACGATTGTTTCTAGCACTCGGGAGTTTTGAAACTTTAGGTTCAAAACTAAGTCATGGAACTTCTTCGAAGTTCGCTGACGTCCGTACTCACCTAAGGAAAGTTTCTAAGAAGGCTTTGTCTTTAGTGCTCTGCACTGGTAAAATCATAAAAGAAGGCATTGAGTTTTTCAACCAGCTCAAGCAATGAGAGACTACTTGTACAGATAAAAGGTTTTTTCTTTAATTCAGGCATCATAAAGTTGGCCACTACAACGTCGGCATCCGAAGCTTCAATATCATCCACTGTCAGATTGTACTCGATCATCTGCGTGAATTCAAAGTTATCTGTACAGTAGAAATCAAGAAAATCAATCATGGACTTAGCATGGTGATCGTCAAAACGACTGATAATCAAGACCTTAATGGACTTCCGACGGCGCAATAACTGCGGTAAGAGATGTTCCCAGTGAGTGTAAACCGTGTAGATCATATGCTTGATGATCTCATCATTCAAATCATGCATCATGGCCTTCATATAAGTGATGATATGGTCCTTCAAATCATCATAGAAGGCTGGGAAGATGCTCATGAAATCTTCGTTGGTATTGGTCTTGGTATCAAACAAGAGAAACTCCGAGAACAATTCTTTCCGACCTAGGTGAGCCGTATTGTGAACGTGCATCAACATCTCATCAAGATTTTCAATGTCTAAATCATAGGTATAACATAGATCCATAAACATATCTCTGATAAGTCTGGTCGATTCTTTGGCATAAGGATCAGTTTCTGCAGCTTCAATCAAGCTTTCAGGGCTGAAATAGAAATTCTCTTGAATAAAGATAATGAAGAACTGCTCCAGCACTTTTCCATTCAACTCGACACCCAGCTGCAAGCTAAAGTAGCGCAACATCTCCTCGACATTGGTCACCCCTTGATACTGGTCCTTATACTCATCATAGTTCGTTGGTATGTCAATAAAATAGCCCTGCTTAATACGTGATAAGTAAACTGTCAAGAGAACTTTATAAGACCTGATGACAGAGAAGGTCAATGGATAGCCATAGAGTTTGAAGAAGAAGGTGATCAAATCGGTCACAGCCTCTTCCTTAAATTCTGGGAAAGGCCATTCCATATAGTAATAACGCTCTGCAAAATATTGGGCATAAAAGAAACGAACGTCCACTTCATCCCCGACAAGATTCAAGGGTTTCAAATCAATCTTTACATTGTATTTGGTTTGAAGCTTCTGATTGATCGTCCGAATCAAGCGGTAGAAAGATTGGTAACTCAAATCAAACTTTCTGCAAATATATTCATTGGAAACATCCTTGTTGAAGAAAAGATATTCAATCAAGGCGAAGGCTTGTGATTCTTTAAAAAAGTGATGATAGATCACTTCTAGTCCAACCGAATCCTCATAACTGATTTTGATCCCATTGGTGGACGATTCAATTAAAAATTCATCAAATGTACTACGAAGATTAGACAAATCTTCTTTTAACGAACGTTCTGTACAATCCAAACGCTTGGCTAACTCTTTTAAGTGAAACCATCTTTTTTCCTTGATCAAGATCTCTAATAATTGGAGTTGACGTCTTTGTTTTTTCGATAAGAGCAGTCTCATCTTTCCCTACCTAATTTCATATTTTCTTTCAAAATTACTTATATTTTAACATATTTCATAGATCTTGTAGATTTTTTTCTGTATTTTTCTCAAAAAACTGTACAAAAAAAGACTCTAATGCCCATATAGGCGCTAGAGTCTAAGATTTATTAATGATGCCAAATTCTTCTTTTTTCTTCTGCTCCTTAGCAGCACGGTGGTTATCATAAAGATTCACCAAGAATTTTACAATTTCTTTTCCAATCGAATAGACAGGAATCGCAACGACCATCCCGATAATGCCGTAGATATTACTTGAGAGCAATAAGAGAACCATAATGGTAATCGGGTGAACCTTCATCACGCCTCCAACGATACGCGGATAAAGAATATTTCCATCGATCTGCTGGATAATCAACATGTAAATGACTGCTTTGATCATCATATCCATATCTGTGAAGGCATAGGTGATGATCATCGGAATCAAGCCGATGGTTGGTCCTACATATGGAATGAGGTTGGCCAACCCAGAAAAAATGGCAAAGACCAAAGCATACTTCAATCCAATAAAACTATAGCCAATGTAGGCTAGGGTTCCAATGATAAAGGCATCGATCGAAATCCCACTAATATAGCGAGAGACCGTTTCATTCAAACTAATCAAGAGGCTTGAAATGTGGAGTTTGTCATTGCGTAAAATGGTCCGCTCCAACATCGGTAATAACTTCTTCCCATCGACCAAGAAATAAACTAAGAAGACAGGGGTCATGATCAAGATAAAGACCGTATTGACAATGGTGTTAACCACACTTCCTAAACTGTTGGTCACACTATTCAAGAGATTTTGTAGGATATCCATATAAGAGAGATTCAACTGCTGAATCGTCGACTGGATATTCACATTCTGGAACAAAGGATTGGTCGAGAGTTTTCGAACCAAACTTTGAACTTCCCAGTAAAGTCCTTGAGTTGAATTGATCAAACTGGTTAACTGATTGATCAAGATAGGGAGCAGATAAAAGATCCCTAAACCAATGATTCCAAACAACAGAACTAAGGTGAGCAAAATCCCAAACACACGCTTGATTTTTAAGTGTTTTTCCAACAATTCAACAATCGGATTGGTAATGTAATATAAAAAACCTGCAATTAAAAATGGTAAGAGGATGGTATTCAGAACAGATACAAATGGAGAAATCAAAGTCCCCATTGATTTCCAAATATAGAAAATCACCGTCAATAATAAGATCTCACATGTCCAGAATAACAATTTACTATTTCGAAACATTCCTTACCTCCTGTTTTCTATTCTACCATATTTTATGTTAGAATAAAGGAGATTTTAATCAAAAGGATAAAGTTATGAATAATTTGATTGAACTACAAGACGTCAATTTGATCCGCAATGGAAAATCTCTTTTAAAAGAGATTAACTGGCAAGTGAAAGAAAATGAATGCTGGGCCATTTTAGGCCTCAATGGGGCAGGAAAATCGACTCTCCTCAAACTGCTTATGTCTGAATACTGGGCTAGTTCTGGCCAGGTAACGGTCCTTGGAACCCGCTTTGGAGAAGGAGGTATTCCTGAGTTGCGAAAGCGTATTGGGATCGTTAGCTCCTTTATTTCAGAAAGACTGCCAGAGCATCTTTTGACAGAGCAAATTGTCCTAACCGGTCAATACAAGAGTAGTATCTTATATGCTGCATACGGGGAGGAAGAACTAAACTGGGCACGGGATATGCTAACTTCAATTGGAGCTAGCTCTTTGATCGGTCGCAAATACCGGGAGCTCTCCCAGGGAGAAAAGCAGACCATTCTCATTGCACGGAGCCTCATGGACCAGCCAGATCTGATCATTTTTGACGAAGCTTCTAGTGGATTGGATCTCTTTGCCAGAGAAAAACTCCTCCGTCAGATCCATCATATCAAACAACTGGATCACGCGCCTACCATGATCTACGTCACCCACCATGCCGAGGAAATTACAAAAGATATGACCCATGTCCTTTTACTCAAACACGGCCAAGTGGTCGAGCAAGGACCGAAGGAAAAGATCCTAACTCCCCATGTCCTTAGCCAATTTTATAAAGCACCCGTATCCCTTATTGATCTAGGTGATGAGCGACTCTTTGTCAAACCGGAAATCAAACACACAGAAGACTATGAATAAATAAAAAGTGCTAAGATTATATCTTAACACTTTTCAGATTTAAGACCAAGCCATCTAAGAAACTTCCCTTAAGTGAGTACGGACGTCAGCGACCTTCTTCGAAGTTCCATGACTTAGTTTTGAACCTAAAGTTTCAAAACTCCCGAGTTCTTGAAATAAAAGGATTTCAAGAACTATTCTCACGGCGGAAAGTTTCATCATTTTTTTGATTGATTCAAAAAATTGGGAATAATTCTGATTTTTTTATAACTTCTTCTAGATTCCTTTGTACCATAATGTTTTTCCATATCCTGAAAAGTGCTAAGATTTTTATCTTAGCACTTTTTGCTTTTATCGATTCCGTGCATACTCGATCATATCATATGGAAGCGTATTGGCACTTTCTCTTAGGGAATAGCTTTCTAATTCATTGACATTTTGTCGCATACGGCGCGCTTGCTTGGCGGTAATCAGGTGTTGCGCTTCATATTCAAAAATAATCTTACGCTCCAAATAATAGCCTCTCAACATTTCATCGATATTATTTGGTTTCACGCGATTAATAACCCGCTCCACAAAGGCCCCACTGGTAATAATGGCTGTCTCTCTCAGACGGGATTCTTGTAGGAAAGAGATCAAACTGCTCCGATAAATCCCCTTGAGGTCTTCCAAACTTTCGATGATGATTTCCGTATTGGCCAGATAAAGGGCCGCAATCTGGTCATAATCAATAGCCTCTAACTTGCTGTCTTCTCGGGTCCACCAGTTTCGCAAGCCAGACCCAAAAGTTAAGATCTCATGAACTAATAAACGCAAAAGGCGGAAAGACACCAAGAGGTAATAGGTTAAACGAGACGAAAGATTGCGATTGACACGTTGCTCCATATTGCGAAGATAGCGTTGGTAGACGCGGTAGCCCCGCTCTCGAATCTTTCCTTCTTCATAGGCTTGTTCCAAGCCATCACTTTCAATACTCAAAATCAGGAGCTTCAACTGTTCCCAGTCCTTTTGAATGAGCCTGTTTTCTTGGCCTAGAATCAAGTTTTCTATACGACCATGGTAGTTATCAATCGCCGCATACAAGGGACCCTTGTGCTTGCTATTTTTTAGGTCTGCTTCTAACTCCATGACGACATCATTTAAAATCGCGATCTGCATCAGGTAGTCATTTGTTTCTTCCTTGTCTTCTGATAATTTTGGAAGTACCACTAAGCCAGCAATAAAGCTGACAAGGGTAACTCCTGCCACTAAAAAGAGTAGGATGGGGTATTCTTTTTCGATTTTGGTTGGAATCAAAAGAATCGTCGCAATCGAAACCGTTCCCTTCACACCTGAAAAGGTCAGCAATAAGGCATCCTTTAGATAATTTCTCAACGATTTTTTTAGTCGAACCGTTCGGAACCAATAAAAGAGGTAAACCATGACAAAACGAATCAAAAAGAGCAAGGCTGTCAACAGAAAGACAGAAAGAACTAAAAGAAGATTATTGTAAATGGGACTACTTAAGATGGGCTTGGCGATCATTTCCAATTCCATTCCTAAGATAACAAAGACCGAGCCATTTAAGATAAAGTTGACCGTATTCCAGACAGTATGACTCACAGTATCCACCCGCGCTTCAAGTAGGGTAATGTGCTTAAAGCGACTGGCTTTTAGGATCCCTGACACAACTACTGCAATGATACCAGAGACATGGAGTTCTTCTGCAAGGAAGAAGGTCAACAGAGGGAGGCTCAGTTCTAATAACAATTCACTGGCAATATCACTGGCGCGAACACTCAAGAGCAAGGTTTGCAACCAACGGTTCACAAAGGCCGTCAAGATCCCCACCGCAAATCCTCCAATAATGGAGATTCCTAAGGAAACCCCTGCCTCTCCAAGGGAGAAACTTCCGGTCGCAAGGGCTGCCAAGGCCACTCGAAAGGCAACTAGACCTGAGGCATCATTTAGTAACCCCTCGCCTTTTAAGATATTCGAAACCCGCTTTGGAAAGCTAAAGCGCTCAGATAGGGAAGCAAAGGCTACTAAGTCTGTAGGTCCAAGGGCTGCCCCAACTGCCATACAGGCTGCTAAAGGAAGGCTCAGCCACAAAGAGTGAGCTGCCCAGCCCAAACTAATGGTTGAGATAAAAATCACTGGAAAAATCAAATAGAGGATGACCCGCCAGTGCTTTAAGACAGAAGTAATATCTGCTTCTTCTGCTTCTCGAAATAAGAGAGGGCCAATAACCAAGGCCAGAAAGAGCTCGGTATCCAGATGGAAATTTTCTTCTGGCACAAAGAGGGCCCAACCAATCCCTAGTAAAATTTGAATCAAGGGCAGAGGAAGGCTCGGCACAAGTTTATTGGTAGCATTTGAGACGATCAAAATCATCGAAAAGATCACTGCATAAAGGAGTAGTTCCATATCACTCCCTCCCTAACGTTCTTGGCAGCAGGTCTCAAATTGCTGTTTTAACTCCGCAATCTTTTGGTCTGTCTTGGTTACATCCTTGTGCTCAATCTTCTTTTGGCACCGTTCCATCTCAAGCGAAACCAATTTCTTTTTTATTTTGAGCATCTTTTTGGTCATATGGGCTTCATCATAAAAACCTATTGCACGCTCGTGGATGGTTGATTCGACAAAATGATGTCTCAATCCTTCAATTTTATTCTTTAAATATTCTTTATCCATGACGGTAGCTTTCTAATTTTTCGATCATGACCAAAAATGGTGGCTGATTCACTTGATTCAGTGTTCGGTAGATGGTCGCTGTATAGTCTTTTTGAGGGAGCTGACTGACGAAGTCCAGCACTGCATCACGCTCGATGTCTCCTCCCTCATGACCATAATAGATCATAATAGCCATTCGCCCACCTTTTTCTAGGCGAGCACAGATTTTTTCCATCGCTTCAATCGTGGTAGCAGGAAGAGTAATGACCGACTTATCTGCAGATGGCAGATAACCCAGATTAAAAATAGCTGCTTTGAGGTTCTCCACATATTGGTCCACATGATGGTGGCCATCCAAAATCAACCGGACCTGTTGAAGCCCCAACTTGTCCAATCTTTCTTGGGTATTTACAAGTGCCTGCTCTTGAATATCAAAGGCATAGACCTGACCTGCAAGTTGGGCTAAAAAGGCGGTATCATGTCCATTTCCCATGGTCGCATCCACCACCACATCTTCTTTGGTGATGACTTCTGCTAAAAATTGATGGGCCATTTCAAGTGGTCGAAGCATCGGCAGTCTCCTTTTCTTCTAGCTTACATCCTTGGGTACTTCCACGACGACGCATTTCAGTTTCAATGGCGTTTAGGACTTCCCATTTGTTGAGGCTCCACATAGGGCCAATCAACATATCTCGTGGCGCATCCCCGGTAATCCGGTGGATGACAATGTGTTTGGGGATGATCTCCAACTGGTCACAGATGACCTTGACATACTCCTCCTGGCTCATGAGTTGAAGTCGTCCTTCATGATAGTCCCGTTGCATCCGTGTATTGGTCATCAAATGCAAGAGGTGCAACTTGATGCCATCAATTTCATTATCAGTCACACAATGGCGAACATTTTCCACCATCATCTCATGCGTTTCCCCAGGAAGGCCATTGATCAAATGGGAGACGATCTCTGCCTTGGGCACCTGTTTGCGAATCCGCTTGACGGTTTCAACATAGAGGCCATAACTATGGGCCCGATTGATCAATTCAGAAGTCGCTTCATAAGTCGTCTGAAGTCCCAACTCAATCGTCACATGCATGCGCTCTGTCAGCTCTGCTAGGTAGGCCAAGGTCTCATCTGGTAAACAGTCCGGACGCGTACCAATGTTGATTCCTACCACTCCTGGTTCATTGATGGCCTGTTCATACCGCTCTCGAATGACTTCCACTTTATCGTGGGTATTGGTAAAATTTTGAAAATAGACCAGGTACTTCTTCACATCTGGCCATTTCCGATGCATAAAATCAATCTCTTTGTAAAACTGTTCTCGAATCGGAGCTTCTGGGGCCACAATGGCATCTCCTGAACCTGAGACCGTACAAAAAGTACAGCCACCGTGGGCGACTGTTCCGTCTCGATTGGGACAATCAAAGCCTGCATCAATAGGGACTTTAAAGGTCTTTTCTCCAAATAAGGTTCGATAATAATTATTCAAGGTATTATAGGATTTCATACCCTTCATTATAGCAAAAAAAGAATCGAACTCAAAACGCGAGTTCAACTCCTAGTTGTTAGATGCTTATTTTTGCTTCCCTGTAAAGCGCCATTGAAATCGCAAGCGATCATACAAGGGATACTCAAACTGTAAGACAGCAAGACCCAAAATCATACTGCCGAGAACGTCTGATGGGTAGTGGACCCCGACATAAACGCGGGAAACCACAATGGTCACGATTCCCAGAACCAGCAAGCCTTGAAGGCAATAGCGGGCTGTTTTATTTTTTACATGTTGGCCAATTATGATGATCAAACTTCCCAAAACAAGGGTAGACGCCAGTGAATGACCACTCGGGAAAGAAAAGCCTTTTTCCTCTACTAGATGAAGAATACTTGGTCTCGGTCTCTGGTAGATATTCTTTAGAAGAAGAACCAAAAGACCAGTCAATACCAGATTGCTCCCTAGAAAAAGAGCTTCACTGTACCATTTCTTATAGGCAAAGACCACTAGCAGAAGGCCTACCCAGATGACAATGATCTTGGTATCCATGACATGGGTCACCTTGGTAAAGAAGGCCGTCAGTGCTGCAGGCAGATCGCCTCGAATAGCAGACTGAATCGTGCTATCAAAGCCTGTTAATTGTTGCGGGTAAAAGCGAATCACATACCCGAGAATGACAAAAATGAGAAGGGCGAAGCTTGCCTTCGCCCAATGTTGTTGTTTATTTTTCATATTTTTTCAAAATCGGTTGCAATAAGGTATAGATCAACCCAAATGCGATGGCCCAAATCACTCCTTCGATCAGGTTAAACGGTGCAACCATTGCGGCTAAATAGTGGACAAGCCCTAGTGTTTTCGAAATATCATAGTTCATAAAACGAGCATACAAAGGGATTGCATAGACATAGTTCACCAATACCATCGTGATACTCAAGCTGATCGTTCCAACAATCGTTGCCAGGACAAATCGTCCATGGGTCCGTTCCTTGTTCCAAATCCATGCAAAAGCAAGGACAAAAACAAGAACTCCAATGATATTGATTGGTAATCCGATCAAGGTTTCAAGCCCCTTATTATTAAGGGCTAACTTAAGAACAGATCGGATCAAGGTTACCCAAACGGCACTTTTAAAATCCAATAGGACCAAGGCCAACAAAATGGCGATGATACTCAAATCAATTTTGAAGAAATCTATCAAGAAAGAAAATTGATAGAACATCAAAATAAAAGATAAAGCGGATAAAACAGCCACTAGGGTCAGTTTACGTGTATTTGTCATAACAGGTTCCTCCAATTTTTTAAAAATTAGAGAAGCTGGAAAGACGTCTACTCCATCATTCTACTCTAAACTATTTAAACAAAGCTTAAACTAGAAACTATTCTAGTTACTTTAGCTGATCTCCATCGAAACATGCCGTTCGTCAACCTTAGACTCCAACGTACTATTCCCATGAACCAGCTCTAAACAGATCAGAATAGCTGTCAGTCTATTCGTCTCTCGTCTTCTCCCATCCAGACTATACTGTCGGTTGTGGAGTCACACCACATCAGCTTGCGCTCGCGGACTTCTTTTAGAGTATGGAAAAGAACATTTCCTAGTAAAAGTCACCGCCGGTCGGGAATTACACCCTGCCCTGAAGACTTCTTAATCATAACAAAAAAAACTTGCTAAGGCAAGTTTTGTAACTTTATAGATTACATCGTTCGGGTTTTAACTTTTCGTTCTTATTTGAGCTTGTCGTTCTCATAACGATGGCTCAACTCCAGCCCCTTAAAACCTTGCTGGCGGAGTGCCTCATAGACAATCATGCAGACGGTATTGGAGACATTTAAACTACGGACATGCTCATCATTCATCGGAATGCGAATAGCCTTCTCTTCATGCTGGCGCATAAAATCTTCCGGTAAACCTTTATCCTCGCGTCCAAACAAGAAATAATGGGACTTCCCATCCTGATAAGAAACGTCTGAATAGGTCTGATTTGCAAACTTGGACACTAGGTGCACCTGACCATCGCGCGCCGCTTCCATAAACTCTTCTAGACTATCATAAAAACGGACATCCAGCTTGTCCCAATAATCGAGACCTGCTCGCTTCATTTTGCGATCATCGATTGGAAAAGCCATAGGGCGAATGATATGTAAGGGGGAATTGGTCGCCGCACAAGTCCGTGCAATATTTCCCGTATTTTGTGGAATCTGAGGTTGGAACAAGACGATGTGGTTTTGAGCTGCTGACTCTTGGTAGTCCAGTTCTTCAATATTCATACTCGATCTCTTTCTGATAAAAAAATAGCCACACTGCCCGGAGTCAAGCTCAGCAAACAGCGTGGTTACAGCTTCATTAACTTAACTCACAACAGGTTTGAGGTAAATCAACGAAGGTACTTTCTAAGTATATCACTTTTGAAGCTCCTGTCAATAGTTTTTTTAGATTTTTTTAAGAAACTTTCTCAAAGTTTTCAATCCCTCCTAGCTCTACTCTTTTGACGATTTTTCCTACTTGTTCTTAGCTTCTCAAAATTCCGCCAGAAAATCCTTAAAAAAGATGAATTTTTCTTGAAAATAGAGTATGATAGAAGCATACTCTGGAGGTATTCTATGAAAATTATTGTTGTTGGTGGAGGAAAGGTCGGAACGGCCCTTTGTCGTTCTCTTGTTGCTGAAAACCACGATGTTATTTTGATCGAAAAAGACGAATCCGTTCTTAACCATATTACCAAACGGTTTGATATCATTGGAATTTTAGGGAATGGGGCGAACTTCAAGATCTTGGAACAAGCGGATGTTGAAAACTGCGATATCTTCATTTCCATGACCGAGTACGACGAGGTTAACATGGTTTCTGCAGTTTTGGCTAAAAAAATGGGAGCCAAAGAGACCATCGTTCGGGTGCGGAATCCGGAATATTCCAATTCCTACTTCAAGGAAAAAAATATCTTGGGCTTCTCCCTAGTTGTCAATCCGGAATTGCTGACAGCTCGTTATATTGCCAATATCATTGACTTTCCAAATGCCCTTTCTGTGGAGCATTTTGCCAATGGCCGGGTTGCCTTGATGGAATTTAAGATCAAGCCAGATAGCAATCTCTGCAATATGAGCCTCTCCCAATTCCGAAAGAAATACGGAAATGTCATTGTTTGTGCGATCGAGCGTGGCAACGAACTCACCATTCCAAACGGAGATTTTGTCTTGCAACCTCAAGACAAGATTTTTGTAACGGGTAATCGGATCGAGGTTGTTCTTTTCCACAACAATGTTCGCCCACAGGTCATTAAAAGCATGATGATCATTGGTGCTGGGAAAATTGCCTACTACCTACTCAATATTCTTCAAGATGTGCGCCGCAAGATCGATCTCAAGGTCTTAGAGGTAAATCGTGAACGGGCAGAATTCTTTAGTCAGGAATTTCCTGATCTCTATGTCGTCCATGGAGACGGAACCGCTAAAGACATTCTTTTAGAAGAGAGTGCCAATAACTTCGATGCTGTGGCTACTTTGACAGGGGTCGATGAAGAAAACATCATCACCTCTATGTTCTTGGATTCTGTCGGAGTCAAAAAGAACATTACCAAGGTCAACCGAACCAGTCTGTTGGAGATCATTGGCGATCAAGATATGACCAGTATCGTTACGCCAAAACGCATCGCCGTAGACACCATTATGCACTTTATTCGCGGGCGATACAATGCACAGTTCTCAAACCTAGAAGCTTTGCACCATGTCGCAAACGGCCGGATTGAAACCTTGCAGTTCCAAATCAAGGAAGACAATAAACTAACCCAATATCCCCTCTCTGAATTGAAATTAAAAAAAGGCGTCTTAATCGCTGCCATTATTCGAGATGGTAAGGCTATTTTCCCTAATGGAGATGACCGTTTGATGGTAGGAGATCGGATTGTTGTGACCACCTTGATTCAAAATGTCACTAAAATCTACGATTTAGTTGAGAGGTAAGCCTGATGAATAGAAGCATGATTCGTTACCTCTTGTCCAAGCTCCTCTTAATCGAGGCAGCTCTCCTGATCGTTCCCTTAGTCGTCGCTACGATCTATCAGGAACCTGCCAAGGTTTTTGTCTCTATTGGGGCAACCATGGCCATCTTACTTGGGCTGGGGCTACTTGGTAGTTTTCACAAACCAAAGGATTTTCACATCTATGCTAAAGAAGGAGTCCTGATTGTAGCACTCTGTTGGATCCTCTGGTCCTTCTTCGGGGCCCTTCCCTTTGTCTTTTCGGGACAAATCCCCAACATTATCGATGCCTTCTTTGAAGTCAGCTCTGGCTTTACAACAACAGGGGCAACGATTTTAGATGATGTGGGTGTCCTCAGCCACTCCCTCCTCTTTTGGCGCAGTTTCACCCACTTGATTGGGGGGATGGGAGTATTGGTCTTCGCCCTTGCGATTATGGACAATAACAAGAACAGCCACCTCGAAGTCATGAAGGCGGAAGTTCCTGGTCCAGTTTTTGGGAAGGTCGTTTCCAAATTAAAAAACACAGCTCAAATCCTCTACTTCTTGTACTTGGGCTTGTTCTTCCTCTTTGTAGTTATTTATTTCCTTGCTGGCATGCCCCTTTATGATAGTTTTGTCATCGCCATGGGGACGGCTGGGACCGGGGGCTTTACCGTTTTTAACGACGGAATTGCCCACTACAATAGTAGTTTAATCACCTATTTGGTCAGTATTGGGGTTTTAGTCTTCGGGGTTAACTTTAACCTCTACTACTTCCTCATGATCCGAAAATTCAAGGCCTTCTTTAAAGATGAGGAATTGCGGACCTATATCACCATCGTCCTCGTGTCCAGTGTCTTGATCGCTTACAATGTCCTTCATCTCTATGCCAATGTCGCTAAGAGTTTTGAGATTTCCTTCTTCCAAGTTTCCAATATCATCACCACCACCGGTTTTGGTTATGGAACGACGGAAAAATGGCCTCTCTTTTCTCAATTCATCCTCTTGATGCTGATGGTGGTCGGTGGATCTGCTGGATCGACCGCTGGGGGACTTAAAGTCATTCGGTGCTTGACCTTATGGCGAATCGCAAAAAATCAGGTTCTTTCGACCTTGTCTCCGAATCGCGTTCTAACCTTGCATGTCAATGATACGGTATTGGATAAGGATACACAGCATCAGATCCTCAAGTACTTTACAATATACAGTTTTATCACAATCGGCTTGCTCTTTGTAGTCAGTCTAGACAATAATAACTTCATGACGGTTGTCAGCGCTATCTTTAGTTGTTTCAACAACATTGGACCTATGATTGGAACAGGTCAAACCTTCTCCATCTTTAGTCCCATTTCAAAACTGTTACTTTCCTTAGCCATGATTGCCGGACGACTTGAAATCTATCCAATGATTCTTCTCTTCCTCCCTAAAACATGGTCTAAACGCTGATAGACAACTCTTATACAAAATCAACGAGAGTGGGACAGAAATCGGTAATTCGTTAGAATTCGATTTCGTCGTCCCACCTCCGCACAGTTGAGTAGGGCTGTAAAAGCTGATGAAATCAGCGTAGTAGAGCCCACTCAACCACTGCGTCTTGCTCGACAATCCAAAAATAATTGAGAGGCTAGGACTTTTGTCCCAGCCTCTTTTCTGTTTATTTGCGATCGTCCTATTTTGATTCTTCATTTCGCTTCAGACTAAAATGGTCTGGTAAGGGGTCTGGTCCTGCTTTGGTTCCAGGATGGCAACGTAGAATCCTTGCGATCCCCATCAAGACACCTTTCACACCAAAACGTTCAATCGCTTGGATCATATAATTGGAACAGGTCGGTTGAAAGCGACAAGAAGGCGGAAATAGGGGAGAGATCCATTTTTGATAGCCTCTGACCAGCGCAATCAGGATTGTTTTCATGCTTTTTTAGATTTAGTCACTGCTAGATTGTGCAGCTGGCTGATTTCTTTTTTATTCAAGCGACGGTATTCACCCGGACGTAGTCCTGAGACGTCCAAATTCCCAAACTGGGTCCGGGAGAGTTTATCCACTAAAAGTCCCACCGCTTCAAACATCTTTTTAACCTGGTGGTTACGCCCTTCATGAATGGTCAACTGAACCACTGAACGGTTCTTTTCGACATCCACTTTTAAGATCTCGTAAGTTGCTGGCTTGGTTTTCTTTCCATCAATGGTCACCCCTCGCGTCAAGGGACGCAAGTTTTCCTTATTGGCAATCCCTTTGACACGCGCCACATAGACCTTATCAATTTCATTTCGCGGGTGAATCATCTCATCTGTAAAATCACCATCATTGGTCAAAATCAAGACACCAGATGTATCCCAGTCCAAACGTCCCACTGGGTAGATGCGCTCTGGTACTTGAGATAAAAGGTCAACGACTGTTGTCCGCCCTTTATCATCCGATACACTAGAGATGACGCCACGTGGCTTATTTAAAAGATAGTAGACCTTTTCTTCGTTATAGATTGGAGTCCCTTCTACTTCAACCTGATCGCCAGTTTTAATGATGGTCGCTAATTCACGCACAACTTGGCCATTGACTGTCACCAAGCCTTGCTTGATCAGTTCTTCGGCCTTGCGACGACTAGCTACGCCTGCATGGGCAATATATTTGTTAATTCTCATCTAGTTCCTCTGTTCTCTCTGAAAATAATTGACCTTCCTCTGGATCGATGTCCACTTCCTCAACCTTTGGCAATTCCTCCAAATGATTGATCCCCATATAATCCAAAAAATACTCCGTCGTGACATACAAATTAGGACGCCCGAGGACTTCTTTTTTTCCATCTTCACGGATCAGATCAAATGAAAGTAGTTTGGTAATAGCACCACTGGAATTGACGCCTCGAATATCATCGACCTCCACGCGGGTGATCGGTTGCTTATAAGCAATGATTGACAAGGTTTCAAGGGCAGCCCGAGACAAACTTTGGTTCATAGGCGTTCTAGAATAGTCTCGTAAAACCGAAGCGTAGTCTGCCTTTGTCACCAATTTATAACGGGAAGCTGTCTCCATCAAACACAGACTCGTATCTGTATCCTCCTGGTATTTTTGGGCCAATTTTTCTAAACTTTGCACCACACCTGTTGGGGGTAAAGAGAGAAGATCTGCGATTTGTCTGGCAGTAATTCCTTCTTCACCCGCTACAAATAAGAGTGCTTCAATTTCAGCTAATTTGCTCATGTTCAATCCTATTTAAGTAAATTTCTCCAAAAGCCCTATCCTGTACCACTGTGACCTCTTGAATCTTGATCAATTCAAGGGTTGCAAGAAATAGGGTAATGACCTCTTGGAGATCAGCTGCTTCTAGAAACAAGTCCTGCAAGAGAACTTGTGAGCGATCGTGGAATCGGTGACGCAGCTGGTCCATCAGATCCTCAATCTTGTATTCATCCTTTACAATGGTTGTATGGTTCTGGCGGAATTCTTCTTTTTTCTTGGTCAATAGTTTTGAGAAAGCCAAGAAGAGATCCACCGTGGTGCGATCATGAAGTAATTCGGTATCGTCATAGACCAATTCCATCTTCGGTTTTGAATAATAGAGGGCGCGCTCCTCATGCTGCGAGGCCATCAACTCTCCTAATTGCTTGTAAGTACGGTACTCTTCCAATTGAGAAAGGAGGTCCTGCTCTAGATCCTCTGCTTCATCCATCTCCTCTACGACCTTAGGAAGAAGTCTTCGACTCTTGATCAGGGTTAATTGACTAGCCATCAGCATGTATTCCCCTGCTACCTCTAGTTTCATAGCCTGGAGAGTCGCCAGATAAGCCAGATACTGTTCGATCACCTCAATCAAGGGGACCTCATAGATATCCATCTGGTATTTAGAGACCAAGTGGAGCAAGAGGTCCAGAGGCCCTTCAAAATCTTTAATTTTAATATCCATTATTTATATTTTTCTAATGTCACCATGGTTTTTAGCCCCAATTCACGCGCAATACTAAAGAGATCCACACCGAGTTCACGTTGTTTCAAAATATACTGCTCACGAATCGATTGCGCCGAAAGGTCTTGGTTGCCTTTTTCGATCAAGAAGGCTTCTAATTGCCGGAATCCCCACTGACGGGAGTATGATTTTCCTTTATTATCAAAGAGATAGACACCATCGAGGAAGAGTTGCAACTCATCCAGTAAAGGATCTGGAACTTTTAAAACCCGTTTTTGGCCATTTTTGCCCACTCGAATGACATGAAAGTCCAGCTGAATATCTTCGACCTTGACTTGGAGGATCTCACTTGGCAATAAGCCCATCTCCAGAATCAACAAGGCCATCAAGCGTCCCTGAGGGTTGATTGATTCTTCCCAAAAATGGGTCAGATCCAACAATTCACGATCATGGGTCTTGGCCGGTTGAATTTTAGGCAAGACCAAACGATGGTATTCAGAAATAAAGCGTTCTTGATACAAATAATATAAAAATTGGTTAACAGCGGATAATTTTCGTTTTTGAACCGCCGGTTTAAAATCTTTAATCGAAGCTTGGTAAATTCTCAAATTCGTCGGTGTCACTTTTCCATGAATTGATTCAACAAATTGGTCCAAATCATAGAAATAGGCTGACTGAGAATTTTCACTTAGTTCTTTTTGATCAATAAAACTTGCAATAAATTCTTTCATTTTGGAATCATCTCGTATTCATTTGAAAAATTATGCATTAGCGAATTGATGGCTTTGAGAATCGATTTCCGCGTAATAATCCCTTGGAAATAACCTTCTTCATCCACCACTGATAAGAAGGAGTCATCCACCAACTTGTGAAGGACTTCTGTCAAATTGAAGTCTAAGCCGATGACCCCGACCTCCTTCTTTGCAACGTCTACGATATCCATCGAAGCAAAAGTCTCCTCAGGAATCTCGTGTTTCAATTGATAAGATAGAATATCCGTTAGGGAGATCGTCCCCACAAACTTGCGTTCATCCGTCACTACCGGAATACGACTATAGCTAATCTGGCTCAACAGCAAGACCGCATGGTCTACATTGTGGGTATCAATTAAGACCGCTAAATTTTTGGCAGGAGTTAAGAACGTCTCTTCCTGCGCCAGCAAGAAACGTTCAAATTCCTTTGCTATCATCTGCTAAACTCCTTTGTCAATTCAGGGTACAATTCATGATCTCGCGTATAATACTCTACCTTGAAGTTCGAATCGGTAATCTCTATCTTGGCATACAAACATTCGCGAATCAGACCACGAGGTTGGCTAACGGATCCAGGATTCACAAAGAGGGTTCTTCCTTCCTTCCAAGCATCTGGGATATGAAGGTGGCCGTAAAGACAGATATCTGCTTCCTCCTCTTGGGCCCACAGATCCAATTTTTGAAAACTAAAATTGATCTGGAAGAGATGTCCGTGGGTCTGGATGATCCGTGTTGGCCCTAGTTGGGTCACCAAGCGTTCCGGATAGCCATCATAAAAATCCATATTTCCTTGGACAACGTGGATCCCTTCCCAGATAGGATCATCACTTTTTAGTTCAGAATCCCCATTGTGAAAGATCCCATCGACCTGGCCTAGGTATTTTTCTTTAATAGCTTCAACAATGGAGCGGTCTCCATGCGAGTCACTCATAACGATGATTGTTTGCTTTGCCATGATGGAAATACCTCCAATAACTTTTTAACAGCTAAAGCACGATGTGATTGTGTATTTTTTTCTTCAAGCGTTAATTCAGCAGCAGCACGGCCCGTTTCCCCAACTAAGAAGAGAGGGTCATAGCCAAAGCCGTGTTCCCCTTTGGGCTCAAAATTAATATACCCTGGCCAATCTGCTTCCACCACTAGGCTTTCCTTACCTGGTCTTGCGACCACCAAGGTCGTATGGAACTGGGCTGAGCGATCTTTCAAGTCAAAGACCATGGCCAATTCGTGCAACAATTTCGCATTATTCTCTGCATCTGTCGCACCAACTCCCGCAAAGCGAGCTGACCAAACCCCTGGTAAGCCACCCAAGATATCTACCTTCAAACCTGAATCATCCGCTAAGACTGTTTTCCCAGTTAGCTCTGCGATCGTTTCAGCTTTTAGGCGGGCATTCTCTTCAAAGGTTAGACCTGTTTCTTCGACTTCTGGAAGCTCTGGGTATTGATTGAGATTTTCCACTTCAAAGCCCAGCTTTTCAAACATATTACGGAATTCTTTGGTTTTTCCCTCATTTCGAGTCGCAATAAGAATCGTATCTTTGACCTTGTCTTGACCCAAGAAGGCTTCTAAATCCACCCCATCACTTGGTAAATGTAAATAGAGCAATTTCCCTTTTTCAACCAAGAGCAAGGCTCCTTGACGCTGTACGATCTCAAAAGCTCTTCCCTTGACTTCATTCAAGATTTCAGTCAAAAAGGTCAGAAAACGAAAGGCTGAACCATAGCGCATCACCGATAGATTGAGAGGGAATCCTTCAGGATCCTTGGCAAAGAAAAGTTCCAGCTGATCTAACAGAGTGGAAGCTTCCGTAGGCACTTGACTAAATTGGTTGTAGTCTGCATCTTCCCCCCATTGGGCAATATACCAATCCTGGGGATCTTTGTATTCAAATAGTTTGTCACTCATAAATTTACATGCTCCACATTCACTGAACGTTCTAGCCATTTTTCGGCAATCGCTGCAAAGCTATTGGCATTTGCAGTTGTATAAAAGCGGTGGGTCTGCTCTAAGAGTTCGCGACTCTTATTAAGCTCAAAATAGTTTAATAAGACGGAGATATCCCGAACACACTCTGCCCCACTATCAATCAATTTGACATCCGGTCCCATAACATTTTGAATGATCGGTTTTAAAAGGGGATAATGGGTGCATCCCAAGACTAAAGTATCAACCTTTCCAACTAGTGGTTTTAGGGTTTCGTAAACCACCTTTTTGGTCACACTGGATGCCAACTCGTTTGATTCCACTAAAGGAACAAACTTGGGACAAGCTAAACTGCTGACTTCCATGTCTGGTGCTAGACTTTGAATCTTCTCTTTATAAATTCCAGAAGAAACCGTCATCGGTGTCCCAATGACCCCAATTTTTTGATGGGTCGTCGATTTAATGGCTGCAGAAGCTCCAGGCAAGATCACTCCCAAAACGGGAATATCAAGTTTCTCCTTGACTTCTTCCCAAACAACTGCCGTCGCTGTATTACAGGCTAAGACAATCATCTTGACATTTTTGGTCAGAAGGAAGTTCACCATCTGCCAAGTATACTCGCGAATTTGGTCTGCTGGTCTAGGACCATAAGGTGCACGCGCTGAATCTCCAATATAGACGACATCTTCGTGAGGAAGCTGACGGAGCAATTCGCGGACAACAGTCAGGCCCCCTACTCCAGAATCTAAAAAACCAATCGGTCGGTTATCCATATCTCTTCCTTCCAAAAGGAGGGACTAAGAAATTCCTCCAAGCCCCTCTCATTTATTATCGTGAGATTGCCCCACTCTTATTTTTTCTTGTTTTTCGCCATTGCTGATTTTTGTTGGTTCACAATTTGGCGATAGACTTGTTGAACTTTTGCTTCGCTTGGACGTTGGCCACTGGCACCTAAAAGCGTACGGACTGCTTCAACATTCAAACGTGGGTTTGATGCAAATTCTTTTTCAAATTGACGACGAAGCAAGAACATTCCTGCAACCATCCCACCAAAGAAAGCTAAAATAATCAACAAAATTCCTAAAAAGAGATTCATACAATTTTCTCCGATCCATTATTTTTACATAACTATCATTATATCAGACAATCGCTTATTTTTCAATGTCAAAGCCGTAGAGTGTCGCAAGATAATCTTCTGGTTTTTCTGCTCGACGAATCAAACGGGCCTGCCCATCTTCTTGAAGCAAAACTTCTGCCGAACGTAACTTGGCATTGTACTGATACCCCATTGAAAATCCATGGGCTCCCGTGTCATGGATCACGAGCAAATCTCCAATCTCCGTCACGTGTAGTTCTCGTTGTTTCGCAAATTTATCGTTATTTTCACAGAGACTTCCCACGACATCGACCACTTCAGTTGGTCCATCTGGACGATCCATATTGGTGATATGGTGATAAGCACCGTACATAGCCGGTCTAAGAAGGTTCACAGCTGAAGCATCGACGCCCACATAGGTCCGGTAGGTTTTCTTTTTATGAGTGACTCTGGTTACCAGGAGGCCGTGTGCAGCCAGCATAAAGCGACCAAGCTCGGTATAGATTTTCACATGACCAAGTCCTGCCGGTTTGAGAATCTCATCAAAAACGCGATGCACACCTTCCCCAATAATGGCAATATCATTTGGTTCTTGTTCTGGCTTGTAATTGACCCCAACTCCACCAGAGAGGTTGATGAAGCCCAAGTGGACACCTGCTTTCTCGACGACTTCCACTGCCAATTCAAAAAGTTGACGCGCCAGCTCTGGATAGTAGTCGTTGGATACAGTATTAGAAGCTAATAAAGCATGAATGCCAAACTCTTCCACACCTAGTTCTTTCAACTCGATAAAGGCTTGGATCAATTGCTCCTTGGTCATTCCAAACTTGGCTTCTTCAGGATTGTCCATAATATCGGTTCCCAGTTCAAAAACTCCACCAGGATTATAGCGGCAAGAAATAACCTTGGGGATGCTGGTCACAGACTTCAAGAAAGCAATGTCTTCATAGGCGTCCAGATTGATCGTTGCCCCTAAATCTCTCGCATAGACAAATTCATCAGCTGGCGTGTTGTTAGAAGAAAACATGATTTCTTTTCCACTAAAGCCCAGTTTATCTGCCATTAATAATTCTACGTAGCTGGCCGTGTCGACACCACATCCCTCTTCTTGCAAAATTTTTAGGATCGATGGGTTAGGAGTCGCCTTGATGGCAAAGTACTCCTTAAATCCTTCATTCCAAGCAAAAGCTTGATGGAGGTCACGAGCCGTTTCACGAATTCCTGCTTCATCATAGAGATGGAAAGGGGTAGGAAATTCTTGGGTCAGACTTTCTAATTGTTCACGGGTTACAAAAGGTGTTTTCATAAGCGCTCATTTCTATTCTTTAGTCACTATTAGTATAGCACAAGTCGGAAGACAAAAAAAGCCGAGGCAACTGCCCCAGCTCAAGCTCTCTTTGATTAGTCGTTTCTTCCGAAGATACGAAGAAGGCTGATAAAGAGGTTGATAAAGTCAAGATAAAGTTCCAAAGCCATTGCTACTGCCCAACCTGTAGCAGGTTGACCATTTGTTTGATCATAGACATAGCGAATCTTTTGGTTATCCCAAGCTGTCAATCCTGCAAAGAGGAATACAGAGATGATACTCAAGATATAGTCCATTCCAGAACTTCTCAAGAACATGTTCACAACAGAAGCGATGATCACACCGATCAAGACTCCCATCAAGGCACGTCCCATTCCAGACAGGTCCTTTTTCACGACGCGTCCGATAGCTCCCATGACAATAAACATCAAGGCACTGACCAAGAAAGCCTTATAGACAGTTGCTTGCATGTAGCGAGCAATGATAAAGCTCAACGTAAAGCCATTCAAAGCTGAGTAGATCAAGAAGATCGGAAGAGCAGACGGGCTATTTTTAACAGCCTTCCCACTTGCAACAAAGACCAAGATCAATTCTACAACCACTGCTGCATAGTAAACCATGGGTGCTTTTGTCAAGATTTGAACGAAGAAATCTTGAAAGACCGTCATCATAAGACCAGAGACAAGGGCTGAAATCCCAACACCGATCCCCACTAATGAGTAGATTTTGTTATAAAAAGCATTCAATCCACTTTGTTCTTGGATTACTGAATCATTATACATATAAACAAGTTCCTTTCAAATTTGTTTACTACGATTTTAACATTTTTCGATGAAAAAATCTCCTTTTAGCCATCTTTTTACGCCATGGTTCTGAAGCTTCTTTAACAGCCCAGTATTTATCCACCATGGTCACTACGAAGGATTCTTTGTAGCGAGGCGGGGCAAGGGTAGCACCCCACATATGTTTAATAATGATGTCTTCTTCCTTGGCATTGAGATCTGTGATCTTTCGTGCATTTCTCACGGCAATGCGGGGATGGATCCAGGCGTGACTTTTCGTAAACTTGGTCTCGCGCCAATCATAATAAAAGAGGTCATGCAAGAGGCCACCCCGAGCCGTACTTTTAGCATCCCAACCAAATTTTTTAGCCAGTTTATAACTGGTATAGCTAACATGAATGGAATGCTCCAAACGATTGGAATGAATATGGTGGGGAATGTCAGCTAATTTTTGAACCTTAGGATGCTGGATCAGATGGCCTACATAGGTCATGTATTCTTTGTCACGATGATATTGCATAAGATAACCACCTTTCGTTGATAAGCTCTCCCAAAAAGATCTCCCTCAACTTCTTCTTACAGGTTAAGTATACTTCTTTTTCTCAAAATTTCCTTAAAGAAAACATCAAAATTCCTGCTGCCACTGCAACATTCAAACTCTCGGCCCGACCTGGCATGGGAATATGAACCAGCTGGTCTGCTTGTGCCGCCATTTCCTGGCTGATGCCATTTCCTTCATTGCCCATAACCAGGATAAACTGATCGGTCTGAGGAAGCTGACGGTAGTCAATGGAAGCTTCTGAAAGCGTCGTTGCGAGAACTGCTAGATGAGAGTGCGCAGCTCGTTCCAATAGTTCTTCTCGATCCAGTTTCCAGATAGGGATATGGAAATGACTGCCCTGCATGGATCGAAGGGTCTTGAGACTGTATAGATCTGCGCTGGCTTTCGAAAGCATGACGCCATCAAAGCCTGCTGCATCTGCTGTTCGAATCATAGTCCCTACATTGCCAGGATCCTGTACATCCTCCAAATAGAGGAAGCGCCCTTGTAGCTGATCCGGAAGTTCTGGCTGCTCTAGAAGAATCTCTGCGACAATCCCTTGCGGAGTCTTCGAATCTGCCAAGAGACTTAAGATCTCCGGAGTCACGATGGTGACTTTTTGGATGTCCTCTACCCGGTCTAAATAGGCTTCTAAAACAAAGACCTGCCGAATCTTCGCTTGATTTTCTACTGCCTCTTCAAACAGATGCCAGCCTTCAATGAGATAAGAATCTGTCCGGTATTTTTTTTGATGTAATTTTTTAGCATTTTTGATTACATTATTGGATTTAGACGTTATAATATTCATAGAACTATTATAGCACAAAGAAAAAGAAGAAATCATGCCTCAGATAGATTTCTTCAAGTCAAGGAGGTCGCACATGCAAAAGGTAAAAATGATTGCCCAAGGACGGGTTCAAGGGGTTGGCTTTCGCTGGGGAGTGTACAGTCTTGCTTTAGAGATCGGTGGGATCACTGGCCGTGTCTGGAATAATGACGACGGAACGGTTGGCATTCTGGCCCAGGCAGAGTCTAGTAGCCAAATGGCCAAATTCATCCAAGAAATTCGCAAAGGTCCTACACCTTTTGCGCATGTGACTTATTTAGATGTAACGCTCGCAAACTTTGAAAACTATACAGACTTCAAAATTGCAAATTAAGACTAGAGAACTATTGTGTATTTTCAAAAAAAACAGTAGAATAGAAAGGTAACATTAAAAAAAAGAAGGAACTATTTGTGAAAAAAAATAAACTTGCATTACTTGCATCGATGGGACTAGCTTCGCTTGTCTTCTTGTCAGGATGCGTGAGTGTCGATCGAAAAACTGGAAATCCGACTGGATTGATCTGGAATCTTCTTGGCCGTCCGATGGGCGAAGCCATCAAATTCTTTGCCAACAACCTTGGCTTGGGCTTTGGGATCGGGATTATTATCGTCACCTTGATCGTGCGGTTAATCATCTTGCCACTTGGTTTGTACCAATCATGGAAGGCAACCTACCAATCTGAAAAGATGAACTACTTAAAACCTATCCTTGGGCCAATCCAAGAGCGCATGAAGAACGCTAGCACACAAGAAGAAAAGCTATTGGCGCAACAGGAATTAATGGCTGCTCAACGTGAAAATGGAGTTAGCATGTTTGGTGGAGTTGGGTGTTTGCCACTCTTGATCCAAATGCCATTCTTCTCTGCTCTCTTCTTTGCAGCTCAACACACCAAAGGGGTAGCAGATAGTAGCTTCCTTGGCATTGCTCTTGGAAAACCAAGCTTGCTCTTGACAGCGATCGTAGCGGTTCTCTACTATATCCAAAGTATGCTTTCTCTTCATGGAATTGAAGATGAAACCCAAAAGGAAAGCATGCGCAAAGCATCACTGATGAGTCCGATTATGATCGGTGTCTTCTCATTGATCTCTTCAGCCGGAGTGACTCTTTACTGGGTAGTCGGTGGGGTGATCCAAATTATCCAACAATTTGTCATCAACTACTTGATTCGTCCAAATCTTCGCAAACGCGTCGCTGAGGAATACAAAAACAATCCTCCAAAAGCGACTAGTCACCGCGTGAAAAAAGATGTCACACCAACTGCGACGACACAAATCCAACACAAACCAAAAAACAACCGCAATGCAGGAAAACAACGCAATAGAAAGTAGTACAAACTACTAAATTCTAGCGAAAATAGAGCAGCACTTGAACCCAAGGGTTCAAGTGCTTTTTTGATACCGTTCAGTTAGTCAACGTAGAATTTTCACCCTCACAAGGAGATTAAGAGCACAAAAAAATAGGCCCTCTTGGAGAGCCTGCTTTAAGACCGTTTTTACCTAAGTAATGTTAAAAAATAAAATGATATAAACTATTAGGTTCATACAGCAGATACTGAAACTTTCCGCCGTGAGAAAAGTGCTTGAAACATAATTGTTTCAGGCACTAGGGGAGTTTTGAAAGTAAAACAGTTCGGGGAACTGTTTTAGCCTGAGCCTAAAAATTGAAAAGCGAAGGGGTTCAAAACTAATTGAACACGGGCTGCGAATCGTGTCGAAAAGATAAGTCTTCCTAGAATCTAAAGATTCTGCGTCAAACTTCCTATTTTGACT
>NZ_KV812046.1:64891-91487 GCF_001813295.1 Streptococcus sp. HMSC072G04
TCATGGAACTTCGTAGAAGTTCGCTGACGTCCATACTCACTTAAGGAAAGTTTCTAAGAGAACTTTGTCTTTAATCTGAAACAGGCCCTCTAGGAGAGCCTGCATTTTATAGTTACGCTGTTTTTTCTACGTTCAAAATTTTCACTTGGTAGCTTCCAGCTGGTGTCTCAACAGTGACAACGTCACCTGTCTTCTTACCAATCAAAGCGTGACCGATTGGGCTTTCGTTAGAGATCTTTCCTGCAAAGGCATCTGCCCCTGCTGAACCAACGATGCTGTATACTTCTTCATCTGTTTCGCCAACTTCTTGAACTGTAACGGTTTTTCCGATCGCAACTTCGTCTACTGCAACAGCATCACTATCGACGATTTCCGCATAACGGATTTTTGTTTCCAAGCTAGAGATTTGACCTTCCACAAAAGCTTGTTCATCTTTTGCTGCTTCGTACTCAGAGTTTTCTGAGAGGTCACCATACGAACGAGCGATCTTAATCCGTTCCACCACTTCAGGTCGACGGACCAATTTCAATTCTTCTAATTCTTGTTCCAATTTTTCTTTTTCTGCTAGGGTCATTGGGTATGTTTTTTCTGCCATTATTCTTCTCTTTCTATTATTTGAATGAAAAAGCTGTGGACGCGCCACATGCTTTTTCTAGTTTGAACTTGCTTGTGTCAATTTACTATTGACGTGTTCTTCAACATTTTTATTGTGTTCTTCATATGTCTTAGCGAAGAAAACTTCACCATTTTCGACATTTGCGACAAAATACAAGTAATCGGTCTTACTTGGGTTCACCGCCGCTTCGATCGCTGATACTCCAGGGTTATCCACTGGGCCAGGCATCAAGCCAGTATTCTTATAAATATTATAAGGGGAATCCAGCTCTGTATCGATCGTTGCATCTTCTTTTAAGGTCGTTTTTTGACCAAGTTTACCTTCTGCATAAAGAATTGCAATATTACTTTGCAAAGGCATGTCTTGGTTCAAGCGGTTATAGAAGACACTCGCGATATCTTTGCGGTCCTGATCCGTCGCCCCTTCTTTTTCAACCAAGGAAGCAAGAGTCAATACTTCGTTTACATTGATGTTCTTGCTCTCAAGCGTTTCATAGTATGGGGTTAAGTTTTGATCCATTGCCGCAAGCATCTGATCGATCATCTCTTTCACTGTGGTATCTTTCCCATAGTTATAAGTAGCTGGGAAGAGATAACCTTCTAAACGGTAGCGAACACCAGAATCCTTAGTTGGTAGGTTAGCTAAGAGCTTAGGATATTTGGCCACCATCTTCTCAATAAAGGCATCGTCTTGGACAGCCTTCAAGAAATCTTCTTTCTTGAATGGAGTCTTGCCTGCCTTCTTAGTGGAGACATCGGCGGTGATAGCCGTCGCAATCTGATCAATCGTATAGCCTTCTGGAATCGTGACCTTTCCAAGAACTGGAGCCTGAGGAGTTTTGGTTCCCTCTTCCTGCAGTTTTTGGATGATGGTTTCTAGATCCATGCTCTTTTGAAGGTTGAAATAACCGGATTTGAAATTGCTATAGTTCTTGAACTTGGTATAGTAGTTAAAGAACTGACCATTTTTCACGAGTCCTTTTTTCTCAAGGATCGCGCCAATCTCACGATTACTTGAACCTGCTGGAATCTCAACCGTTACGAATTCTGTTGCATTTTTATCCATCGGCTTGACAGCTGAATGGATATAGGTCACAGCAAAGATCCCTGTAGCCACGATCACAATCAACAAAAGGCTGACCACTGTCCGCACAATTCGTTTAGCGATTTTATTTTGTTTCTTTTGTTTTTGTTGGCGCTGGTTACGAGAAGAGCGCGATAAGCTTTCCTCCACCGGTTCCTGACTTGGTTCTTTTTTAGCAGGCTTTGTAAGCTCACTCTTTTCTTCCACAGCAGGAGTCGCCTTTACCGGCTCCACTGGTTCTTCTTTGGGAGCCGACGCAGATTCTTCTACTTTTGGAGGTGGTGTTGCTTCTTCCTCCTCTTTCAGTGAAGAAGGGGTTTCAATGCTTCGATCAGGTAGATCATTCTCTTTTTCGATCTTTAGAAGTTGCTCATTGGCCTCTTCTAAGTCTCTGAGGATCTGCTCTTTGAAGCTTAATAACTTCTCACTGTCTTGTGATTTATCAGTCAAATAATTGACCTCCCTCATCATAATCCTTAATATTATATCTTAAAAGATTTAGAAAAGCAATACAAATCACCCTTCTTCTTCAAAATACCTATTTAATCAAGGTTTTCGTTTTCCCAGACCAGATTGTACCAAACTTCACCCGCATATTGGGATTCTGAAAGACCTTCATTAGTAAATCCTTGCTTTTCGTAATAAGGAATCAAATAATCATGACAGGTCAAATTGATCCCTTGACGGCCCTCCTTAATCGCAATCTCTTTCATGGCTTCAAGCAAGAGGGTTCCCACTCCAAGTCCTTGGGCTTCTTTGGCAATGGATAGACTCGTAATGGAAATAAAACCCTGTCCTAGATGGCTTAGATCTTCAACCTCCGAAAAAGAGGAATCGATCAAATAGCGCTCCGTTCTAACAGGTCCTTCTAAGTAGCCTAAAATCTGACCTTGGCACTCTGCTACAAGAAAAGTCGTTTGAATCTTTTCAATGTGATCTTTTAAAATCTCACGCGCAATCGTTTCTTCTTCTGAGAAATTCTCAAGCTCAATGCGCTCGATGGCATCCAAATCCTTCAGCTTTGCCTGTCTAATGTGAATCTTTTCTTTCATCATTTATTCCTTCTATCGTTTCCAAACCATATGGACACCTCGATCAGACTCAGCTTCATCTCGAAATCCTTGCTGGGCAAAATAAGATAGTAAGTCTTCTGGGCAATCGATCCAAATGGCTTTATTTTCCTTTTGAACAGCTATATCCTTTAAAGCAGCGATCAAAATAGAACCATAGCCTTGACCTTGAAAGGCTGGTCTCACTGCTAATCGCAATACGATTAGGTTTCCTTTTAAAGGCTGGTCTTCAGTCGCTAATAAATAAGCCACAATATCCCCCGCCTGCTCTGCAAGCAAAGAAATGGCTTCCTTCGAACCTAGCGCTTCCTCAAGAGTGGCTCTGTGCTCCTTTCCTTCATTGTCATGAAGTTCTTCTTCTAGCAACAGCAACTGTTCTTGATCAGCTGGGGTGACTGATCGAATTATCATCCTGCTTTCCTCATCTCATACTCCTTCAGTGGACAGATAAATTTGAGTCTGGAACCAATCGATTCCAGACTCAATCATCTCTTATTGTACACTATGTGTCAAACTAGATAATAAACGCTCAAATGAGTATTCATAGGTTTGAATATCTCCTGCTCCCATAAAGACATAGACCGCATTTTCATGGTCAAGAAGAGGAGAAACATTCTCAGCTGTAATAATCGCTGAACGTTTGACAATTTTTGCTTCCAAATCTTCAACTTTCACATCGCCGTGATCGACTTCCCGTGCAGAACCATAGATCTGTGCCAAGTAAACAGCATCTGCTTGATTCAAGGCTTCAGCAAATTCATCCAACAAGGCAATGGTCCGTGTAAAGGTATGTGGTTGGAAAATAGCCACAATCTCTTTACTTGGGTATTTTTGACGGGCCGCATCCAAAGTTGCAATAATTTCCGTTGGATGATGCGCAAAGTCATCGATGATCACTGTTCCATTGACTACTTTTTCAGTGAAGCGACGTTTCACGCCAGCAAAGGTCTTCAAATGCTCGCGGACTAAATCTAAGTCAAATCCTGCAATGTAAAGCAAGCCAATGACAGCTGTGGCATTCATGATGTTGTGACGACCAAATGTTGGGATATGGAATTGCCCTAAGTCTTGTCCACGGAAATGAACGTTGAAGGTTGAACCTGTCGTTGAGCGAAGCAAGTTGCTTGCCACGAAATCGTTGGTCTCCTTATCAAAACCATAGTAATAAATTGGTGCTGATGAGGTAATCCGACGCAATTCTTTGTCTTCTCCGTAGATGAAGAGGCCTTTGCTGATTTGTTTGGCATAATCGTTAAAGGCATTAAAGACATCTTCCAAGCTCGTGAAATAGTCTGGATGGTCGAAGTCAATATTGGTGATGATGCTGTATTCAGGATGGTAAGGCATAAAGTGGCGTTCATACTCATCTGATTCAAAGACAAAGTATTTGGCTGCTGCAGAGCCACGACCTGTCCCGTCACCAATCAAATAACTGGTATCAGTGATATTTGATAAGACATGCGAAAGCATCCCTGTTGTTGAGGTTTTTCCGTGTGCTCCGGCAACTCCCATGCTGACGAAGTCACGCATAAATTCACCAAGGAATTCATGGTAGCGTTTATAGGTTAGGCCATGTTCATCTGCATAAGCGATTTCCACATTGTTATCTGGACGGAAAGCATTCCCGGCAATGAGGATCCTGTCGCCTTCCAAATTTTTCACATCAAATGGATAAATTTGAATTCCTGCTTGTTCCAAGCCACGTTGCGTAAAGTAATACTTCTCAACATCTGACCCTTGAACCGTATGTCCCATTTGGTGAAGCATGAGGGCTAAAGCACTCATCCCTGCTCCTTTAATTCCAATAAAATGGTATGTATTAGACATGTTTTCTCCTTATTCTTGATCTAGATGGGTTAAATCCAATTCTTGCTTGATCGGCTGTGGTTTCAACTTGTGCTGATCTTTATTGTATATTTGGCTAGTCTTTAAGAAATCATAATTGTTTTTCTTTTCAGTCGGTTCTGCCACTTCTGGTTCTCCTGCAGATTCGAACTCTGCAAGGATCAATTGATCTTGTCGCAATCGTTTGCTATATTTCAATAATTCGCCTGGGTTTTCCTTTTGAAAGGGAGCTGTTGGCTGACCAGGTTTCCGTTCTGAAATAAACGGTTTTTTCCGCTTACTTGTAGTAGCTGCTGGATCCGTTGTCAGATAGGGTGCTGTGCGTTTCTTTTTCAGATCCTCACGCGCACGCTCTCTCGCATCCTCTGCATAACGATTGGCAGGGCTTTTTTTATCAATCGGCTCTTTAAAATCAGGTTTTCTTACTGGCCGTCTTTTCGGTAGGGGCTCTTCTAGTGGTTGATGGTAAGGGTGCTTAGGTTTGGTATTTTCAGCAATCGGTTGCCATTCCAAATAATTTTTATCCACATAGTCGCCTGTAATGTTACTAATCAAGTCTGTTTCATCATACAGGTTCATGTGGGGCATCTCTGTTAACATCAACTCATTATCCCCTACTTGAGGAAAATATTTTTCTGTCATGCTTTCTTCCTTTCGACACTCCATTAATTATAAACTATTCACAGAATTTTTCAAGCTATTCTGACTGAATTCCAAGAATCTCACGAATTTCCTCAACCGATAAACTAGATCGTGTTTCCGTTCCGTCTAAAATCGTTGAGACCAAGTGTCTTTTGGAAGCTTGTAGTTCTTGGATTTTTTCTTCGATCGTACCCCGAGTAATCATGCGGTAAACTTCAACATTTTGTTCCTGTCCCATTCGATGGGCACGTCCAATAGCCTGGTCTTCCACTGCAGGATTCCACCACAAATCAACTAAGATGACCGTATCGGCACCAGTGAGGTTCAATCCAACCCCTCCAGCCTTCAGAGAAATGAGAAAAGCATGGCGCTCACCTGCATTAAAAGCATTGGTCATTTCTTGTCGATCTTTAGCGGGAGTAGAACCTGTGATTTTAAAGGAGGTCATGCCAAGCTGGTCAATTTCCTGCTCTAGGATATCCAGCATGCCTCTAAATTGAGAGAAGATCAAAACCCGGTGTTCGCCATCCTTGATTTGACCCAAAAGATCTCGAAGGCTCTCCAATTTCCCACTATCTCCCTGATAGTCTTCCATAAAGAGGGCGGGGGTATCACAGATTTGGCGAAGGCGCATGAGACCCGAGAGAATTTCCACCTTACTCCGATTTAGTTCTTCCTCGCTAGAGCTTCGAACCCGATCTTGAATTTGTTTTAATTGAGCCAAATAGATCGTTTTTTGGCTTTCATCCAACTCATTGTGGTAGGTTGTTTCAATCAAGTCCGGCAATTCTTGGAGCACTTCATCTTTTTTCCGTCTCATGACAAAAGGTTTGACAAATCGCGCAATGGTCTCAGGACTCAATTTTTGAAATTCTTTTTTAGCTGGGAAGAGCCCTGGAAGGACAATTTGGAAAATGGACCAGAGTTCACCCACATGATTTTCAATCGGTGTCCCAGATAAGGCAAACACATGCGGAACCTCAAAGCCACGTAAGTGTTGGGCAATCTTGGTTTGGGCATTTTTCATGACCTGGGCTTCATCTAGAATCAAGTACTCATACTGATTCTTCTGGTATTCCTCCACATCTTGACGGAAAGAAGCGTAACTAGTGATAACCACCTGTGGATTGGTTGCAATGAGTTCATCTCGGTGCTGCTTGAGACCATAGACGACTGCCACTTCCATCTGAGGAGCGAATTTTGAAAATTCTTGTTTCCAATTGTAGATGAGACTAGATGGAGCTAGAATCAAGATTTTAGTTTCTTTTTTTGCAACACTGGTCAAGAAGGAAATAGTCTGCAGGGTTTTCCCAAGCCCCATATCATCCGCTAAAATACCACCAAAACCATAATGATTTAACATGGAGAACCATTTGACCCCTGTTTCTTGGTAATCCCTTAGGGTCGCTTGGATTGTCATCTGAGGGAGTTGGAAGTCTTCTGGATGAGTCAAATCATGAGCTAAATTTCGAAATTCTTCTGAAAAATGAACATTGTCTTGATCTGCCAACAAATCAGATAACTGATAAGCGGCAATCCGGCGGGCTTGTAGTTTCCCACCCTTGCTCATTTTCGCCCGCAGATCTGCTAAGGCTCGACTGATCTTCTTGGTTTCTTCATCAAAGACAAGAACTTTCCCTGTATGGCTGACAAAATAGTCTTTTTGCCCTACTAGAGCTTTGAGGACCTGGTCCACTTCGGCTGGATCCACACTTTCAAAGTCAAAACCGATCTCCAGTAGACTGCCATTGGTTTTAACATCAATTTTTGGACGCTCCACTTGATAAAGATCTAAAAGGCTATCAGAGAGGGTAACCTCTCCTAAGGCTTCAAAAGTCGGGATCTGTTGGTGAAAGAATGGATAGATTTGCTCACTTGATAAAGGACTTCTTTGGGAAGAAAAATCATCCGTAAAACCTGCTGCTAGCATGGTTGAAAAGACTTCTTGCTCCTTATCGAAATCACTAGAATAAGGAAGATTGAGAAGTTCCTCACGCGTGGTCACCACACGATCCTGGTATTGAAAGACCACATCTAGTAAAACGGTCTGGTCCTGTGCTAGATCAAAATGAAATTCTGGAGTGAAATCGTGGATTAAAAAGCTGGTTGGTGCTGTAATTTGTCCCAGTTTTTTGAACTCTTTTAAACTATAGGATAGTTTAGTCTGATCCGTTGGATCAAAATGCAGGCGTTTTTTGCGATCCTGATCCATTGGAAGATCTTGGATAGCCTTCCATAGGGTTCGCTGTTGGGGCGTCAGGTGATAGAAGACACCATTTCGAAACAGGTAAACAGCAGACTCGACAACCTTCACTTGTGGCTCAGTAATGATCAATTCGTAAAAATCACCATGGTCTTCCACCTGAAAATGAAAAAGATCTTCCTCCCCATGGACATCCTGAAAATAAACTTCAGAAAAATCATACAAGCTATATTGCAAGAGGAAGGAATCCAAATTCATCAATAATTCTACAGCTTCTTCAAAGAGAGTCGGTGGAAAATAAAGATGGCGTCCAGCATTGGGAAAGAAATCTTGCTCTTTCGAGCCACTATCTATGACCAAGCCTTGTAGGAAATTGATCACATCCTGACTAGGCCCATCAAATTCTAAGTAAGAAATAGGTTCATAGTAACTTTTGCCAATTGCAAAGTGGCCTTCTTTCTGAAGGGTCTGCAAAAAGGCTAGTACATCTCTGATCACATAAGAACGCTCGTCTGGCAAGCGACGAATGCGAAGGGTCCACAAGAATTGACCAGAGTATTCATCCTCCTGCCCGACTGCTGATAAGACATAGCGTGTTGCTTTCTTTTCGATTTTTGGAAGGACCTGGTCTAAAAACAAACTTCCAAAAGAGACCTTCTCCTGCGTTTCTTCAGTCGCCGTGGCGTCTTCTTCAAGGCTTGCAAGGGCTGCTTTCCCACTGTCATCATTCTTCAAAAAAGCTTCCACAGCTGCCAGATGCGTACAGAATTTTTTCTTTTGAAAGAAAGCACAGCTACAAAAAACAGCATCGTCGTCCAAACTGTACCGCAAGCTTTCTTCTTCCACCCGAAAATATAGGTATTTTTCTTTTACTTCCTGAAGGGAAACCTTCCCAGCTTCATAGAGAAGGCTCCCTTGTGAACGAACCTTCCCAGGAATTAATTTTGCCATGTTTACCACCTTAGATTAATCCCTTTATTATACCATATTTAAGCAAAAATTAGAAAAAATACTTATCATCTTGAAAGGATTTTAGCCCGTTTTTTCCTGATTTCGTAACACTCTCAGTTCAAACAGCTATCCCTAATATTTATCTGTTAACTGTTTGATCAAATAGCTAAACAAAGGGAATAGCAAAATCCCGATTGCTCATAGAGAAAAGAAAAAACACGATCTTATTTTTTAATAAAATCCCCAACAATAAGATCAAGAGCTCCAAGCTTACGATCGAACCGAGAAACAAGAGATACAGATAGATTTTAAATAATAAGTACACAAACCTAAAGCTCTCATGATCTTCATGAGTTTACTCTACTCATCCTTAAAAAAAGCATAAGGCATAAAGAATATCCGGACCATGATACTACGCATCTGACTATCCTCCACTTCATTTTACCAGCTTATTAAAAAAAGCAACGCTTATGCGCTACTTTTAGTTGTTTTCATAGTTGGAAGAATGAGCGTTTTATCATTTGAAATATCCTTCTCCACTTTGATCCATTTGTCTTGTATTCCCTACTTCCGTTTTCGCGCAATCAAATGGATTGGAGTTCCTTCAAAAACAAAGGCCTTGCGAATTTGGTTCTCCAAGAAACGGAGGTATGAGAAGTGCATCAGTTCTTCTTCATTAACAAAGACCACAAAAGTTGGCGGCTTGGTTGCCACTTGTGTCGCATAGAAGATCTTGAGACGTTTTCCTTTGTCGGTCGGCGTTGGATTAATGGCAATGGCATCCATAATCACATCGTTCAAGACAGCTGAAGGAATCCGTGTATTTTGACTCTCACTGATCTGTTTGATCATCTCTGGCAACTTGTGCAAGCGTTGTTTGGTTAAGGCAGAGACAAAAACAATCGGCGCATAAGAAAGGTATTGGAATTGATCGCGAATGTCATCTTCCCACTGCTTCATGGTATGGTTGTCTTTTTCAATGGTATCCCATTTGTTGACAACAATGATCATGCCTTTACCAGCTTCATGAGCAAAGCCAGCGATCCGCTTGTCATACTCCCGAATCCCTTCTTCGGCATTAATGACCATCAAAACCACATCTGAACGGTCGATGGCACGCATGGCACGCATGACAGAATATTTCTCAGTATTTTCATAGATTTTACCAGATTTGCGCATACCAGCTGTATCGATCATGGTAAATTCTTGGCCATCTGCATCGGTAAAATGGGTATCGATGGCATCCCGTGTGGTTCCAGCAACAGGGCTTGCGATGACCCGATCTTCTCCCAGGATCGCATTGATCAAGCTGGATTTTCCAACATTTGGACGACCAATCAAGCTAAATTTAATGATATCTGGATTTTCTTCTTCTGTGTCATTTGGAAGATTTTCGATGATGGCATCGAGCACATCCCCAGTTCCGATCCCGTGGACAGAGGATACCGGTAATGGCTCACCCAGTCCTAAGGCATAAAAGTCATAGATATCATTGCGCATCTCTGGGTTATCCACCTTGTTGACTGCAAGAATCACCGGTTTATGGGTCTTATACAAGATACGAGTGACATATTCATCCGCATCCGTGATCCCTTCTTTCCCAGAAACGACAAAGACGATCACATCTGCTTCGTCCATAGCAATTTCTGCCTGATGCTTGATTTGCTCCATAAATGGGGCATCTACGTCATCAATTCCCCCCGTATCAATGATACTAAATTTTCGATTCAACCACTCAGCTGTTGCATAAATGCGGTCACGAGTGACTCCTTCTACATCCTCAACGATGGAAATCCGCTCACCGGCAATCCGGTTAAAGAGTGTAGATTTTCCGACATTGGGACGGCCTACAATCGCAATAGTTGGTAGGGCCATGATTTCCTCTTTTCTAATGAAAGGCGAGACCTCGGTTCAAGAACGCCTCTCTCCATTTCATAATAGTTTGTGTTTTTCTAGTAGTTTTTTGGTCTCTTCTTGTTCAGGTTGACCAAATTGAGCTGCAAGACGCTCGCTCCAGCTGTCTGTTGCACGCGCTCCAGCATAATCTGCCTGAACCTTGTCATAGGCAGTCACAACTGATAGGTCTTGTTCTTGGTATTCTTCTTCAAAAGCAACCTGCTCCAATGGCAAGCGTGGTTTCACTGCATGTTGCTGGTTGGGTACTCCGAGAGCAATCCCAAAAACAGGATAGGTATAGTCTGGCAGACAGAAGAGTTCTGCGACTTCTTCTGAACAGTAGCGCAACATGCCGATAATCACTCCACCATAGCCGAGACTTTCAGCTGCTAATAGCGTGTTTTGAGCTGCTAGAGCCGCATCCACTGAGGTGATCAGTAAGTTGTCCACCCCTTCAGGATGGAAATCCTGCTCATGAAGTTTGACAGCTTTTCCAGCGCGGTTTAAATCCCCAACAAAGAGGAGAAAGACGGCTGATTGGCGAATCGCTTCTTGAGGAAGCAAGTCGTAAAGAGCTTCTTTCTTTTCCTTGCTTTTGACCACAATCACAGAATAAGACTGAAAGTTTTTCCAACTTGATGCCATCTGCCCAGCTGATAAAATTTCCTTGAGGTCAGCTTCTTTGATGGCTTCTTCCTTAAAACGGCGAACAGAAAAATGAGATTTCATTAAACGGATGGTTTCATTCATCGGCGATTGACTCCTTCCAGATGGATTTCCTTGGCTAAAAATTTCACGCGCTCCATGACACGTTTGGCCTGCCAGGTTTCATCTCCATTACGCGAAGCTGCAAAATGACGTTCCAACTCTTCAAAATTAAAGTTAGAAGTAAAGAAGGTTGGGAGATTTTCCTGCATTCGGTGCTGCAAAATCACCTGTAAGATTTCATCTCGCACCCAGGCTGACATCTGTTCCGCACCGATATCATCCAGAATTAAAATTTCGGCTTTTTTCACCTGATCGACGGTTTCTTTAACCAAGCCTGAACTAATGGCATTTTTGACATCGATCGCAAAGCTTGGGAAATGAAGTAGGGTAGTAGAGGCCTGGCGTTTTTCGGATAAATCATGAGCCAAAGCTGCCATCATGTAGCTCTTTCCTACTCCAAAATCACCATAGAGGTAGATCCCCTTTTGATATTCAGGATAGTTGGCCACAAAATTGGCTAATTCTTCAAAGGCCTCAAATCGCCCCTTATCATCGAGTTCTACCTTGGCTAGACTCGCTTCTTTCAAGGTTGAAGGAAGATTGATCAAGTTGAGACGTTGGTTGATCGCAGCTCGTTTTTGGGCTTCGATTAACTCTGGTGTTTCCTCATAAGCGACATCCGCATAGCCTTCATTCATGGTGAGGATGGGCTTATAACCTTTGGCAATATAATCTGGATCTCCCAATAAGAAACGGTTGCGTTCACTAATGTATTGATTAAATTTTGAAATACTCCGTCGAATTTCTTGTTCAGACAAAGACTGGTCCTTGATAAAGGCAGCAACTTCTTGGTCTGCCAAGATCTGTGCGACCAAATCCTCATAGTTAAATTGACGCGCACGGTTCATGTGAGACATAGTTTGACCTACACTTTCCATCTACTCACCTCCTTGATTCAGTTTTTCTAACAGGCGTTGTTTCTCTTTAGCAAGATCCACCTTTTCTGCTTGACTGGTTTGATTTTGATAGTTTGGTTGGCTCCACTTGGGAACATTGCTGTGCTTGCTCTTGGCTGATGTAGGACTCGTTCCCTTGTTTCCTTGAGCCTTAGCTTGTTCCTGGCGTTCTCGAACTTTTAAAATCGCCAGTTCTGCACTGTTGACCCCTTGATAAGAAAAATCATTTCCTACCTTCAAAGCATACTTTTCATTGAGATTAGCAGACTGGGTCTTATTAAAGGTCAACAATAAGATGATATTGATCACCTCATCTAATAAGCCTAGATCAGCTAACTTGGATAAAGTCTTGCGTTCGCTCTGCGTAATGGTCGCATTGCGCGCCTTCTTAATCTCTGCTAGAAATTGTAGGCTGGATTTTGCCTTAGCTTCCCTCAGAATGGTTTCTTCCTGACGGCTATAGGACATGCGTGGTTGCTCTTGGCTCGCCTGAGCCAACTTTTGCTTCATTCTCTTTGGAGAGACAATCCGGTCTACAGCCGTTTCTTTGGCTAAAAGATAGGTTTCATACCAGGTCCATTGTTGTTCTTCTGCGATGGCAAAGAGGGCTAAGGTTGCTTCTCCTTCATCCGCAAAACGAAGTCCATCACGCCCCATCATTCGCTTAAACATCTCCATATCAAACTGCTGTTTCTTACTTGGAAGAACGGTCGTCTCCCCAGCATCTAGTCCAAAGACTTGCGAGAAGGAAACTTGCCGTCTAGTCCCTAAAGAGCGTGCTGGGAGCAAATCCTCCACGGCCTTTTCCCCAATCTTTTTTTCAAGCAAGCGTTTAAAAACAGCATTCGAAAAAAATTGTTCTGAGGCAAGAGGAGCATGTAATTGGATGGCGATCCCAACTTCTTCCTCATAGAGATCCATCAACCCCATAGCAATTAAGCGATCAAAGGCTAGTAGCAACTGTGGAAATCCTATATTCAAGTGATTGAGGATTTGAGCAAGTAAATATTGTTTTTCACCCTGATCATAAGAGGCCAGCAGATAACGATAAACTGCTACCGTTTCCGTCTCCAAAATAGGCAGGTAATACTGCTCCAATGCAGCCCCTGCCGGTGGAAGAAGATTATTTTTTAAAAATGCGAAAGGCGTATTGGGCTTCATCTATTTTTCCTTTTTCTTCTTGGTTCCCTTCGTAATTTGTTTCAAGAGGGTTTCTAACTCACCGACATCCTTGAAACTCCGGTAAACACTAGCAAAACGGACATAGGTGATCTCATCTAGATCTGCTAACTCATCCATGACCAACGAACCAATATATTCACTGTTGATTTCATTATCACTTTGGCTGCGAACCTTTTGCTCGATCCGGTTTACAATTTCTTCGATTTCGTCACTAGAAACAGGCCGTTTTTGAGCTGAGCGGATAATACCATTAAAGATTTTATCACGAGAAAATTGCTCGCGTGTCCCATCCTTTTTGACGACCACTAGAGTCCGCTCTTCCACTCGTTCGTAGGTAGTAAAGCGATAATGGCACTCTTCGCATTCCCTGCGACGACGGATGGTATTCCCATCTTCAGCTTGTCGACTATCCACCACACTAGACTTACTTCCACCACATTTTGGACAACGCATTTGCTATCTCCTTAAACTGTTTTAACACTTCATTTTACCATAAATTGAATCGTAAAGAAAGCAGAAGAACAGGAGAATCCCCTATGCTTGCTCCTCATTGATCCATAAAAAAGAGTCGAAGGACGATTGAATAAAATCGTTTTCCTTTCGACTCTCCATTTATATTAAAGTGATAATTCAGCTTCTAAGCCATAGTGATCACTGACATGGGGTTTGTTTTGATCATCAAAAATGACATGTAGACGCTGGATGTCCCATTCTGGACTTGCAAAGACGTAATCGATTCGCAATGGAACTTGATTATCCGTCCAGCCATCGATTCCAGGTCCTACAGTATAAGTCCCCTTTGTTTCTTTGGCTTCGATAAAACTATCTTGAAGTTTTAGCGAACTGGATAGAATCGTTTCATACCCTTCTTGACCAGCAGGATTATTGAAATCACCAGCTAGAATAAAAGGTTTGCCTACTTGGCTGAAGTAGTTCTCAATGCGTGGCCACTCAAATTGGAAACCTTTGTCCCACCAAGAAAGATGGACGCTGGCAACAGCAATCTCTTTGCCATCTACACTTGTATGGGCAACGGCTACTCGACGAGTATGGTAGTCCGTTGGATCATCCATATTGGATACCAAAATCTCATCCGCCTTCAAGGGTTGACGCGAAAGAACGGCCACACCCTCATTGAGGTGATCATAGCCAATATGGTTGTAGGCCCAAGTCCAATAATAGTGGAGTCCATGAGCAGCTAACTCTTCTACCAATACGCGAACAAAGTGATCCTTGTGAATCGCTACAGATGATGGCAAAGCTTGATAATACTCATCTGTTTCTACTGCTTCTGAGCCCATTTCTTGATTGACCTCTTGGAAACAGATCACATCATATTGCGCTTCCAAAATTTGTTCCTTGAGGGTTTCAAATTTTTGCTGAGCATTCTCTTCCATCCAACTATGGGAATTTAATGTTAAAAATTTCATCCCCTGATTTCTCCTTCTCTCCAAATCAAGAAACGGCAAGAGGCCGGGTGCACTGCCCCAACCTCATTTTCTTTGCCGACGTATCTTATAATTCTACTGTTGCAACTGGCGCATTTGCAGCCAATTTACCAGTATGTTCGACCTTAACGGATTTAATCGCATCTGCATTTGTGAAGACAACAATTGTTGAAGTTTCACGACCAGCTGCACGGATTGCATCAAGGTCTGCTTCCACCAAGAGGTCTCCAGCAGCCACTGTTTGACCTTCAGAAACTTTAACCTCAAATGGTTTTCCTTCAAGACTAACAGTATCTAGACCGATGTGAACCAAGACTTCCAAACCATTATCTGTTACCAAACCAAGGGCATGTTTGGTTGGGAAGACACTAGTAACTTTACCAGCAACTGGTGAAACGATGTGGCCATTTTCAGGCTCAACTGCAAATCCGTCTCCCATCATTTTTTGTGAGAATACAGGATCTTTCACATCTTCGATGTTAATCACTTCACCATCTGCAACAGAATGCACTTCATCAGTTACCCCTTTAAAGGTTGCTTCAGCTTTTTGAACTGCTGTCATTTGGCTAGGAAGTGTTTCAGGAATGACTTCACCTGAATCAAGAACGTCTTGGATATCAGATTTCAATACGTCAGCTTTAGGTCCGTAGATCGCTTGGACACCTTGTCCTTTCATGACAAGACCCATAGCGCCTTCAGCTTTCCATTGTTCTTCTGTTCCGACTTTTTCAGCGTCCTTAACGGTTACACGAAGACGAGTCATACATGCGTCAACGTCTACGATATTGGCACGTCCACCAAGAAGGTTGATGATGTTAATGACTTGTGAGCTTGCTGAGCTTGTAGCAGCACCTGTTGCTGCACCATCTCCTGCAGGGGCATCATCATTTTGTTCATAGTTACCGTTACGTCCTGGAGTTGCATAATTGAATTTCTTAATCATGAAGTTAGCAATGAAGTACATGATAAAGGCAAAGAGAACTGTTACCCATACAAAGTTAAAGACATCTAGTGCCAAGCCAGCATTGATGGCCAATGGGGTACGGGTCAAGAATTCGATCGAACCGAATGAGTGAACACGAAGGTGAACCAAGTCAGCCATTGCAAAGGCCGCTCCTTGAACAAAGGCATAGATTAGGTATAAAGGTGTTGCAATGAACATGAACATGTATTCAATTGGTTCAGTAACACCTGTCAAGAATGTAGCAAGGGCAGTTGCAAAAAGCATCCCTTTGTATTTTTCTTTCTTATCTGGGTCCACATTGCGATAGATAGCAACTACAACCCCCATCAAGATACCAAATGATCCAATCATTTGACCAACTTTGAAACGAGCTGGTGTGTACGCATGAAGCAAGTGTTGGTATTGGCTAGGATCTGCTTTCTTCAAGTTAACAAGGTCTGTTACCCAAGCTAACCAAAGTGGATCTTGTCCAAATACAGTTGTTCCTTTGGCAGCACCTGTAAGAACTTGGTAGCTACCACCCAATTGAGTATAGTTGATTGGAATGGTCAACATGTGGTGAAGACCAAATGGCAAGAGAAGACGTTCCAAGGTACCAAACAAGAATGGTGCCAAAACTGGAGCTGTTGATTGTGAGTTGGCGATCCAGACACCGAAACCATTAATTCCTGATTGAACTACTGGCCACAAGGCTGCCAAAACCAAGGCTGTAATAGCTGAACGAACGATAACAACGAATGGGACAAAGCGCTTCCCGTTAAAGAAAGAAAGGGCTTCTGGAAGTTTACGGTAGTTATAGTATTTATTGAAGGCAGTTGCTCCAACAAAACCTGAGATAATCCCTACAAACACCCCCATATTAAGTGCCGGTGCTTCAAGGACACTAATGAAGTAGTCTGCAACTTTAATTGATCCACCTAAGATCGTGTGAACGGTAGCATCCTTATCAGCCAACATTGCAGATGTAACTCCAAAAACCGCACCTGTAATACGGTTAATCAAGATGAAAGAGAGACCAGCCGCAAAGGCACCCCCAGCACGCTCTTTGGCCCAGCTACCACCGATAGCGAGTGCAAACAGGATGTGAAGGTTACCGATAACCCCCCAACCGATTTGTTCGAGAATCCCACCTGTAATAACAAGTGGAGATAAATTCGGGTTGATCATAGGGATTGATTTCCCGATTGAAATCATCAACCCAGCAGCTGGCATGACAGCGATAACGACCATCAAGGCCTTACCGAACTTTTGCCAGAATTCAAAGCTAAATAAACTTTTGAATGATCCTTTATTCATCATTCAACCTCCTTATATTGTTTAAGGCTTTTGTTTTTAAGAAAACGTTTGCGCTTAATTTGTTTCTAGTATACCACATTTTAAAAATTTGTAAAGCCTTACATTCATTTTTTCTCCAAATTTTTTCTTTTTTTGTCTTTTTTAAGCCAAATCCTTTTTAAAACCCATCCTTTCCAAACGCAAACGTTTCCCTTTGGGTATAAAAATATTCGAACCCTCTAAGGGTTCGAATATTTTATTCTAATGCGTCTTGCATGGCATAGCCAATCCCACGAACGGTCTTAATATAGCTTTTTTGACCGGGTAGATCAATTTTCCCACGGAGATAACGGATATAAACGTCAACAATATTAGTCTCACCTGTACTCTCGTACTTCCAGACACTCTCCAATAACTGATCTCGTGTCACCACCCCTTTGCTTCCCATCAGAGTCGCTAAGAGATCATACTCCCTGCGGGTCAAACTAATCATGTCTTTCCCACGATAGACGGTATGGTGTTCCACATCAATGCGCAAATTGCGGTATGATGTTGGGATTTTCATCTGGCTACAATGTTGGTCAATATAATCACGTCCTCTAAAAATGGCTGTGATCTTATCTACCAAATCGCTGATAATAAAGGGTTTGACCATATAGGAAACGGCAAAGCGCTGAATACTCTCTTTGTGCTCAGCAATTTTTTCGCGGCTATCCAAAACAATCAAAACAGAAGCTGGGCGAATCCGACTGATTTCCTCTGCGAATGTTTCACCAGGCATATCTGACAAATCGTAATTAAACAAGATCAGATCATATTTGGTCGCAGCAATCAATGCCAGACCCGCTTTTCCATCCTCGACCACATCAACTTGATACCCTTCTTTTTGAAGTTCCAAATCAATGAAGCGCGCGATTTGCTTCTCATTTTCTACTAGTAGAACTCGTTTGACCATAGAGCAAGATTATTTTTCGTCGTACCAAGAATAGTGGAAGGTACCTTCTTTGTCTTTACGTTGGTATGTGTGAGCACCAAAGTAGTCACGTTGTGCTTGGATCAAGTTCGCTGGAAGGTCCGCTGAACGGTAGCTATCAAAGTAAGTGATGGCTGCTGAGAAGGTTGGTACAGGTACACCTGCTTGAACAGCAAGAGCTACAATGTCACGAACTGATTGTTGGTACTTAGCAGTGACATCCAAGAAGTACTCACCCAATAGAAGGTTAGCAAGATCTGCATCGCGGTTGTAAGCTTCTGTGATCTTTTGCAAGAAACGAGAACGGATGATACATCCATCGCGCCAGATAGATGCGATGTCCGCAAATGGCAAGTTCCAGTTGTTTTCTTTAGAAGCAACACGCAATTGCGCAAAACCTTGTGCGTAAGAGATGATTTTTGAGAAGTAAAGGGCTTGACGAATTTTTTCGATCAACTCAGCCTTGTCTCCTTCAAATTTGAATGCAGCTGGTTTTGGAAGAACCTTGCTAGCGTGTACACGTTCTTCTTTGTAGGCAGAGATGTAACGAGCAAATACTGACTCAGTGATGAGTGACAATGGCACACCAAGGTCAAGCGCTGATTGGCTAGTCCATTTACCAGTTCCTTTGTTTCCTGCAGCGTCCAAGATGTAGTCTACGATTGGTCCATCTTGACCTTCATCGTCTTTGCGTTTCAAGATATCAGCTGTGATTTCAATCAAGTAGCTGTCCAATTCACCCTTGTTCCATTCAGTGAAGATTTCAGCCATGTCTTCTGCAGAAAGGCCAAGCAAGTGTTGCATGAGGTCATAGCTTTCTGCGATCAATTGCATATCCCCGTACTCGATCCCGTTGTGGACCATTTTCACGTAGTGACCAGCTCCATCAGGACCGATGTAAGTCACACATGGTTTTCCATCTTCAGGCGCTTTTGCAGAGATTTCTTCAAGAACGTCAGCTACCAAGTCATATGCTTCTTTTTGTCCACCAGGCATGATAGAAGGACCTTCAAGGGCACCTTTTTCCCCACCAGATACACCAGTACCAATAAAGTTGATTCCTGAGTTCGCCAATTCTTCATTACGACGGATGGTATCTTTATAGAAAGTATTTCCTCCATCGATCAAGATATCACCTTTGTCCAAGTGTGGAAGAAGGGCTTGGATGGTTGCGTCTGTACCAGGTCCTGCTTGAACCATGAGCATGATACGACGTGGTTTTTCGATAGAGTTTACGAAGCTTTCGACATCATAGCTTGGCACAAAGTTTTTATCAGGATGGCAAGCAATCACATCTTCTGTTTTTTCTTTACTACGGTTAAAAATGGCAACTGTGTAGCCACGAGATTCGATATTAAGGGCAAGGTTACGACCCATTACGGCCATACCAACAACACCAAAGTTTGCTTTAGTCATGTGACACTCCTCTTTATAGTTTGCCTTTATTCTACCATTTTTCCTCCTCAAAAGAAAGCAGAAAATAGCTTCCCACCTTCTCTAAGAGGGAGAAGATCATGCAAGTTATTTGATCTTAAAAACAAAAATGCCCGAGAAACAGTTCTCAGACACTTTCTTAAGAATGGTATTAATCTTCTTTAGAAGCTAACTCCTCTGCTTCAATGACCGGTTGTTCTCCTTCTTTGAGTTTGTTGACCGTCATATTAACTCCAAGGGCTCCTGCTAATAATTGACGAATATCAAATCCAGCTCCTTGAGAGACTTGGTCGATACTTTGCATAATATCTCCCACCATCTTAGAAGCATTGCCTTCCCCGTACATGGTGATCTTATCAACCTTGGTTAATGGTTCTGCGACAGCACGCGCAATTTCAGGCAACTTGTCAACGACCATTTCAGTAATGGCTGCTTCTTGCATTTTCTTCATCGCTTCGGCCTTTTGGTCCAAACCTTTGGCTTCGGCTTCCAGTTTCAAGCGAATGGCTTCAGCCTCGGCACGACCTTTAGCCTCAATAGCTTCGGCCTCTTGCAATTGGGCAAATTTCTCAGCTTCGGCTTGAGCTTTTCGAGCTTCGGCTTCTTTTTGTGTTTCGAAGAGTTCTGCTTCCGCCTTGCGTTGGCGTTCAATCAATTCTGCTTCTGCAGCTTGTTGACGCGCATATTTTTCAGCTTCAGCTTGTTTGCGGATGTTGGCATCCAATTCTTGCTCACGAACCTTAACTTCGCGCTCTTTGACTTCCGCTTCTTTTTCCTGTTTCATGATATTGGCTTCGGCTGCCACGCGCTCTTGTTCACGACGTTGCACTTCTGCCTCAATCCCTTTAGCGGCATCTGCTTTTGCTTGGGCAATATCTGCTTCTTGCTTGAGGGCTGCTTGTTTGAGTTTTAATTCGTTTTGTTTTTGCGCGATTTCAAGATCGGCAGCGACGCGTTTGTCGTTGGCCAATTTATCTTGTTCTGCTTCGACTTCCTTGCGTTCGCGTTCTGCTTTGGCTTTGGCAATCAAGGCATCTTTCTTAATGGTTTCAACATTTTCAATCCCGAGGTTATCGATGACTCCCCCTTCATCAGAGAAGGATTGAACCGTAAAGGCGATGACTTCTAGACCCATTTTAGCCAAGTCTGGCGCTACGTTGTCTTGCACTTTTGAGGCAAACTCTTGACGGTCATTGACCATCTTACGGAGTTCCATCTGACCGATCACTTCCCGCAGGTTTCCTTCCAAGACATCTTGGACAGAATTGGAAATATCTGTCGTATTCCAGTTCAAGAAGTTTTCTGCAGCCCGGGCAATCATTTCATCGGTTGTACCGATTTTTAATTTAACAGCTGCATCGGCACGGACGTTAATGAAGTCCAGTGTTGGGACTGCTTCTGACGTCCGAACATCTGTCGAGAATTGCTCAATATCAAGATAAGAGCGTTGTTCGACAAAGGGAATCATAAAGCCAGCTTTCCCACGCAAGTGACGTTGCTTCCGAAGACCGGTAATAACCACGACTTCGTTGGGTTTAGCGTTCACATAACCTTTAACAAGCAAAATCAAAATAATAACTGCGACTATTAGGCCGGTAATCAACCAACCTGGAATAAATAAAGTATCCATACTTTTTCTCCTTTTTTAGAGGTCTCCCCTCTGTTATTTATTAATCCTAGTATATCAAAAGAAGGCCTTTCCTCAAAGAAAAGACCTGTATTTATGTCTAAATTTATCAAATGCAATCTCTAGCTTATTCTTCGTCAAACAAGCCATTTAGACCGGCGAAAGGACTGTTTTCTTCTTTCTTAATCGCTTGAGCGGCTTGGTATTCTTCTTCGGATAGGATTTTCCAATCATTGCCTTCGATAAAACCTTGTCCAGCCTCTTCTTCTGGAGTTAGAACCTTGAGAGGAATATTGAGCAGAATATTATCCGCTACACTCTCACTCAGGTCAATCTTCCCACCTTCGATTGGAAGGATCAAGTCTTCCTCTAGGGCCTCGATATCTGCGTCAGACTGTACATCCTCCGCAAACACCTCTGTTACAGGATAGCTCTCTTGAAGCTCAACAGGCTCCATGCTTCGGCTAGATGCCAAAACGATGGTATAGCTCAACTGGTAATCCAAGACATAGAGGCCTGTATCATAGGCTACTCGTCCTGTCGCCGTCACATTCTTTAAATCAAGAATTTCTGGATTACGCTTTTGCAATTCTTTGAGCAAATCCAACTCTTGATCAAAGGCTAGTCCTTCAGGATTTTTACGGATTTCTTGTGTAAATAGGTTCATTCTTTTGTCCTCAAATCTTCTAGATACTACTAGTATATCATGAAGCTGCCTCTCAACCAAGAAGTCTCCTCAAAAATTTGTTATAATCATGAAAAAAGATACAGTAACTAGGCCAATTGGTGTTGTACACAAGGTCCCACCATCTCTTGGACAAAAGAGGGTCACTTGCTAGGGCATTGAGCAATGTTAGATAGAGGAGAATTCATGAAAGATATCGGAGCAGTTTTTCGGCAAATACGTGAAAGTCGCCACATCTCTTTAGAGGAGGCTACGGGTGGCGAATTTTCACGCTCCATGCTATCTCGATTTGAAAGAGGGGAAAATGACCTGACCACGCAACGGTTTTTTCAGGCCCTTCAACAGATCAAAACCAGCCTCAGTGAGTTTTCCCATCTAGCTGGAATCGATCAGCACTCTTTTATTCCCAAATTGTTGAAAGAGCACTATGAAAACATGAGCTTGGAATACGACCAAGCCTTGTACCAAAGCTACCAGCTAGCCTATCAGAAACATCACAAAAAAGAAGACCTCTTAGCCAGCATTATTCTCAAAGCCCAAATGCTTGGCTTCTATCCTGAGGTGGAGCTCACCGCTAGCCAAGAGGAACTGGATTTCCTCCATGATTATCTCTTCTCTGTCACAATCTGGGGAAATTTTGAATTAAACCTGTTTTCTCTGACCTCTCCACTTTTCTCTAGTCGCCTCTATCGACAATACACAGAGGAGTTGGTCCAAAGGGAGGATTTCAAGCTTCTCCTAGATTCCTCTCGTCCTGCCATCAATTCTATTTTCCTTAATGGCTTCTTTCTCGCCATTAGTTCAAATGAATTTGAAGATGCATCTTTTTTTGACCACCTAATTAACGACCACTTTTACTCTGAGAACGAAGCCTACCTTCGGACGGTTTATCTCTACGCCAAAGGAGAATTTCTCTATCGAAAGGGAGAAAAAGAAATCGGTCTTGAAAAGATGGAACAGGCCATCCAGGTCCTATCCATTCTTGATTGCAAGGATAGTGTTAGCTACTACAAACAGAGCATGCAAGAACTCATCAAGGAATCCTGAAAAGAGAGTGGGACAGAAATCGGTAATTCGTTAGAATTCGATTTCGTCGTCCCACCTCCGCACAGTTGAGTAGGGCTGTAAAATCTGATGAAATCAGCGTAGTAGAGCCCACTCAACCACTGCGTCTTGCTCGACAATCCAAAAATAATTGAGAGGCTAGGACTTTTGTCCCAGCCTCTTTTTGTTGAAAATATGCAACATTAATTTTTTCTTGCTTTTTAGGTTTACAATAGGACTATCAAGTAAAGAAAGAAGGTTCTTCCCATGATGACCAAACTAAAAAACCACTTCCTCCGCTTTCTTCTCTCACATACCAGCGTCTATCTGAAGGATCAGGAACTAGCTCTCTCTGAAAAGGAGAAGTTGGATCTCTTCAAACAGATCGTTCGATCTATCAAACAAGTCCTAGCAACTGATCACGTGAAGGAGGAAGGCTTATGAAACTCTTAGCTCGTAATAAAATTTTTGCCTTACTCAGCCTTTCTCGCTTTTTGAATACCCTTGGTGCTGCCATCTACAATCTGGTCTTTGTGGTCTTTGCTGCCAGCATGCCTCAGCCTAGTCTGGCAGTTGGCATTGCCAATCTAATTGTATTTATTCCTAGCCTCTTTACCATTTTTGTTGGTATGAAGGCTGACCGCACGAAGAAAAAAGCTAACTGGTTGATCCGCATTGGCTATCTTCAAGCCATCCTCTTCATCCTTATTGCTCTCATGACCAAGATTCCGGGTTACCTAGCCTTTTCGATTGTTTGCTTTTTAAACATTGTTTCAGATTGTTTGAGTGATTATCGCGGAGGCTTGCAACTCCCCATCATGAAAAAGAACATCCTCGACGAGGATTTGATGGAGGCCTATTCCTTCAACCAACTGCTTAGCATGGTCTGTTCGATTTCTGGACAAGCTCTAGGAGTTTGGCTGTTAGCTATCAGCCATCAAAATTTTGCCCTGGTCGCTTCGATCAATGCCGTGACTTTTCTCCTGTCTTCCACTTGTCTCCTGATGAGAAAAAAGCAGCTGACACATGCTCCCGTCATTGAGCCCAAAAGTAAGAAATCTTTGGTACACGATTGCCAAGAGATGTACCAGAACGCAAAAAGTATTTTTGCAGATGAGGAGGTTCACCACTTTGGCAAGTTGCTCTTCTCATTGGTTCTCATCAATGCCCTAGGGGGATCCATCTCTGGTATCTACAATTTGCAACTGCTTCACTCCCCCTTCTTTCAGTTGAGTTTTAGCCAATCCCTCTTGATCTTAGAGGCTGTGACTATTTTAAGCATGGTCTGGGCTAGTTTTACACCCCATGACTATTTTTCCAAGCAATCGCTCCACCATATCCTCCTGTGGATCGCAGGTGGGCTGACCATGCTTGGGCTGACAAATATCCTGGTACACTGGGACATTCTTTCCCTTCTACTCATCACTTTCCTTAGTTATCTTGTAGCAAAAATCAACCCAAAAGTTTCCAGTCTTTTAATGAGCAAATTACCCGCTGAAAAATTAGCTTCTACCTCTAGCTTTTTGGGACTGATGGTCAGCTTTGCCATGCCACTCGGGACAGCTCTCTTTTCTAGTCTAGCTATCTGGAGCCTTCCCCTAGCTTGGGGGACCTTTGCCATCCTTGGTTTCACTACCCTCCTCTTAACAACCAAATAAAAAACCCACCGTTTGGTGGATTTTTTTACATTTTTCTTAGGCGAGCCACCCGCTCAGCAATGGGTGGGTGGGTATAAAAGAGTTTTTGCAAACCGGATTCTTTTTTTGGATCGTTGATAAAAAGAGCACTGCTCGCATCATCGACATGTCGTTGCATGGGTTCGCTATTGTCTAGTTTTAACAAAGCATTGATCATCCCTTGAGGATTCCGCGTCAATTCAACACTTGAAGCGTCTGCTAGGAACTCCCGTTGACGAGAAATGGCTAACTGTACCAGGGTCGCTGCTAATGGCGCTAAAACGATGGCAAGCAAGGAAAGGATCAACATAACAATCTCCAAACCACCGCTACCTTCTCGATCATCGTCCCGGCTACGGCCACCGCCCCACCACATCATCCGGCCACCAATGCTAGAAAGCATGGTGATGGCACTAGCAAGGGCAACTGCAATCGTAGAGATGCGAATATCGTAATTTCGAATGTGGCTGACTTCGTGTCCGATAACTCCCTCCAATTCCTCACGGTTCATCACAGCTAGAAGACCTGTCGTTGCTGCAACAGCAGCATTTTGAGGATTAGACCCTGTCGCAAATGCATTCATCGAAGGATCATCCACAATATAGACCCGAGGCATGGGGATCTGAGCTACCATAGCCATATCTTGTACAATATGGTAGAGCTGAGGGGCTTGCTCTTCCGTCACTTCACGCGCCCCATTCATCCGCATGACAACTTCGGTGGATTGGAAAATCATGCTAAAGGCATAGATACCACCAATAATCAAAGCTAGGATGACGCCACCAAGGGAGGAGCCTAACCAGAGGTAACCAACGGCTGCTCCGATAAGAGCTAAGAGTATGAAAAAAGCAATAAGGAGAATCCAGGTTCTCCTTTTATTGCTTGCAATTTGGTCAAAGAGCATATTAGTCTCCTAATCCGCTAAAGTCCACCTTTGGTACTGCTTTTTCTTCTTCAGGCACTTGAAGGAATTCAGCTTGTCTGAAGCCGAACATTCCAGCAATTACGTTTGTTGGGAAAGTTTCCAACTTGACATTGTAATTGCTTGTGACACTATTGTACAATTGACGAGCATAAGAAATTTTGTTTTCTGTGTTAGTCAATTCTTCTTGCAATTGCATGAAGTTGGTGTTGGCTTTCAAGTCTGGGTAATTTTCAGCCACCGCAAAGATGCCTGCTACTTGGCGTGAAAGAGCATCACTGGCTGCCATTGCTTCTGCAGGTGAAGAAGCTTGCGCTACTTGTTGGCGAAGTTGAGTCACTTTTGCTAGTGTATCTCCTTCGTACTTGGCATAGCCTTTAACGGTTTCGATCAAGTTTGGAATCAAGTCATTCCGACGTTTCAATTGCACATCAATTTGACTCCATGCTTCACGAGTTTGCATGCGGCTTTTCACCAAACCGTTGTAAACTCCTACTACAATCAACACAAGGACCACAATGATCCCAAGAATAATCCAAATCATTTTATTGAATTCCTTTCATTTCTTTCTACCAGTATATCAAATTTCCCTTATTTTGTGGTAAAATAAAAGCATGAAACCAGAAGAATTTTATGTCCGTTTAGCCAATCTCGGCTTCCCATTAACTGATCGCCAAAAAGAGCAATACGAACGCTATTTTGAGCTCCTCGTTGAATGGAATGAAAAGATTAATCTCACTGCCATCACCGAAAAAGACGAAGTCTATCTCAAGCATTTTTATGACTCTATCGCACCCATTTTACAAGGTTTGATCGAAAATCAACCCATCCGTCTCTTGGATATCGGAGCTGGTGCTGGCTTTCCCAGCCTACCAATGAAGATCCTATTCCCTGAGCTGGATGTCACCATCATTGATTCCCTCAATAAGCGGATCAATTTTCTCCACTTACTGGCTGAAGAGTTAGGTTTGAGCGAAGTTCATTTCTACCATGGACGTGCAGAAGACTTTGCGCAAGACAAGGCTTTTCGTGCCCAATTTGATATTGTAACTGCCCGCGCCGTTGCCCGCATGCAAGTCCTCTCTGAACTGACCATCCCTTATCTGAAAGTAGGAGGACGGCTTCTTGCTCTCAAGGCCAGCAATGCTCCAGAAGAGTTGGAAGAAGCCAAAAATGCCCTCAATCTGCTCTTTAGCAAGGTTGAAGACAATCTACAATATGAATTGCCAAATGGGGATCCACGCTATATCACTCTTGTCGAAAAGAAAAAAGAAACCCCCAATAAATATCCAAGAAAAGCAGGTATGCCCAATAAGCGGCCATTGTAGTAAGATACAAAGGGCCAAGCGGATAACGTCAAATAAAAGGCTGGGACAAAAGTCCTAGCCTCTCAATT
>NZ_KV812046.1:91587-160757 GCF_001813295.1 Streptococcus sp. HMSC072G04
CCGATTTCTGTCCCACTCTCTTTTTTATTTTTGTTTCAATTCTGTTCGTAGGGCTTCTTGCTGCTCTTTTGTCAGATGAACGCCCTTACTTGCAACAATCTGGCTAGAGACTTTGTTGGCAAATCTTAAGGCTTGCGTGATATCTAAGCCTTCTAAACGAGCGGATATGAAGGCTCCCACATGGCTATCTCCAGCGCCTACTGTATCGACGACTTCTGTTGGAAAACCGTCTGCCTCATACCAGTTGCCATCATAGGCAACCGCTCCGTTTTCACCCAAGGTGACAATGACCAATTGCCCCGTTCTCTGATACAAGTGTTCGATGGCTGGCTGGATCTCTCTACACCCTGAAAAAGCCAGTGCTTCAGCCTCATTAACATGGAGAATTGGATGCAGATCATAAATTGCTTCCAGTCGATCCTTTGGAATCAAGAGTCCGCGTGGCCCAGGTGCGAAAATCACCTGGCCTTCTAGTTGCGAAACAGACTGCACCAATGCAAGACCGGTTGGCTCCTCAACTTCAAGGCCACACAAGTAGATATAATCAAATCGATCTGTCTCGATGTCTTTTAGCCACTCTGCTTGGAAGCTATACTCCACTCCGTGGTCCGATAAGAAGGTCCTTTCACCATCAGACTCTACAAAGCAGTAACAGCAACCATTGGCCCCTTCTAATGAGATGCTAGAGGAAATCCCTAATTGTTTCAGCTCTCTCCGAATAAAATCACCATATATTCCAGAACCGACTGGCGAGACAAACTGGTAGGGTTGCGACAAAAAATGAAGGATATTAACGACATTAAAGGCACAACCTCCCACAGACCATTGCTGGTGATCAATATGGGCATCTCCTTCACGACTTGGCAAACGATCCAAGTAAATCATCACATCACAAACTGTAGAACCAATAACTAACGCAGCTGTCATCTTTTTCTCCTTACTTTGCCTTCTATTATACCAGAGGAAACATAAAAAACAACCAACTCCTTGTGGTTTGGTTGCTTCTCTTTTTAATCACGATAAACGGGTTGAGGGCCAAAGGTTTGGGAAACTGGCATGATTTCAATCCGATTGACATTGACATGCTTGGGCTGTTGGATCAACCAAGCTACGGTGTTGGCAATGTCTTCCGGCTGAATGGCATGGGCATCTCGATAGAGGGCTTCTACCCGTTTTTCGTCTCCTTTAAAGCGAACAGAAGAGAACTCCGTTCCTTCGCAAAGACCGGGTTCAATATTGCTGACACGAATCTTCTTGCCGGCTAGATCCGCCCGAAGATTGAGGGAGAATTGCTTGACAAAAGCCTTGGATGCCCCGTAAACATTGGCCCCTGGATAAGGCACAGTCCCTGCTGTAGAGCCCAAATTGATAATATAGCCATCATTTCGTTCCACCATCTGGGGCAATATTTTCCTTGTCAGATAGGTCAAGCCGACAATATTAGTCTGAATCATGGTCAGCCAGTCTGCAACCTCTGCTTCATAAGCTGGGGCGAGGCCTAGGGCCAAGCCAGCATTATTGACCAAAACATCCACTCTCTCCCAAGCTTTTGGCAAACTGGCAAGTGCATGATCTACCTGAGAAAGATCCGTCACATCCATTTGCAGGGGATAAAAGGCTTCTCCCAACTCTTCTTGAAGGGCCTGTAATTTATCGATGCGTCTAGCTGACCCGATCACACGGTATCCATCTGCTACTAAGCGACGGCAAATCGCTTGACCAAAGCCAGCTGAAGCTCCTGTTACTAAAATCGTTTCTGACATGTCATTACCTCCATGGATTGTAAAAAAATTCAGATTGAGCAGATCCATCAGGTTCTGTCTCGAATTAGAATCTAGATGAACCATCCCTCTCTTGCAAAATTACTTCTTGTATTGGAAGGAAAAATCCTTCAGTTCAATCATTGCTTCTTTCATTAGTTTACCTTTTCCCATAAGAGCGCAAATTGGATGGCTAACTCCGCGATTCGATCCTTGCTATCTAAATCCTCATGACTAGATAAGGTTCGGATATCCCATTTTTCTTCCGAGAGGTGGTCTGCTGCATAGAAGAAATGGCAGAGCTCAAAGCCCCTATACGCTGCTAAAGCTGCCACTGCCGAACATTCCATATCCACACAGATGGCTCCTGCTTTCTTTCGTCGCTTCATCTTGTCGATGGTTTCTCGGTAGGGTGCATCTGTCGTCCACACTTTTCCTGACTGATAGGAAACCTTGTGGCTGTCCAGAAAGGCTTGGAAGAGAGGAAGGGTTTTCTTATTTACTTCCACTTCATCACTAGACGGAAGATAGTGGTAACTGGTCCCCTCGTCGCGAAGAGCAGCTGTTGGAATGATAATGGAGGTTGCTTCGATATCACGGTCTAAAACCCCACAGGTCCCAAAGAGCACCAGTTTTTCCATCCCAAATTGAATCAGGTCCTCTATAATCCCCACACAGGAAGCAGCCCCAACTGGTGCATTAAAGGCACCAATCTGTTGGTCTCCAATAGTGATCCCATAGACCACGACTTCAAAATTAGCCATAGAGGTTCTTGCAATGACCTCGTGGTCATAATTCTCAAGGAGGCGCGCAAAAGTTACTCTTGAAAAGCAAGAGATGACTACTTTGGGAAATCCTTCAATTGGTTCGTGTAAATCTTGTGGATTGATTATCGCCTGTCGATTGGCATCAAATTCTTCTAACAGCATTTCGTGCACCTCTTTCATTCTACTTCTAGGCCCCTATTATACCACAATTAGCCTAGTCATTGGTTTTTGATCAAAGGAAGGAGCATAAAAAAGAACTGCTTCCAGACGTTAGATTTTTCGGATCAAACGTCGGAGGGACAGTTCACTTCGATATTGTTACTTGTTTTCCAATTGCGCTAATTCTAGCAACCGTTCTTTGGACAATTTTTTAATTTCAATTTGACTAGCATCTAGCAGCTGGAATTCATCTGGATCTAGCGCTGCCAATAGATTCTTCAGTGCAAGAGAACCAATTGGATGGTAATTTTCTGGCTTATCCGGATCTCCATCGATCGCAACCAATAGAACTCGCCAATCAATGATACCCGCTAAGCCCACAATTTCTACATATTCTGCAGGAACATGTGGCACGCTGGGCAAGACCGTATCCGTATCTTCTGTCAAGCTATAGCTGGCTAAGAAGGCTCCTGTCTCCTCCTGTTGATAAAAACGGACTTGACTGAAATAAGCTGCACTATATTGAATCTTCTTGATAAAGGCAGAGTAGGCTTCTAGTGGATGGACATGGTTCAAGACTTCCTGCACTGTATCCCGATCCAAATAGACTGGATGAGCGAAGCCTTGTACTTCAAACTCTTTTAGATCTTTTTCTTTCGTCACATTACCCAGCGTTTCTAGGATGACGACTTCATAATCAAAATGGAAAATAGAATCTGGAGTATAGCTCACGCCGTCGCTGGCCACAATCTCCGTTCCTAGTACTTCTGCGAGGCGACTAAGCCATCGAAGGGCCAACTGCCAATCTTCTTCTATCGCAAAAGAGGGCACCTGAATCTGATAAGACTCTTCCTCATCAAAATAGCGTAACTGCAGAGGAAGACCGCTTTTACCAAATACAATACAGTTCAAGCCTTCAAAATCATTTAAGGGACGATGAAGGGTGGCAGGATCATAGTTGTAGGTTGTTAACCCTTCTACCAATTTAAGAACTTCCTGTGCTGCGAGTACTTTCTGATAGCCAAATAAGCTCTTTTTATTTTTGATTGAAAACACGATACTCATTTGTTTTCTCCTTTGTGAAATCGCTTACCTAAAGTATAGCACAATTTTCAATCAATTTCCATATAAAAACAGCCTGAGCTTTCAGACTGTTTATTTCTATTATGCAGGTGCTCCATCAAGCGTCTCACCGATAAGGGCTAAACGCTCACGAACTTCTGCTTGTGACAAGTTGTGTTCTTCAACATAACGATTGCGAGGGTGAACCCGGCACTCATGCGAACATCCGCGAAGATACTTGTCTTCGTTTTCTTCTGAAGTCAAGATCCGACGGTTACAGAAAGGATTTCCACAGTTGACATAGCGTTCACATGGTGTTCCATCAAACCAGTCTTTTCCGACAACGCTTGGATCGACATGGTTGACGTCGACTGCAATACGCTCGTCAAAGACATACATTTTCCCATCCCATAGTTCTCCTTGAACTTCTGGGTCTTTTCCGTAGGTGGCGATTCCGCCGTGCAATTGACCGACATCTTTGTAACCTTCACGTACCATCCAACCTGAGAATTTCTCACAACGGACTCCACCAGTACAGTAGACGACAACACGCTTGTCCATGAATTTTTCCTTGTTATCACGGATCCATTGTGGCAACTCACGGAAGTTGCGGATATCTGGACGAATAGCGCCACGGAAGTGACCAAGATCGTACTCGTAGTCGTTACGAGTATCAAGGACGACTGTATCTTCGTCTAGAAGAGCTTCTTTAAACTCTTTTGGTGACAAGTAAGCACCTGTTGTTTCAAGAGGATTGATGTCATTATCGAAATTATCATCTTCTAAACCAAGGTGGACAATCTCTTTCTTATAACGTACAAACATCTTCTTGAAAGCTTGCTCTTCTTCCTCATCGATCTTGAACCAGAGGTCTTCCATACCTGGAAGGCCGTGAACGTAGTCCATGTATTTTTGCGTTATTTCGTAGTCACCAGAAACAGTTCCGTTGATCCCTTCGTCAGCGACTAGGATACGACCTTTAAGGCCGATTGATTTACAAAAAGCCAAGTGATCAGCCGCAAATTGTTCTGCGTTTTCGATGGGAACATATTTATAGTAAAGTAATACACGAATAGGTTTTGCCATGTCATTCTCTTTTCTAAGATTAAATTATCAGAATTTTTCATTCAACTATACAAGTATACTCTCCCAAGAAAACGAATGCAATTTATTTGACTGAAAAATAAAAGCCTGGTTTCCCAGACTTTTATACGACGACACCAGGGTTCCAACTTCCTACTCTTCCTTTTCCAACTGATCCAGATAGGCTTCATAGCGTTTTTTCTCAACTTTTGCAAGAAGCATTACAAGGGTATTGACTCCCCATACAATTGGAAGATTCAGTAAAAAGGTAATAGGTAGTACCAGTAAGAATTTTGAATGGAAGGGATTTGCCTGATAGACAGCTTGGTTTAATTGAAAATTTTGAGCCCAGATGAACAAGGAGAGAATAGAGGTTACTGCTACAATTCCCGTCACATTTAGATAACTATAACTGATAAATTTCACACCCAATCGTTGACAACGAACAGAATAATACAATCCTGAGACGATGAGTAAGACTACCACCATGATTGGACTGATCCCCACCTTAGATGTAAAAATGGATCCCACACTAAAAACAGTTAAGGCAAGGAAAAGAAAACCAGCCGTCTCAGCACCAGCTTAATAGCTAAGCCTTCTTCTCGTTCATCTATGATTTGTTTGTTCAGCAATTGTAATCTCATTGCTTTCTCCTTATTCTTCATCCTCTAATTCTGCCTCTAGCTTCTCTTGTTTTTTCCGATTGATAAGAGCAAGTGGTTTTTCAAGCAGATCTGTCAGGATGGCAAAGACGAGAATTTCTAATAGAATTTTGACCAGATACTTGGGACTCAAGATAAAGCTCGTTGCTTCTCTCTTTCCAATCACATCCATAGCTGTCACAAGCACAGCAAAGAATAGACCTGACCCAAGGCGACTTAACCAGCTATCTTTTTCTAACATATCTCGAACATCAATCCCTGAACTGATCCTTCTCACAAAGACATAGGCTCCCATGGCAATCAGAAGGAACATCTCAGGTAGATAAGCGACGAGGTCTAAGTCCAGGATACTGGATTTCACAAAGGCGGATAGGGCAATAAAGCAGGTCATGCCAAGGACAAGTTCTCCTGCGATTTTTCCATCAAGTAGCATAGTCCGTTCATCTTTTACAATTTGTTCTTTCTTTTGTTTCATATTCTTCCTCTTTCTATTATTAAAACTGTTACTCCCAGAACAGTTGATCCAGCGTCTTATCCAAGGTCTTACAGATGGCAAGGCAGAGACTGAGGGTTGGGTTATACTTTCCCGCCTCAATCAGACCGATGGTCTGGCGCGTCACTCCAATGGCATCTGCAAGATCCCCCTGGGTCATATCATGCTCGACCCGGGCCATTTTTAATTTGAGATTTTTCGCCACATGATTTTCCTTTCTTGTTTTTATAGCTCTATTATACACTATATTTTCTATTTTGCAATATATATCTTGCATTTTGTAAAAAATATTTTTTACAAAACAAAAAAAGCCTGGTTTCCCAGGTTTTCTTAGTTTCCTCTTCTTTTTATTAGTAATGGCTGTAGGATGTTAGATAATCCCCATCCTATACCAGCACCTAGTAAGACCGTGAAGATAAACCAAGTGATGGTCGCTAGATCTGGTGATACCATCACCCGATTGACATAGTCTATCGATTTGCCACGATCCAGTAAAGACATGCGGTAACTGGCTGGATAGAACCACATCATAAGAATGGGCCCTGTCGTCGCAAAGGCAAAAATGACAAAAGACAAAGCATTTCGTAAATTCGAGCGAAAACGACCACTTGAGGCGACCATTTCCGCAAAACTTCCGGCGATCAAGGCTGGAAAAAAGGCTCCTGCCCCGTGACGCGAAAAGAGGAAGAAGGATCCAATCACGCAGCCAACTATAAAGATAGATCCAACTCCTTTTATTTTTTCTAGATAATAGCGGTAGATCATCCCGCCAAACAAGGCTGAAAAGGCAGGAGCATAAAACATATTTCCTTGATGATCGACCAGATTTCCAACTAAGACCCCCAGTCCAATCGCAAGAAAATAGAGGAAAGTGAAGGCTCCAACTTGTTTTATTTGATTCACATTTATTCTATTCATTGGATACTGATCCTAACGGTGGCTAATTTTCTTCGAAAGGAAGTCCCCGATAAATTGGACCAGAACGATCAGAATCAGGATCAATAAGGTCGCCACAAAGATGACATCATTGTTAAACATATTTTTCCCGTAGTTGATGGCCAAGGTTCCTAATCCTCCAGCACCAACGGCACCCGCCATGGCGGTTTCTCCAATCAAGGAAATGATGGTCACTGTTGTCACACGGATCAAATCAGGAAGCCCTTCACGAAGGTAGACACCGACAATATCCCAGAAGGTTGCCCCACTGGCTTGTGCTGCTTCAATCACGCCTCCATCCAACTCGGACAAGACTACTTGGACTTGGCGGGCAAAGAATGGAAAGACAGCCAAAGACAGCGGAACAAGGGCTGCTGTAGGACCAATGGTATTTTTCAAGAGCAAGTAGGTCAAGGGATTAATAAAGGCCAACAAGATAATGAAAGGAATGGCGCGGAACAAGGAAGTAATCTTATCCAAAATTTGGAAAACGATTCTATTTTCGATGACACCACCTGGACGGGTCAAGACTAACAAAAGTCCTGTCACCAAACCTAAAAATCCACCAATAATGAAGGAAATAACGGTCATGTAAAGAGTCAAGTAAATAGCGGTTCCCCATCCATACTGGCCAGACCACCCTAATTTATAGACATTTGGTAAATATGTTTGAATTAACTGGATCATGCTTTTCTCCCATCTTTCACAATAGTCACGGAAACTCCTGCATTTTCTAACTCAGCTTTGGCCGTTTCCAGATTTTGAGTCTCACCTGATAAGATGACCACCAATTCTCCGACAGGAGTGTGATCAAGGATCTCGATGTTCCCAAATAAAATGTTGGCAGATACTTGGTACTGCTTGTAAATATCATTGATGATGGCTGTATCTGTCACAGAACCTGCATACTTAAGATGCGCTAAAATCGAATCATCAGGCAAGTTCTTCACAATCGCTTGTTGATTGATTTTCACCATGGCTTCATCGATTCCTGTTGCAACCGTGATAAAGTCTTGCGTCAAAGCATTTTTCGGATTCGAGAAGATATCTAACACAGACCCTTCTTCAATCAGTTCGCCATTTTGCATGACAGCTACCCGGTTGGCAATATCTTTGACAATTTGCATCTCATGGGTGATCAAGACAATGGTTAAGCCAAGTTTTTTGTTTAACTCTTGCAACAAAGCTAGAATTTGTTTGGTCGTCTTTGGATCCAAGGCTGAAGTTGACTCATCTGAGATCAAAATTTTTGGATCGTTGGCAAGGGCACGCGCAATCGCTACCCGCTGCTTTTGCCCACCAGACAATTGTGCTGGGTAATTCTCTGCACGGTCAGCTAGACCAACCAATTCCAACAATTTCGCCACTTTCTCATTCTTTTGTTCTTTGTTCAATTTAGAATGTTTAAGAGCAAAGGCTACATTTTCTGCGACAGTCATTTGAGCCATCAAGTTGAAGTGTTGGAAGATCATCCCGATATCCCGACGTTTCTCCCGAAGGGCAGCCGGTTTTAGGGTCACCTGATCTTGATAAATCACATCTCCATCCACAGTGATGGTTCCGGCGCTAGGCACTTGCAAGAGATTGATCACCCGAACCAAGGTCGATTTCCCGGCTCCGGAATACCCTACAATCCCATAGATATCGCCTTCATTAATATGAATGGTCACATCTTTGACGGCTTGGATCTGACGTTTCTTTTGCTGGAAGGTCACATCAATGTGGTCCAGCTGAATCATTGCTTTACTCATAACTTGCTATTAACTCCTTTATCAATTCAATATGGGTGTAATAATCGGCGATTTTCACATTTTCGTCGCCCCCATGATCACGGCTATTGGCATTGCCAATTCCAAAGGCTGCCATCGGCACCTGCAAAGCCTCAAAGACCGTGTGCATTGGCCCTGTTCCCGCTGTTGTTGGAAGAACAGAAACTCCTTCTCTATAGAAATCTTTGGCCAGCCGTATGACATTTAAAATCGATGGGGCACTCATATCACTTCGGTAACTCATTTCACCGAGAGTATAGACCAATTCGACCTGATTATAGCCATTTTTCTTCAATTGCTGCTTGATCTTTTCTAAGACATCCTTGGGATCCAGTCCAGGAACCAAGCGCACCTCCATCTTGGCACGCGCCTCTGCCGGAAGAATCGTTTTAACACCTTGTCCTTGGTAACCAGAGCCAAAACCTTCAATATTCAGGGCTGGTTCAAAATAGAAACGGCGCAGGAATTCTTTTCGGTCTTCCTTCAAGATTGGAAGGGTTAGACCATAGGTTTCCGCTACATCTTCTGGTCCTTTGTTGGCATATTGCTCGATCAAAGCTAGCTCGCGTTCATTGGGTTCTTGGATCTGATCATAAATCCCATCCACCAAGATTCGGCCTTCTTTGTCACGAAGACTGGCGATAGCATTTAACAAATACCAAGAAGCAGAGTCTACCACACCGCCATAGCTGGAATGAATATCCACTTCTGCACTCTTCACCACCATATCAAAGGTGACGATCCCCTTGCTACCACCGGAAATTTCCAACTGACCCTGATTATTTCGTGTGCCTTGTTCCCAGACTAGGAGGTCTGCCCCACGCAAGTGTTTCTTGTGTTTGGCCAAGTATTTATCCAAGTCAGTCGATGCAGACTCCTCTGCCCCTTCGATGATAAAGGTGATATTGACTGGCAAATCGCCACTTTCACGAATGTATTTTCGAAGAGCTGTGAGACGAGCCGTGATATGCCCCTTGTCATCATCAACCCCTCGACCGTACATGGTTCCATAATGGACCGATAAGGTGAAGGGGTCTCCCGTCCAAGGTTGGTCTCCATCAGCTGGTACCGTATCATAGTGGTTATAAAAAATGATGGTTTTGGCTTCAGGATTTGGCGAGAAAAATTTGGCAATCACAAAAGGGGCTGTGTAGCTATCATCAACTTCGACTTTGGCTCCTGCAGCTGTAAAAATTTCCCCCAAATAGTTGGCCACTTCCTTGAGACCAACTTGTTGGGCAAAGATGGATTTTTTTGAAATCAATGTTCGCAACACTTCAAAATAATGTTGTGCGACCTCATCATTTTCAAATTTACGGATTTGTTCCGCTTCTGTTGCAAAAGGCATGCATTCCTCCTAATACACGATAAGAGGTAGAGAATTGCTTCTCCACCTCCTTCATACACTTGAGATCAAATCTTAGAAGACTGGTTGGTCCATTCCTTCTGAAGATTCTTCGATCACTTTCTTCACATTGTCTTTGTGATAGGCTTTGATGATTTCTTTGATTGCTTTTGCTTTATCAGATTTTTCCCAATCTTTCTTAGCAGCGATCACGTTGTACCATTGTTTTGAGTTGTTGTCTTTCTTTTCAACATAGATAGCTTTTTTGAAATCAACGCCTGCTTCACGAACGAAGGTATTGTTGATGACTGCAGCATCTACTGATGGAAGAGCAGATGGTGTTTGTGAAGCATCCAATTCAGAAATCTTCAAATCTTTTGGATTTTCTTTAATGTTTGACACGTTTGCCAATTGACCATCTTTGGTATCCAATTTAATCAAACCAGCTGATTGCAAGACATACAAGGCACGGCTTTCATTTGTTGGGTCATTTGGTACAGCGATTGTTCCACCTTTAGGAATTTCTTTAATTGAAGTGTATTTGTTTTTACCGTTTTCTGTACCAGAGTAAAGACGGATTGGAGCGATGTACGTATCTGCTACTGCAACAAGGGCATTGTCATTTTTAGAGTTCCAGTTATCAAGGAAGTTGTAGTGTTGGAAAGCATTGATATCCACGCTACCATCTTTTACAGCCACGTTTGGTTGTGAGTAGTCTGTAAATTGAGTGAATTCCAATTTGATTCCTGTTTTAGCGTCATCCAAGTTCTTTTGAACTTGATCCCAACGAGCTTTTTCAGTGTCGCTCAAAGTCATAACACCCACTTTTACAGTTGTTTCACCATCTTTGCTAGATGATTTTGAAGAACCACATGCTGCAAGAGCAAATGTTGCGATAGCTGCAAGAGCTGTTAAACCAAGAATTTTTTTCAATTTCATTTTGAAGTCTCCTTTAATTAAATATTATTCTTTAATATCTTTTGCTTCTGGTAGATAAACTCCACCAAAGTATTTTTTAGACAGTTTTTCAAGGGTTCCATTGTCATAGAGTTCCTTGATACGTTTGTTGACAAATTTTTGAAGATCTTTATCTTCTTTTGCAATAATTGGATACACATAAGGTTGTTGGTCGCTTGGAAGCTCGATAACCTTCAAGTTGTCATAGCCTTGATCACGAATGATAGTATCTACTGAGATCCGTTCGAAGATCTTGTAATCTGTACGACCATCCGCTAGATTAGCCATGATGGTTTGAATGGTTCCATCTGTGTATTGCAAGTCAGTTGGATTATCTGAATGTTTTTTATTGTAATCTTCTAATTGTTTAGCAGTTGATGTTCCTTGAACAACTTCTGTTTTCTTACCACCAATGTCATCCAAAGATTTAATAGAAGAATCTTTTGGTACGACCAATACTAATGGATTGCGAGCATATGGATTTGGATAGAGGTATTTTTCTTCCCGCTCTTTTGAGTAACTAATGTTGTTGGCACCGATTTGGAAACGGTCACTATCTAAGCCAGCAAAGACTGAAGACCACTCTGTTTTGTTAAAGTTTACTTCATATTTGTCTGAACCTTTGAAGATTTCACGCAAAACTTCGATTTCATAACCGGTTAGCTTGCCGTCTTTTTCTTCGTAAGAGAATGGTTTTGTTGTTCCAACAGTCCCAACTTCAATGGTTTTCTTCCCACTGGCTGATTTACCAGATGAACATGCTACTAAAGCACTGGTTGCAAGGACTGCAACTAATCCTAAAGCAGAGTATTTAATGATTTTTTTTAGATTCATAGGATCTCCTTATTCGTTTCAGGCACATAAAACACCATTCTAAAAGTATTTTTTTATTTTATCAAAAAAGCATTTACTTGCCTAATATATATTTTTTATGGAGGTGATAGTTTTTCTTTATCACACTTCTTTGGCTTTAAAATACCGCAATAAAGCTTGCGCATTTTCAACATAATAGGGAACCGATACCTCAAAGGCTGCATCATCGATGGTCATGTGATCATGATGGAGGTCTGGCGCATCCGGCTCTCCATTTGAACCGATAAAGGCAAAGACTCCAGGAATTCGTTCTTGGTAAAAGGCAAAGTCTTCTCCAGCTGTAGAAGGATTTGCTGGAATCACTTCAGCCAAGCCTTGTGAAGCTTCCCAAACCACTTTCGTCAATTCCTCATCATTAAAGGTAACGGGCGGTGTCACACCCCACTCAAAAGCCACATCTACTTCCAGACTTTCTGCAATGTGTCGAATGATGGAAATAAAATGTGCCTTCAAGTCTCTTTGCACACTTGGATTAAAGGAACGAATGGTCCCTTCAAAATAGCCTGATTTTGGGAGCACATTCCAAGTTGAGCCCACATCCAGGTGCGTAATGGACAAAACAGCTGTTTCAAAGGGAGAAACGGTCCGTGAAATTAATAATTGTACATTCTGAACCATGGTTGTGACGGCCGTTACAGTGTCAACTCCCAAATCTGGTCTTGCAGCATGGCTACTAACCCCTGTCACAGTAACCTTGAATTTCTCAACCCCTGCCATCATAGCTCCAGCATTCAAGGCAAGTTGCCCTGCTTTTAGCTGAGGAATGTTGTGAAAACCAATAATTCCTTGAACATCCTCCAACAGTCCTGTTGCCAAAACGTCAGAAGCACCTTCTGAGATTTCTTCTGCTGGCTGAAAGATCAAGCGTACGGTTCCTTCAAGCTGGTCTTCTTTTTCCTTGAGAAGAGCTGCTGCTCCTAGAAGACTGGTTTGATGAAAATCATGGCCACATGCATGCATGACTCCTGGATTCTGACTTTGGTAGGGAAGATTTGTTTGTTCCAAAATTGGAAGGGCATCGATATCTGCTCGAAGTGCCACCACCGGTTGGCCGGACCCAATTTCTGCAATCAGACCAGTTTTCAATCCACTCTCTAAAATACGAATCCCCAACTCTTCTAAACGCTCCTTTAGAAAGGCGGTTGTCTGGTATTCTTGACCAGACAATTCCGGGTGTTGGTGGATATAGTGGCGAATCTCTGCTAACTCTTCATAAGAAAAAGACACAAGCCTTCATCTCCTTTCAAACTTAAAATTATTTTATCACTAATAGGTGTTTCCGTCTAATTCCTGTTTCTTGGGATTTGATATAGTTTCAAACTATAGATAAAAACACTCCTAGATTCATGTCCTAGGAGTGCCAACTTCAGCATTAAGAAAGATTTCCCTCGAATTTTTCCATAAAGCTATCACTATTATAGGCTTTTTCTACTTCCCATTTGCCATCTTTCTTAACAAAGGTCAACTGGTAGTCGTATCGATCCGGCGTCGTCAAGGGACGATCTGCAAGAGAAGCCATCATTTCCTCTCTATAGGCTTTGTTTTGAGCCTGGTTCGCTTCGATGATACCTGGATAGTCTTTTCGATGTTCCTGATAGAAGGTCTGCATGTGGTTTAAGATCGTCTTTTCCATGCTGACCGTCTCAGGATTCAAGCTAATAACTACCTTGTCTGGGAAGTATTGTTTGACCTTATAGGTTAATTTCGCACGCTTAGCATTTTCTTTTTCATAAGCATCGATAAACTGGGTCACTTCTTCTTCAGGGAATTGGTAATCATGCAATTGACGAGTAAAATCAGCCGCAAATTTCGCACGGAAATCACTGCGTTCCTTTTTCAAATCAGTTCCCAAAACAAAAGCGTCATCCTTTTTGACCTTTCGTTGGCCACTGAAGTAAACTTGATTGATGTATTCATCTGCTAGAATTGTGGAAGCTTCCACCTTATCCTCATACTGAGAAGAATCCACCGCAAATTTTAAAGGCTTGGATTTTTTATCAGAGCTATAAGTTTTTCGTTCATACTGCACTTCGTACTTCTTGCCTTTTTCGACTGGAAAAACGATATAGCCGGTTAATTTTTTATCCTGGGCCAACTGATCACTCTTGAGCAGTTGGAAGGCTTCACTGTGGTCATAAATTCCTGACTGCAATTTGACCTTGTTATTATCCGCATCGTAAATGGTGATATCTGAATCTGACACGTTGATAGATTCTTTGGCAACATTTTTAAATTCTAATTGAAGGGCCAAATAAGTGCCGTCTTCTGAGTCATTGAGGACAGGTGGTTTGATGTATTGCCCTCCTTTTAAACTCACCTCGACTTGACCGTCAGATGCAGAGCTTTTCGCTGCTTTTTCTGTCTTTGCTTGCTGCGAATTGGTCTTTTGAGCACCAGTCCCACAAGCCGCTAAACTCAAAGTCGCCACAGCAAATAGGGCCCATTTAAAAATCTTTTTCATCCTCATCTCCTTAAAAAAAGTTTTTTTCTATTCTAACATCTTTTTCTAGCTATGTATACGCTATATAGTGATAACTCTCCCCTATCATAAAAAGGCCAAGACTTTCGTCTCAACCTTTTAACTGAAAAATAATTGATCTTGGTTTTACAAGATTCCTTTTTCTTTTTGAATCATGAGATCCTTGAGGGAAATCAAGAGGACCGCAAGGAGGATCATAGCCATCCCTATAAAATCAATGGCAAAGAAATGTTCATTCATAATGGCAAAAGCAAAGAATACAGCTGAAATAGGCTCAATAGCTGCAAGAAGGCTACCTTTGACCGGTCCAATCAGAGTTGTCCCTTTCAAAAAGACCGTATAGGCAAATATGGTCCCAATCACCACTAAGCCAACTAAGCCCATTAGATTATCCATGCTATATTGGCCATGAAAAAGTCTTCTTCCTGTGAAGGGAATCATCACAAGTCCTGGAATGAGCATACCGATACCAATCACCAACATACTTCCCCATTTTTGAATTAACTGAATAGGCAGAATGATGTAGAGGGCATAGGCAAAGGCAGAAACAAGTCCCCAAGCTAGCCCTTTAGGAGTGATTGCCAATTGATTGAGTTGACCATGGGTTGCAATGAGAAAGGTCCCTGCGATGGCTAAGATCATCGAAAAGATTTCAGATACCGTAGGAGCTACCCGGTCCTTAACACAAGAATAGGCCAAAACTCCAATGGGACAGAGATATTGCAAAACAGTTGCAGTACCTGCATTAGTCGCATCAATCGCTTCTAGATAAGTCAATTGGGTCATTAACAACCCTAAAAAAGCAAATAAGAACAAGGAAAGGTAGGACGAGCGGTCTGTTAGAAAGGCCTTTACTTTTTCCTGGTCCGCTAGATATGCAAGAAGCAGTAGTACAGCTCCTGAAAACACTAAACGAATCGTTGTCAAACCGATTGCTGTAAATCCATGAGCCATCAGGTACTGGCCACAGGCTCCTGACAAGCCCCAAGCGATCCCAGCAATCAAGGTCATGAGCGTCCCCTTCATCGTCTTTGACATAGTTCCCTCCCAAATCTGTTTCTTACTTTTATTGTATCACAAAAGGCCGAAACTACACGTTTCAGCCTTGCTTTATTTTATATAAGTTTATTAGCTTATTCAGGTTGAACCAAGATCTTGATTTGGGATTTATCTTGTGTTAATTCAACAAATCCTTCTTCAACGATATTTTCCAATTTAATTTTCTTGGTAACCAATTTCTCAGCAGAGAAGTAACCTTGTTCCATCAATTCCAAGACTTTAGGGAAGATGTGGCGGTAGGCAATAATTCCTTTGAGGGATTTTTCTTGAATAGCGAATTCATTTGGATTGATGCTAGCTTCACGTTCCCAGATAGATACAACCATACATTCCCCAGCTTTATGAACTGCTGCAAGGGCTTGGCCTAAAACAACTGGAACTCCAGTAACTTCATAAGAAACATCTGCTCCACCACCTGTTAAACGATGGATGGCTTCTACAATTGTTTCTCCTTCTTCTGGACGAACAACGATCGCTCCCAATTCTTCTGCTTTGGCTTGGCGTTCAGGAGACAATTCAACCGCATAGATTTTTGATGCTCCTGCTGCACGAAGGGCTTCAACAATCAAAAGACCAATTGGGCCCAAACCAAAGATAACAGCTGTATCTCCAGTTTTCAAAGCAGATTGACGAACGGCATACACAGCAACCGCAGCAGGTTCTGTAAGAGCGGCTTGTTCATAGCTCAAGCTATCTGGAATCACATGGACAAGATCACCATCAAGAACACAATATTTAGCAAAACCACCATCTGCAGCGAGTCCGACAAAGTTCAAGTTTGGATCTAGGTTATAATCACCAATTAAGTTGTGCTCTGCAAGAATTGGTTCGATAGTGACACGATCGCCAACTTTGACACGAGTCACATCACTTCCGACTTCTACAATTTCACCAGAGAATTCATGTCCCAAAGTAACCGGTGCTTTTTGACCAGAATACACATGTTCTTCAGTTGGAATGAAGATCGGTCCATCCAAATATTCATGCAAGTCCGTACCACAGATCCCTGTGAACTTAACTGCCACTTTTACTTGATGTGGTTGTACTTCAGGTACTTCCACTTCTTCGATACGAACGTCTTTTGCTGCATGCCAGCGAGCTGCTTTCATAGTAGCCATATGATGATCTCCTTGTTTTCACCTTTTTTGTTTTCTTTTCAGGAAACTTTATATTTAAAATTGTAAACGTTTTCCTTTTGTTTGTCAAGGAAAAACTGAAGATGAAAAAGAGCAGCCCTTTGACTGCTCCTTCTTATTTCTTCTTGATCCGAGAAGATTCCAATCTCCACCCAACAATCCAACCAAGGACTAGGAGATAATTTTCAAGCGCACCGATCCCATTGACCGGCAGATGATAGTGAAAATAACTGAAGAGATGATTAGTACCGATCCCAAGCCCACCTAGGATCAAAGCCAATAGAACCGTTCGAAGATAAAACCAATCGTATTTGAGATTGACAGCAATCAGGATCACAAGGACCGCCACATTCCAAATCCCAATCTCCCGTTGCCAACCGACAGAAATACCATATCCCGAATGACTTCCCATATAGGATGGAAAGAATAGCTGGAAGATAATCGCTCCAGTCATGGCAATGATAACTAGGACAAATAAGACTCTTAAAAATTTGTTCATGTAACTCCTCCTAATGTCAGTTGATATGTAATGATCTTTCCTATTCTAACACAATTTTATGGATAGTAAAAACCAACCTCTCGGCTGGTTTTTTTCTCTATTAGTCTTCTTTCAACTTCGCCAATTCTTGGGCAAGTAACTTGAGGGCTACTTGTGGGTTGGCTTGGCCTTTGGTTGCTTTCATGAGGAAACCTGTGAAGGCCTTGTCCGCATTCCGTTTCCCTGACTTGAAGTCAGCTACGGCTGCTTCATTGTCTGCAAAGACTTGGTGGATGATTGGTATCAAGACTTCAGGATCTGAAATCTGTACCAGACCAGCTTTTTCGACGTATTCACGCGCGCCGCCACCGTTTTTCGCCAAGTGAACGAAGACTTTCTTGGCAATCTTAGATGAAATGGTTCCATCTTCGATAATGGCAATCATTTCAACCAAGTTTTCTGGTGTCAATTGGATTTCTTCCAGCGTTTTGCCTTCTGCGTTCAAGAATTGTGCGACTTCACCTTGGAGCCAGTTAGACACTTGCTTAGCATCGCCACCAAGGGCAACAGCTGCTTCAAAGAAGTCAGAAGTAACTTTCGTAGCTGTCAATTGGTTGGCATCATAGTCAGACAAGCCAAGCTCTGCCACGTAGCGAGCCCGACGGTCTTTTGGAAACTCTGGCAACTCTGTGCGCATTTCCTCGATCCACTCATCTGAGATTTCAAACAAGGGAAGGTCTGGTTCTGGAAAGTAACGATAATCCGCTGCTCCTTCTTTGACCCGCATAAGAATGGTGCTCTTGTTGGCTTCATCGTAACGACGTGTTTCTTGACGAATGACCCCACCTGAACGCAAGATTTTCGCTTGGCGTTGTACTTCGTATTCAAGACCTTTACGGACGTTTGAGAAAGAGTTCAAGTTTTTCAACTCCGTCTTGGTACCAAATTCCTCTTGACCGTATGGGCGAAGGGAAATGTTGGCATCCACACGCATCGATCCTTCTTCCATCTTGACGTCTGAAATACCAGTATATTGGATAACTTCTTTCAAAGCTGTCAAATAAGCGTAGGCTTCTTCAGGAGAACGCATATCTGCTTCAGAAACGATTTCAATCAATGGCACCCCTTGACGGTTGAGGTCTACATAAGAGAAACCGTCTGTTCCGTGCGTGTTCTTACCGGCATCTTCTTCTAAATGGGCCCGTTCAATCCCGATTTTCTTAGTTGTTCCGTCTTCCAATTGCACTTCAATCCAACCGTTGTAACCGATTGGCTCGTCAAATTGCGAAATCTGGTAGGCCTTTGGATTATCAGGGTAGAAATAGTTCTTACGGTCAAAGTGCATGTGCTGGTGGATATCCATATTCAAGGCCAAAGCAGCCTTGATACCAGCATCCACAACACCCTTGTTCAAGACAGGAAGCACCCCTGGGAAAGACCAGTCGATCACATTAGTGTTAGCATTTTGCTCGTTCCCAAAGTGAGCAGAGGTTGGTGAGAAAATTTTTGAGTTTGTATTCAATTCAACGTGGACTTCAAGTCCGATGACTGTTTCAAAGTTCATTAATTGTCACCTCCGAAAATAAGGGGTTGTTGCTTGTGGTAATCCGTCGTTGCTTCAAAGGCCGCTGCAGCTTGGTAGATAGTTTCTTCTGAATATTTAGGACCAATCAACTGCAAACCAACTGGAAGACCTTGCGCAAAACCTGCAGGAATCGAAATTCCTGGAAGACCTGCCAAGTTGACTGGAATGGTCAAGAGGTCAGCCAAGTACATGGCAACCGGATCATGGTTGAGGGAATCCAAATCAAAGGCTACACTTGGAGCTGTTGGACCAAGGATGAGGTCGTAATCCGCAAAGACTTTTTCGAAGTCTTGGATAATAAGGGTACGGACTTGACCAGCTTTCTTGTAGTAAGCATCGTAGTAACCAGATGACAAACTAAAGGTACCAAGCATGATACGGCGCTTGACCTCATCTCCAAAGCCTTGACTACGAGTGTTCACGTAGATATCATCCAAGTTTTTAGCATCCTCTGCACGGAAACCATAGCGAATACCGTCGAAACGTTGCAAGTTTGAAGAAGCTTCAGATGAAGCGATGATGTAGTAAACGGCAACCCCGTATTTAGAGTGAGGCAAGCTGACTTCTTCGACAGTTGCTCCCAATTTTTCAAAGTGTTTAGCCGCATTGAGGATGGTTTCTTTGACTTCTGGATCAATCCCTTCACCGAGGTATTCCTTAGGAAGGGCAATCTTCATGCCTTTAATATCTTGACCAATCTTAGAAGTAAAGTCTGCTACACGAACAGGCGCAGATGTTGAATCCTTGGCATCTTCACTGGCAATGACATTAAGCAAGAGGGCATTTTCCTTAACCGTTGGAGCGAAAGGTCCAATTTGGTCGAGTGAGCTACCAAAAGCAATGAGACCAAAACGGGAAACCGTTCCATAAGTTGGTTTGAGACCAACAATCCCATTAAAAGCAGCCGGTTGACGGATAGAACCACCTGTATCTGAACCAAGGGACAAACGGACTTGACCTGAAGCGACAGAAGCTGCTGAACCACTAGAAGATCCACCAGGCACCTTGCTCTGGTCCCAAGCATTCTTGGTTGGTCCATAGTAAGAAGTCTCACCAGATCCACCCATGGCAAATTCATCCATGTTTGTCTTCCCGATGACAATCATACCTTTGGCTTTTGCGTTAGCAACAGCTGTCGCATCAAAGATTGGCTCGTAGTTATAGAGCATTTTTGATGCCGCAGTCGTCAAGATGCCATCTGTTGAGATATTGTCTTTGACTGCGAGTGGAATCCCTGACAGGAGATTATTTGCATCGATTCCTTTTTCATCAATAGCCTTGGCTTGCGCAAGGGCAGCTTCTTCGGCCACCGTTACAAAGGCATTGATTGCTTCTTCACGCGCCTTGATATCGTCAAGCGTCGCTTGGGTCAATTCCGTTGCTGAGATTTCCTTAGAGACAAGGAGGTCGTGCAACTCTTCAATGGTTTTATGGTTGAATGACATTAGGCATCTCCTCCCTCTTCTAGGATAGCTGGTACCTTGATGTAATAGTTATCTTTTTCAGGTACATTTTTAAACAAACGGTCACGGTCCGTCCCTTTTTCGGCAACATCCGGACGCAATACGGTCTTGCGATCCGCCATGGTTGTTGTTGGGGCAACACCTGTTGTGTCCACTTCTTCCAACAATTCCACCATGTCGACAATTTTCGATAAGGTTGTCGCAAACTCAGCTGTCTCTTCTGGAGAGAATTTCAATTTTGAAAGATTGGCAACGTGGGTTACCTCTTCTTGCGTAATTTTCATCTTGCTTCCTTTCGTGAAATGATGATTTTTCAATACCCTCTATTTTACCATAATTTAGCCCAATTTGCTTGCCTTAGAAAAAATCTGTAGGACTTTTTTGTCGCTACAGATTTTTCTTTTTATATTTCTTTTCCGCCGAATTGCCCCATCTCCATTAGAGTCTCTTTCCAAACTTCCTGGACCTTAGAAGCGAGGTAAGAAGAGGCCAAATCATAAGAAGCCTGGTGAAATGGAGCGAGGTCGCTTTCAAAGAGCTGGACCAGCTTGTCCGCCAACTCTTTCACCAATTGTTCTTCTGGTACTGTCTCGCTATAAGCTACCAAAAAGCCATTCTCACCTTCTTTTATAAAAGTCGGATTGCCATAACGGGCATCAAAGCCCAGCAAGGCCAAGCCTGCTCCAGCCGCCTCCATCAAAGTCAAACCAAAGGTCTCCCACTGAGAAGTGGTGAGGTAGGCTTGGTAGCAAGGATAGATCTGCTGAAGATCCGCATGACCGCGTAGGTGAATATAATCTTGCGCTGCAAGCTCCTGAATCAGGTGGCGCAAATTGTCCGCTTCCCCACCCTTCCCATAAATATCAAACTGAAGGGCTGGGAGTCGTTCATGAGCTTGGGCCACTACTCGAATGGCCAAATCGATGCGTTTTCTTGGATCCAAACGGGAAGCTGTGAGCACACTAAAGGGAGGTCTGTCTCCTAGTGATTCCGTCAATTCTTCTAGATGCCCTACTGGAATGCTATAGATTGGAATTCCTTGGCATCCTTGCTCAGCAAGTGTTTGCTCCAAGACTTCTTTTTGAAGATCCGTTGCTGTGATGAAATAATCGAAGCGTTTAGCATACTTGAACACATAATAATATTCATAATTGAGATGGCCATTTTCAAATTCATGCTCCGAATGAAACACCATGGCGAGCTTTGAAGGGGCAGGTTTCTCCAACAAAGGACGGGCAAAATCCATGCGCGAAGCCCGGTCAAGCAGAATCAAATCTTCTTCTTTTAGCGACAGCTGCGACAAAAAACGTCTCATCACTTCTGTATGGTTGGTCAAAATCTCAGACCCCAGTTTATAGAGCCAGCTACCACCGAACCTCGATTCTTCAAAAGCGATAGTCCCATCTTGATGGTGATAGGTCCGTCTGAGTACACTACCATACTGAAAATACTCTGTGACAAGTTTACAAGCTCCATAATACTCTCGCTTGATTCTATTTCCAGCCAAAAGATAGTCTACATAGCGGACACAGTTTGGATGATAGGGATCCAGATGAAAGGTCAGGGCGTTTCCATCCGCAAATTGGTAGCGAATGGCTCTTTCCGTTTTTTCAACAACATCCAGGCGCGTCAGTTGAAACTCCATTTGCAAGGCCCCAACCGTCTTTTGAGGGACCGTAGTCTGTTGATCCGTAAAAGCTAAATGAGCAAAAAGCAGTTCCTCATCCCGGTGCCCCAATGAGAGGTAATAGGCCAATTTTTCTGGAGTGGGCCAAGTGGTAAAGACAAACTTCGCTGCCACTCCTAGTCCCCGGAGCATCTTTGCCCGAGAGGCTTGTGCAACATCGACCCCATTGGGTTCAAATCCCACTAATAGATTAAAGGTATAAATGGTCATGCGGTCCCTCCCTCTAATCGCTTAAACAGCTCTTCCAAAACTTCTTTTTCAGGTAATTTCAAGATTCGCGCTTGCTCTCTCACCAATTCTTTATAGGTCTCTGGATGCTGGAGCAAGATATCTAGTTGCTGTTTCATTTCTTCGACTGTCTCAGTGATCGTGCTCAAGTTTTTATAGGCTTCATGGTGCACGGTAGTCTTCAAACCAAACAAGACCTGCCCATTTTCAAGAGCATGAAGGCTACTGCTCCATACTTCTTCTCCTCGGTTGCAATCCAGATAGATTGAGCAACTAGATAGCAAGTCCTCATATTTGTCCAGCGAAATCCCTGGATAGAGGCGCACATTGGAGCGAGTCGCTAAGTCTGTTAATTTCGGACCCATAGCCGTCAAGGCAGCAATGTGAAAGGTCACTTGTGGGAAGTGATGGACCAGACTAGATAAGCCTTCGACCTCTTGAGAAGCCGTCATGACCAGGGCTTCTGGTCGAAAACTTTCCTGCTCCACATCTACCAGCCCTGACAAGACTGTGATTCCGTCTTTTTTCTCCCTCAACAGACCATCTTCTACCAACAAAATCTGACTGACTTGTTCTTTGATCTCGTCTAGATCATGAGAGTCATTGGCACAGTAGGCTAGTCTTTCCTTTGGTATCTTTTTCACAACATATAGTAATGACTTGTCCAGCAAAAGGATAGCTTCATCATCCGATAAGAGTTGTTCTAGGACAGCTCTTTGTATCTCTTCCATATTGACATACAGGCGATCCCGTCCTTCAGGAGTTTGATGCAAAAAGGTTCCTTGTGAGACAAAGTGAAGCAAGACTTCTTCTTGCTGACGGTTCAAATAGATGTCTAAATAGGGTTGACCAGCTTCCGTAAGGAGACTCTGTTTGCTTCTCCAGCCATAGCGGTTGTAGAAATCAATGGATACGATCTCTTCTGCCTGAGCAAACCATTCCACTCTGTCAACCGTTCGTGACAAGATATCCCCTCGCAAAACCACGTTGGCACGACGTTCCTCACCATCAAAAAGATAGGTCGTTATCCCTAGTGTCCAACATTCCCATAATTCTGGAACCGCTAGATCATTGAAAAATAAAGGTTTTCCAATTTTTGATGCTGGGTCTTTTTGGGTAAAAAAGGTCGCAAGACTCTCTGTCTGTTGATCCAAATCTGTTTCCAAATTGGTCACAAACACACGATAGGGCTGGCCAAGTTTGTCCAAGTATTTTTGCAAACGATCTAGCTCTCTGGTCTGCTCTGATGCAATAATGAACATGCTGATCCTTTCTCGTTAATAAGGGTTAGTCCATCGTTTCAATAAAATGGAGGTTGGTCACCACGCGCTCATAGATTTCTGACCCTTGCAAGCCTGCTTCCTCTAATTTTTCAAGGGCCCGTTTCAAGCGCGTTTTATAGATATAACGATGCCAGGTCAAATCATAGCCCAACATCCCCAGTAGAGCCAACTTCTCCTGCTTAGCTTCCATCTCATCGACGACTCGCTTTTCTGTCCAAACCTGGGACAGAGTATCTGCACGGCCCACACGATACCAATAAATACATTTCTCCGTATGAACTACCCGATGGGCTTTTAAGAAGAGCTTATACATGAGAAAGTTGTCTTCGACATTTTTTCCGACTGGAAAACGAAGCCCTTCAAATAAGTTACGCTTATAGAGCTTCATCATGGCACAAGCCCAGGCCATATCTCTGGTCTCCTGGATGGCATCGTGGTCCATGATCTCGCGTCCCTCATAAAGAGTCTCTGAATAATCGTCGTCTGTTACCTTGATCAAGTATTTGCTACTACTGTCATCATAGAGGTTATAGTTGGCTACGGAAACATCCGCATCATACTTCTTCAGTTGACGATAGAGCACTTCTACATAATCCTCCGTCACCCAGTCATCTGGATCAATAAAGGTGAGGTAATCACCAGTCGCTAGCTCAATCCCTGTATTCCGAGCAGCAGATAAGCCCCCATTTTCTTGGCGAACGTAGCGGATGCGCGCATCCTTCCTAAAAAATTCTTTACAGATCTCTTCTGACTGGTCAGGCGAACCATCATTGACCAGGATAATTTCCAAATGAGGGTAGGTCTGATGGATAACCGTTTCCAAACATTGTCTCAAATAAGCTTCTACATTATAGATGGGAATGATGATACTCACTACTTCATTTGTTTCCATGCTTCTTCTCATTTCTCTTTAAATAATCGCGAATCGCTGCCACCATCTCCTGCACCTGATCATCCGCAAACACTTGGTTCACACCATTTTCTACATGATTGGTTCCTTCAAAAGAGAAAATAGGTAAGTCCAATTGCTGAATAGTCTGCGTGATTTGATCCACCTCATCATAGGGATTGATATCCAAATAGAAATCCAATTTTTCTAGGACCTTTCGACTGGTCAAGGGATCAAAAGAGGGATAGAGAAAGAGGTTGGGGTAGCGTTCCAATTGCACCAAATTAAAACCAAAATGGCTATGGGCAAGAACATGAATCGCTACGTCTGGTAGCTCTTTTAACAAGGTCTCCAACTCGTGGATATCTGCCGTATTGGTGTAAATGGCAGCATGATAAGGAAATTCTCCCACAAGGTCTTGATAGGTTTGCTTCAAAATTGGTTTTCGAAGCAAAATTTCCTCCCAAGAGAGGGCATAGTAAAACCACCATAGTTCACGAAAACGATTGAAGCGTTTGGAGGTCCATGGTTTATTATGAGAGGTATAGTGTACAACTGCTGGAATTCCTTGAAAGGCATCGTACCAGTCTAGATCTCCATAGAGATATTGATCCTTATCAGAACCCACTTGTAGATTATAGGTCCAAGGCAAAGGGTACCACGCATCTTTAAAATACAAATTCAAAATTCCTTGGTCTCCGTATACCTGCTGATGATGCTCACGAGTAAGGTCAAAAAGAGCCTCTGTTACTTGGTGCTTTTGCCACCAAGTCTTATCAATTACCAAAAGTCCAGCATTAAAGCCATCTATCGTTGTTGGCTTATCGACCACTGCCCCCAGCCCATAACCCTTCAGATCGACCTCATACAAGGGTGATAGATCTTGTGTAAAGATCATATCACAATCCAGATAGAGGATTCGCTTTTCCTCCACCATCTCTGGAATAGCGTAGCGAAAATAGGTCGCATAGTGAATATGGTCACTTGGAAGCGAAAAGGACTGGAATTGCTCGGGAGACATGCGACAATTGATCACTTCTGAATCCAACTGGCGCAAGCGCTGATTCATGATAGCAAACCACTCCGTTGGTAGATCTTCATTTAAGACATAAATTTTCAACTGATCCTGATGGGCGCACAGTGACTTCATAGCGGTTTCCAACTTTTCCATATAAGATAGATCCGCTGAAAACACGACAGCTTTTTTACTCATAACTCCCCCTTATTTTCTTCCATTAGAATACCATTTTCAAGAGAGGAAAACAATTTCTAGGCCCGAAAAAGAGGCCTAGACAAATGTCTATGACCTCTTTTACAATCTTTTCTTATTTAGTATCTAATACAGCTAGTGCGCCGTCTACCAAGCTTGCCCCTAAGACATGCTTAAAATGATTCAAGGCAAACTGGTGATTTTCATGAGTGAGCGACGCCACTGCAGGTTCCACGACTTCAATCTGATAGCCGAGATTGTAGGCATCAACCGCTGTATGAAGGACACAAATATCAGTCAAGACCCCAGTCAAAATGACGGTATCTACATGACGTTCCCGCAGGCGGATATCTAGGTCCGTTCCTGAAAAAGCAGAATAATGACGTTTGTCCATCCAAAAGACGCGTGGATCCGCTTTGTGCTCCCGATAAAAATCTGCCAAAGGTCCGTACAAATCACGTCCGCTAGTCCCAATGATATTATGAGGTGGGAAGAGCTTGCTTTCAGGATGAAATGGATCCTCTACATCATGCGCATCAATGGCAAAAAAGACATAGGCTCCTTGGTCAAAGGCCAATTGGGTCACCTGAGCAATGGTCTCAGAAATGGCTTGTGCAGGAGCACCTGCCGTAAGTTTACCATCATCTGCTACGAAATCGACAGTGTAGTCAATTGAAATCAAGGCTTTAGTCATTAGTAATCTCTTTTCTTAATTTCCTCAAAGATATCTGGAATCAACACTTTGAGATAGGTTCCCTTCATTCCAAGAGAACGGCTTTCAATAATACCAGCTGACTCCAATTTCCGGAGTGCATTGACAATCACAGAGCGGGTAATGCCAATCCGATCCGCGATGATAGAAGCAGTCAACTGCCCCTCATTTCCTTTCAATTCACTAAGGATGGCAGAAACAGCCCGCAATTCAGAGTAAGACAAGGTATTGACAGCCATATTCACCGCTGTCCGACGACGAATATTCTTCTCGTCTTCCTCACGTTGGTAGTTCAACATTTGAATCCCTACCACGGTACTCGCAATCTCAACCAAGATCAAATCATCATCCGCAAACTGTTTATCATTGCGCCAAATGATCAAGGAACCCAACCGAATCCCAGAAACATGAATAGGCGCAATGGTCGTCAAGCCATCAGGAAATTCAGACTTGGTTTCGACCGGAAAGATACTCAAATCATGGTCCACATCTAAATTAGCTTCTGTATCGTAGACCAAACTAGCTGCCTTGGCATAATCTTCTGGTAATTTTTTATTTTGAAAGAAAGCTTCTACCCGGTCATTGTTGGTCTTGTAACGCATGAAATAACCAAGAAGGGTTCCCTTGCTATTAATGATACAGGCATTACAGTGGATAATATCCGCTAATTGCTGGGCAATATCATTATAAGGCATCTCGAACTGCAACTGTTCATCAGTCCGTTTCAAGATGGATGTAATTTTACGTGTCTTTTCTAATAAGTTTGCCATAATAAACCTCGCATATAGTCAGCTCAAGTATATCATATAAGTGTGGGAATTTCAATCAAATTATCTGAAAATTATTTATTTTTTCTACAATTATGCGCAATTCAGAAAAATGTCGTTTCGATGACATGGATTTTATAAAATGAATCAAAAAAAGATTGAAGACTTTCCTCTTCAATCCTTTATCTAATTAACGTTTGTATTGCTTCAAGAAACGAGTCATTTTTTCTTGAATTTGAGCTAACTCATCGACACGTGGAAGGTAAACGATCCGGAAGTGATCTGGATCTTTCCAGTTAAAGCCGCGGCCATGAACCAAGAGAATTTTTTCTTGCTTCAAGAACTCTAAAACAAATTGCTCGTCATCATCCACGCGGTACATATCCCGATCAATCTTAGGGAAGATATAGAGACCAGCCTTTGGCTTAACAGCTGAGAGGCCTGGAATATCATTGATGGCTTTGTAGATAAAGTTGCGTTGTTCGTAGATTCGACCACCTGGAAGCAAGAGTTCATCCACGGATTGGTAACCTCCAAGAGAGGTTTGTACAACTTGTTGAGCCAAGACATTTGAACAAAGACGCATATTGGACAACATGTTCAAACCTTCGATATAGCCCTTCACATGATGCTTGGGTCCGGATAGAACCATCCAACCAACACGGAAACCGGCAATCCGGTGAGATTTTGACAAGCCATTCATACTCACACAGAAGAGATCAGGCGCTAAACTTGCGATAGCCGTGTGTTTTTCACCATCCATGACCAAGCGATCGTAAATTTCATCCGCAAAGATGATCAAGTTATTTTGACGAGCGATCTCTACAATCTCAAGCAGGATCTCATCTGGATAGAGGGCACCTGTTGGGTTATTCGGGTTGATGACAACGATAGCCTTAGTGTTTGAGGTGATTTTCGACTTGATATCTTCAATATCTGGATACCAGTTTGCTTCTTCATCACAAAGATAGTGAACCGCATTCCCACCAGCTAGGCTGACGGCTGCTGTCCAAAGAGGATAGTCCGGCATGGGAACCAAGACCTCATCCCCGTTGTCGAGCAGTCCTTGCATGGACATGACGATCAGCTCACTCACTCCATTTCCAAGGTAAATATCATCAATATCCACATTTGGAATTTTTTTCAATTGGCAGTACTGCATGATGGCCTTGCGGGCTGAAAAAATCCCTTTTGAATCTGAATAACCTTCACTATCACGCGCATTCATAATCAAATCATGGATGACTTCATCTGGAGCTGTAAAGCCAAATTCAGCAGGATTCCCCGTATTCAAACGTAGAATTTTTTCTCCATTTGCTCGCATGCGCATGGCTTCTTCCAAGACTGGACCACGAATATCGTAAGCGACATGTTCGAGTTTGCTTGATTTATTATATTCCTTCATATTCTGCCTCGATTCACGAAATTATCTCTATTATACCACTAGTTCAAATAGAGTACAAACCGAGGACTTTAAAAATTCTGCAAAAATATAGGAGAAAAGAGAGACTTTACCTTTACATTCTAACTCAAAAGAGATAAAATATAAGTGTATAAAGAATAGGATTCCTTTTCTATTCTATCCATGTTTTCAAGCTATAAGGAGGTAGGATTATGTCTCAAAAATATGAAAACATCATGGTCGCTGTCGACGGTTCTCATGAAGCAGAATTAGCCTTTGAAAAAGGGGTTAACGTTTCTCTTCGCAACGGCTCTAAATTGACTATTGCCCACGTTATCGATACCCGTGCCCTTCAAAGCGTCTCAACTTTTGATGCTGAGGTCTACGAAGAATTGCAAGAAGAAGCCAACGAATTGCTCAAGGGCTACAAGGAACGTGCTGAAAAAGTCGGCGTTCAAAATGTTGTGACTGTTGTAGAAATGGGAAATCCAAAAGTCCTCTTAGCCAATGATATCCCAAGTAAAGAAGGGGTTGACCTTATTATGGTCGGAGCTACCGGACTCAATGCCTTCGAACGGTTAATGGTCGGATCCTCCTCAGAATATATCCTTCGCCACGCCAAAGTAGACTTACTAGTGGTACGTGATAAGGATAAAACCATGTAAGAAAGAAAAAGTCATATTGAAAACTTTCCTTAGGTGAGTACGGACGTCAGCGACCTTCTTCGAAGTTCCATGACTAAGTTTTGAGCCCCTTCGCTCTTTAATTTCTGGGCTCAGGCTAAAACAGTTTCCCAAACTGTTTTACTCTCAAAACTCCCGAGTGCTAGAAACAATAGTGTTTCTAGCACTTTTCTCACGGCGGAAAGTTTTTCAATATTTTTTATAAATTTTAAAAATAAGAACATATTTCGACTTCTTTGTGGAACACTTTACTTATCTTAGTAAAAAATAGTTTGTCTACATTCTAAAAAAGGTTTGGAACCTTTGTTCCAAACTTTTTTAGTTGTCTTTTTTTGCTTCTTTTTGTTTTGCATGTTTTTCGTAGGCCTTTAGCTGGCGATCGAGTTCTTTTTTGATGGCTGGTTCCGGGGAGTATTTTTCTTCCCAATCATCTGGCTTCAGAATCTTGTGGGTTACTGGATCAAAGTGCGCTTTTCCATCTGGGAAAATCTTGCCCATATTGGCCCGGTGAACAATCTCAAAGACCTCTTCAGGATCGACCCCCATTAGAACAAAGCTACCATAAGTCAGATAGAGGGTATCAATTAAGGCATCAACCTGCCCTACCATGGAGATCTCTGCTGGATGCTTGCCACGAACCTTATCTGCAGCCTTATCCAAGGCTTCGTGAAGAGCTGCTACCGAGCGATCAAATTCTTCCTCACTTGTGCTAGCGGCTCGGACAAATTCTACCAACTCCTCTTGCTTGAACATGGTTCGATAAAGGGCGTCTTGAGGCTGCCAGACAACAGGTTTCTCCTGGGTTTCTCCATCCATCACACCATGGAAGGTTTTGACCTTATTGAAGTGATCATCCTTAGAAAGAAAGAGTTCTTTCTCTGAAAGAATACCAAAGTGTTGCAAGGCCTTTTGAATGCCATCCTTGCCATTACTAGTCGTAGTATGCTTGGCAATTGCCTTGACACTGGTCGTTCCATTTCCCATCGCAATGGATAAGCCAACACCTGATAGCATCTCTAAGTCATTATCAGAATCTCCAAAAGCCATCACTTCATCGATGTCAAAGCCAAATTCCTGACCAACGATGCGGATCCCTTCTAACTTGGAAATCCCTGGGTTGAGGACATCTGCTGCAAAAGGACTAGAACGTGTGAATTTCAGATCCGGAAACTCTTTTTCAATTTTTGCAGTCTCTTCTGGACTCGATAAGATCAACACTTGGTAGATTGGTTCTTGCGCTAGTGCATAGAGGGTGTCCTGGTCTTGCGGGACGACCTTGCTGACCACTTTGTTAAATCCTTGACTGACTGTACGGGCCATCTTGCGGGGTACAAAGCGACTGGACCAAGTTGAAATAGGACTCATCCCAAAACTCATGATCCGAGAACCAAATACCCCATCCTTGGTACCGAGAGCAATTTCCTTACGGTGTTCTCGAGCATAGTCAATTAGTTGGTGCAGACTCTTTTTATCGATTGGGCTAGTAAACAGCACGCGGTCCTTGGTCAAAATATACTGACCATTATAGGTCACTGCAAAATCAAAACCATAGCGTTCCATAAACGGTTTGACAAAGGCCGGTCCCCGCCCTGTCGCAAGGCCTACATAGATCCCTTCTTCCTTTAAAGACTGAATAGCTTTTTCTGTTGATTTGAGGACCGCTCGACTATCATTCACCAAGGTTCCATCGATATCAAAAAAGACTGCTTTTATTTCCATGTCTACTGTTTCTTTCTTTTTATGATAAAATAAATTATATCACATATTCCAAGGAGCTTCACATGTTTAAGAAAATTTTAGCACTACATACCGGAGGGACCATTTCGATGGCGGCAGATGACTCTGGGGCAGTGATTACCAATGAAGTCAATCCCATGACCCAAGTTACTTCACCAATTGAAGGGATTGCAGTCACCTCAGAGGACTTCTTCAACCTTCCCAGCCCTCAAATGACCCCCCGTCACATGTTAGCTCTATATCAAAAAATCAAAGAGGAAGCTCACAACTACGACGGCATCGTTATTACCCACGGGACAGATACGCTAGAAGAAACGGCTTATTTCTTGGATACCATGGAGTTACCAGAGATCGCTGTGGTCATTACAGGAGCTATGCGAAGCTCCAACGAGCTCGGAAGCGATGGCGTCTATAATTTTCTGACAGCCCTTCGAGTGGCTGCCGATCCAAAAGCACGCGATAAAGGGGTCTTAGTCGTCATGAACGATGAAATTCATGCGGCTAAGTACGTCACCAAAACCCATACCACCAATGTCAGCACCTTTCAGACACCAACCCACGGCCCACTAGGTTTGGTCATGAAAAAGGAAATCCTCTTCTTTAAAACAGCCGAGCCAAGGGTGCGCTTTGATCTCGATACCATCGATGGTTTTGTTCCGATCATTGCTACCTACGCAGGGATGAAATCCGATCTGCTGGACATGCTGGATCTTTCAAAGCTGGATGGTCTCATTATCGAAGCCTTTGGAGCTGGAAACATCCCTAAAGAAACGGCACATAAACTCCAAGAGTTTATAGATGCAGGCCTTCCAATCGCTTTAGTATCCCGTTGCTTCAATGGAATCGCTGAACCCGTCTACGCATATGAAGGAGGAGGCGTCCAACTCCATCAAGCAGGTGTCTTTTTCATCAAAGAATTAAATGCACCCAAAGCGCGCATCAAACTCCTCATCGCCCTCAATGCCGGCCTAAAAGGACAAGAACTCAAAGACTATATCGAAGGGTAAACTAAGATACAAAGCCCGTAAAATGCAAAGTGAAAATAGGAAATTGTCGCCGGGAGCGAAGCTCACAAGAGAATTTATCTTTTTCACACAGCATTTAGGGCGTGTTCAATTCGTGTAACGGCAAGCACTATGGTGCCTTGCCTACACGACTCACTAACTCCTCAGGTGGATGGTATCGATCCACCTTCGTCCTGTCGCATTTCATCAAGATACAAAGCCCGTAAAATGCCATCTTAAAGGGAGTGGAGTGGAATCCAAAGAATTTCCTCTCTACTCCCTTTTTATATTTTAGTCTAAATGTTCTTTCTTTTCTAAGTAAAGCGAGAGCAGATGCCAATCGGGGTGTTCGCGCCAATCTGGCGTGGCTACGATCTGGCTGGCAACTTTCCTTGCTTCTTCCAGAATGGGATAATCTTCTACCAAATCCGCCACTTGAAATTCTGGAATCCCAGATTGACGGGTTCCAAAGATTTCACCTGAACCCCGCATTTTCAAATCTTCTTCCGCTAGCACAAAGCCATTGGTCGTCTCTGTCATGATTTTCATGCGCTGTTTGCCACTATCTGTCTTAGGATTGGCTACTAGAATAGCATAGGATTGCTTGCTTCCCCGACCAACCCGGCCTCGAAGCTGGTGAAGTTGGCTAAGACCAAACCGATCTGCATCCATAATGACCATAACGGTCGCATTGGGCACGTTGACTCCTACTTCAATAACGGTCGTAGACACCAAAACATCGACTTGGTGCTCTTTAAAGGACTGCATGATGGCATCTTTTTCTTCACTTTTCATCTTCCCGTGAAGAAGAGAAACGCGTGCTCGCTGTCCAAAGAAGGTCTCTAGCTCTTCTTTGAGGGCAAGGGCGTTTTTCAAATCTAGCGCCTCTGACTCCTCAATCAATGGAGAAATAAAGTAGGCTTGAGAACCTTTGCCAAGTTCTTTGACTAACCAGTCGAGGACCACTTCTAACTGCTCATGCTTGACCCAACGTGTGATGATTTCCTTGCGTCCCGCAGGCATCTGATCAATGATGGACACATCCATATCTCCAAAGGCTGTAATAGCCAAGGTCCGGGGAATAGGGGTAGCCGTCATCATCAGGACGTCTGGATTTTGTCCTTTTTCTCGAAGAATACGACGTTGGGAAACCCCAAAGCGATGCTGTTCATCAATAATGACCAAGCCTAGATCTTGGTAGTGAACTCCCTCTTGAATCAAGGCATGTGTCCCCACAATCAATTGGGCTTTTCCTGAGGCGATCTCTTCTAAGACTTCTCGTTTCTCAGCCGCCTTTAATCCTCCTGTTAGAAGGGCAATTGGCAAATCTGGAAAAAGATTTTGCAAGCTTTCCTTGTGTTGCTCTGCCAAAATCTCCGTTGGAACCATCAAGGCAGCTTGCTTCCCAGCGCTTAAGGCTGCATACATAGCAAGACCGGCCACGACTGTCTTCCCGCTTCCCACATCCCCTTGTAAGAGGCGGTTCATATGATAAGGAGAGGCCATATCTGTCAAGATTTCATTCAGGCTGTTTTCTTGAGCTTGCGTTAGCTCAAAAGGAAGCTGTTTTTTTCGTTCTGCTAATTTTTCTGGATTCCAGGCCAAGGAAATCCCTTGGCTGGCATCGTGATTTTCTTCTTTTAGCACTTGGAGTTGCAGCTGGAAAAAGAGGAGCTCTTCAAATTTTACCCGGCGAAGGGCTTGCTTGTACTCTGCCAGATCCTTAGGAAAATGCATAGCCTGCACTGCTTGGGAACGAGACATGAGTTGATAACGCTCTCGTAAGATTTGGGGCACATTCTCTTCTAAAAGCTGGTCCAAGCCCTGGTCGAACGCTATTTTGATCAATTTCACCAGGCTGTTTTGGCTCACTCCTTGCGTCACTCGATAGACCGGTTGCAAATCATCTTCCACTTGAGCCAGGAGTTTCATACCTGTCAAACTCCCCTTGGCCTTGTCCCATTTCCCAAAAATCGCCACTGTCTGCTGAACCTCGATTTTGTCTGCTAGATAGGGTTGGTTGAAAAAATTAACCGCAATCACTTGGTCTCCCTGTTTGATCGAAAAACGCAAGCGATTTCGTTTGTAGCCATAATATTGGACATTGGCTGGTGTTGCTACCACCCCTGAGATGACAGCTTTTTCCCCATCTTCCAACTCTAAAACATTGCGCGTTTTGAAGTCTTCATAGCGAAAGGGGAAATACAAGAGCAGATCTTCTAAGGTTTCAATCCCTAACTTTTTAAATTTTTCCGCCGATTTTGGACCGACTCCAGGCAGTACGGATAAGGGTTGATGTAGATTCATTTCTCCTCCTTTCTTTTATAAAAAAGCAGGTTCATCCGGGAAAATCCCACCTGCTTCTTCTTATTCTTCACCTGTATAGTCACGAGGAATCCGATCACTCAAAAGACAGACCACTTCATAATTAATGGTCCCACGGTAATCTGCAACCTCTGTTGCCGTGATTTCTTTCTCGCCCTCTCGTCCAATCAGGGTAACCTTGGTCCCCAGAGGCAATTCTTCTGGAAGGCGAACAGTAATCTGGTCCATCGAAACGCGACCAACAATGGGACAAAACTCACCCTTGATCAGTACATGGAAATTTTGCATCTCTCGGATCCAGCCATCCGCATAGCCGATAGGAATCGTCCCGATCCATTGGGGTTCTTCTGTCGTATAGGTTGCTCCGTAGCCAATATCTTGACCAGCTTCTAACTGTTTCGCATGAACTAACTCACTCACCAAACTCAAGGCTGGCTTAATTTCATAAGGCAAGGCTAGCACAGAACCGCTGGGATTCAAGCCATACATGACATCTCCCAAGCGCACAGCTGTGAAAATCGTATCCGCATGCCACAAAGAGGTGGCTGAATTACTCGCATGGACAATGGGAGGAAGGGTTTCAAGAGCAGCCAATACTTCTTTGAAAAACTGGTATTGCGCTTGGAATTTTCGATCATCTGCCTCATCTGCTGTCGCAAAATGAGTAAAGATTCCTTCAATTTCAGCTCCAGCTGCTATGAGAAGGCGTTCAGCTTCTTTGATCTCTTCGATCGTTCGGAATCCAATCCGCCCCATTCCAGAATCCACCTTGATATGGACCTTCAATCCTGAAAGATCTGCTTCTTGTCCAAGCAATTGAACCAACCAAGCAAGACTCGCCACCGTTAAGCGGATGTCATGCTCTTTGGCTAGATTCACTGTTTCACTCGGCACAACTCCCAAAATCAAAAGAGGGTGTTGCAAACCTTCTTCACGAATTTCAAGGGCTTCATCCATATTGGAAACACAAAAACCATCTACCTGAGGTGCCAATTTTTTGGTCACCGCAACGACCCCATGACCATAGGCATTGGCCTTGACGACTGCATATTTCAAGGCTTGACTCGGAATATGGTCACTGACTTGTTGCACATTAAAGGCAATGGCATCCAAATCGACTCTTGCAACAGTTGGTCTATGTTTACTTGCTTTCATTTTCTTCCTCCAAAATGACACTGGTCGACACTAGGTCTCCCTTATGACTGATCGAAATCCATACCTTCCCAGAAAAAGGAGACTTGGAAAAATAGGGTGCTCCGTGGGCATCATTTAAAATTTCTAAATCTTGAAAACCAACCGGTCCAATCCCTGTTCCCATTGCCTTTGAAAAGGCTTCTTTGGCGGACCATCGGCCCGTTAAATATTCCATTTTCCGTTTTCCAGACAATTCCTCAAAGCGCTCTCGCTCAGCCTCGGTTAAGACTTTTTCAGCGAATCGAGTATTCTTCTGATAGGCTTTTTCAATCGCAGCGATCGATTCGATATCGATGCCATGTCCTTTGATCATCTTGTTTTATCCTTATTTATCGTTTCAGTATCGTTTCACTGACAAAAGAGAAGAGGCTAAAGAATCACTCCTTCCGCCCCTGCCTTTTACTTATTCATCGTTGCAATTTCTTTGACCAAGGCCTGTGTTTTTTCCCAACCCAGGCAAGGGTCTGTGATGGATTGACCATAAACCACTGGTTCATTTTGACGGCCATCTTCTAGATAGGATTCAATCATGAAACCACGAACTAAAGTTGCCAAATCCTTGTTCCAAGCACGGTTCATCATGGTTTCTCTCACGATGCGTACTTGCTCTTCGAATTGTTTGCCAGAATTGTCATGGTTGGTATCCACCAGGATGAAGGGATGTTGCAAGCCCATTTCGCTATAGCGTTTTGCTGCCGCTAGCAAATCTTCATAATGGTAGTTTGGAATATTCTTACCACTTGCATCCAAGCCCCCACGAAGGATCGCATGGGCTAAAGGATTTCCTGATGTTCCCACTGCTTGGGCATTGAACAAAAAGTTTTGGGGATGTTGGGCTGCATAAATCGCATTGAACATGACAGAAAGATTTCCAGAGGTTGGATTCTTCATGCCTGTCGGAGCAGAGATCCCACTAGATACAAAGCGGTGCTCCTGGTCTTCAACTGAACGAGCTCCAATGGCATGATAAGAAATTAAATCCTCAACATAAGGAAGACTTGCTGGATAAAGCAACTCATCCGCAGTTGTCAAACCAGTCTCGGTAATCACACGGTAGTGGAGATGTCGGACTGCTTTCAAACCGTCCACAAAGCTTGGTGCTGCATGTGTATCTGGTTGGTGCATCAAGCCTTTATAGCCATCCCCATTGGTCCGAGGTTTAGCCGTATAGACCCGCATCACAATGAAAATTTGATCTTTCACTTGCTCTTGCAAGTCTGCCAAACGATGGGCATAGTCCATCACAGCTTCTTCATTATCAGAAGAGCAAGGTCCGATCACAAGAAGGATCCGTTGGTCTTCTCCTTTGATAATAGCTTCCAATTCTCGATCACGCGCTTCTTTGCGCTCCAAGGCTGGACCTTCCAAGCGGTAAAGCGAAGTGATCTCTTGCTCATCAATCTTATTGCTCTTCGTAATGAATACCATACGGCCTCCTTATGCTACCTAGACCCATCCTCTTTCTAGTTCAGAGGAGCTCTTAAAATTTACGTCCGTGACAGTTTTTAAATTTCTTGCCTGAACCACAAGGGCACAAATCGTTGCGTTTCACTTGTGACAAGTCAATATCTGCTGGAATATCTTGTTGTTGCGCTGCAATGTTGCGAGTCGCAGTTGTTGAAATACTGTGTTCCGTACGTGGACGTTCTTGTTCGTGAATTTGGGCTTTCATCATGAGACGAGTCACATCAAATTCAATCGATCCGATCATATCGTTAAACATACGGAAACTTTCTGATTGGTATTCTACCACTGGGTTATTTTGCGCATACCCACGGAGTCCAACCGCATTTCGCAATTGATCCAAAGCATCGATATGGTCCGTCCACTTGCTGTCCACCACACGAAGGATCAAGACTTTTTGGAATTCTTGCACAGACTCTTCGTCACGCAATTTCGCTACTTGGCTAGCATAGATTTCTTCTGCACGTGCATACAAGTAATCGATAACTTCCTTGTCAGATTTTCCTTCAATATCGCTTGCAGAAATCGTATCTTCCGGAACCAAATTGTATTTGGCAAAGTTCAGAATCGCTTCAACGCGTTCTTCCTTGCTTGAGTGGCTGGCCCCTTCAACAATCCGTTTGATGGTCCGTTTGATCATGGCCTTGATTTCAGGTGCCAAGTCACGGTTAGCTGTGATAACATCATAGCGTTCAGCGTAGATAATTTCCCGTTGTTCCCGCATCACGTCATCGTATTGAAGGACTTGTTTACGGGTATCGTAGTTGTTTCCTTCAACCCGTTTTTGTGCACCCTCTACTTGACGTGTGAACATATTTGAACGGATCACCGATTCTTCTTCGCTCAACTTGAAGCGATCAAGCACTGCTTTGATACGCTCTGAACCGAAACGACGCATCAACTCATCTTCAAGAGAAAGGTAGAATTGAGATTCACCTGGGTCCCCTTGACGTCCAGAACGTCCACGCAACTGGTTATCAATACGACGGCTTTCGTGACGCTCTGTACCAATCACACAAAGTCCACCAAGTTCACGAACTCCTTCACCGAGCTTGATATCGGTACCACGTCCGGCCATGTTGGTCGCGATGGTAACAGCACCACGTTGACCAGCGTTCATGATGATTTGCGCTTCTTTGTAGTGGTTTTTCGCATTCAAAACTTCGTGAGGGACACCTGCTTGAACCAACAATTGAGAAAGGTAATCACTGGTTTCAACGGCAACGGTACCTACTAGGACTGGTTGACCTTTTTCATGACGAGACTTGACATCTTCCACAACAGCCTTGAATTTTGATTTCAAGCTTGGGTAGAGAAGGTCTGGATGGTCAATACGAGCAATCGGACGGTTGGTTGGAATTGGAATCACGCGAATGTTATAAATTTCACGGAATTCTTCTTCTTCAGTTTTCCCTGTCCCTGTCATCCCTGACAACTTCTTGTACATACGGAAGAGGTTTTGGTAAGTAATCGATGCAGATGTTTTGGTTTCTTCTTGAACTGGAACACCTTCTTTGGCTTCGATCGCTTGGTGAAGACCATCAGAATAACGACGACCTTCCATGGTCCGACCAGTAAATTGGTCAACGATCAAGATTTCTTGATCTTCGCTGACCACATAGTCGATATCCAAAATCATGATGTAGTTGGCACGAAGGGCATTGTCGATAAAGTGAGTCAAAGCTACGTTTTCAATATCGTACAAGTTTTCAAGATTAAAGTAGCTTTCTGCTTTATCGATTCCTGAATCAGACAAACCGATGGTTTTAGATGGGACATCGATAATGTAATCGTCCTCTGTCAAGGTCTTCACATAAGCATCCGCCATGTGGTAGAGCTGGCTCGTATCAGAAGCTGTCTGACCAGAAACGATCAATGGAGTACGGGCTTCGTCAATCAAGATGGAGTCTACCTCATCGACCAAGGCATAGTTCAATGGACGTTGAACCATGTTTTCTGCGCGCACAACCATGTTGTCACGCAAGTAGTCAAACCCGATCTCTGAGTTGGTTGAGTAAGTGATATCACAGAGGTAAGCTTCTTTTTTCTCAGCTGGAGATTTTGCTGCAAGGTTGATCCCTACTGAAAGACCAAGCCATGAGTAAAGTTCTCCCATCTCTGTTGCATCCCGCTCGGTCAAGTATTCATTGACGGTAACAACGTGTACCCCTTTGCCAGACAAGGCATTCAAGTATACCGGCATGGTGGCTGTCAGGGTTTTTCCTTCCCCTGTACGCATCTCTGGAACGTCACCATGGTGAAGGACGATTCCCCCCATGACCTGAACCTTGTATGGGAACAAACCAAGAACCCGTTTTGCAGCTTCACGAACAACTGCAAAAGCCTCGTACAAGAGATCATCCAAAGACTCACCATCTTGGTAGCGTTGCTTAAACTCAACTGTTTTCGCTTTTAATTCGTCATCCGTCAAAGCTGCCATTTGGTCTTCATAAGAAAAGACCTTGTCAGCCATTTTTTCAAGGCGTTTGATTTCGCCTCGATCATTTTCAATAATTGTTTTTAATAAATTTGCCATTTTTTTCCTTACTTTGAATTTTTCAAAATCTAAAATGTTCTTTTTATTCTAGCATTTTTTAAACATTTTTTCAAGATCAAGGCTGTATCTTACAAGACTTTCGAGTGGTTTTTTTCGTGTAAGAAAATCCAAAAAGATGCCTGCTCAAGCAGACATCTTTTCTATATACGGTGTTTATTCAGACAAATGGTAAGAATAGCTTGCCACAACCACTTCTTCATGCCAACGAAGTGCATACTTCAATTTCAAACTCATTTGGTTGTGGAGAATATTTTGCCAATGTTTTTTAGGAATAAATTGAGGGACTAAGACTGTAACGGTGTTGCCTTTTTCCTTGGCCTCCTCAGCTACTTTTGAGACAAATTCAACTGTTGGCTGGATAATATCCCGGTAACTCGTCATGACATTTTCAAAGCGAATATGAGGGAAATAATGCTTAAATTCTTCCGCCACTTCCGCATCTTTAACCTTGGTTTCTTCCGTTGAGACGTGCATAGCTATAACATCGTTTCCTAGGCTATTTGCATAACTCATAGCTCCCACACTTACCTGAGTGACATTCCCAACAAGGACAATCACGGTATTGCCCGCATAACTTGTCTTTTCAATCTTACCTCCCAAGCGCAATTGAGCCGCAACTTTATCATAGTGATTACGGATACTCAAGAACATCCAAAGCAAGAGACCAATAATAGGGAAGAAGGGCCAGATCTCACGCAAACGGAATAATAAGAGGATCAAGACAATCCCATAACAGATGGCTGCCCCCAGGATATTGGCAAGCGAATACTTAAGAAATCCTTTTTGATATTGGCGTTTCCAGTGGATCACCATCCCTGTTTGAGAAAGGGCAAAAGGAATGAAGACCCCGATGGTATAAAGCGGAATCAAGCTTTCTGTTTGCCCATCAAAGATCAAGAGCAAAACGATGGCACCAATCGCCAAGGTCAAAATCCCATTAGAATAGCCCAGACGATCCCCTTTTTCCATATACATGTGTGGCATGTATTTATTTTTAGCCATGTTAAAGGCCAACATTGGAAAGGCTGAGAAACCGGTATTAGCCGCAACTGCCAAGATCAAGGCTGTTGATAATTGGAAGACGTAAAAGAAGGCTTGTCCGACTGGGGAATTCCCTAAGATGGCTTGGGCCATTTGGGCTAGAGTTGTTACCCCTTTTGCCGGAACGACACCCACCCAGTAATTGAGGAAGGTAATCCCTGCAAACATGATCCCCAAAATCAAAGCCATGATGGTCAAGGTAGAGGCTGCATTCTTTGCTTTTGGTTTCTTAAAGAAAGGAACCGAATTGGAGATGGCTTCAACCCCTGTTAGTGAAGCCGATCCACTCGTAAAGGCCCGCAATAAAAGAATGACACTAACCCCTGAAATGGTTTGACCCACATGAGCAGTTGCGTTATAGGCCAAGTGACCCGTCAAGATTTGGATCACACCATAGCCGATCAAGGCAATGGTACTGACAATGAACAGATAGACCGGAATCATCAAGGATGTCGCTGATTCGCGCAATCCCCTCAGGTTCATCAGCATCAAGAGCAAGACCAATAAAATGGAAATGTGAAGATTATAAGGATGAAGAGATGGAATCGCTGACGTGATGGCATCTGCACCGGAAGAAACAGATACTGCCACTGTCAGCATGTAGTCGACTAAGAGACTACCACCAGCGATCAAACCCGCTTTGGGAGACAAGTTCTCCGTAGTCACCATGTAGGCCCCTCCCCCTTGAGGGTAGGCATGAATGACCTGGCGATAAGAAATCGTTAAACTGGCTAGGAGAACCAGGACCACAATCCCAATCGGAATGGACCACCAAATGGCTCCCGCTGAAACGGTCATCAAGACCAGGATAACTTGCTCTGGACCGTAGGCGATAGAAGAAAGCGCGTCACTAGAGAGCATAGCCAAGGCCTGCATTTTCCCAAGCAATCCGCCTTCACCTTCTGCACCAGATTTCAATGGACGGCCAATAAACCATTTTTTCAATGTTGAAAACATAAAAAACTCCTTGAAAAAAGATCATGAGGCCGGGAGTTCCCTGCCTCTTTTTCATAAAACAGGGGTTATTCTACTCCTTTTTTTCAAGACTGTCAACTAAAATTGTGAAATTTTCATAAAACTTTCATTATGTTCATTCATTCAAGCTCTCTTAGATCAGCCAGCTTCTTTTCAAATTGATCCAAGCAAAAAACGAGGCTGGGACAAAAATCCTAGCCTCTCAATTATTTTTGGATTGTCGAGCAAGACGCAGTGGTTGAGTGGGCTCTACTACGCTGATTTCATCAGTTTTTACAGCCCTACTCAACTGTTCGGAGGTGGGACGACGAAATCGAATTCTAACGAATTACCGATTTCTGTCCCACTCTCACTTTTTTATTTTGCTTGATTTTCGACATAAAAGGCAATGACATCCGAAGTGTACTGGGCTGTGCCAACTCCAAACTTGTCGATGTTTTCCTTGAATTCTGGATTATAAACATAGCCTTTGCCGATATGGCCAAAAACTTCTATAGAGCAGTCAAATCCATACGTTCGAATCGCGTCTAAAAGTTTGGCGGCTTGATCTTGGTTTTCATTTGCAGATACGGATAGACCATCATTGAGATTTTGCGCCAAAGTTTGAAAAACTTGGTTGAAGGCTTCCGTAGCCTCATCTTCACGCCCTTTTTGACGTTCAAGCGCTTGATCCATGACTTCTTGACCGTACTTATCTACCGCCTCTTGCTGGTATTTTTGAGTATCTTGGTAGCTAAATCCAGTAAATTTTTCCTCAATGGTCATTTTTCTTTCTCCTTTTTGTTCTTGAATGGTTTTTTGCAAGGTAGAAATCAAGGTATCCAGACGTTGTCTTTCTTGAGTCAAATAGTCCAACTGTTTGGTCAAATGGGGCAATAAGTTAGATTTTTCTTCAGCTAAGAGTTCTGCTATTTGGTCTAAGGAAAACCCTAGATACTTGTAGTAGAGAATCACCTGTAATCGTTCTAAATCTTCTTGACTGTATGTCCGATAGCCATTTTCAGATTTCACAGGGACGAGAAGTCCTATCTTGTCATAGTGGTGCAAGGTCTTGACAGAGACACCCGACAGCTCTGCAGCTTCTTTGATATGGTACATGATTTCCTCCTTATACTCAATGAAGATCAAAGAGCAAACTAGGAAGCTAGCCGCAGGCTGTACTTGAGTACGGCAAGGCGATGCTGACGTGGTTTGAATTTGATTTTCGAAGAGTATTACATGGATAGTATAATCCCTCCCCTTAGGTCAGAGTCAAGGCTTAACATAAAAAAAGTTTTCAGATAAAAAGGCTTGAGTTGTTTCATAGCTTTTAACTCAAACCCCTTCTTTTTTATGGATGACTTACGATCAATTCTAAACCTTGCCCTTCCAAAGTCCAGGATTCAACATCGCTCGGTAAGATAAAGTGGCTTCCTTTTTGAATAGGATAATCCTTTCCATCTACCGTCAATTTACCTTCTCCGGCTAAGACGCTCAATAAGCTGTAATCAGCGGTCTTTTCAAAATCAGCTTTTCCAGTCAGTTCCCACTTATAAACGGTGAAGAAATCACTTGCAACCAAGGTGGTCATACGAAGATCATCGATTACAACTGTATCTGGATGGCTATTGGCAGGCTCACCGATGTTTAACACATCAATTGATTTTTCCAAGTGAAGTTCACGCAAGTTTCCTTGAGCATCCTTACGGTCAAAATCATAAACCCGGTAGGTGGTGTCACTCGACTGTTGGGTTTCAAGAATCAATATTCCAGATCCAATGGCATGCATGGTCCCACTTGGCACATAGAAGAAATCTCCAGCCTTGACAGGAACTTTTGTCAGCAAGGCATCCCAGTTCTTGTCCTCAATTTGCTGGCGGAGTTCTTCTTTTGACTTGGCATTGTGCCCATAGATAATCTCAGATCCTTCATCAGCCGCAATCACATACCAACACTCAGTTTTTCCAAGTTCTCCTTCATGCTCCATTGCATAGGTATCATCTGGGTGCACCTGTACACTGAGCCAATTGTTGGCATCCAAAATCTTTGTTAATAAAGGAAAGACAGGCTCTTTACGATTACCGAATAATTCCCGATGCTCTTGATAGAGCTGATCCAATCCCATTCCTTCGTATGGACCATTGGCTACTTTAGAAACCCCATGTGGATGGGCTGAAATCGCCCAAAATTCACCGACATGGTCGCTCGGAATTTCGTAACCAAATTCTTCTTTCAGACGAGTTCCTCCCCAAATTTTTTCCTGCATGACTGAATGTAAAAATAATGGTTGTCCCATAATATCCTCCTCGCATTTCATGTTTCTATTATACAAAAAAAAGAAAGTTTTTGAAAGCCCTTTCCATCATTTTCCTCTCTCGCCAGAAACTTCATTTTTGTGTATAATGAAAGGGATGACACTAAAAGAAAACATTATCCAACTGGCTCATTCTATTGGGATTTCAAAAATTGGCTTTACAACCGCTGATGACTTCGCTTATTTGGAAAAATCGCTCCGCTTGGCCGTTGAGGAAGGACGGAATTCTGGATTCGAGCATAAGAATATTGAAGAGCGCATCCAACCCAAATTAAGTCTCTCCTCCGCTAAGACCATCATCTCAATCGCTGTCGCCTACCCCCACAAACTCAAGCAGCAACCTCAAAAAACAGCCTATAAAAGAGGAAAATTCACGCCCAACAGCTGGGGATTAGACTACCATTATGTCCTTCAAGACAAGCTCAACCGCTTAGCTGCTGGGATTGAAGAAATGACGCAAGATTTTGAATACAAGGGCATGGTCGATACTGGAGCACTGGTTGATACGGCTGTCGCCCAACGAGCTGGTATTGGCTTTATCGGAAAAAATGGCTTGGTCATTTCAAAAGAATACGGTTCTTACATGTTTCTGGGGGAATTGATTACCAATCTCGAAATTGAACCAGATCAGCCTGTCGACTATGGTTGTGGAGACTGTCGACGTTGTTTAGATGCATGCCCAACCTCCTGTTTAATCGGAGATGGCTCTATGAATGCCAAACGCTGTTTGTCCTTCCAAACTCAGGACAAGGGCATGATGGACCTAGGATTTCGCAAGAAAATTAAAACGGTCATCTATGGATGTGACATCTGTCAGATTAGCTGCCCTTATAATAAAGGGCTAGATAATCCCTTGGCAACAGAAATCGATCCTGATCTGGCTCATCCAGAGTTGATTCCCTTTATAGAACTGTCCAACGGACAATTTAAAGAAAAATTCGGGCATGTTGCTGGAAGCTGGCGAGGTAAGAATATCCTCCAACGCAATGCTATTATCGCACTAGCCAATGCCAATGACCGCTCGGCCATCCCTAAGCTCCTGAACATCATCGAAACTTCACAAAATCAGATCCATATTGCAACGGCTATCTGGTCTTTAGGGCAACTGCTCCGTGAAGTCACGCCAGACCTTGTTGAGCTCTTACGGAATATCAAACATCCGACCGATGCTATCATAGAAGAACGAACTGCTTTCTTTGAAAAATTCGGCATTCAAGCAGATTCACAGCTACAATGAAAAAACACTAAGGTTGTCGCCTTAATGCGAAAGCGTATACAAATTGCTATTTTATACAAATCTATTAACTTCTGTAAAAATAAAAAAATTTATTCGTTAGAATTATTCAATCATCAACTGAAACTTTCCGACGTGAGAAAAGCTCTTGAAACTATTAAGTTTCAAGAGCTCGGGAGTTTTGAGACCTTAGGCTCAAAACTAAGTCATGGAACTTCAAAGAAGTTCGCTGACGTCCGTACTCACCTAAGGAAAGTTTCTAAAATGACTTTGTCATCAATCTGACACTAAGCTTGTAACCTTAGTGTTTTTTTAATTCCTTCAAGAAATACCAACTACCCATCTCTACTTGGTTAAAGCAAATCTCACTTGAATAGACTTCCTTGTAGCCATTTTTTGTATAAAAATAGACATTTCCTTTGGTATTGGTATAAAAGGCTAGTTTTTCCCCTTTGATCTCTTCCAAGAAAGGGTCAATTCCTTCTGTCATAAAGCGACTGCCATAGCCCTGCCGTTGGTGTTTAGGGGCGACTGCGAGAAGCATCAAATACCAATCAAAGTCTACATTTTGCTCCAATTCCTTATCCGTGTCCTCCATAAATTTAAAGTAGGCCAACATATTCTTCAAGGAAATAAACTTGAGCAAACCAAATCCCCCATTTAAGAGATAGGCCCGAAAAGGAATCGGTCCCTTTTGCAACAAGGCAACTGCATAAATTTCATCATTTTTTTCTGCCACAAGGCAAATATGGTGCTTAAGAAAAACCTTTACCAGGATGCGCATCATTGCCTCAACAAAGGCAGGATACTGCTTGGGATCACGCACCAAATCCTTGATGACTTTTAAAAATAGATAGTCCTCAAAGGCTGTACTGGCTACTCGAACCACCTGATCCAGATCTGCTTTTTTTGCTTTTCTGTACTTCATCTTCTCTCCTATTCTAAGTCCACTTTCCAGTATACACTATCCCTCGCTCTTAGACAAAGGTCAATTTTTAGGAATTTGTTCATTCAAGCCAGCAAAAAGAGTCCTCCCCAGACGAGTCCCAATCCCCAAGCGACGAGGACATCCTTGGGATAATGAACCCCTCCAAGAACTCGGACAAGGGCTAATAGAAGAGATAGGAGCATGGAGCACATTCCAAGCGGAAGCGACAACTGACAGACACACATCGAGATAATGGTCGCCGAAAAAACATGTCGGCTAGGAAAGGAATGACCGGATGAATTTTTTTCTAATAAGGGTTGAATCTCCCATTTTTCATAAGGTCTTGGAACATTGACCCAATGACGAAAGAGGCTAAACAAGACAAAACCCGAAGCAGGGATCCAGATAAAAGGCCAGATTCCTCCCATTGAAGTTTTCTTAAAAAACAGCCAACAAAAGGCCAGGCCGTAGATGCCTGGCATGGCGAACGTCAAGATTCGATTCATCCTTTGAAGAACCTGCACACGATGTGGCTTTCTCGTAAAAGGCAGGGTTAGCCAACGATAAAATTTCGTATAATCTTGAAGATTGGGCTTCATGTTGGCACTCCTGTCTTTCATCTTATTTTATACTACTAGTATACGCGATCCTAAGAAAGCCTGTCAAGCCAGGCTCCTTTTTATCCTTTCTTTCTTCTTTTTCACATTAGAAGCGATCTATTTTTGACGCTTTGTCATTTTTCTGTACCTAAGAATCGTCTTTCCCATTACTATTATCGATAAAAAAATGAGGCTGGGACAAAAGTCCTAGCCTCTTAATTGTTTTTGTATTGTCGAGCAAGACGCAGTGGTTGAGTGGGCTCTACTACGCTGATTTCATCAGTTTTTACAGCCCTACTCAACTGTTCGGAGGTGGGACGACGAAATCGAATTCTAACGAATTACCGATTTCTGTCCCACTCTCATTTTTTCACTTTGTATGTTACGCCCTTTGTATCTTATTTTTACGCCACTTCTTCTGTGAATTGGCTATTATAGAGATCAGCATAGAAGCCATTTTGGCTCATGAGCTCTTGGTGGTTGCCTTGCTCGATAATATTTCCGTCTTTCATCACGAGAATCAGATCCGCATTACGGATAGTGGACAAGCGATGGGCAATGACAAAGGAGGTCCGGCCTTCCATGAGTTTGTCCATGGCTTTTTGAATCAACTCTTCTGTACGGGTATCGACAGATGAGGTTGCTTCATCTAAGATAAGAAGCGGGGCATCCTTCAAGAGGGCACGCGCAATGGTCAAGAGTTGCTTTTGACCAACGGACAAGGTCACTGAATCATCTAATACGGTATCGTAGCCATTCGGTAAGGTCCGAATAAAGTGATGGACCCCAACCGCTCGGGTTGCCGCTTCGACCGCTTCATCTGAAATATCGGTTTGATTGAAGACCAGGTTTTCCCGGATAGTCCCTTCAAAGAGCCAGGTATCTTGTAAGACCATCGAAAAGGCATCATGAACTTCTTCACGGCTCATGGCCTTAGTATCCACACCATCGATGGTAATTTTACCAGCTTGAATGTCGTAAAAGCGCATCAAGAGATTGACCATGGTGGTCTTACCAGCACCTGTTGGACCAACAATAGCGACCTTTTGTCCTGGCTTCGCTTCAGCTGTAAAGTCATGGATAATAGTCTTATCTGGTGAATAGCCAAAACGAACATGCTCAAATTTTACATGACCTTTTGTTGTTTCCAATTGACGTGTTTTTTGGGATTCGTCTTCCATTTCTTCTTCGTCTAAGAATTCAAAGACACGCCTCATAGCAGCACTAGCTGATTGTAATTGGGTAATTCCTTGGGCCATTTGACCAATTGGTTGGGTAAAGATACGGACATAGGTCATAAAGGCCACAATGGTCCCAATGGTAATATCTCCATTAATGGTGAGGGCAGCCCCTACGATACAGACCATGACATAACCAAAATTCCCTACAAACTGCATCAAGGGCATCATAATCCCAGAGAAGAATTGGGATTTCCACATGCTTTGATACAAATCTTGATTGATGGCATCAAAATGATCTTTGGCTTGATGACGGCCATTGTAGGAAATAACAACATTATGTCCACTATAGATTTCTTCAACATAGCCTGAAACTTTGGCAAGATTATCTTGTTGCTGTTTAAACAAAGGCTGACTCTTGACCATAATGATGCTGGAAAGAGCAAAGCCGGCAAAGACGGATACAATCGCTGTGACAGCTAAGTGCCAGTCCGTCTTAAACATCATAAAGATAGATCCAATCAATAAGACGATAGAGGAGACCATTTGAACCAAACTTTGGTTAAAGGATTGGGTCATCAAATCCACGTCATTGGTCACACGAGACAAGGTATCTCCTTGTTCATGGCTATCAAAATATTGGAGAGGTACACGATTGATCTTTTCAGCGATGGCATTTCGCAAGCGTTCTGCGAAGCGCTGAATCATCGTTGAGATAATAAAACTACTGCTGTAGGACACCAGTGCTCCAACTCCATAAAGGATGGCTAAGGTCAGGGCAATCGAAGTGATTTTGTCAATATCAATGGCGCCTCCCATCCCTTTTGTGATGGTATCCGTGATTTCTTTTAACTTATCCGGTCCAATAACCGTGATAATACTCGATACGATTGAAAAGAGGATAGCAACTAGGAAAAATAGGTGGAAGCCCTTCAAATAGGGAGAAAGTTGTCTCCAAAGGGACGAATCTTGTTTTGTTTTATGCATGTTCCAACTCCTCCTTAGACAATTGTGAATAGGCAATTTCTTGATAGACTTCATTGGTCGCAAGCAATTCTTTGTGGGTGCCTTGACCGACGACCTTCCCTTGATCCAAGACCAAAATCAAATCCGCATCCATAATTGTCGAAATCCGTTGGGCAACGATCAATTTGGTCGTATCTGCCAGCTCTTCTTTCAGGGCTTGGCGCAAGATACGATCCGTTTTGTAATCCAGGGCTGAGAAGGAATCATCAAAGATGAGGATCTCGGGCTTGCGTGCAAGGGCACGCGCAATGGCCAAGCGTTGACGTTGACCGCCAGAGAAGTTGCTTCCTCCTTGCGCTACTTCTGTATCCAAGCCCTTCTCTTTTGTGACAACAAACTCTTTGGCTTGGGCCAATTCAAGGGCTTTCCAGATGGCTTCATCCTCTAATTTTCCTTGACTACTTTCTCCAAATTCCATATTAGAGCGAATCGTGCCGCTAAAGAGCACAGCTTTTTGGGGGATATAGCCGACTTTATTATTCAATTCTTGGTGGCTATAATTCTTGACATTCACCCCATCCACTAAGATCTTTCCTTCTGTCGCATCGTAAAAACGTGGAATTAAGTTGACCAAAGTGGATTTACCAGAACCAGTCGACCCGATGAAGGCAACGGTTTGTCCCTTTTGAGCTGAGAAGGTCACATGCTCAATCACAGCACGAGAAGTCCGTCCATATCTAAAGGAAACATCTTGAAATTCTACGGTACCTGCTTGGTCTGATTTTTCTTTTGACTCACTTGGGAAGGCTACAGACGGTTCAAGAGCCAAGACCTGATTAATCCGTTTTGCGGATACCAAGGCACGAGGAAGAATAATCAAGATGGCCACCATCATCATAAAGCCAACGACAACCTGCATAGCGTAAGAAGAGAAGGTGATCATATCTGAGAAGACCTTGGTCCGATCCGCTAAGGCAGAACTCACCGCAAGCTTTGTAGGATTTGTTGGCATGGTGATATCATTGATCAAGTGCGCCCCAATCCAGTAGATAGCAAGGGTCAAGCCACTTGATACCACTGTCATGACAGGGTTCATCAGAGACATCAAACGATAAACAAAGAGATTTAGACGGGTTAAGCCCTTGTTTTCAGCCTGGAATTTCTCATTTTGATAAGCTTCCGCATTGTAGGCGCGAACGACCCGCACCCCAGTCAAACTCTCCCGCGTCGTCGCATTCAAGGCATCGGTCAAACCTTGAACCTTTTGCTGGCGTGGAAAGGCAATAAGAACCAGAACAGAAAGCAGAATCAAGACCATCAAGACCGCAATCCCAACAGAAGTTGTCCAGGCACTGCTCTTGCCCCAAATCTTGGTCAAAGCCCAAATCGCCATAATGGGACCACGCGTCACGACCTGCATCCCCATGACAATCATGATTTGTAACTGGGTCAAATCATTGGTTGTACGAGTTAAGAGAGAGGGAACGGAGAATTTCTTGATCTCGGCATCAGAGTAATCCATCACTTGGTGAAAAATCTCTCCTCGAAGTCGCGTCGTAAAGCTGGCAGCGACTCGTGAAGCCAAAAAGCCCACAAAAACTGCCATCAAAAAGCTTCCAAAGGAGAAAAGCAACATCTTGCTTCCCGGATCCATAATCTCCGAAACCTTGGTCCCATCCTTAGCTAAGAGGGTCGTGATATCAGATAAGTATTCAGGAGTCTTTAAATCCATCCAAACAGCCAGACAGATAAAGACCGTACTAAGGGCAATCATGCCCCATTCTTTGGCGGTTAACCGCCGAAACATATTGATCATTCCTCGCTCCTTTTTTTCATATTCTCATAAAATTGATGCATGACCTTGAAAAAGATGGCCAATTCTTCTTCTGATACACCAGCCATCATCTTCTGGTCCACTTCCTCAAAGAATTGTTTCATGTCATTCAACTTATTTTTCACACTGTCTGTTAGGTAGACATACTTGGCCCGTTTATCTGTCGGACTAGCCTCTAGATAAATGAAGCCATTTTTCTCCATCCGCTTGATCAGGTTACTCGTCACGGATTTTGAGATATGAAGTTCCTGCTCAACATCCCGAATCAAGGTCACTTTTCCTTCTTTCTCACGATGAGATAAAAAGCTCAATACCTGACCTTGTGGTCCTGCGCTAAATTCAAGCCCTCTCTTCTTGGCCTCTCTTTCTACCATGAGGTGGATCAGATGCCCTAGTTTTCTAAATTCTTGTAAAGGTTTGTCCATCATTTCCTCCAAATAGTTCTCTTAAGAACTTTAAAGTTACCATGAGAACTATTTTAACACAAAAAAGATCCCTGTCAAGAAAAAAGTTTCCATAAGAACTAAAAAAATGGAGCCGAATCGACTCCATCCTTCATCTTTAGATAATAATGCCTTCTAGATGATCCATCTCATGCTGACAGATCTGGGCTGGAAAACCTGACAAATGAATTGTTTTGGCTTTCCAATTCACATCTCGATAGGCCACTGTCATCTCCTCATAACGAGTTGTTGGCCGACTCCCCACTAAAGATAAACATCCTTCCTCTGTTTGATAAGGCTTTTTCTTTTCAAGGAGAACAGGATTAAACATGACCAGATTTTCATTGCCCATTCGAATGATAATCGCCCGCTTTTTCACTCCGATCATATTGGCCGCCAAACCCACACACTCAAGGAGATGAGCATTTAAGGTATCCTGCAAATCAAAAGCCAAGGGCGATCCTCAAGTGTCGCTTCTTCTGACTTTTGACCCAAGAATAAGACATCCTTCACAATATTCTTTTTCATTCCTTCCCTCTCTTCTTTATAGATAGACGAAAGAAACCGAGACAAATCTGTCTCGGTCTCGCTCTTATTTCTAACCTCTAAGAGACAATTGCTACTTATTTTTTAAACTTCTCGCTCACTTCTTTTGCAAGAACAAAGTTCCCCAAGGTCGCTGAACCATTGCCAGCAACTGCAGGTGTCACAATATAATCTCTCACATCTGGTACAGGGAGGTAACCGTTCAATAAAGCTGTAAATTTCGTCCGCACACGATCCAGCATATGTTGTTGAGCCATTACTCCTCCTCCAAAGACAATGATGTCTGGGCGGAAGGTAACTGTCGCATTCACTGCTGCTTGTGCGATGTAGTAGGCTTGAATATCCCATACATTGCTGTTGAGTTCAATGTTTTCCCCACGAATACCTGTACGAGCTTCGAGACTTGGACCAGCCGCAAAGCCTTCCAAACAGCCATTGTGGAAAGGACAAACACCCTTGAATTCTTTTTCTACATCCATTGGGTGTTGGGCAACATAGTAGTGACCCATTTCTGGGTGTCCAGCACCCCCGATAAACTCACCACGTTGGATAACACCAGCACCGATCCCTGTTCCGATAGTATAGTAAACCAAATTTTCGATGTGGCCACCCGCATTATTACGTGCCACCACTTCTCCATAGGCAGAGCTATTCACATCTGTCGTGAAATAGATGGGTACATTTAAAGCACGACGAATCGCTCCAACAATATCTACATTGGCCCAATTTGGTTTTGGAGTCGTTGTGATGAAACCATAAGTTTTCGAATTTGGATCAATATCAATCGGACCGAACGATCCAATTGCTAAACCAGCCAAGTTGTCAAATTTTGAGAAAAATTCAATAGTCTTATCAATAGTCTCAATTGGCTTGGTTGTTGGAAATTGTACTTTTTCAATCACATTGTAGTTTTCATCACCAACCGCACAAACAAATTTTGTACCGCCAGCTTCCAAACTTCCGTATAATTTTGTCATGTTGGCTCCTTTTTATTATGAAAAACATCCTGTATTTATTATAGCATATTTTATCGTCAATCTTTTTATCTTCTCTAAAGAAAAAGCACACTTTTTTTGAGAAATAAAATTCAAGGACTGGAGATGATCTGACCAGTCCTTGAGAACTTATTGATTCGATTAAGCTTTGACTTCGATGATGGCATCACCCTTCGCAACAGATCCAGTTGCAACAGGTGTGACAGAGGCAAAGTCAGCTGTGTTAGTGACGATCACCATGGTTGTGTCTTCAAGACCAGCTGCGGCGATTTTCGCTGCATCAAATGTACCAAGGATATCACCAGCTTTCACTTTATCACCTTGAGCTACTTTTTGATCAAATCCTTCACCATTCATTGATACTGTATCAATCCCAACGTGGATCAAGATTTCAGCACCATTAGCTGTTTTCAAACCGTAAGCATGACCAGTTGCAAAAGCAATGGTTACTTCAGCATCAGCTGGTGCATAGACAACGCCTTCAGTTGGTTTGATGGCAATCCCTTGTCCCATCGCTCCACTTGAGAAGACAGGATCATTCACATCAGCAAGCGCTACAGCACTACCAACGATAGGTGAGATGATCGTTTCATCTTGAAGAGATGCAGGAACATTTCCAGTTGTTTCTTCTTCAACCAGACGTTCAGTTGTCGCATTTTCAGAAGCAACCACAGGAGCTTCATCTTCATAACCAAACATGTAAGTCAATGCAAATCCAAGCGCAAATGAAACTGCTACCATAAGCAAATATTGAGCAAGTTGACCATTACCAATATAAAGCATTGTACCAGGAATGATAGTGATACCATTACCTGTTCCAGCAAGTCCAAGGAGAGATGCCAATCCACCACCGATTGCACCTGCGATCAATGAAAGGAAGAATGGTTTACGGAAACGCAAGTTAACCCCGAAGATAGCAGGCTCAGTGATACCGAGGAAAGCAGAAAGTGCTGCTGGGAAAGCTAAAGCTTTCAATTTTGCATTTTTAGTTTTCACAGCTACTGCAACTGTCGCAGCACCTTGGGCTGTCATTGCTGCAGTAATGATCGCATTAAACGGATTAGCATGATCGGCTGCTAACAATTGAACTTCAAGCAAGTTAAAGATATGGTGGACACCAGATACGACAATCAATTGGTGAACTCCACCAATGAGCAATCCACCAAGACCAAATGGCAAGCTAAGAATTGCTTTTGTACCAATTAAGATATACGTTTCAACTACGTGGAAAACTGGCCCAATAACGAATAATCCAAGAATTGACATCACGAAGAGTGTCACGAATGGAGTAACCAAAAGATCTAATACATCCGGAACTACTTTTCGGAGTGATTTTTCAAATTTTGCACCAAGAACCCCGATAATAAAGGCTGGAAGAACAGACCCTTGCAAACCTACAACCGGAACGAAGCCAAAGAATTTCATGGCAGTCACTTCACCACCACTAGCAACAGCCCAAGCATTTGGAAGTGAACCTGAAACAAGCATCATACCAAGTACAATACCCACTGCCGGATTCCCACCAAATACACGGAAAGTTGACCAAACAACAAGACCTGGCAAGATAATAAAGGCTGTATCTGTTAAGATTTGAGTGTAAGTTGTGATATCTTCTGGTAGAGTCACACCAAGGGCATTCACTAAACCACGAACACCCATGAAAAGACCAGTCGCAACAATAACTGGAATAATTGGTACAAAGACATCACCGAAAGTACGGATCGCGCGTTGGAACCAATTCCCTTGTTTAGCTGCTTCAGCTTTCATCTCAGCCTTAGTTGAGGTTGGTAATCCAAGAGCTACTACTTCATCGTAGATCTTGTTTACAGTACCAGTACCAAAGATGATTTGGTATTGACCTGAGTTAAAGAAAGCACCTTGTACTTTTTCGATATTCTCAACAACATCTTTGTTGATTTTTGATTCATCTTTTACCATCACGCGAAGACGAGTCGCACAGTGAGCAACACTGCTAACGTTCTCAACCCCACCGATTGCATCGATGACCTGCTTTGCAATTTCTGTATTTGACATTTTGCAAAAATCTCCTTGTTTTTTTGTAATGTAAACGGTTAAACCGTTTCTACGTTTTCAATTGTACCACGTATTGAAAATATGTCAACCGTTTTGCAGGATTTTTTTGAAACTTTTTAAACTATTTCGACAGCTTTTGATAGAATGTAAGAATTTTCATTTGCACAATCGCTTTAATAACGCTGTCAAAGGGTGATTCCTAGTTTTTTGTTTTCAAAAACTTTCATATTTTCATTCGTTTTCATTTTTAAACCTCTTTAAAACACCTTCTTGTAGATGTCAAGCGTTTGACATTTTTAGCTGTTTTTTCCATTTATCACTTGCATTTTTAATGGGAAATCTGTACTATGGAAGTAAGAAAAAATTCGGAGGAATAAAATGGAATGGACAACTGAACGTCGTTATCGACGTTACGAAGACTGGACAAGGGAGGAAAAGCAAGCCATCCAAGATCTTATGGAGAAATCTCCTTGGCATACACACTATCATGTTGAGCCAAAAGCTGGTCTCTTAAATGATCCTAACGGTTTTTCCTACTTTGATGGAAAATGGATCTTGTTTTACCAAAATTTCCCATTTGGTGCCGCCCATGGGTTAAAATCATGGGTACAAACAGAAAGTGAAGACTTGGTTCATTTCAAAGAAACTGGGGTAACGCTTCTTCCAGACACAGATCTGGATAGCCACGGAGCTTATTCTGGTTCTGCTATGCAGTTTGATGACAAACTTTTCTTATTCTATACTGGAAATGTTCGTGATGCTGAATGGGTCCGTCATCCCTACCAAGTCGGTGCTTTAATGGACAAAGACGGAAAGATTGAAAAAATTGACAAAATCTTGATTGATCAACCGGCTGACTCCACTGATCACTTCCGTGATCCTCAGATTTTTAATTTCAAGGGTCAATACTACGCTATCGTTGGTGGTCAAGACCTTGAGAAGAAAGGATTCATCCGTCTCTATAAGGCTGTAGATAACGACTATACCAACTGGGTTGCAGTCGGTGACTTGGATTTTGCAAACGATCGGACAGCTTATATGATGGAATGTCCCAACCTAGTCTTTGTTGGAGACCAACCCGTTCTCCTCTACTGTCCTCAAGGCTTAGATAAATCCGTTCTCGTTTATGACAATATCTATCCAAATATGTACAAGATTGGGGCAAGCTTTGACCCAGAAAAGGCCAAAATGGTTGATGTATCTGAATTGCATAATCTCGACTATGGTTTTGAAGCCTATGCGACTCAAGGATTTAATGCTCCCGATGGACGTGCCTATGCTGTTAGCTGGCTAGGTCTTCCAGACGTTTCTTATCCAACAGATTCCTATGACTACCAAGGAGCTCTCTCACTGGTCAAAGAATTAACTATCAAAGATGGCAAGCTCTACCAATACCCAGTTGAAGCGATCAAGGACTTGCGCGCTGAGAGTGAGGCATTTGCCAACAAGGCACAAACCAAGAACTGCTATGAATTGGAATTGCAGTTTGAAAAGGATAGCCAGAACGAAATCGTCCTCTTTGCCGATGCAGAAGGAAAGGGCTTAGTTCTCACATTTGATCTGGCTATAGGATTGGTCACAGTCGATCGAAGCCAGGCTGGTGAGCAATATGCCCAAGAATTCGGTACGAGCCGTAGCTACCCAATCGCTAACCAAGCGACAACCGCTAATATTTTCATTGACAATTCAATTTTTGAAATCTTTATCAATAAAGGAGAAAAAGTATTTTCTGGTCGGGTCTACCCACATGCGGATCAAAATGGAATCTTGATCAAGTCCGGAACCCCTACTGGAACTTACTACGAACTTGATTATGGTCGCAAAGCTAACTGATGTCGCCAAACTCGCCGGTGTCAGCCCTACTACTGTCTCACGGGTCATCAATAAAAAAGGATACCTGTCTGAAAAAACGATCCAAAAAGTCCAAGAAGCCATGCGAGAATTGGGCTATAAACCTAACAATGTTGCTCGTAGCCTCCAAGGAAAATCAGCCAAGTTAGTCGGCTTGATCTTTCCCAACATCAGTAATGTTTTCTATGCTGAATTAATCGACAAACTAGAGCACCAACTCTTCAAACACGGCTATAAAACCATCATCTGCAATAGTGAACACGACTCTGAAAAAGAGCGCGAATATATTGAGATGTTGGAAGCCAACCAGGTAGATGGCATCATTTCAGGAAGCCATAATTTGGGCATTGAAGATTACAACCGGGTAACTGCTCCTATCATTGCTTTTGACCGCAACCTCTCCCCAGAAATTCCGGTTGTCTCTTCAGACAACTACGCTGGTGGAGTACTTGCAGCAGAAACTTTAGTAAAAACCGGAGCCCGAAATATTATCATGATCACAGGTAATGACAACTCCAACTCCCCAACAGGCTTGCGTCATGCGGGGTTTGCATCGGTTCTACCTGAGTCCATGATCATTAATGTTTCCAGTGATTTCTCCCCTATTCGCAAAGAAATGGAAATCAAACAGATTTTAACCCACCATAAACCAGATGCTATCTTTGCATCCGATGATTTGACGGCGATCTTGATCATGAAAGTCGCTAGAGAATCAGATATTCAGATTCCTCAGGATTTGAAGGTAATTGGTTATGATGGAACCCAGTTCATCGAGACCTATACACCTGAACTGACAACCATCCAACAACCCCTCAAAGACATTGCTATCCTCATGGTGGATCTTTTGCTCCAAAAGATCGAAGGAAAAAAAGTAGCAACTACCGGTTATTTCTTGCCCGTTAGTCTCCACTCTGGAAAAAGTGTCTAAAAGCAATACCCCCTCAGTAGAAACTGTGGGGATATTTTTTACCAAAAAAAGAGCCAGTAGGCTCTTTTTACTTATTCTTCTGTCACAAATTGACTGAGGACACCGTTGACAAATCGTGAAGAGGTTTCATCCGAAAAGGCCTTGGCCAATTCCACCGCTTCATTGACTGCGACGATCTGTGGTGTATCAAACTCTGTCATTTCATAAATTCCTAGACGAAGGATGTTTTTCTCTACCAAGGTCAAGCGCTCAACAGTCCAGCCGGTTTTCAAATGTTGACCGATTTGTTGGTCTAGTTGATCTTTTGACTGATAGACACCCGTCACGAGATTCATGAGAAAGGCAGGAAGATCGACTTCTTTGTCTTCTGCCAGGTCCTTGTCATGTAGATAAGCAAAGCGACAAGCTTCAACAATGTCTCCATCGTATTCCAAGGCCATCAAGGCTTGGAAGGCGCGCTCACGCAAATCTCGACGTGATTCTAATAAAATTTCATCAGTCATTGAGGAAGTCCTCATTAAACAAGTCTTTCAAGTCTGGTTTTGGAGATTTTTCCGTTGCGATACCGACAACGTGAATGTTGACAGCATCCAAGGTTACATCTGCCATATCATAAACTGCAGACTTAACCGCTTTTTGAATGGCTACAGCGACAGATGGTACAGCCACTCCGTATTCTAAATAGAGATAGATGTCTACTGAAACTTGACCATCTTCTTCTGTATGAAGGTAGACGCCACGTCCAAGTGAGCGTTTGGACAAGCTATCTGAAACACTCTTGTTTTCAAGCGAATAGACACCCTCTACTTTTGCTGTCGCAATCGCAATAATTTTTTCTAATACACGTGGTGCAATAACGATGTCACCAAATTGTTCAGTTGCCATAGAAGTTCCTTTCTATTTGACACCCTGAGATGTCTCTTATGCACGAGAAACGTAAGTTCCTTCAGCTGTATTGATAATCAATTTTTGTCCTGCTTCGATGAAGTCTGGAACGTTTACCACAAGGCCAGTTTCCATTGTAGCTGGTTTACCAGAACCTGTCACAGTAGCACCTTTGATAGATGGTTGAGTTTCTACAACAGTCAATTCAACAGTTGTAGGAACTGTTACACCGATGACTTCGCTTCCGTAGAATTGAATTTTTACTTCTGAGTTTTCAAGGATGTAAAGCAATTCTTGTTCTACGTTCACAACTGGAATTTCATATTGGTCATATGTTTCTGTGTTCATGAAGTAAGCTGTATCATCCATTTTGTACAAGTATTGAGCTGGAACAGTTTCGATAATCGCTTGTTCAAATTTTTCTTCTGGACGGTAGCTTGTATCAAATGTTGAACCAGTACGGACATCACGCAATTTCATACGCATGATAGTATTTCCTTTACCTGGTTTGTGGTGGCTAGCTTCCAAAACGCGGATCAATTTTCCGTCAGCTGTTTCAAAAGTCATACCAGCTTTCAATTTACTTGCTTCGATCATGTTTTATTACCTCTTTTTTAAAAATAGATTACTCTTTATTGTAACACACTATTTGATTTTTCTCAAACAGCAATTACCTCTTTTGGAGAAGAAAGGATTGCTATGGATCGCCCTTGATCCATCCACATCCAAATTACCCCTTGCTTCTTTCGTGTTTTGTTCTGTTAGTTCCTATACCAAAATGGATAGGGCTCCAAATAAGATGTCTGGGAGAAGAATTCCTCTACAATTCATTTCATAGTCTTCTCTTCACATCTCTGTCTAAACAGAAGTTAAGAGAAACGTATATTTTATAGGACAATCAATTCTTTAGGAGCAAGGGTCAAGACTTCACAGCCTGTTTCTGTGATCAAGAGGTCATCTTCGATCCGCACACCAGAGAGGCCTTCGATATAAATCCCTGGCTCATCTGTCAAGACCATCCCTGCTTGAATCACTTCTTTAGACGTTTGGCTGAAGTATGGTTCTTCGTGGATATCTAGCCCAATTCCATGACCGATTCCATGAGTAAAGTATTGACCATAGCCGGCTGCCTCGATCACATCACGTGGGATTTTATCAAAATCACGGAAGCCAAGTCCATCTTTAGCAGCATCAATCAAGGCTTGATTAGCTTTCAAAACGGTTTCGTAAATTTCTCTTTCCTTGTCGCTGACATGTCCTGCATAGATAGTCCGTGTCATATCGCTGACATAGTGGCCATACAAGCAACCAAAATCAAGGGTCAAAGCATCTCCTGTTGAAATCACCCGATCACTTGGAGTCGCATGAGGCATAGCCGAGCGTTCACCAGCTGCTGAGATAATATCAAAAGATACACCAGAAGCCCCCAACTCCCGCATTCTAAAGTCGAGGAAAGTCGCTGCTTCCAACTCTGTCGTTTTTCCAACCTTGATATAGTCCAAAATATCATGGAAGGCTTGGTCAGAGATGCTACAAGCTTTTTTAATGGCCGCAATCTCAGTTTCATCCTTAATCAAGCGCAATTCCATGACAAAATTCGCTAGGGATTGAAGGCTGATGCCGCTGAAAACAGAAGCCATGCGGGCATGGTAGGCTACCGTCACTTCATCCTCAAAACCAAGTTCTTTGATTCCAAGGTCCTTAACGATCTCTGCAGCTGCAGTCAACTCATCGCGGGTTTCCACAATCTCTACAAAGGGGAAACAAGTCGCATGGGCATGGATGGTGTAGCGCGAATCTGTAAAGAGGACCACGCGTTCTTCTGTCACCAAAGCGGTCCCGTTTGAACCCCAGAAATTGGTCAAATAATAAACATTTTTCAAATTGTTAATCAATACCGCTTTGAGGTTTTGGGCTTTCATTTTGTTTCTTAAGTTGCTGATCCGTTGATTCATTGTAATTTTCCTTTCAAATATTGTCCTGTGTAGCTAGCAGGATTTGCTGCTACTTCTTCTGGTGTTCCGGTCGCAATAATGGTTCCGCCACCGACACCGCCTTCGGGTCCTAAATCGATGATATGATCTGCTGTCTTAATGACATCCAAATTGTGCTCAATCACAAGGACTGTATTGCCATCATCCACAAATCGCTCTAAGACTTTGATCAAGCGAGAAATATCTTCGGTATGGAGTCCAGTCGTTGGTTCATCCAAGATATAGAAGGATTTTCCTGTAGAGCGCTTGTGCAATTCAGAAGCCAACTTCATCCGCTGCGCTTCCCCACCTGAAAGGGTGGTCGCTGGTTGCCCCAGCGTTACATAGCCCAAGCCCACATCTTGGATGGTCTTGAGTTTGCGTTCAATTTTTGGAATGTGCTTGAAGAATTCAACTGCCTTATTGACCGTCATATCCAGCACTTCTGCAATATTTTTTTCCTTGTAGTGGACTTCGAGGGTCTCACTATTGTAACGACGTCCATGGCAGACCTCACAAGGAACAAAGACATCCGGCAAGAAGTGCATTTCAATCTTGATGATCCCATCTCCTGAGCAGGCTTCACAACGCCCGCCCTTAACATTGAAACTAAAGCGGCCTTTTTTATAGCCCCGAATTTTGGCTTCATTGGTCTGAGCAAAGAGATCGCGAATGTCATCGAAGACGCCTGTATAGGTCGCTGGATTGGAACGAGGAGTCCGACCAATCGGGCTTTGATCAATGTCGATCAAGCGATCGATATGCTCAATCCCCTGAATCGTCTTGTATTTCCCTGGTTTTTCCGAATTGCGGTTGAGCTTTTGAGCGATGGCTTTTTTCAAGATGCCATTGATCAAGGTCGATTTCCCAGAACCGGAAACTCCAGTGACTGCGATGAATTTGCCCAGAGGAAAGCGCGCTGTGATGTCTTGTAAGTTGTTCTCACTTGCCCCTGTAATTTCAATATAGCGGCCATTCCCCGAACGGCGTTCCGTTGGAACCGGAATCTTGCGTTTGCCGGACAAGTACTGTCCAGTGATGGATTTGCTGTTGCGCGCCACCTGCTTTGGAGTTCCTGCTGCAACGATCTCTCCCCCAAAGACACCGGCACCTGGGCCAACATCGATCAGGTAGTCTGCCTCTCTCATGGTATCTTCATCATGTTCGACGACGATCAAGGTGTTGCCTAAATCGCGCATCTTCTTGAGACTGGCAATCAAGCGGTCATTGTCCCTTTGATGGAGGCCGATAGACGGCTCATCCAAGATGTAAAGGACACCAGAGAGGTTGGAACCGATCTGGGTTGCCAAACGAATACGCTGGCTTTCTCCACCCGATAAGGTCCCAGCCGATCGTGACAAGGTCAAGTAATTGAGTCCCACATTGTTTAAGAAGGTCAAGCGATCCTTAATCTCTTTTAGGATCGGTCTTGCAATCGTAGCTTCATTGTCCGTTAAGACCAGCTGGTCCACGGCTTTTAAGTGGTCCGCAATTGATAGATCTGACACTTCCCCGATATGCATCCCCTTTTCTCCTCCGACACGAACAGAGAGAGCTTGGTCATTGAGACGGTAGCCGTGGCAGGTCGCACAGGTCAATTCGTTCATATAAGAGCGCATTTGGTTGCGGGTGAAATCACTATTGGTCTCACGGAAACGACGGTAAATATTGTTTACGACCCCTTCAAAAGGAATCTCGATATCCCGAACCCCACCAAACTCATTTTCATAGTGGAAGTGGAATTCCTTCCCGTTTGACCCATAGAGGACCAAGTCCTTTTCTTCTTGAGAAAGATCGGAAAAAGGTCGGTCCATATCAACGCCAAAATGGATCATGGCCTGCTCCAACATCTGTGGATAGTAGTTGGAAGAGATCGGATTCCAAGGAGCAAGGGCTCCTTCACGAAGGGTTAAGCAATCATCTGGCACCACCAGATCCAAGTCCACTTCTAGCTTAATCCCCAGCCCATCACAGTCTGGACAAGATCCGAAAGGCGCATTGAAAGAAAAGAGGCGGGGCTCTAATTCAGGAACGGTAAAGCCACAGACTGGACATGCATAATGCTCCGAAAAGAGCAGTTCCTTGCCATCCATGGTATCAATCACCACATAACCATCCGCAATCCGAAGGGCTGCTTCAATCGAATCAAAGAGCCGCGAGCGGATGCCCTCTTTGATCACGATTCGGTCCACAACTACTTCAATCGTGTGCTGCTTGCTTTTAGACAGTTCTGGAACCTCTGTCACATCATAGATCTCACCATCGACCCGCACCCGGACATAGCCGTCTTTTTGCACCTTTTCGATGATATTCTTATGTTGGCCTTTTTTCTTACGAACGATGGGCGCTAGAATTTGCAGGCGTTGGCGCTCTGGCAATTCCAAAACTTGGTCTACAATCTGCTCGACCGAAGAAGCCGTAATCGCTCCATGGCCGTTGATACAGTAAGGAGTCCCCACACGAGCATATAGAAGGCGTAAGTAATCGTTAATTTCTGTTGTCGTTCCAACCGTTGACCGCGGATTTTTGCTGGTTGTTTTTTGGTCAATGGAAATGGCTGGACTTAGGCCATCAATCGAGTCCACATCGGGTTTTTCCATATTTCCTAAAAACTGACGAGCATAAGCTGACAGGCTCTCTACATAACGTCTTTGTCCTTCTGCATAGAGAGTGTCAAAGGCTAAGCTCGATTTCCCAGAACCTGATAGACCAGTGACCACGACCAGCTTATCTCGAGGAATTTCAACATCAATATTTTTTAAATTATGAGCACGCGCTCCATGAATGACAATTTTATCGAGCATTTCTTCCACTTTTCATCAATTTATTTATCCTTCATTATATCAAATTTTTCAGTATTCTTTTATCCAAAAGCGTGCTTTTTCTGTTATAATGTTAAGGTGTAAAAAAACAAGGGGAGGCACCATGAAACAGGTCTTTTTATCGACAACGACTGAATTTAAAGAAATAGAGACACTGGAACCCGGTAGCTGGATCAACCTTGTCAATCCTTCCCAAAGTGAATCGATGGAAATCGCCTCTGCTTTTAACATCGATATTGCCGACTTACGAGCACCACTCGATGCGGAAGAAATGTCCCGTATGACCATCGAAGATGAGTATACCTTGATCATCGTAGACGTTCCCATCAAGGAAGAGCGGAACAATCAGACCTACTATGTCACCATCCCTTTGGGAATTATCCTAACAGAAGAGGCTATCATCACCACTTGCTTGGAAGAGTTACCTCTCCTAGACACCTTTATCAATCGTCGCTTGCGGAATTTCTATACCTTCATGCGATCCCGCTTCATCTTCCAGATCCTTTATCGCAATGCCGAGCTCTACTTAACCGCGCTTCGTACCTTGGATCGCAAGAGTGAACAGATTGAAAGTCAACTGCACAAGTCAACGCGTAATGAGGAGCTGATTGAACTGATGGAGCTAGAAAAGACCATCGTCTACTTCAAGGCCTCTCTGAAAACCAATGAGCGCGTGATCAAGAAATTGACCAGTGCCACTAGTAACATCAAGAAATACCTGGAAGACGAGGATCTGTTGGAAGATACCTTGATCGAGACTCAACAGGCCATTGAGATGGCAGATATTTATGGAAACATTCTCCACTCTATGACCGATACCTTCGCATCGATCATCTCCAACAACCAGAATAATATCATGAAGACCTTGGCCATGGTGACCATCGTCATGTCCATCCCAACTATGATCTTCTCGGCTTATGGCATGAACTTTAAAAACAATGATCTCCCCCTCAACGGAGAACCTAATGCTTTCTGGCTCATTATCTTTATTGCCTTTGCCATGACCGGATCGCTCGTTGTCTACCTCATCCATAAAAAATGGTTCTAACACCTACTAATAACACTAAGGAGTATTTATGTCTCAATTTGATTTGACCCAATTAAGTAAAAAGAATCAAGAATTCGTTCGCATCGCTAAACACCAATTGATTGAAAACGGCAAAACAGAAGAAGAGGCTACTAGCCTGATTGAAGAAATTCTTCCAGCTATCTTTGAAAACCAACCAAAAGGAGTAACGGCGCGAACTCTCTTTGGAGCGCCAACTGTTTGGGCCAATGCTTTTAGTGATCAGGAACGCTACGAAAAAGAGCATCCAAAAGAGAATGATGCTCCTCATCTTATGATCACAGATTCTTTCCTTCTCGTCTTTGGTCTCTTTGCTGCGATTTCAGCCTTCATGAACTTATTTGCACCTCAGGGAACCACTTATGGACTGCTAACCTTGACTCTTGGTAGCTTGGCTGGTGGGGTTGTGCTCTATTTGATGTATTACTACTTCTATCAGTACTACGATGTTTCAAAACGTGGCATGAAACGTCCGGCTCTAACCAAGTCACTCCCTATCTTAATGTTGGCAATGATTCTTTGGGTGGTGATTCTCATGGTCACTGCTTTGCTTCCACAATTCCTCAACCCGCGTGTACCAAACTGGTTCATGCTCATACTCGGTGGTGGGGCTCTTCTTCTCCGCTTCTACTTGAAGAAAAAATACAATATCAAGAGCGCCAATACAGCACCTCAACGACGCTAAAAATAAACGGATGAAATTTTCATCCGTTTTTGTTTTCCTACATTTCCTTGTTCAACCTTTTTGAAAAATAGAGGACTAAGTCATCATTGTTTTCACAAGAACTGTAAGGGGCCAAGGGCTGATCCCTAAACCAAACCCCAGATCCATCTGGGATATAGCCCCGTTTGACATACAGTCTTTGAGCTGGGCCATAACCTGAGTGTAAACCAACCCCTAAAGTAACAATCTCTGATAGTAGCCAGACTCTTTTTTCTGCCTCCTCTAAGAGTTGATACCCAATCCCTCGATTTCTAAATGGTTCAAAAACATTAAAATCAGATAGTTCAGGATAGACTCCCACGAAAGGGCCGTGCTTGGCAGCAGGCAATATAGTGATATAGCCTGCCACACATCCATCCAAGTCAGCTACTAATACGTCCCTTTCTCCATTCTCCTGATCCTGAAAATAGCTGGTCAAGATATCCTTTCTACCCGGCCACCCTTGGTGGATAAAGGCTTGAGAGATGTGCTCAATATCTGCCTTTATCATCCTCCTGATGATTACACCTTCCTTCATAGTTCCCTCCTTGATACATTTCTTCCCACATTATAACACGATTAGAGCTAGGGAAAGTTCAAAGAGGTCACCCGGACCTGAAAAAAGACCCGTAAGGGTCTTAATTCGCTTTCTTATTTTCAAGCTTATGAAAAAGAGGTCCACCGGACCTGAAAAAAAGACCCACCCGGGTCTTTTCTTTAATCTTCGTTTACGAAAGGCATCAAAGCCATTACGCGAGCGCGTTTGATAGCTGTTGTTACTTTACGTTGGTTCTTCGCTGAAGTTCCAGTTACACGACGAGGAAGGATTTTCCCACGTTCTGAAACGAAACGGCTAAGAAGCTCAGTATCTTTGTAATCAACATATTCAATTTTGTTTGCTGCGATGTAATCAACTTTTTTACGGCGTTTGAATCCGCCACGACGTTGTTGAGCCATGTTTATTTCTCCTTTATAGTTTTAATTCGTTAAACCCATTCTTAGAATGGTAGATCGTCATCCGAGATGTCCATTGGATTAGCTCCGAATGGATTGTCATCACGTCCAAAGTTTGGTGTTGCGTTTGATGGTTCAGATCCTCCAAAGCTTGGAGCTGCATTTCCTGCAAATCCTCCAGCTGAAGCATAACCACCACCTGCTTGTCCTTCACGATTCGCGCGGCTTTCCAACAATTGGAAGCTGTCCGCTACGACTTCAGTGACATAAACACGTTGACCTTGCTGATTCTCATAATTACGAGTCTGGATACGACCTGTAATCCCAACTAAGGCACCCTTTTTAGCCCAATTCGCTAAATTTTCAGCTTGTTGACGCCAAATCACACAGTTGATAAAGTCCGCATCTCGTTCACCATTTTGGTTTTTAAAATTACGGTTAACCGCGAGTGAGAATGTCGCAACAGCCTGATTTTGAGGGGTATAACGAAGCTCAGCATCTCGAGTCATACGACCTACAAGTACAACATTGTTAATCATTAGTCACCTTCTTTATTCGTTAGGGCTTACGCGTCAACTTTTACGATCATGTGACGAAGAATGTCACCGTTGATTTTTGAAAGACGGTCGAACTCGTTAAGAGCTGCATCGTCGTTCGCTTCAACGTTTACGATGTGGTAAAGTCCTTCACGGAAATCTTGGATTTCGTATGCAAGACGACGTTTTTCCCAATCTTTTGATTCAACAACAGTTGCACCGTTGTCAGTCAAGATAGAGTCAAAGCGTGCTACCAAAGCGTTTTTAGCTTCTTCTTCAATGTTTGGACGAATAATATAAAGAATTTCGTATTTAGCCATTGATATGTTCCTCCTTTTGGTCTAATGACCCCAAGTCTTTGCAAGGGGTAAGTGAGGTTTGCTCACAAGAAACTATTATACCAGACTTTGGGATAGAAGGCAAGTAAAAATACCTTCCCTTGATACTTTTCGAGAAGATTTATTTTTCTTCTATATATTTCTCTAGATTTTTGACAGTAAGGAAATCTCTTCCTTTCCTTAAAGAAAACTGATATCAGTTACCTTTAAGAAAGAGCCGTTATACTACCTTCATCACAAACAAGAAACGAGGAACGCTTATGAATTATTTAGTCATCCCCGCTTATCAACCCGATCAAAAACTTCTCAAGCTGGTTCAAAAATTAAGAGAAAAATGTGACTTCTCCATTATCGTTGTGGATGATGGTAGTTCTGAGGAGTGCCAAGCTATTTTTGAAAGATTAGACGGACTAGCTACCGTCCTTCACCACGAAGTGAACCTTGGAAAAGGAGGGGCTCTCAAAACAGCCTACACCTACATTCAAGAGCAAGGGCAATACGGGACAGTTATCACTGCCGATGCCGATGGCCAACATAAGGTATGGGATATCTTCCGCGTGGCCAATCAGTCGCAAGAAAATCCGAACCAATTGATTCTAGGGGCACGCGCCTTTTCAGGCAAAGTTCCTTTACGTTCTGCTTTTGGAAATAAGTTGACCCGCTTCTTGTTCAAGCAACAAACAGGGGTCCCTGTGACGGATACGCAGACTGGACTTCGGGCCTTTACAACTAATATGATCCCCTTTATGTTAGAAATTGAGGGGCAACGGTATGAGTACGAAATGAATGTGCTCCTCGCAGCGAGCAAGTCCTTCCCCATCTTAGAAGTTCCGATTGAAACAGTCTATATCAATGATAATGAAGGGTCCCACTTCCGACCTATTCGAGACGGCCTCATGATCTACAAGGACATGTTCAAGTTTGCCCTCTCTTCCCTGAGTAGCTTTATCGTTGACTACCTGGTCTACGCCTTCTTCCTTTTCGTGATGATGGCTGTGCCGATTAGTCTCCGGATCCTCCTTGCAAACGGGATCGCTCGTGTGACCAGCTCCATCTTTAACTACTCGACTAACAAACGGCTCGTCTTTAAGAACAAAGACAGCCTGGCCCGAACCGGAAGTGGATACTTGGGACTTGCGATTGGACTCTTTATTCTCGATACCCTCTTGATTCGACTCTTCTATACAAGCTTCGGTCTCCATTTGCTCCTCAGCAAAGTGATCGTCGGACTCTTGCTCTTCGTCGTCTCATGGTTGATTCAGAAAAAAATCATTTTCAAGGAAAGGACTGCACCTACTCATGAAATTCTTTAAAAAATCGTATACCTATGCTGCTTGTTTCTGCATCCTGCTAACAAGCTCCTTCAGCTATTCTATGCTCAAAACCTTTGTATTATCCGATGCTATCCAAACAGTCAAAGCTACGACCACTGATACCAAAGCTGCTGAACAAGCTGCCGCAACTGCTACTACAACAGATACCAGTTACTCCGATGACAATATCCAGGTGAGCCTGACAGAAAAAACAGTTGAAAACACTCAAGTTTACATTGCAGATATTACGGTTAGCTCTTCTGACTATCTAAAAACGGCTTTTGCTCAAAATACCTATGGGACAAACGTGACGGCTAAAACTTCTGTCACTGCAGCTGAAAACAATGCTATTCTAGCCGTCAATGGAGACTACTACGGAGCTAATAGCACAGGCTATGTCATCCGAAACGGAGTGGTTTATCGCGATACGGTTCGTGAAGACTCTAGCAATGGCGACTTAGCCATTTACAAGGACGGTTCCTTCAAAATTATCTACGAAGATGAAATCTCTGCGGATCAATTGGTCAAAGATGGCGTCGTCAATCTCCTTGCCTTTGGACCTTCCTTGGTTGAAAATGGAGAAATAACTGTCGATACCAATTCGGAAGTAGGTCAATCCATGGCGTCTAATCCACGTACTGCCATTGGGATCATCGATGAAAACCACTACATCATTGTTGTCTCGGACGGCCGGACTTCAGAGAGCGAAGGTCTTTCTCTCTACCAATTAGCCGAAGTGATGAAATCGTATGGCGTCAAAACAGCCTACAACCTTGATGGTGGTGGATCTTCTACTCTTTACTTCAATGGCCAGGTTATGAACAAACCAACAACAAATGGTACTATCTCAGAAAGGGCGGTGAGTGACATTGTCTACATCGGTTACTAATCCTATTAAACAACGGTTGAAAAAGACCATCCTCTGGTACACTCTAATCTCAGCATTTTTCTTTGTCGGAAGTCGCATCTACGAACACTTTAGTTTTGGGGAAACCTCTGCCTTCATGCACTATCTCTTCTTGATCCCTTTAATCGGTGGGCTCCTCTTAATAGGCCTACAGGTTTTTATCAAAGGCCTTTCTCGAATCACTCTTAATCTTTGGAACTCAGCGGTTGCTACGGCAACTGCAGGAGCCCTCTACCGAGGGATTGTCAACCTATCTGGTCGATCTACTACAATGGATCAACCCTATTATTACCTTGGAGTTGCCTTTCTAGCACTAGCTCTGATCAGCCTCTTCTTTGTCCGCAGTGTATGGGTGGAGAGAACAGCCTAAGACATCAAAAGAGAGTGGGACAGAAATCGGTAATTCGTTAGAATTCGATTTCGTCGTCCCACCTCCGCACAGTTGAGTAGGGCTGTAAAAGCTGATGAAATCAGCGTAGTAGAGCCCACTCAACCACTGCGTCTTGCTCGACAATCCAAAAATAATTGAGAGGCTAGGACTTTTGTCCCAGCCTCTTTTAAGGGTAAGTTAACGTATGAACGACTTAATCTTCACGTTTTTTGCTGGCTACAAATCCTGC
>NZ_KV812046.1:160857-215044 GCF_001813295.1 Streptococcus sp. HMSC072G04
GCTAGTGAGGTCATGCCAAAGAGGCTAAGGACTGTTGAAGCCAAGGCTTCTTGTCCTGTTTTTGGAAGACCAGTTGCTGGTGTAGCAACTACTTCAGCTTGACCGCCTGTATGATAAGTGACAGCGACTGGTTTGTTTGTTGCCACTTCTTTTGTTTCGCTTGCAGCTGGTTGAGCTGGAGTTCCTGGACTTTCGGATACTACTAGTTGGTCTGGGGTCACTGGGGTTTCTGCTTGACGACTTGGCACTTCATCTATCACTAGTGTCGGATTTTCTGGTTGAATCCATGGTTCCACAATCGCTCCACTATGCACCTCTGGGGTTGGCTTGATAACGTCTTTGACCAAAGAGAGAAGATGGTAGTTGATCCGATTGCTCACTTCATAAAGGAAATCATTTTCCGCAACACGATAGCCTGCCGGGAGATCCACATGGACACGATAGGAGCCATTCATCAGCATCGTCTCAAAGCGCAGAAGATCATAGATGCTTTGTGGGAGAAGTCGGCTGATACCGTCATTCCCTACCACTTTTACAACCGTTCCTGCAGGGACCGGCTGATCAAATCCAATGGTCAATTTGTTTTCATCTAAATAATGGAAAGCAAAGGTTACTTTTGGATGTGGATTTTCAGGTGAAACGATCACCTTTTTCACCAGCTCTGTTCCCCAATCATAATGGTAATCAGATAGGGTGATCTTGGCTGTATAAGTACCAAAAGGCAAGTCTGGGAAGGTACCACCATTGTAGGAAGCATTGAACTCTCCTTCCACTACACGTCCTTGGTCGTCCACCACTTGGTAACGAACGACGGATGGATAATAAGAAATGACTTCGCCACTGCTATCTGTGAAGACGACTTCTAAGGTCCCCTTTTCAGCCGTCGGTTTTTCAGACTCTGTCTCACTTGGTTGTTCATCTGAACCGGTTTCATTCGTCGGAGTCGTTTCCTCTACTTTCTTTCCTTCAATGTCCATCTCAGTAGTATTGTAGACCTTATCCCAGATGGTATAGCGAACAGTAGAAGGGTCCACCCCTTCTGGAAGAAGATAGCTACCGTCCTCTTGGGGTTCCAAGGCCACTGTTTCCCCGTCCTTGACATAGGACAGATAAGTCCCTGCTAAGCCACTACCGGTTTCAAGTACCTTACCTGGTCGGAAAATCCGTGTTGCTGGATCGTACTGAGCACTTCCAGACTCGATGCTTGGAGCCGTATTGTCAATCTTAACCTTGAAGTTAAGCTCTTGTTGCTTGGCCCCTGAAGCAGTTGGACGGTAGGTGATCACAAATTGGTATTCCCCATCTGGTAATTGCTTGCCGTCTTTGTCCAAGCCTTCCCAAGAGATTTCATAAAACTCTTCACTGCGATTCCCAATCCGGTAACTCCAATCTGTCTTACGGTGGACTTCGTTTCCGACCTCGTAAATCGGGTTGGTACGAGTTGTGTCATCCTTCTTGTAGACTGATAGGTGTACATTTTCAACGTTGCGAAGCATGACGGCTTTTACCTTGACACTATCAAAGCTGGAATCGTTGTTTGGAGAGAAGTAGAGTTGATCCCCGTCAAAGCGATCCCCATCCTGACCAAGAGTTTTGGCTACGGATTCTCCATTTTCATAGACATAACTAATCAAAGAGGTAAAGTGATTGTCTGGATGACGCTCTGGCGTTTCTGGGACTTTTCCATCTGGATAATCGGTCTTATCCTTGTAGTAGTAAAACGGCTTGTCGCTACCTGTATATTCGTAGATAGGCTTTTCAATGCCACGAAGATTTTGGTAATCCCCATGGAAACCAACATAAGGGAGGCTGACCAGATGTTTTTGGGTACCGGCATCTTTGACCAGTACATAACCTTCTAAGAAATAACCATTTGCCATTTGCTTGCTGAGCTCTTCCTTGTACTTGCTCGCATCAACCGTTACATGGATGGTCCGCTGACCATTGGCTGGAACAGTAATAGTTTCCTTGCCATCTATGGTTTCTAATAGACGAGGATGGAGGGTGAATTTGCCATCTTGAACTTGATCTGTCTGAAGAGTGGTTTCATATCGGACAGACTTATCTTGATTGGAAAGATTGTGGATGGTCACATCAAATTCAAAGGTATCTGTGACATTGCCAAGTGTCAGGCTACTTTTAGCATCTTTTGCTGTCACATAGAGGTCTCCTAGAGCTGCTGCTGTGACGTCCATGACCCCCGCTCCTTGCTGACGAACAGAGGAATAGGCATGCGTTTCCTCATCTACATGAGGGATCGCTGTACTCATAGTCATTTGTTTGACTAGAACCTGTAGTTGTTCTGGACTAAGATGAGGGAAGCGCTCCTTCAAGGCTTGTTTCACCAGTGCAGTGGCTCCCGCAGCATGAGGAGAGGCCATGCTGGTTCCCCTATCCATATAGTACTCTCCATTATTAACAGATGAGTAGATCATTCCTCCTGGAAGGGTGACATCCGGTTTGAGATCCCCATCAGCTGATAGCCCCCAAGATGAGAAGTCAGATAGTTGATTGGCTGCATCGTAAGGCACACGTTTGAATTTATTGGCAATATGGAGCTGGTAATCATTGGCATGCTGAGCCAAAACAAGTCCAGCAGCGTGGCCAATAACCCCAACTGGGAATCGTTCTCCGAGCCCTTCTAAATCAAAGCCTACAGGATTATTTCCCTGTTCCTCTGTTTGGTAAAAGATCACACCTGTAGCACCAGCTCTTTTGAGCTCTTTGACCTTGTCCACATCCGAAACTTCGCCGCCTCGCTCAGTAAGAACTAAGTGCCCATTGATACTATCTGCTTGGTAGTGGTCGATCCCTCCCTTGTCCACATGGAGATAGCTTTGAGGGATGGTTGTCCGAAAAGCGTCGCGTTCTACAAAGGAATGCATCGGAATCTTGCCATCTGGGAAGTCCACGGAACCTTTTAACGCATCTACGGTCAGGCTTGCTTCTGTCGACTCATGCTTGGTGAGACTATTAATAGACGCGACTGAGATGACATTTGGATTGACGGATGGCGTCCCTGTCATTCCATAATCTGGTGTGGTAGCCAGTGGTTTGCTGTGCCAGAAGCCATTAGTCGCCATATTGGTAGAGGCAACTGTAATGGTTACTCCCGCCTTTCTTGCTGTATCAAAGGCCTGGCGGGTGATCTCTCCAACATCATAAACAGAACCTGATGCTGTTCCCAAACTCATATTGATGGAATCCGCCCCTAATTTGACCGCATCTTCTACCGCCTTAGTGTAGATGAAATTTTGAACTTGACCGCCCTTGGTATCTGAGAAAACACGTAGAAACATCAGTTGGGCTTCTGGAGCAACACCACGGATAATTTCACCATTTGGAGAGGGTTGAGAAGCATTTCCCACAGCAGTTCCTGCTACGTGAGCTCCGTGTGAAATTGGATCGTCTTCTTTGACATTGTCATCCATATCACTGTAGTTGTGAACGTAGACGATTTTATTGTTGTACCATTTACCGTAAGTGATCCCCGCTTTTTTCTTAGCCTCTTCAATTTCCGCCTCACTCTTGTACTTGGCCTTACTGATATCTGTTAGACGGAAAACATCATGGGCAGGGTCCACACCGGAATCAATGATCGCAACTACCTGCCCTTGACCCTTGATTCCCTTATCCCAGAGTGGTTGTAAATTGATCAGACTATTTTCTTCACTGACCTTGGTCGTAGTTGAAGTCGGTGATGCAGGTGCGGGCTGTGTTTCCGCCACTCTGGTCCGACCAAGTGGAGCATAATCTACAGCATCCACACGCGCTAGTCCTCGAATCTTTTTAGCATCTCCATAAGTTGTCTCTAGAGCCAAGCCGTTAAAAAGCAGATTAAAGTCATACAATTTTTTGAATTGAATGGATTGCTTTTCGAGCTCTTTCAAAAACTGTTCATGATCCTGATTGGTTTTTTCAATGCGAGTTTCTTTTGAAGTCGGAGATACCTCTCCAATCCCATCAGAAACCTTTTCTTTCAAGCGAACCAGGATCTCAACTGGGCTTGTTTCTTCTAAATTTTCCTTTACTGGTTCAATAGGGGTCGTAATTGGAGCAGCACCCCCATTTTCGTTTGGTGCTTCCGCAACTGAAGGTGAAGCCTTCTCTGCCTTTACTTGATTTGTAGTCGAACTGCTTGTATCGATTGAGGATGAAGGTAGAGACTGATTTGTCTTTTCCTTACTCTCAATCTCAGCTGTAGCAAGGTTCTTAGAAGCAACATCTTCTATAACTGAAGCGGGCGTACTGTCCTTAGTAGCCGAAAGTGGTTCTGCTGTTTTCTCATCTGTTACTGCGGTTTCTGGCACCACTACAGAAGGCTCTACGACAGAGGGTGTTGGTACGATCGTATCAGCTGAAACGGCTGAACCCATTAGAAAGGTACCAATCAAAACAGAAGCGACTCCAATTGCGTATTTACGAATGGAAAAACGCTGTTGTCGATGAAATTCCATAAAAACTCCTTTTTACACACTAGGTTAAGGTAGCTTCACACTACCTTAACCCTTATTTTATTCTTGCAACTAAACTAATAGAAGATTATCCTTGATCTGGACGATTTTTCTTCAAGCGGATAGCACCAAAAGTGAGAAGAAGAACCATCAAACCTACCATCCCTGTTTGTTCATTTTCTTGTCCTGTATTTGGAAGAGAAGGTGATGATTGACTTGTAACCTCTTTAGTCGACGGATCCATTTCTGATACTCTTTCAAGATCTTTCTGGAACATTGGACGGATATCTGTCTTTTTCTCGACTATTGGATGGCTATCGATTACAGCCGGTTGTTTTCCTTTTTCACCTTCTTGCGTCGTCGTTGACGGTTGAGGAGATGGAATAGAAGAAGATGGGATAAATGGATCTTCTACCTGGTCATCTGAAACTTCGACAAAACTGGTCAAGTAACGATTGATACGCTCACCAACTGTATAGAAGAAGTCGTTTTCCACTGCACGATAACCTTTTGGTAGATCAATATGGATCTGATAGTCTCCATTCACCAGAATCTTTTCAAAGGTCTTCGGTTCATAAAGAGTTTGATCCAACTCCACTTTCTGACCGGTCTTTTTATCGATGGCAAAGACGCGGGTGCCGTTTGGAAGTTCTTTATCAAAGACGAGATCAAAGCGATTTTTGTCAATATAGTGGTAGACAAATTTGACCACACCTTCTGGATGCTCTTTGCTCAATTCAACTGTTACCGTTGTTGGAGAAGCCCAAGAGTAATTTTGGTCTTGACCGACGACTTTTACAGTATAGGTTCCAAATGGAAGAGTTGGTAGTGGATCTTCATAATAAATATTAAATTCCTTATCAATCCGATTTCCTTTGCTGTCAAACACTTGGTAACGCATCATTTCTGGATATTGATTGGTCGCCTCTCCTTTTTCATTGACAATTTGTACTTCTAAACGGCCGACTGTAGCTTCACTAGTTTCATGTGTTGGACTTGCATCCTCTGTTCCGGCTTTTTCAGTCGTACTTTCTTCCGAGACAGTCTTTCCATCCAAAGTCAAGGTATTGGTATTATTGACCTGATCCCAAATATAGAAACGCACTGTTTTTAGATCGACTCCTTCAGGGATGAGATAGGTTCCATCTTCGTTTGGAGTGATTTCTACTTCCTGACCATCTTTTTGGTAGGAGAGGTATTTACCAGCTAGCCCACTACCCGTTTCAACAATCTCACCTGGCTTAAAGAGGCGCGTTGTTGGATCATACAGATCCTTGGTGTTAGCCAATTGTGGCACTTGCTTATCGACCTTGACCTTTAAGACAATCTCTTGAGGTTTGGCACCAGGTGTGCTTGGACGATAAGTGACTACATATTGATAGTCCCCATCTGGAACAAGCTGATTGTTATTGTCCTTGCCTGCCCACTGTGTCGCATAAAGAATCTTACTACGATCGTTGATCCGCCAGCCATAATCTGATTTTTTCTGGCTCTCATTGCCTTTTTCAAAAATTGGATGTTCTCTCTTGATATCATCCGCACGATAAACTGTCAGGTGAATATTGTCCACATTTCTTAAGACCACTGCATTGAGTTTGACACTATCATAGGATCCATCATCATTTGGCGAGAAGACGAGCTGATTTCCATCGTAATGCCCATCTTTTTCTCCCAGGACAACCTGTACTTCTTTGCCCCCGCGCCAAATAGTGCTGACCAAGGCTGTAAAGTGATCTCCTGAGTCTTTTTCAGGGTGTTCCGCTTTTTCATTTGCGTAATAATAGAATGGTTTTTCATCCCCAGTGAAGGCATAGATAGGTTTTTCAATTCCTGGTAAATCTTGATAGTTCCCTTTAAAACCAATATATGGAAGACTCACTAATTCTTTCTTGGTTTTGGCATCTTTAAAGAAGACAAAACCTTCTAAAAAGTAACCGTTTTTCATTTGATTGGTGAGCTCACTTGTATAGTTACTAGTATTCACAGAAATCAGAACCGTCACACTTCCCATAGCTGGTACATGAATGGTTTTTTCGCCTTCTTGATCCAGTAGTTGGCGCATCTTCAAGGTAATACGTCCATTTTCCACTTGATCGGTATTGACGACCGTATGGTAAGTAAATTCTTTTGCTTCTGAACTAAGATTATGCACAGTGACATCAAATGTGAAGGAATCCTTGACATTGCCAAGGGTCCGACTGCTATTTGCTCCTTTTCCACCTGTTACAAAGACATCGCCAAAAGCTGCTGCTGCAGCATCCATAAGACCAGATCCTTGTTGACGAACCGAGGAGTAACTGTTGCTTTCCTGATCAAAATGAGGTTTGGCTGTACTCATGACTAATTGTCGCAAAAGCGTATGGATTTGCTCTGGGCTATAATTTGGAAATCGTTGTTCTAATGCTTGCTTAATCAAGGCTGTCGCCCCTGCCGCATGTGGTGTCGCCATACTCGTACCTGCATCCAAATCGTACGAACCATCTGGGATAGCAGAGTAAACATTTCCACCTGGCAAAGTAACATCAGGCTTCAACATTCCTTCGGCGGTTAACCCCCAGCCTGTAAAGTAGAGCATCTTATTTGCTTCACTATAGGGTACTTTCTTGACTTCTTGATGGAAAGTGATCGTATATTCCCCAGCATGTGTGGCTAGCTCTTTCCCGATAGAATGACCAAGTACACTGACAGGATAGAAGGATCCCCAATACCCCATGGAAAGATTTTGAAGGGTATCTCCTTGTTCTTCATTTTGATAAACCAGGACCCCTTTTGCTCCAGCTTGTCTGAGGGCATTGACCTTATCTTCATCTGTTACATCGCCACCACTTTCAACCAGTGCAATTTGGCCTTTTACAGTAGCATTTCGATAAGTATCTTCTCCCCCCTTCGGTACATAAACATAAGACTGTGGTCCTTCTACTGGAAAGATCAAGCGATAGACAGGAAGGTCAATCAGACCATTCTGGAATTCTTCCTTATTTTTTAGAGCTGGAACTTCTAAACTAATTTTTGTTTCATGTGTAATGCTATTATTGAAAGCACCAATCGCTAGAACTCCCTTTTCAACAGCTGGTTCATCCATTGTTCCAGTATCCGGTGCATCTGCTTTTGGCTTAGCCTGCCAGTATCCACTCACGGCATAATTCCCTGCTGCGGCATTAATGATAACACCTGATTTTCTTGCAAACTCAAAAGCTTGACGCGTCAACGGATTGGTATCAGCTTCTGCCCCATTGACACCCCCAAAACTCATATTGATAGTGTCTGCCCCCAACTTCACAGCATCTTCTACAGCCTTTGCTACAATAAAACCTTGTTCGGTCATCCCTTTCTTATCTGAGAAGACCCGCATAAAGATGAGTTGTGCCTCTGGAGCTACCCCCTTAAGTAGTTCTCCTGTTGGCACTGGTTTTGTTGCATTTCCTACTGCAGAGCCCGCCACGTGGGTCCCGTGCGAACGCGGATCATCCTCCTTGATCTCATCATTCATATCCGAATAGTTATAAGCATAAATCACCTTATCGTTGTACCACTTACCATAAGTAATTCCGGCCTTCTTCATGGCCGCTTCCATCTGCTCTTTATTCTTGTATTTGGCTCTACTCTTATCCGTTAAACTAAAGAAATTATGATCATAGTCTAGGCCAGTATCTAGGACAGCAACCACGCTCCCTTGCCCCTTGATTCCCTTATCCCACAATGGTTGAAGATTAATCAATTCATTTTCATCACTTACCTTGGTTGGGACCAGGGTCGTCTGCTTCTTCGGAAGACTCTGGTTTTCTATAGTTGTAGAAAGAGGGGTAATCTCAACGTTTTCAACTCGAGCTATCTTGCGAATCTCCAAGGCATCCTTGTAATTCGTCTCCAAGACAAATCCATTAAAGACCAAATCAAAATCAGCTAATTTTTTATATTGAATTCCCTTTTCATCTAGCTCTTTTAAAACTGCCGTTTTGATTGGGAGATTATTCCGAATTTGGTCTGCAATACTTGGAGAAGTTGCTACATCCTGTTTTTTCGTCTCCAAACGTACCAAGGCCTGAACACGTGCTTGATCTGTTACAGTTTCCGAAACACCTTCTTTATTGGCTACTGAAGAGTGTTCTGCCACTGTTTTCTCCAGTTGCTCTTTCTTTTCGACTCCCTCCTTTTCAGATTTAGGATTAGAAGCGGAATCTACATTCCCATTTGAATCTGCTGTTTCAGGAGATTTCTCAGGTGTTGGTTGCTCTTGCAAAAAAGTTTCCTTACTTGATTCTTCAGTTGGAAGAGCTTCCTCCGAATTTTTTTCCAAACCAGATAACGGTTGAACCTCTTCTTTCCCTTCTTGCGCTACAATTGCAGGTGGTTCTATCGTCCCCTCCTGTTCCTGCGCTAAAACAGCCGGACCAAAAAAAAGGCACCCGACTACCACTGATACTAAACCAACGGCATATTTACGGAAAGAAAATCGTTGTTGTCTGTCATTTCTCATAACCAGACCTCCTTGTTTGTTGTAAGCGTTTACCACGCCTTCATTTTAGTCCTTCTTTTATGTAAAGTCAATGCGGTCTGTCAAAATCTAAAATAAGTATAATATTTAGTTTATTTCTGACAATTTTCCTAATCGATAGCGAAAGTATATGATTGGTTTTGAAGTTGAAACCTTTTGGTAAAGACGCCCCTCTCAATGAAAAACAAAAAGGAAGCCCTCTTAGAGAGGATACTTCCTATTTTTGATTAATTTTCTTCACGTTTTTTGCTGGCTACAAATCCTGCTAAAGCTAGTGAGGTCATGCCAAAGAGGCTAAGGACGGTTGAAGCCAATTCTTCTTGACCTGTTTTGGGAAGACCAGTTGCTGGTGTAGCAGCTACTTCTGCTTGACCACCTGTATGATAGGTAACAGCGACTGATTTGTTTGTTGCCACTTCTTTTGTTTCGCTTGTAGCTGGTTGAGCTGGAGTTACTGGGCTTTCAGGTTGAGGAGTTGGGGTAGCCGGAGTTACTGGAGCTACAGGATGAACTGGACTTACTGGATCAACTGGCGCTGGTTGTGGAGTTGGTTGAGGGGTTGGTTGTGGTTCTGGAGTAGGCGTTTCTTCTTCCACTTTTTCCACAAAGGTCTTGTTGCCCAAGATTGAAGCAGACAACTTCTTCCCTGCCTTATTCACATCTTCGATGTACTGGATAAAGACTTCAGTATCTGGATTAATCGCACCGATCAATTTTGTATCACGGAAGACTGAGAAGCCATCTCCGCCACCATACAAGAAGTCGTTGATAATTGCCTTGTAGGTCTTGTTGCGATCAATTTCAGTTCCGTCTGCCTTGTAAGCTTTCACGACCTTATATGGATTTTCTTCTGTTGCATCAGCTGGTTTTGTATAGGTGTACTTGATCCCTGCCATTTGCAAGAAGTAAAGCTCTTTCTCATCATATTGTTGGTCCAAAGCTTTGTAGATTTGGTCCCCAGTGATTTCTACTACTTGGAGGATATTTCCAAATGGTTGCACTGCTTGAGCTGCACCCCAAGTGACTGTTCCGTCTGGTTTCACCACGAGATCTGCACGGATTCCTCCATTGTTGGTGAAGGCAAAGTCAACATCTGGATAACCTGATTTTTTGGCAATATCTAGTTGCGCTGCTGTGACCAAATCTCCAACAGCACTTTCTTTTTGTGCATTCAATTCACGGGTAATATTTTCAGCCTTGTCTGCTGTACCGATTTTTGCTTCTGTTACCTTTTTAACTGTCGCATTGGCATCATCGATGATCGCTTGAACCTTGGCATCTTTTGCTTTGCCTTTAGATGGATCTACTGCAATAATTTTAGCAGTTGGAGCTTTGACAAAGTCAGCTGTATCCGTATCTAGGACCCCGCGGACATCAGAGTAGGCTTTCCCTTGAGACGTACCTTGAACGATCAAGGTATTTCCAACCATCCCGTTTGTATATTGGTGGTTGTGACCTGCAAAGACGATATCCACTGAGTTTTCAGGATAGATTTGATTTAATTTTTTGATCATGTCTGCAGCAGGACCTTCTGCTACACCATTCTTACTAGTGGCAGCAACGTGGGCCAAGACAGCGATAGCATGCACACCTTGGTCATTTAATTCACGCGCATATTTGGCAATCGATTCTGCTTCATCCAAAACACGGTATTGTTCATGATTTTTGCGCAAGACAAGATTTGGGAATTCTGTCGTAACAACCCCGATAAATCCGACCTTAACTGTCTTGTCATTGACTGGGATTTCTTTGATGGTATAAGGTTTCCAGTCAAATGGGATTTTGTTGGTATCCTTGTCGACCAAGTTGGCAATCACGACTTCTTGTTTAGAAGCTTCATGAGGATATTCATCGACGATCTTATTGAATTGACCAGGTGTTGGGGCTTCTCCCTTCATGATCCGGTTGAATTCACCAAGTCCTTCGTCAAACTCGTGATTTCCAAGGGTTCCGTATTCAAAGTTCATTTCATTGAAGACTTTTACAGTTGGTTCATCTTGAAGGAGGGCAGAGTTGGCTGGACTAGCGCCGACCATATCTCCCGCTTGCACACGGATGCTGGCATTAGGCGTTCCGGCATTCTCCGTTTCAAAGTCTTTTTGCGAATCGTTCAAATAGGTTGCCAAAAGTGGGGCTGTTCCTGCGTTTTTCACAGTTTCGCCTTCTAAACGAGCTGTCCCTGTTTGTTCCAAGGCACCGTGGAAGTCATTAACGCCCATGAACTGTACGGGCAATTCGTCTGCAAAAACGCTATTGATCGCAAAAACACTAAGACCCGCAGCGACCGCTAGGATACTGCTTTTCAAGATAATTTTTTTCTTCATAGAATACTCCATTTTCTAATGTAGAACACTTCTCCAAAAAGGAGAATGCAGAACAGTTGATTTGCTGCAATCAGCTCTTCCATTTTACTATTTTTTCGGTTTTACTTCAATATTTTCCTAGAAACTCTTACAATTTTATTAGAAAAACGCTTGATTTCCGAACATCTATTCTCATCCTCTTCCTTTTGTTACTTGCTGTTCATCACAAAAAAAGCCGGATTACTCCGGCTCTTTTTCTTATTTATTCACGTTTTCCCATTTCCAGTTTTGAACTTCTGGAATGTCGTCTCCGTTTTCACGGATGTAGTCATGGTGGAAGGCGATTGTTTCATCCATCTTCGCTGCAAATGCGCTTGCTGCATCTCCAAGAGCTGCATTAGCTGCATCTTGTGCCAAGTGGAAGCGATCCAACTCAGACATCACACGCATATCAAATGGTGTTGTGATATCCCCGTTTTCACGGTAACCATGCACACGAAGGTTATGGTTGTGACGGTTGAAGAAGATATCACGGATCATGCCTTCGTAACCATGGAAGGCAAAGATGACTGGTTTATCAGTTGTGAAGACTTTGTCAAATTCTTCATCTGAAAGTCCACGCGCATCAACGGATGGGTGACGCAATTTCAAGATATCTACCACATTGACAAAGCGGATCTTCAATTCTGGGAAGGCTTTGTGCAAGATTGTAATAGCAGCAAGAGCTTCTAGGTTTGGCTCAGTACCCGCGGCTGCAATAACAAGATCTGGCTCTTCATCGGCTGAAACTGTTGAAGCCCAATCGATCACCTTGTATCCTTCACGAACCAATTCTTCTGCTTCAGCTGCTGAGTAGAATTGTGGACGTGGGTGTTTTGAAGAAACGATCAAGTTGATCACATCTTCTCCCTTGAAGGCTTCATCCATTACCGCAAGCAAGCTATTGGTATCTGCTGGCAAGTACTCACGGATATATTCAGGAGTTTTCTCAGCCAAGTGAGTCAAGATACCTGGATCTTGGTGAGTGTAGCCATTGTGGTCTTGTTGGAAAACTGTTGAAGTCGCAATCAAGTTCAAGGCAGGGTAGTTTTTACGCCATGTCGTATGTGTCTTAGATTTACGCAACCATTTGAAGTGTTGAGTAATCATAGAGTCTACAACACGAAGGAAGGATTCGTAAGAAGCGAAGAATCCATGACGACCTGTCAAGACATATCCTTCGAGCATACCTTCTGCTTGGTGCTCTGACAATTGAGAGTCAATGACACGACCAGCAGGGCTCAAAGCTTCATCGTAGTCTGGTTTCGTACGTCCTAACCATTGACGGCTTGTCCGAGTGAAGACTTCTTGGAGACGGTTTGATTTGGTTTCATCTGGTCCGAAGATACGGAAGTTATGTGGGTTCGCATCCACAAGATCTGCTGCATACTTACCAAACTCAATCATATCTTGCGCCATGATGGCACCTGGTGTTTCAATCTTGAAGGCATGTTTCTTCCAATCAGCAGTGTCCATTGGTTTAATGACACCTGCGTTTGTGATTGGGTTCATAGCCATACGACGGTCACCTTTTGGTGCAATTTCAGCAATCTCAGGAAGTAATTTACCAGTTTCGTCGAACAATTCAGCTGGACGGTAAGATTCCAACCATGAAAGAAGGGCATCTACATGCTCCATGTGGTGAGCATCTACTGGGATTGGAACTTGGTGCGCACGGAATCCACCCTCGATTGGTGTACCTTCCCAAGCTTTTGGTCCAGTCCAACCTTTAGGAATACGAGCAATCAAGACAGGATATACTGGTTGAGTTGCTTCTTCTGCAGAACCTTTACGAGCTTCTGCTTGGACTTTCTTGATTTCTTCAATCGCTTCGTCCAATTTTTCTGCAAACAAAGCATGAGCTGCTTCGTGGTCGTCAGAAATAGCTGTTACGTCTGCAAAGATTGGTTTCCATCCAAGACCTTCAAAGAAGAGGGCCAATTCTTCGTCTGTTTTGCGTTCGAAGATTGTTGGGTTGTGGATTTTCCCACCGTTGAGGTAGAAGATTGGAAGAACAGCACCATCGTTAACTGGGTTCAAGAAGGTATTTGACAACCAACCAGCCATCAATGGACCTGTTTCTCCTTCACCGTCACCGATAACTGTAGCAGCAATCACATCTGGATTATCCAATACAGCACCTGCAGCGTGAGAAAGGGCATAACCAAGTTCTCCACCTTCGTGGATAGATCCTGGTGTTTCAGGCGCTGCGTGAGAAGCAATTCCTCCTGGGAATGAGAAGATCTTACACAAGTGTTTGAAACCTTCTTCATTTTGTGGGATATTTGGATTCAATTCAGTATAAGAACCATCTAAGTAAGAGTTCGATACCATTACTTGTCCACCGTGACCTGGTCCTTCAATGTAGAACATATCCAAGTCATATTTGTTGATGGCACGGTTCAAGTGAGCATAGATAAAGTTTTGCCCTGGTACAGTTCCCCAGTGTCCGATTGGGTGAGCCTTCAAGTCATTTTCAACGACTTCGCGCTTCAACAATGGGTTATCTTTCAAGTACATTTGAGCAGCTGAAATGTAGTTGGCTGCACGCCACCAAGCGTCTACTTTATCCAAGTAAGCTTTGCTGTTATAATCGACAGTCATCTTGTCTCCTCACAATTTCTAGACAGGTCTGTTGAACAACCTGTTCGTTTGATCAATAGTTTAAAAAATCTGTTTTCACGACAAACAGATGATATTGAAGAAAATATTCAATATTACTTCTATTCTATCAAGAATTTCCCTTTTTGTACATCAGAAAGTAAGAAAAATATTCTTTGAACGTCAAATTTTAATTTCCCACTAAAGTGGTTCCATTCCCTACAGGGATAGGTTTTAAAAAAAGACTTTGCTGATTTTTGCAAACGAGCAAAGTCCCAAATGAAATGGAGGAGGTTAAATGACTTTTTGACCTTTCTTGTAGACATCTGTCACGAGATTTGTCGCAAAGAAATAGAAGAGATAATCTAAATTTGGTGCATCGTAAATCGTGATGTCGGCCTGTTTGCCAACATCGAAAGAGCCGATTGTTTTAGCACGATCAACTGAATAGGCCGCATTGATGGTCACCGCATTGAGAATTTCTACTGGAGTTAGGCGCATCATGAAGCAACCCAGATGCATGGCAAACTGAAGATTGGCTGTTGGACAAGACCCTGGGTTGCTGTCCGTTGTTAGGGTAATGGCCATCCCAGCGTCCAACATCTTACGAGCCGGTGCATAGGTATCTTCCATGAGGCTGAAGGTTGTAGCTGGCAATAGATTTCCAATCACTTTTGCTGCAGCTAGTTTTTGAATGCCTTCATCCGTAATCACCATCAAGTGTTCTGCGCTGGTAGATTTCAATTCAGCCGCCACATCAACACCACCAATGGATTCGATCTCATCGGCATGAATCCGCAGTTTGAATCCCATCTCCTTAGCTTTAGAAAGAAGATAGCGAGATTCATCTGCTGTAAAGACACCTTTTTCACAGAAGATATCACAGAACTCAGCTAGTTTTTCTTCCTTCACTTTTGGAAGCATTTGCTCCACAATGAGATCTAAATATTCTTGGGAACGGCCCTTGTACTCTGTTGGGATCGCATGGGCTGCCATAAAGGTTGATACCAGATCAATTTCATGGTCACGGTCCAAGGCAGCTACTACATCTAGTTGGCGTTTTTCCGTTTCCCAATCCAAACCATAGCCACTCTTGGCTTCGACAGTAGTCACCCCATGACGCAACATGTAATCCAACAGTCGTTTGGACTTGTCATAGAGATTGTCAAAAGAAGCTTCCCGTGTCGCCCGAACCGTGCTCAGAATTCCACCGCCTTGGGCGAGGATGTCTAAGTAAGAAACACCCGCTAATTTTTTCGCAAATTCATGTTCACGACTACCTCCATAGACCAAGTGGGTATGGCAGTCAATCAGGCCAGGAGTCGCAACTTTTCCTTCACAGGATTTCACTTCCGTATGGTCATCGATCAGTTCTGGGTCTGGTTGACCTGTCCCAACTGCAAGAATCTTTCCATCTTTAATGGCAATATAAGCATCGGAAAGGATTTGCGCTTCTGCCATCTCTTTTCCATAGAGAGGATGGCCTAGATCATTCGGACAAAACAATTGGTTAAAGTGGGTTAATAGGATATCAGCAGACATATGAAACATTCCTTTCTATTTCCATTGTTATTCATTTTACAATTCTACAGGAAAAGCGTCAAAAAAAAGTCAAAAAGTTTTTCCCTCATTTTTTTTTGCTTTATTAAAAATTATATTTTTTTTTGACTCTTTATTGACGTTTCTTCGATACAATAAAGAAAATATAAATTCACAGTCCAACTATAAGGAGGGTTCTGCTATGTCATTTATAGACGAGAAAGAAATTGCAGCTGCTATGTCTGTCAAACTTGACTTTGATGTCCTACCTGAAAAGGCGACTTTTCAAGAAGGTATCCGTCGTGCACCTGATAGAGGCTTCCGCTTAACGCAAGCTCAGACTGAAATTGCCCTTAAAAATGCTTTGCGTTACATTCCTAAAAAATTCCACCAAGAGTTGATTCCAGAATTTCTGGAAGAACTGAGAACTCGCGGTCGGATCTATGGCTATCGCTTCCGTCCAAAAGATCGCATCTACGGAAAACCAATCGATGAGTACAAAGGAAAATGCACAGCTGCTAAGGCTATGCAGGTCATGATCGACAACAACTTGAGCTTTGAAATTGCTCTTTATCCATATGAATTGGTCACTTATGGGGAAACAGGATCTGTCTGTGCCAACTGGATGCAATACAACTTGATCAAGAAATACTTGGAAGTCATGACAGAAGACCAAACCTTGGTGGTTGAATCGGGTCACCCTCTGGGTCTCTTCAAATCGAAACCAGAAGCTCCTCGTGTCGTCATTACCAACGGTCTCTTGATCGGTGAGTATGACAACATGCGCGACTGGGAAATTGCTGAAGAAATGGGTGTTACCAACTACGGTCAGATGACGGCTGGTGGTTGGATGTACATTGGCCCTCAAGGGATCGTTCACGGTACTTTCAACACCCTTCTCAATGCCGGTCGTCTAAAACTCGGTGTGCCTGATGATGGCGACTTGACCGGTAAACTCTTTATTTCATCTGGTCTCGGTGGAATGAGCGGAGCTCAAGGGAAAGCAGCTGAAATCGCAAAAGCGGTGGCCATCGTCGCTGAAGTGGACCGCTCTCGGATCGAAACTCGTCACTCTCAAGGCTGGATTAGCCAAGTGACAGACAGTGCCGAAGAAGCTGTGAAATTAGCTCAAGCAGCACTGGAAGCTGGTGAATCAACTTCGATTGCCTACCATGGTAATATCGTAGACTTGCTCGAATATGTCAACGAACACCAAGTCCATGTTCATCTCTTATCTGACCAAACCTCTTGCCACAACGTCTATGATGGTGGCTATTGCCCAGTTGGGATCAGCTTTGAAGAACGGACACGTTTGTTGGCAGAAGACAAAGAAACCTTCCATCGCCTGGTCGATGAAACCTTGGCTCGTCACTTTGCAGTGATCAAAGCCTTGACAGCTAAAGGTACTTACTTCTTCGACTACGGTAATGCCTTCATGAAATCTGTTTACGACTCAGGCATCAAGGAAATTTCTAAGAATGGCTTGGATGACAAAGACGGCTTCATTTGGCCATCTTATGTAGAAGATATCATGGGACCTATGCTCTTTGACTATGGTTATGGTCCATTCCGTTGGGTCTGCCTCAGCGGTAAACACGAAGACTTGATTGCAACTGACCACGCAGCCATGGAAGCGATCGATCCAACCCGTCGCTACCAAGACCGCGACAACTACAACTGGATTCGCGATGCGGAAAAGAACCAACTGGTGGTTGGTACACAAGCACGTATCCTCTATCAAGATTGTATGGGCCGTGTCAACATTGCTTTGAAATTCAATGAACTCATTCGCCAAGGCAAGATCGGACCGGTCATGATCGGACGCGACCACCACGACGTATCTGGTACAGATGCTCCATTCCGTGAAACATCAAACATCAAAGATGGTTCGAACGTCACTTGTGACATGGCGGTTCAATGTTACGCTGGTAACGCTGCTCGCGGTATGAGTCTCGTCGCTCTCCACAACGGTGGTGGTACTGGTATCGGTAAAGCTATCAACGGTGGATTTGGTCTCGTCCTAGACGGTAGCCACCGGATCGATGAAATCATCAAGTCTGCCATTGCCTGGGACACTATGGGTGGGGTTGCTCGTCGGAACTGGGCACGGAATAACCATGCCATTGAAACAGCGATCGAGTACAACCGTCTCCATGCAGGAACAGACCACATCACCATTCCGTATCTGGCAGATGAAGATTTGGTCAAAGAAGCCGTTCAAAAATTGTTTTAACATCAAAAAATAAAAACTGAGAAAGGGGAGGAAAATACAAAGACTCCTCCCCAACTTCTCCTATAAAAAGAGGTAATCATATGGCAAAAATTGTTGAGTGTATTCCAAACTTCTCTGAAGGACGCAATCAGGCTGTGATCGACGGATTAGCAGCTACAGCAAAAAGTATTCCAGGTGTCACTTTACTAGACTACTCGTCTGATGCCAGCCACAACCGTAGCGTCTTTACACTCGTTGGGGATGAAGAAAGCATTCAAGAAGTGGCTTTCCAATTGGTGAAATACGCTTCTGAAAACATTGATATGACCAAGCACGAAGGCGAACACCCTCGTATGGGGGCAACAGACGTTTGTCCATTCGTTCCGGTTAAAGATATCACTACAGCTGAATGCGTTGAGATTGCTAACAAAGTGGCTGAACGCATCAATCGTGAATTAGGTATTCCAATCTTCCTTTACGAAGATGCTGCAACTCGCCCAGAACGGAAAAACTTGGCGAAAGTGCGTAAAGGACAATTTGAAGGAATGCCAGAAAAATTGTTGGAAGAAGACTGGAAGCCAGACTACGGTGAACGCAAGATTCACCCAACTGCAGGGGTTACAGCTGTCGGTGTCCGGATGCCACTCGTTGCTTTCAATATCAACCTTGACACAGACGACCTAGAGATTGCCAATAAGATTTCTAAAATCATTCGTGGATCAAGCGGTGGATACAAATACTGTAAAGCGATCGGTGTCATGCTAGAAGATCGTAACATCGCCCAAGTCTCCATCAACATGGTCAACTTGGAACAATTCCCATTGTATCGTGTTGTGGAAACCGTTCGTTTCGAAGCACAACGTTACGGTGTTCGCATCATCGGAACAGAACTTATCGGACTCGCTCCTGCTAAGGCTTTGATCGACTCTGCTGAATACTACTTGCAATTAGAAGACTTTGACTACAGCAAACAAGTCTTGGAAAATCACTTGTTGGGTTAGAAAGGGAGTTCTATGAAACTAGTTGACTTAAGTATTACGGAGTTTGCCAAGGTCCTTGGTTCGGATGCTCCAGCTCCAGGTGGTGGTTCTGCTGCTGCTCTATCTGCTGCGAATGGGATTTCCCTTACAAAAATGGTCTGTGAACTGACCATTGGCAAGAAAAAATACGCAGAATTTGAAGACCACATCAAAGGGGTTCATGAAAAAAGCGCTCAACTCCAAGACCAATTACTAGAAGCCATCGACAAGGATACAGAAGCCTTCAACGTCGTATCAGCTGTCTTTGATCTTCCAAAAGAAACGGAAGAAGAGAAAGCTGCTCGTCGTGAAGCCATGCAAAAAGCTTTGAAACATGCAACAGTATCTCCTTTCTCTATGATGGAGCTCATCGTTGAGGCTCTTGAAACCACCAAAGAAGCTGTTGGCAAGTCCAACACCAATGCGGCTAGTGACTTAGGGGTAGCTGCTCTGAATCTTAAAGCTGGCCTTCAAGGCGCTTGGCTCAATGTCTTGATCAACATTTCAGGAATCAAGGACCAAGACTTCGTCCAAGAATACCACGGCAAGGGACTCAAACTTCTCCAAACCGGTTCTGATCTTGCAGATAATATTTACCAAACCATTTTAGAAAGTCTTTCATAAGCCTATCAATCAACTTTATAACTTCAATACTTACAAAGAAAGAAGGGATTCTATGGTTTTATCGGATATTGAAATTGCCAATTCTGTCCAAATGAAGCCCATCACGGAAATCGCTGCTGAACTTGGATTGACCGAAGACGACATTTCGCTCTACGGAAAATACAAGGCAAAAATCGATAGCAACCAACTGGAACAACTAAAGGACAAGGAAGATGGAAAGCTGATCCTCGTGACAGCCATCTCACCAACACCTGCTGGAGAAGGAAAGACTACCACCTCTGTTGGACTAGTGGATGCCCTCTCAGCTATTGGTGAGAAAGCTGTCATTGCCCTCCGCGAACCTTCACTTGGCCCTGTCTTTGGGATCAAGGGTGGAGCTGCCGGTGGTGGGTACGCTCAAGTGGTTCCAATGGAAGATATCAACCTTCATTTTACCGGAGACTTCCATGCCATTGGGATTGCCAACAACCTCCTTGCAGCCTTGATTGACAACCACATCCATCACGGCAATGAGTTGGGCATCGATTCTCGTCGCATTACCTGGAAACGGGTGGTCGATATGAACGACCGTCAGCTCCGTCATATTGTCGATGGCCTTCAAGGAAAAACAAACGGAGTTCCTCGTGAAGATGGCTTTGACATCACCGTGGCTTCTGAAATCATGGCCATTCTCTGTCTCTCAGAAAATATCCTTGATCTCAAAGAACGTCTTGATCGCATCATTATTGGGTACAACTACCAAGGACAACCGGTCACAGCCAAAGATCTCAAGGCTGGAGGTGCCATGGCAGCTGTCCTCAAAGATGCCATCCATCCAAATTTGGTGCAAACCTTGGAGCATACTCCTGCCATCATCCACGGCGGACCATTTGCCAATATCGCCCACGGCTGTAACAGTGTGCTGGCTACTAAACTAGCCCTCAAATATGCAGACTATGTCGTGACAGAAGCTGGTTTTGGAGCAGACTTAGGCGCTGAAAAATTCATCGACATCAAGTGCCGCATGGCCGGACTCAAACCTGCTGCCGTTGTCCTCGTCGCAACCATCCGTGCCCTCAAAATGCATGGTGGGGTTGCCAAGGCAGACTTGGCTACTGAAAATGTTCAAGCCGTTATCGATGGTCTACCAAACCTAGACAAACACTTGGCCAACATCCAAGAAGTCTATGGCCTACCTGTGGTCGTCGCCATTAACAAATTCCCACTGGATACAGAAGCTGAACTAGAAGCTGTCTATGAATCTTGTAAGAAACGCCATGTAGATGTGGTCATTTCAGATGTCTGGGCACATGGTGGAGCTGGTGGTCGTGACTTGGCTGAAAAAGTCATTCAACTGGCTCAAGAAGAAAACCACTTCTCTTATGTCTATGACGAAGAAGACAGCATTGAAACAAAATTGACCAAGATCGTCACAAAAGTCTATGGTGGTAAAGGCATCAGCTTAACACCAGCGGCCAAACGCGAACTCAAAGAATTAGAAGCTCTTGGCTTCTCAAACTACCCAATCTGTATGGCCAAAACCCAATACTCCTTCTCAGACGATGCGAAGAAGATGGGAGCACCAAAAGATTTCACAGTTAAAATCAGTAACCTTAAGGTGGCTGCCGGAGCTGGCTTTATCGTAGCTCTCACTGGTACCATTATGACCATGCCTGGCCTACCTAAAGTTCCTGCCAGTGAAAAGATTGATATCGATGCCCACGGTAATATCACTGGTCTCTTTTAAGAAAGAAGGCGTCCTATGGTGACTCTCCTTCATCTTACCCCCGCAGATTATCAAATTTCTACCTGGTCCGGTGGCCAAACCACCCAACTCTTTCTCTCCCCAGAGGGAGGAAGCTATCCAGATCGGACCTTTGACTTCCGCCTCTCTACTGCAACAGTAGAGGTTGAAAAAAGTAACTTTACCGATCTCACGGGCTACCGCCGAATCTTGATGCCCTTGAATGCCTCCATTAGGCTCACCCATCACCATAAAGAAGTGGTTTTGAACCCCTTTCAAAGCTACTTCTTTGATGGGGGAGATCCTGTATCTAGCAAAGGGACTTGTCAAGACTTTAATTTGATTTACAAACCTTCTTATCAGGGGCATATGAGTGCTATATCCCCAAAAGAGAGTGTCAAAAGTCAGAGTCGCTATCAATTGATCTACGCTCTCTGTCCACTAACACTCGAATGGGGAAACAATCATTCTCAAACTCTCCAAACTCACGAGCTCCTGGTGATCGAACAAGCATCTCCTCTTCAAGAGATGACAATCACGTTTTTACCCCATCAGTCTGGGGAGCAACCGATTGCTATCTGGACTGAACTACAATAATGTTCACAAAGGAGAAACATTATGAACGGAGCACATAAACAGTCGATTGAGGAACAAGAAAAAGCGAAATTCAGCTTTAGCGGTGCCACTCTTTACGGTATCAACGCCGTAATCGGTTCTGGTATCTTCCTCCTCCCTCAAAAAATTTATTCTGGCCTCGGACCAGCTTCTCTAGCTGTCATGTTCGGGGTTGCCATTCTCGTCATGCTACTATCAGCCTGTCTGGCTGAAACAGCTGGCTACTTCGACAAAAACGGTGGAGCCATGCAATACTCAAAAGCCGCTTTCGGAGACTTCGTTGGCTTTAACGTTGGGATTCTCGGTTGGGCCGTTACTGTTATCGCTTGGGCTGCCATGTTAGCAGGCTTTGCTAAGATCTTCATCATCACCTTCCCAGCATTTGAAGGCTACAACCTTCCGATCAGTATCGGTATGCTGATTCTCTTGAGTCTGATGAACATTGCCGGTCTGAAAACCTCTAAGATGTTTACTCTGACAGCTACTGTTGCAAAATTAATTCCAATTGTCCTCTTCTCACTCTTTGCCATCTTCTTCATTTCCGGTGGCGTGAGCAAAGGCAACTTCACACCTTTCCTTCAATTGGAAAGTGGAACAAACCTCTTCAGTTCTATTTCTAGTACAGCCGTCTACATCTTCTACGGTTTCATCGGATTTGAAACCATGTCTATCGTTGCAGGGGAAATGCGCAACCCTGAAAAGAATGTTCCCCGCGCTATTCTAGGTTCTATCAGTATTGTATCTGTTCTCTACATGTTGATCATCGCTGGAACAATCGCCATGCTTGGTGGTCGCATTATGCAAACCGGTGCACCAGTACAAGACGCATTTGTCGAAATGATTGGCCCTATCGGAGCTCCACTCGTTTCTTACGGAGCCCTCATTTCAATCGCCGGTCTAAACATCGGTGAATCCATCATGGTCCCTCGTTTTGGTGCCGCATTAGCAACTGAAAAACTCTTACCAGAAGGGCTTGGAAAAACAAACTCTAAGAATGCCCCTGTCATTGCCATTATCATCTCTGGTATCTTCGCTTTCTTACTCTTGTTATCCGGCTCTTTCGAATCATTAGCAACATTCAGTGTTGTCTTCCGTTTCTTCCAATACATTCCAACTGCTTTGGCAGCCATCAAACTCAGAAAAATGTACCCAGACAAAAAGGTTACCTTCCGAGTACCATTTGGTCCCGTTATCCCAGTTCTAGCTGTTGTCATTAGTATCTTGATGATTGCAGGGGACAACCTAATGAACTTTGTTTGGGGGGCCATCGGTCTCGTGATTGCAAGTGGACTCTACTTTGTTTTCCACGGTGATAAACTACACAAATCTTAAGCCCTTCCTCACTAATTTTCTTTACACAGTAGATGGGAACAGAGACGGGAGCGAAGCTCGGTTTTGCTCCCTAACCCATCTAGGACTCCACGAATGTCAAACCTGAGCCCTTTTCTCTAAGACTCTTCTCAAATTTCTTAAGATCAATAGACAATGGGCCCATGTTTGGTATTCAAACCGAAGTAAACAACACTACTTCCACAGAACAACTATTCATAATCGGAGGTTTTATATGACTCAATTGATTCATTTAGATGGTAATAGCTTAACACTCGAAGAAGTCATCGCTGTAGCTCGGCACGGTGCCCAATGTGAGCTTGATGAACAAGCCAAAGAAGCCGTTATCGCATCCCGTAAAATCGTTGATGACATTGTCCGTGAAAAACGAGTCGTCTATGGTGTAACCACTGGCTTTGGTTCCCTCTGTAATGTCAGCATCTCTCCAGAAGATACTGTTCAACTGCAAGAAAACCTGATCCGAACTCACTCATCTGGCTTCGGTGATCCACTTCCTGAAGATGCCGTTCGTGCCATCATGCTGATCCGTATCAACTCACTCTTGAAAGGTTATTCTGGCATTCGTCTGTCAACTGTTGAAAAACTGTTAGAATTGCTCAACAAAGGAGTCACTCCTTATATCCCTGAAAAAGGCTCTCTCGGAGCTTCTGGAGACTTAGCACCACTTGCTCATATGGTTTTACCAATGTTGGGTCTTGGACGCGCCTACTACAAAGGAGAACTTCTCAGTGGTCAAGAAGCCTTAGATCGTGCTGGAATTGAAAAGATCCAATTAGCAGCCAAAGAAGGGCTTGCCTTGATCAATGGTACGACTGTCCTAACCGGTATCGGTGCTCTTGCGACTTATGATGGTATCCAATTGCTCAAACTCTCTGATATCGCTGGTGCTCTCTCAATGGAAGTTCACAATGGAATTACCAGTCCATTCGAAGAAGACCTTCATTCCATCCGCCCACAAAGTGGACAATTGGCAACTGCTCGCAACATCCGTAACCTTCTTGAAGGAAGCAAGAATACCACTGTTGCGACTCAACAACGGGTACAAGATCCTTATACACTTCGCTGTATCCCTCAAATACATGGAGCCAGCAAGGATTCTATTGCTTACGTAAAAGAAAAAGTTGAAATCGAAATCAACTCTGTCACAGATAACCCAATCATTACCAAAGAAGGACACGTCATCTCAGGAGGTAACTTCCACGGTGAACCAATGGCGCAACCATTTGACTTCTTAGGCATTGCCCTTTCTGAAATTGGGAACGTATCTGAACGTCGGGTGGAACGCTTGGTCAACAGCCAACTCAGTAAATTACCATCCTTCTTGGTCAAACACCCTGGACTCAACTCAGGCTTCATGATTACCCAGTATGCTTGTGCATCCCTTGCATCGGAAAATAAAATTTTGGCTCACCCTGCTAGTGTCGATTCTATTCCATCTTGTGAAAACCAAGAAGATTTCGTCAGCATGGGAACGACTGCCGCTCGTAAAGCAGCAGAAATTCTTAAAAACTCACGTCGCATCGTTGCTACTGAAATCATGGCAGCTTGCCAAGCCTTGGATCTCAAGCCAGAAAATCATGAACTTGGTAAAGGTACAAAACCAGCTTATGAGCTGATTCGTCAAAAACTGAACTTCATTGAATTTGACAAAGATATCGAAATCTTTGAAGAACTTAATAAAGCATCTGCTGTTGTCGAAAGCGAAGAATTCTTAGCAACCATCGAAAAAGCAGTTGACTTAAGCATTCAATACTGATACAGTAAGAATAAAGCAAAACAGAGGCTGGCGATCTTCTCAGCCTCTGCCTGCTTTCAGAAAAATAAGGGAGGCGACAAGCTTGCTCACAAACTACTATCCAATGACCTACAGCTACTACCAAGGTAGCATCGAGGACAATCCCTACACGGCCAAATGGGGAATGGTCACCAAATTTTTAGACCTAAACGACGAGACCCTCACTCCATTTGAGGGTATGACCTTTGGGATCATCGGCTTTAAGAGCGACAAAGGAGTCTATATCAATAATGGGCGTGTAGGAGCAGTCGAGGGTCCTACAGCCATCCGTTCTCAAATCGCTAAACTTCCATGGCACTGGGGAACCAATGTGACAGTGTATGATGTGGGAAATATTGACGGGCCTAACCATTCACTAGAAGAACTCCAAGATAGTCTCTCACAAGCGATCCAGCGCATGTACCAATTAGGGATCCAACCCATTGTCCTAGGAGGCGGTCACGGAACTGCTTACGGCCACTATCTAGGGATTCAATCCAGTTTAGAAAAAGATGAACAACTGGCTGTGATCAATCTGGATGCCCACTTTGATTTGCGACCTTACGACCAAACCGGTCCCAATTCTGGAACAGGTTTTCGTCAAATGGCTGATCATGCTAAAGAAAAAGGTCAGGACTTCCCTTACCTCATCCTGGGGATCCAAGAGCACAATAATAACCTCTTCCTCTTTAATTACGTTGCTAAAACACCAAGCATTGATTTTTTAACTGGCCAAGATCTCTTCCAGATGAGCCACCAAGCCATTCTGGATCGAATCGATCAATTTTTAGGAAACCAAACCGCGATCTATCTGTCTATTGATATGGATTGCTTTGCGGTCGGCTCTGCTCCTGGTGTTAGCGCCATCCAATCACTTGGTGTCGATCCTAAACTAGCCCTTCTGCTTCTCCAACACATTGCTGCTAGTGGCAAGCTAATCGGATTTGATGTCGTGGAAGTTTCTCCTCCTCATGACATTGATAACCATACTTCAAATCTTGCTGCGACCTTTATCTTTTACTTGACCCAAATATTGGCGCAACAAAAACTGAACTAGGAAGATTTCTACACACATAAAAAGCATAGAAACACCCATTACTAGGGTGTTTCTATGCTTTTTCTTCATTTTCAGACACAACGATTTTTGCCTGAAAGGAGGACAGGCCACTTAGCCCTCTCTTATGATTTAGGCAAGAGACACTACAGGTCTTTTAATTTCTTAAGAAACTGACGATCTCTGTAGGGATTCAAGTGTTGCTCTGCTACCTTCTTGTAGTAATTCTTATCTTCTTTCAAGAAGGCACTCAAGGCAGGAGCAAGCTCTTCTCCTCTCTCCTTTTGATCAGATAAGTAAGCTAATAGATAATGAACCATCCCCTTATCCCGTGAATTGGCAGATGGATTCATCGTCCTTTCTTTTCGAGCCAGATAATCCGCAACCTTTTCTTGATCTCCTTGCTGACAGGCGATCAAGGATTGATAAAATTCGAGCAATTCTTCCTTCCAAGGGAAACGAACACTGGACAAAATCTTCTGAGCTCTGTCAAAACAGCGGCGAGCTTGAATCAAATCTCCCTTCCAATAATAGGCGATCCCAAGATCAATATCAAAGACGACACGGACGGAATCAACAGCTTGATCTCCCACCAAACGCAGAACCTCTTCTAAGTGGGTGACTGCCACTTGGAAATGGCCTCTAATTTGCTCTATTTCAGCGAGATAGGCCAAAGAAGCCGCAATTTGAATGGCATACTTGGCCTGCATGCTATTGGTTAAACTAAAGCAATCAATGGAGCGATACAGATGCCGGGTCGCCTGCTCCTCATCCCCAACCATCAGGTGATACAAGCCCTTCAAACGCAACTGGATCGCGATGACCTCATGATTATTAGCTTGGATGGCATCTTCCAAAGCTAAATCTGTATAATAGGCCATCTCAGAGATATTCTCCGTTTGAATGCAATAATAAATGATTTGCCGATAACCCTCTAAGAGGAAGTCGGATTGCTTAAGTTCCCGCGCATAGGAGATAACTTTTTGGATATCATGAATGCCCTTTTGATACTCACCACTCCGAATAAAATAGCGACCTTCTAGGTATAAGTAACGCAGTTGTAAATACTTGTATTCTCTATCTCTTTGGTGCCTTGAAAAGAGGTTATCTAATTCTTGGCGAATGCGGGATAGCTCTCCAAAAATGTCCAAATGGCTATTTGTACCATCTGATAGGAACCCCTCATCTACCTTGGAATAAATCGGAAACAGCTCATGCTCCAGCTGAAGGATTTCTTCTAAATAGGTCAACTCAAAAGATATGGAACGCAAAAGATTTTGGGATTGTTTGTATTGGTAGGCAATTTCCTTATAAAGAAGAAGGTCCGTCGAATCTTCTAAGGTTTCTTCCAATTTTTGCGCAATTTGTTGGTGGAAGAGCCGCCGTCTAGCTGGCGAAAGAAGATGGTAAAAGTACATGGCTACCAATTGCTTGCAGAATTGAACCATGAGAGCCTCTCCTTCTTCTACGATTGAGACGATCGCTCTTTCAGATAAAGGCTCGATTAATTCTGTCAAAACAGGAAGCTCTGTAGCCGTCAATTCTGCCAAGATAGACAGAGAAATTGGCTTATGAAAACAAGATAGGTAGTGTAGAAGAGCCTCTTCCTCACTGCTCATATCCCCAAGCTCCTGAGAAAGATAGGCTTGAATGATATCAGGCAAGGGTTCTAAATTTTCATTTTCTTTCCACTCTTCGATATAGCTGGACAGAAAGAACGGACTGCCTTCACTCCATTCGACCATCTGCTCCATCACTGCAGGCTCTATTGCTCCCAGTTCCCCTTTCAAGAGAGCACGACTTTCACTTGGATCAAAATTGGTCAACTCTAGTTGAGACAGCCTTTTCTCTACCTTCAAGCTCCCCAAGAAGTTGACGAAGGAAGCTGGCAGAGGCTCTTCAGCTGTAAAAATTAGTTGCCATTTCTCCTGGTTTCTTCTTTCCTCTAGTTGTTTCACTTTTTCTAGAGACACTGCATCAATCCACTGGGCGTTTTCAAGCAGAATCAGGAGCGGTTTTTCTTTGCTAAGGCCCTGAAGCTGATTCCATACAGAAATGAGATCATCCTCCTCTTCCAGAAGGGAAATCCCCATCTCATCCCCCAGTTTCTCTAGCGCTTGTCTGAGATCATTCCAGGTGCTTCCTTCGTATCGTTGACTAGTAGCTTTTCCTTCCACCTTGATAAAATTAAAACTGCGATTGGACATCAAGACCAACTGCCGCAACAGACGTTTCTTACCTGTTCCAGATTGCCCCATCACGAGAAAAGGGCCTACCGCCTCACCCGTCTCGACTAAGGAAAGGTATTCCTCGAGTTGTGAGAGTTCTTGTTTCCGACCAAAAAAGGGAAGTTCATGGATATTTAAGCGATGACTCAGTTTATGAGTTCGTTTGGCTTCCAAAACCGAGTGATAAAGTTCCTCAATTGCTCGACTGGGACGCACACTGAGCTCGCGATCCAATAAATCGACTAGCTTATAATAGGTTTCAAAAAATTTTCCTAGCTGATGATGGAAGCTATAATACTCCATCAAGAGCTGGTAGTTTTTCTCTTCAAATTCATCCAGCTCTACCAAATGATGGAGCAAGAGTTCTATACTAGGATCTGCAAAACCGACCTGCTCAATTTTTTGATAGCAACTTTCGACATAGAGCTTCCTATAAGCATCTCGTTTGCGAGAAGCCCACTGGTCAAAGTCTTCATCATCCTTGACATAGAAGCCCTCTAGAAAGTCTCCCCGATAAAGATCCAAGGCACTTAGTGGATCTCTTTCAAAGAGCTGAACATCCAAAGAAAGACTCAACTCAGGATTAAGAGCCAAACTACTTCTGCTTGGTGAGACAATGATATCTCCTTCAAAGATTTTATTGGCTTGGTAAACCGTATTCCGTAAGTTTTTGCGAGCTACTTGGTTTTCCTTATCTCCCCAAAGGATACCGGCGATTTCATCACGGTTGACTTGGCCCATGACCGCTAAATAATAAAGCAAGGCCTCCATCTTCGAAAAAGAAAACCGAATAGTTTTCTGATTGAAAACAACCTTAGGGGGTCCAAATAACTTTAACGTGAGATCTTTCTTCATTGCAAGCGCCTCCAAAATCATCATAGTTATACTATAAAAAAAAAGTTGGCTTTTAGCAAGTGATTTAACCAACTAAAAAGAGATTGAGAACGATTCTTTCTCAATCTCTACACTTCCTACTAAAAGTGTTGATTAATTCCCTTCAAAATTCGGTTGATGATCAAATAACGCCTTTGTTGCTTGGTAGACGTGGTAAGCGACATCTTCATTGTTCATGGTGTAAAGGTGGACACCTGCCACATCTTGAGTGACCAAATCAACGATTTGATCGACTGCATAAGCTAAACCAGCTGCGCGAAGGGATTCTGGATCATGCTCATACTTGTCTAAAATCGCTTTAAACTTCCGTGGAATATGAACATTTTCACAAGTCTTAAGGAGACGAAGGGCCTGATTGCGATTGAGAATCGGCATCACTCCTGCATGAATAGGAACATTGATCCCAGCTAAAGTACACTTATCTTGAAAATCATAGAAACGCTCATTGTCAAAGAAAAGTTGAGTGACCAAACTAGAGCATCCTGCATCTACCTTCTTTTTAAGATTTTGAATATCTGAAATTTGGTTGGGCGAATCCGGATGTCCCTCAGGATAGCAGGCACCAATTACCTCAAAATGGGGCGCTTCTGTTTTGATAAATTCAATCAGATCCGTTGCATAACGAAAGTCTTTTAGAGGTTCCACACCAGGGATAATATCCCCACGCAGAGCCAAGATCCGATGAACCCCGACTTCATCTAACTCATGAAGAGTATCCGCCACTTTTTCCTTGCTCAAATAGACTGCTGGCAAGTGAGCAATTGTCGGAATAGACAATTCATTTTGAATGTAATTGGCTAAAGCAACCGTCGTCTCTTTGATATTGTATTTATTATTGCTAGCGGTCACACTAATGAAGTGAGGGGCTAACTCCTGCATATTTGCCAAGGCACGTAAGAGCTTGGCATTGCCTACTTCAGGATTTGGAGGGAAAACTTCAAATGACAGAGACGGTGTGTGTTGTGACATATTCTATCCTTTTCTTTTGTTTCGTTGATCAAGAACTCTGAGCCACTATTTCTAGGATAAGGGAACGATTCGAAAACCCTCTACACGATGATAGAAGGTCCTCGAAACATTTCTTACAAGTGTTCACGCGCTTCTTTAGCGGCATTAACCAGCTTGATCAAGCTTTCTTTTGTTTCTTTAATTCCGCGAGTCTTCAAACCACAGTCAGGGTTGATCCAAACTTTGCCACTTGGTACTTTAGCCAAGATTGCTTCGATAGTATGATCAATTTCACCGTCTTGTGGGACACGTGGTGAGTGGATATCGTAAACCCCAGGTCCAACTTCTGTTTGGAAGTTTTTCGCTTTCAACTCATCCAAGATTTCAAGGTTTGAACGGCTAGCCTCAAATGAGATAACGTCCGCATCCAAGTTATCGATCGCTGGGATGATATCTGTAAATTCTGAGTAACACATGTGAGTGTGGATTTGAGTATCTGGCGCTACAGTTGAGTGTACCAAACGGAAAGCTGGAATCGCCCAGTCAAGGTAATCTTCGTACCAGTCGCTACGACGAAGTGGCAATTTTTCACGAAGAGCAGCCTCGTCGATTTGGATGATTTTCACGCCTGCAGCTTCAAGGTCAAGAACTTCATCCTTGATAGCAAGAGCGATTTGAAGAGTAGAATCCTTGATAGAGATATCTTCACGTGGGAATGACCAGTTAAGGATGGTCACAGGTCCAGTCAACATCCCTTTAACAGGTTTGTCTGTACGGCTTTGTGCGTAGCTAGACCATTTCACAGTGATTGGGTTGAGACGAGTCACATCTCCCCAGATGATTGGTGGTTTCACCCCACGCATACCGTATGATTGTACCCATCCGTTTTTAGAGAAGAGGTAACCGGACAAGTTTTGACCGAAGTACTCAACCATGTCGTTACGCTCGAATTCACCGTGTACCAGTACGTCAAATCCAACTTCTTCTTGCCATTTGATCCATTCGTCGATCGTTTCAGCAAGAAAAGCATCGTATTCTTCTTGTGTCAATTCACCCTTACGGAAGGCCAAACGTTTAGCACGTACTTCCTTAGTTTGAGGGAATGAACCGATGGTAGTTGTTGGAAGTGCTGGAAGCTTGAAGGCTTCTTTTTGGATTTCTTCCCGTTCTGCGAAAGCTGGCAAACGAGTATAGTCTGCTTCTGTCAAAGCTGCGATACGAGCATGAAGTTCAGCATTTGCTCCGACACGTTCAGTTGCAAAGAGTTCTTTGTTGGCAGCAAGAGCTTCTGCACCTTGACCGTTACGGATGGCATCCAAGTCACGCAATTCACCCAATTTTTCAACCGCAAAGGCGAAGTGGTTCAAAATAGCTGGTTCAAAATCTTCGTTAGCCGTTGTAAATGGCACATGAAGAAGGGAGCAAGAAGTCGTCAAGACAACCTTTTCAGCTGGAACTTGATCCAAGATTTCCAAGCTCTTTTCATAGTTATTGCGCCAGATGTTTTTCCCATTCACAATACCAGCATAAAGGGTCTTATCAGCTGGGAAGCCACCTTTCACCAATTCAAGTGTTTTCTTCCCTTCAACAAAGTCAAGACCGATACCATCTACTGGCAAGTTTACAAGGTCATTGTAGACATCACGAACATCACCAAAGTAAGTTTGGATCAAGACTTCAAGACCTTTCTTGTCAGCCAAGAGTTTGTTGTAGAGGTTCAAGAAGAGAGCTTTTTCTTCAGCTGTCAAATCTTTAACAAGAGCTGGCTCATCGAGTTGAATACGAGTCGCACCAAGCTCAGCCAATTTGGCAAAAACTTCTTGGTAAGCAGCAACCAAGCTGTCTACGAAGTCCTCAGCTTTCACACCATCTTCAAAGTCAGATAATTGAAGGAATGTGAATGGTCCAACAACTACTGGACGAGTGTTGATCCCCAATTCTTTGGCTTCTTGGTACTCATCAAAAATCTTGTGACCAGCCAATTTCACTTCTGTTGTTTTTTCAAATTTAGGAACGATGTAATGGTAGTTGGTGTTGAACCATTTTTTCATTGGAAGGGCACGAACATCCCCTTTTTCACCTTGGTAACCACGCGCCAAAGCGAAGTATTGTTCAAGGTCTGTCAAATCCAAGTTTTGAACAGATGCAGGCACGACGTTGAAAAGGAAGGCTGCATCAAGGAAATTGTCGTAGTGTGAGAAGTCATTTGAAGGAATCTCTGAGATGCCTTGTTCTTTAACAATGTTCCAGTGTTTAGCACGCAAGTCTTTAGCAGCTGCCAAGAGCTCGTCTGCTGAGATTTCTTTTCTAAAGTATTTTTCAGTTGTAAATTTTAATTCACGGAATTCACCCAAACGTGGGAAACCGATAATTGTAGTTGACATGTTGTGTCCTCCAAAAATTCTAATTGACACTATCATATCAGAAGATAGCCGTCTTGTATAATTGCTTTTACACGAATTTTGATATAGCCAAAAACTATAACACAGATTTAATGGGCTTTGAGACCAGAAATTAAAAGTAAAAACTAGGACTCCTTATAAATATTTCCTATAACCCAAGCATCCCCAAAACCATTTTTGAGCGGATTTTGAGCGGATTCTGCTAGAAGAACAGCCCCTAAAAAGCAAAGCAGGCCTTCTCTATCGAGAAAGACCTGTGCAAGCATAAACAAATTGCTTCTGTTTACAAATCTAAGAAATTCTATAAAAATGTATTCGTTAGAATGATTCTATCATCTACTGAAACTTTCCGCCGTGAGAAAAGTGCTAGAAATACTATTGTTTCTAGCACTCGGAATTATTGAGACCTAAGGCTCAATAATTAGTCTTGGAACTTCGTAGAAGTTCGCTGACGTCCGTCCTCACCTAAGGAAAGTTTTTTAGATAACGTCGTTCCCAATCCGACAGGCCTTCTCTACTGAGAAAGACCTGCTTCTACGAGGAAGTAATTTCCTCTATTTTTCTTACTTTTATTAGGCTAATTTGACACAGAAGGCATCCCAAGGAGCCAACTTGCCTAATTCGAGGACTTGTTCTACCTTGGTATTGGCAATGAGAACCTCTTCAACCCCATTGACGAGCGGTAAGTCTTGCTCTTGACTGGAGAGATTGACAACCACCAGATAGGCTTGCTCTCCTTCTACCCGCTTGTAGGCAAAAACCTTGTCTGCTGCGTCCACCAATTCATAATCAGCGGTCACAAGCCAAGGGTACTCTTTTCTCAAAGCAATGAGGGCTTGGTAGGTATAGAAAATAGAGTCTGGATCTGCTAGGGCAGCCTCCACATTGATCTCTTTGTAGTTTAGGTTGACCGCAAGCCATGGATGACCTGTCGTAAAGCCAGCTTCTGCTTCATCATTCCACTGCATCGGTGTCCGGGCATTGTCCCGACCAATATGGCGGATTTGATCCATGATCACTTCGAGCGGAACCCCTTTTTCTAAGGCTTCATGAGCATAGTTGATCGACTCAATATCTTCTACGTCCTCAAGACTCTTAAATGGATAATTGGTCATCCCGATTTCTTCCCCTTGATAGATATAAGGAGTTCCCTTCATCAAGTGAAGCAGAATCGCTAAAGCCTTGGCAGATTTGACACGATAGTCCCCATCATCCCCCCAAGTTGACACAATCCGTGGCAAATCGTGGTTGTTCCAAAAGAGGGAATTCCAGCCTTCCTCTTCTCCTAATTCCGTCTGCCACTTGGTGAAAATTTCCTTCAATTTAGGCACATCCAATTCCTTCGCGTAGTGCCATTTTGGTTGCCCCGGTTGGTATTGAAGGCCGATGTGTTCAAATTGGAAAACCATGGACAATTCTTGATTTTTCGGATTGGAGTATTGCTTGGCAATCTCTGGAGTCGCCCCCCAAGTTTCTCCCACCGTGAGCAGATCCTTATCGCCAAAGGTCGCTTGATTCATTTCCTTCAAGTAAGGATGGAGCATGGGACCATTGCTGATGATTTCCTGATCTGGGATCTTACCGATCATATCGATCACATCCATACGGAAACCACCAATTCCCTTGTCAATCCAAAAATTCATCATGTCATAGATCTGATGACGGAGCTCCTCGCTTTCCCAGTTGAGGTCTGGTTGCTTCTTACTAAAGTTATGCAGGTAGTATTGGCTAGAAGCTTCATCGAATTCCCAAGCAGAGCCACTAAAAGCTGAAATAATGCCATTGGGCTCATCGCGCCAAATATAGAAATCCCGCTTTGGACTGTCTGGGTTTTCACGTGCCTCGATAAACCAAGCATGTTCATCAGAGGTATGGTTGACCACCAAGTCCATGATGATTTTGATCTTGCGTTTCTGACCTTCTGCGATCAATTCTTCCATATCTTCCATGGTACCAAAGATGGAGGCAATATCCTCGTAATCCGAGATGTCATAGCCGTTATCATCCATGGGACTCTTGTAGACTGGTGAGAGCCAGATGGCTGTAATCCCTAGCTTTTCCAGATAGTCTAGCTTGCTCGTGATCCCCTTGAGATCCCCGATGCCATCGCCATTACTATCCTTGAAACTTTTTGGATAAACTTGGTAAATTACGGCGTTATGCCACCATTTTTGTTCCATTTTTTCTTCTCCTTTATGATTGTGAAATCACTTTCATCATACAAAAATAGGGGTGAAATTGCAAGAATTTACAAGTCTTCATTCTCTTCACTGGAATAAATCACTTCAAAGAGACGTTGGCGCAAGCCTTCCTCCAAAGGCGTGATGATCTTCATCAACTGTTTCCAATCCTTGGCTCTTGAACAAGCCGCAAATAATTCGTTTTTCCTATCGTAGGCCAGGTTGGCAGATTTTAAGAGCTCAAACATCCGATCTTCTTTAGCAATAGGATGCGATTGCAGTTCACCCATCGCAATTTCCTGACTTTGATTGTCCACTAAGATAGGGGCTGCCTCAAAGGTATGGAGCAAGAAACGGTGCTGTCTCTTTTCAGGAAGCAAGGCTAGATCACCTGACAGATCCATCCTAATCCTTCTTTCATCCCAATCGACTGTTAGGCGGGTTTCAACCTTGCTAGCTCCTTCTCCTTCGACGAGTACGAAAGAACGATTGTCACCTGGGAAGAGATGCCAGTCCAGCATTTCTGGAAGTTCCACTCCTGTCTGTGCTTGTGCATCCATAGGGATGATGGCTCCTGCACGTGCAAAGACTGGAATATCCTCTCTACCTCTATAGATTGTGAGCTTGCCTTTTCCTTCATACTTCCAGTCATGGAATAAATCATACCAAACGCCATCTGGGAACCAAACGCTCACAGAAGAACTATGAAAGACCGGATCCAGCGCTTCGGTAATCGGTGCCACCATGAGTTCACTGCCAAAGAAATATTGATTCTTCGCTTCATAAGCCTCTTCTTCGTTTGGATAGTGGTAATAGAGGGGTTGAACCAAAGGTAGCCCTTCTTCGTGTGTCGCCACATTCATGGTATAGAGATAAGGTAGTAGGCTATGGCGCAGGCGCAAATACTGCTTCATCAAGCGACAGGTCTCAGGCGAGTAAAACCACGGTTCCTTGCTGTTAAAGACATTGCAAGAACTATGGAGACGATTGATCGGGCTAAAAACCCCAAACTGCAACCAGCGAAGCGCCAAGTCTTCATCATAGTAGCCCCGCATATGGCCACCGATATCATGACTCCACCAGGTGTAGCCGATATTAGAAGCTGTGCTGGTAAAATAGGGTTGAAAGGCTAGGGATTCCCAAGTCACAATAGTGTCCCCTGAAAAACCAATCGGATACCGATGACTACCAGGACCCCCATAACGCGATAAGATGAGACCAGCTTGGCCTTTTCGGCAATTGTCTAGATAATGATAGTGATTTAACAACCAAAGGGGATCCATCTTGCCATGACTACCTTGCTGCCAATCAATCCACCAAAAATCCACTCCTTGATCTTCCAAAGGATGGTGAACATCTTCGAAATAAGCTTCGCGAAAGGCTGGACTATAAAAGTCAAAGCTAGCTGCTTCTTCTTTTTCAGCATCCAGTCCCAAGCGTTTTACGACCATGGGATAAGCATCTTCGAAGGCGCGAATTCCATCTGCCGGATGGACATTTAAGGTCACCTTTAAACCACGCTCATGCAGGCCATTTAAGAAGGTAGCTGGATCAGGAATCAAATCCCGGTTCCAACTATAGCCAGTCCAACCACTTCCAAAGCGAGCAGGAATCGCCGTCTTGTGCCAGTCCATATCGATCACACTGACTGCAAGAGGCACCCCTTCTGCTTTGAAACGATCCATCAAATCTGTGTACTCCTGACTGGTATAAGGCCAATAGCGACTCCACCAGTTTCCCAGAGCATAACGTGGCAAGAGGGGTGGCTGTCCTGTCAGATGGTAAAAATCTTTTAAGGCACCTAGATAATCGCGTCCATAACCGAAGAAATACAGATCCACTTCTGGATAGGACCGTGCTCTAAAGCCGCTTTCGTCATCATACAAGTAGGAAGCAGAATCGTCTAAAAAAGCATAACCGGCCTTGCTCAAGATCCCATCTTGCAACTCCATAGCCCCATCGACCTCGTCAAGCGTCCGACTGGTCCCCTTTAAGGTCTCCGGCTGATCTCCATAGTGCCACCGGCTCCCATAGACTGCATACTGACCCTTGAGCTCAATAAAAAGCCGATCCGGTGCAAAAGGTCCCTTTTCAAAATGGAGGTGGAGATGCTCTGTATGAAGATCGAGAACCTCTTCTGTCTCTACGACCTCACAGGCAACAGGTCCAAAGTCTCGATGTTGTACAACCTGCGTCTGACCATCTTCAAAAACACCATCCTCTGAGTATTCCAAGCGCACCAAAGATTCCGTTAATACGGAGATCCGATAGTTTTCTCCCTCTATCACTGGTCCTGCCATTTGTCTGTCCTCCTCTTTTTATGGGGCATCTGACTCGCCCTCTTTTCATCTGCTCCGACTTACTAGGTAAGCGCTTACGTTTTTACTATAGCACTCAAAAAAAGGCCTGTCAACACTTGACAAAGCCTTTCCTAAAATTTTATAAGATCAACTTCCCCAATCGATCAAGAGATACATGAGACTCGAGCCAAACATATCTGCCAAGGCATGCATGAGGAAAAATGGCAAGAGATTCTTGACGACCTTCTTGTACATGACGTAATAAAAGAGTCCATAAATGACGCCAATCACAAGGGCCCAGAGAAGCCCTTGATAGGTGTGGAAAGAAAAGCGGATCAGGGTTGAAAAGGCCAGCGCCTTCCACTTGTTCTTCTCACTTACCGAAGTCATTAAGCCCAAAAAGAAAAATTCTTCATAAAATCCATTGAGTAAGCCATAAGCAATTGCCATGGGACTCAGAGCCATGAACTTATGGAGGATCTGCATAGGATCGATAAAAGGCCAAAGACTCGGACTTAGGTAATTGTATTCACCCGAAACCGTTGAGATTACATCCCAAAAAGTCCCATCGCTGCAAAGAGCAGGAGTACCCAGATCAAGGTGGACCACTTGAAACGGATCGGCAATTGTTTAAAATCAAAGCGACGGAGCAGCAAGTAAAGAAGGGCTAGAGCCAGCAAGATCAACTGCAAGGTCATATTGCTGGAATAAGCAGCCCCTTCACTTGCAGTATTGCTACTGCTTGTAGGCGCGACTGGCTGAAAACTGGCTAAAAACAGCTGGGTCGAGCGGACAATGAATTGCCCAAAGAGAATGGCCGTCACAATACCAATATCAAACCATTTGAGCTCTTTTAAGGGCTGTTTGGGTCGTATCCTGTTAAAAAATGTCATCTTTCATCCTTCTATTCCCACAATGGAAGTATTTTTGTTTCTCTTACTTTAGCAATCAATGCTTAAAGAAGAGTTAACCTAGAGAAAAAAACGACCTTTGGGCCGTTTCCATTACACCATTAGTCTAACAAATCTTGGATTCTATCCAGATACTGGTTGTCTGTCACTGCCATCACGCGCACCCCTTCAGGCCAGATAAAGTCGGGACCAATCTGAATATGAAGCGGTTGGTCTTCCGCATCTCGATAGCCGATAATATTGAGATGGTACTCCTCTCTGACAGCCAAGTCCTGAAGGCTTTTTCCTACCCAGCTAGCTGGAACCGTAAACTCAGCCACCACCACTGCTTCATCCAACTGGAAGACTTCAATCCCGTGTTGGAAGAGGATCATCTTAGCTAGAGACATCCCCGCTTCTACCTCTGGTAGGATGACCAAATCAGCTCCAATCTTCTCAAGGACTTCCTTGGTCACTTCATTCTTGACCTTGGCAATGACGTGCTCGACGCCAAGTGCCTTACAGTGCATGACCGCCAGGACACTTGATTCCAAGTTTTCTCCCGTCGCAATGACGACTGTGTCACAGTTCCCAATATCTGCCGCATCCAAGAGGTCCATTTCCGTAATGTCTCCAACAATCCCAGTTGTAATCATAGATTCATACTGGTTGATCACATCTTCATGATCGTCAATTGCAATGATATCCACATCCTGGTCCTGCAGGGTTTTTAAGACACTCTGTCCAAAAACCCCTAATCCCAGAATTCCAATGGTTCGATTTGCCATAAGTCTCTCCTATCCGATAATGATGTCTGCCTTGGCATATTGCAAGGCATCTGCTTTTTTGGCTTTGTAATTGTTCAAGCTGACCATAAGGGTCAAGGGGCCGATCCGCCCAATAAACATGAGCACCATGATGATCCCCAGCCCTGCTCCATTTAAGGTCGAGGTCACATTGGCCGTTACGCCCACTGTCGCTAAAGCCGATACCACCTCAAAGACCAAGTACAGAAAACGTTGACCATCCGGCGTCACAAGACAAAGGCCAAAGAGCCCCAGGATAAAGGTCAACTGGAAAATCACTGCTGTGCCCAAAGAACGTTGCACCAAGTCTGGTGCGATGGTTCGTTTGCCTAGGTTGGTATGAGGCAACCCGAGCAATTCCTTGCGAGCTAAGAGGATCAAGACCAAGAAGGTGGTGATCTTCATCCCTCCTGCTGTCCCACCTGGTGCCCCACCTAGGAACATCTGGAGGATATAGACAAAGAGTGTCACAGGTCGGACTGCTGTATAATCCAGTGAGGCAAAGCCAGCTGTCCGCATGCTGACCGTTTGGAAGAAGCTGACCAAAATCTTCTCTCCCAATGGCAGGGACCCAATCGTTGCTGGATTATCAAACTCTGTCAAGAGACTGGTTACTGTCCCAAACAGAAGAATAGCAGCCGTTAACCAGAGAACCACCTTGGTATGAAAGCGAAGAGTCCGGCGTCCAGATTGGTTGCGGGCCTTGGTGGCTAGGTCAAACCAGACCATAAAGCCCAAGCCCCCAGTAATGATCAGAGCAGATAAGGTCAGATTGACCAACCAATCGGTCTGGAAACTCATCATACTATCGCCCCCAAAATTATCAAAACCTGCATTACAAAAGGCGGAAACTGCGACAAAGATGGAGTTAAAGATCCCATGACCCCAGCCGAATCGAGGAATAAAGCGAGTCATGAGGAGTAAGGCCCCCAGTCCTTCGATGGTAAAGGTGGTAATAAAGATAGAGCGGACAAAACGGGTCAAACTTTGGTTATTGCTAAAACTAAAGCTATCCCGAATGGTCTGCCGGTCCTTGAAACTGAGCTTTTGGCGACTTTCCATAAAGAAGAGACCAATAAAGGTCAAAATTCCTAGGCCCCCAATCTGAATCAAGAGCATACAAATCAATTGCCCCCAGCCATTATAGGTCGAAGCCACCGACTGGGTAAAGAGTCCTGTCACACAGACCATGGAGACCGCGGTAAAAAGGTGGTCGATGTAGCCTGCTGTTGAGCTTACTTGCTGGACAAAGGGCAAACTCAGTAAGAGAGAGCCCATCAGGATAACCAAGGCAAAGCTGAGAAAGATCCGCCTTGCCGGAGATAGGCGAGTCAGTTTGGCCCGCCATTGTTTAAAAAATGATTTGACTAACATAGCTTCATTGTATCATAAAAAAAGAAAAGATCTACAAGTGATGAACCATCTCTAGGCACAATTCTAAGGCCTTCTCAAAAGCTTCTGAGCCCCAGTCACGCTGGTCATAATGTTCCAGGTCTGCAAGTGAATCTGCGGTAAATAGGAGCAAGCCCCAAACCGCCTCACGAAGCTGGGCCACTGCTGCAAGCGAGGCACACTCCATCTCGACCACACTACACCCTTCTTCGATGCGATAGGCCACCTTGTCAGGGGTTTCCCTATAAAAGCCGTCCGTCGACCAGGTCATGACCTCTTGATAAGGAATGGACGCTTGTTTGAGAACTGTTTCAATAGCAGTCAGTGCTCGGCCGTCCACCTCTATATAACGAGAAGGAGCGACATAATGGTAACTGGCCCCTTCATCTCGCAAGGCCTTGGTCGGGATTAAAAAAGCATTTTCTTCTATATCCACCAAGACCCCACAGCTACCTGCCGATATGATCTTCTTCACCCCATAGCCAATCAACCAATCCATGAATTGGGCAGCAGGGGCAGATCCAACTGGCGCTTGGGCCAAGCAGATTTCCTCTCCTTGGTGCTCCATAACATAGACCGGATAGGTCTTGGTAGCTGAGACAAAGCTAGCTACTTGTTTGGCTCCGACAGCTTTGGCAAAGCGCTCAATCTCATCCTCCAAGAAAGCATAGATGCATTTTTCAGATAGGTGCAGATCGAGTCCCTCATGAGTCGGCATAATGACTGCCTGTGGATTGTCGTCAAACTCTAAAATAGGAATTTCATGTTGATGGATCATCGTTTCTCCTTTTTGACGGGTATTTCTTTAATGACACGGGCTGGGTTTCCTGCAAGGACTACATTGTCTCCAAAAGACTTGGTGACTACTGCTCCTGCGCCAGCAACCACATTGTCACCCAGCGTCACACCAGGAAGGATGGTGACACCTCCTCCTGCCCAGAAGTTATCTCCTATCGTAATCGGCGCCCCGTACTCGAGACCAGAATTGCGCTCGTCTGGATCCAGTGGGTGCAATGGTGTCAAGAATTGGCAATTAGGACCAATCATGGCATTCTTTCCAATCGTAATGGGACATACATCCAACATGATCAAATTGTAATTGGCATAGAAATTTTCTCCCAGATGGATGTTGACTCCATAATCCACAAGAACCTGGCGATTGAGATAGAGGTTTTCACCGGTTGAACCAAACCACTCTTTGATGATAGCTGCCCCCTTTTTAGGATCCATCTCTTGGTTAAAGGCTTCTTGCTTCTCCCGAGAGGATTGGGCCAAAGCCCGTAATTCAGGGTCCGCAGGTCTATAAAAATCACCTGCAATCATTTTTTCATATTCACTGGCCATAAGGAAACCTCCACGTTATTTTGACATATTATAGCAGAATTCCCCCTTTAAAACAAACGTCAGAATAAGGGTTTGCAAGAAAAAAGATCATAAACACTTAAGAACGATTAAAAACACTTGCATTGACTTAATAGATGATGTAAAATATAGGCAAGAACAGAAATAAGGAGCGAATTCATGTACCAGGAACAGCGACTCGAAAAAATATTAGAACTCTTAGAAGAGCGAAAACAGCTATCGGCTAAAGAAATGGTTGATTACTTTAAGGTCTCAAAAGATACTATTCGCAGAGACTTTGCCCTTCTTAGCCAACGCCAGCTAGTCCGTAGGACCCATGGTGGACTTCTCCCCTTAAACAAAGAACCCGGCCCTTCTTATCTAGACCGCAGTCAGAAAGCCAACAAGGAAAAGACTGCCATGGCTCAAAAGGCCCTGCAATGGATCCAAGATGGCCAAGTGATCTTTCTCGATGCCTCTACCTCAATCACCTTGCTGGCAGGCCTGCTTGATGGAGATCTTACAGTCTATTCGCACTCCCTTGACAATGCTATCCAACTCAGTAGCCCTTCCCAGGTTGACTTTCATCTCTTAGGAGGAAAATTCTATCCTAAAAACCGCTTCTACTATGCTGCGGACCAAGCACAAATACTGGACAATCTTCGCTTTGATGTTGCCTTTTTTGGAGCTGGTAGCTTGGCCAACGGCGAGGTCACCTTTGAAGATGCAGAAGACGTTGCCGTCAAATCCCTCGTCTTTGAACGATCTCGCACCAAGATCCTTGTGGCAGAAAGTTCTAAATGGACGAAAAACGGAAACTACTATCTTGCTCGTCTCAAACAATTTGACTATTGGATCACTGACCAAAAACCAAGCCCTGAAATCCTTAAACAAGTCGGCAACGAAACCACTATTCTCTACTAGGAGGTAATCTTTATGTCTCACATCCGTCTCATCATCAGTGATATCGATGGCACCATCTTAAATGACCACCATCAGATTGACCCAGAGTTAACAGCACTGATCCCTGATTTAAAGCGTGAAGAGATTCCTTTCGTGCTGGCTTCTGCTCGCTCTCCAAAAGGGATGGCTCCCATTGCCAAAGAGCTCGGCATAGAGGACTGTCCCATGGCCTGCTACAACGGAGCCTTGATCCAAAAGGGAGAGCAGGTTCTTTTCGAGCATCCTTTAAACAAGAATGAAGCTCGTCAGTTTATCAACTGGGCCAACCAACACTTCCCTCAAGTTTCGATCAACCTCTATAGTGGAAAAGACTGGATGACCGATCATCTCGACCAATGGAGCCAAGAGGAAGCCCGGATTACAGGAGAAAAACCTCTCATTCTCCCCCTATTGGATCCTTTGCTGGATACGACAAAGCCCCTCCACAAATTGCTCTTAATTGGGGAAGCAGAAGAGATCCAAGCTCTCTATCATGCTATTTCTAACGACGACTTTCCTTCTACCGCCTTTTATCTCTCCAAAGCCAACTACCTAGAAGTTACTGCTAAGCACGTCTCTAAAGAAGATGCTCTGGTTGAGCTCGCCAACCACTACCACTTGAGCTTAGAAGAAGTCCTCACCATGGGGGACAACTTCAATGACCTTCCTATGCTCAAAAAAGCAGGCATCGGTGTCGCTATGGGCAACGCTCCTCAAGAGGTGAAAGACGGAGCAGCAGTCGTGACAAAGACCAACAATGAAAACGGTGCTGGACAAGCGGTTGAAACCTATGTCCTGATTTAGAAACATAAATAAAGTGACTAGCTAGTATTTTTTAGGACTAAAAATATAGTAGAAATGCCGATAAAATAAGGATTCCTGCAAATTTGTGGGAATCCTATTTTCTTTCACACACTTTGTATATTTAAATTATTTTGTGTATATTTTTCTCGTTGGGTTTTTTATTAATAATTAGGGATATAAAAGTCAGCAAAACCCTTGATTATTATACCGTTGACAAGTTTTTCAAAAACCTGTATGATAGAAAAAAGTTTATTAAAAAGGGGACGTATTTTGAAAAAATATACTATTTCACGTAAACAAACTTTAACTTTAGCTTCCGTTGTTTTAGGAACTGTCTTCACAGGAACGACTATTGCTTCTGCTGATGACGTTGCACCTGCAACAACCCAAGCTGCTCCTGCAGCTACTACAGCAGCAAAATCGCCTATCACGGCTGCAACCGAAGAAATCAACGCCAAAGCCAATACACCAGTTGTTCCTGTTGATAAAGCAAAAACTGGGGATGTTATCGCTGTGGACGTTAAAAAAACTGGCCCATCTGCTAAAACAGACGGTGCAGATACAACCACTACCTCAACAGCAACCATCAAAACGACTAGCTTAGCAGATCAAGACACACCTGTTGGCACTTCAAAACCAGTCTCTTCAACTAAGACAGCTACATCCACTAAAGAAACAGCTGACTACACTGAGACAACAACTGAAACTGTCAATAAAACAACTGTAGTCGAAGTGACAAAAGAAGCCGATATCGTCAATAAAAAAGAAGTCCAAGCAACATCCGACATCGTCTTTGTCATTGATAAATCAACTTCGATGGATTCACATATCAATGATACAATGAAGAACGTTGAGACCTTTGTTCGTAATTTATCTGCAAAAAATATCCAAGCACGCTTGGGATTGGTTGCATTTGAACGATCAGATCGTATACAATACTTTGATTTTAACGGATCAAAATTCACAACGGATCCAGAAAGTTTTATTTCTGCTCTGAAAACTATCAAAACCTATGGTGGTTATGAAAACACCACTGTTCCATTGCGCCACATCGCTACTTCAGAGGACTACAACTGGGGCACCGGAACAAACAATCATCGATTTGCATTCGTCATTACAGACGAGCCAATCGATGTGAATACTCCATATAAGAATCCTCTCCCATCAAAAGAAGAAACTCTTCAATCATTGAAGGCAGCGAATATTTCCTTAACAGTTGTAGGACGCACAGTAGACCAGTCTGACTTTGCTCCATTGGTCAATGGAACAAATGGTCTCTACCTAGATATCGACAAAAACTTTGCTAACTTGTTGAACGTTCAATTTGCCAATAAAGTCGTTGAAACTGTCCAAAAAGGTCGTGTCTTCAAAGTCCAAACAGACAAGTATGAGTTGATCTCAAAAACTCATCGTGTGGCGAAAGCAAAACCACAAACACCTAGCATCCAAACGCCTGCAACACCGACTCCTACTCCTCAAAAACCGGCTGTTGTAACACCTGCGAAACCGACCGTATTTACACCTGCTAAAAACGAGCCTGTGAAAACGGAAGTTTATATCGCACCAGCAGCTCTTCCTCAAAAAGAAGCAAGTCTTCCAAATACAGGAAGCAAAAACTCCATTGCTTTGACGACTCTAGGTCTTGGTCTTCTTAGCATGAGTGCTGCCTTTGGCCTCTCTCGTAAAACAAAGAAAGACTAATATGAAAAGCCTAATCCGTTGATTGGGCTTTTTATCACTCAAAATTTCCCCTTCGCTATTTTCATTAGAAAGCGGAAATCTTCAACTTCTACCAAGAGATTCTTGTCCTCCGCTATGATATAATGGGGACAGTACAAGGGAGGAAACCAATGTTACAAGAACTAGCCTTTACAGGCCAATGGAGACACTATCAAAAACGCGTTCTCGATAAGAGTGACGCTTTTATGGCGGATGGCCACCTGCATTTGGTAGCAGCTCCCGGCTCTGGAAAAACAACCCTGGGAATCGAATTTATCAGACGCTTTGGCCAGCCAACCCTGATCTTGGCTCCTACGGTCACCATTCGTCAGCAATGGGTGGACCGGATTATCCAGGCATTCTTGAGTGATGAAAGCCAAGCGGAGCAATTGATCTCTCAGGACCTCAAACATCCTAAGCTGATTACAGTGGCTACCTATCAGGCCCTACACAGCGCCGTGAACCAAGTCGTCGGTCAATCACAAGCTGAAGATACCGATGACCAGGCAGAGATTGAAACATTTGATTTCAAAGGCTTTGATATCTTTACTACTTTCAAAGCTATCTCACTTGGGACCCTTTGTTTAGATGAGTGCCACCACTTGCGCAATGAATGGTGGAAGAGTTTGGAAGCTTTTCGTCAAGCCTTCCCTGACTTAAAGATGATCTCCCTCACCGCCACCCCTCCCTATGAAGGGGATCCTGCCCTTTGGGATCGCTATATCCGTATGTGTGGTGAGATCGATGAGGAAATTACGGTTCCCGAATTGGTCAAGGAAGACACCCTTTGTCCCCACCAAGACTATGTTTACTTCGCCTTTCCAACCAAGGAAGAGCAAGAGCAGTTGGATGCTTTTAGCCAACAAAAGAATACTCTCTTGCAACAACTGACTTCCGATCCCCTCTTTTGCCAATACCTCCAAAACTGCCAAGCCTTATCGGGGCAGATCAGCGATGATGAATTGCTCAATGATCCCAAGTATCTCTCTGCTACCCTGATCTTTCTTCGAAGCAAGGGAATCGCCTTTCCCAAACGTTTCCAGGACCTTTTAGGAGCCAAGAAACTACCTGCTTTCACCCTGGACTGGCTTGAAATTCTCCTGCAAGGCCTGCTCTTTCAGGTGCCTCACTGGTACAATCTACCTGAGGAATACGAGAAGCAACTGCTTCATGAACTAAAAGCAGCCAGCTTGATCGATCGAAAACAAGTCAAACTGGTCCGCAACAAAAAACAAGACCTTCTGCTCAATCAATCCCTTGGAAAACTCAATGCAGTTCGAGAGATTTTCAAGGCGGAATACCAGGCGCTTGGAAGTCAATTGCGCCAACTGGTCCTAACAGACTATATTCGTCAAGACTTTGAAGTTCATCTCGGGGATAAGGACGCCCAATTTACTCAATTGGGAGTACTCTCTTATTTCGAATCCATTCGCAGGGAAAGCTTAGAGCAAGCAACTCCTCCTGCCATCGCTGTTTTGACCGGCAGCATCGTCATCATCCCGACGGTCGCTAAGCCAAGACTAGAAGAGCTTCTAGGAGGGAATCGACTGACTTACCAAAACGTCGGCCAATTATCTCCTGATGACTTTCTCAAGGTTCGCTTGGTTGGTTCTCAGCATGATTTGGTGACAGCTGTGACCCAGCTCTTTCAAGAAGGGCTCATCCAAGTCGTCATTGGAACCAAGTCACTTCTAGGGGAAGGCTGGGATGCTCCTTGTGTCAATTCCCTGATCCTAGCGAGCTTTGTCGGCAGTTTTATGCTCAGTAACCAAATGCGAGGTCGTGCCATCCGAGTGTGGCCTGAGGACCCAGACAAGACCAGCAATATCTGGCACCTGGTCTCCATCAATCTTTCCCTAAAGAAATGGTATGAAAAGTCCGATCTTGAAAAGGAAGAGATCGAGGCCATCACTGATCAGTTGAAAGAATACAGTCCTGATCTGGAGCTCTTAGAAAGACGGATGAAGCAATTTTTAGGTCTCCATTACAAGGAGCCCTTCATCGAATCTGGCATTGAACGTCTAGCCTTTGACAATATCCGCTATACCAAAAAACAGTTGCAAAAACTCAATGAAGAGACCTTAGAGCGCTCCACTCACCGCCAAGAGCTCCGAGACGGCTGGCAAAAAGCCCTGCCGATTCTGGAGAATATGGAGATTGTAAATGAGGTTCAAGTGGATAAACACTTCCTGCCCCTAGCCCTATTTTTTGACGCCAGGAAGCTAGCTCGTTGGCTAACGGCCGCCACTTTGACCGATGCTTTCGCCAACTTTATTTACTATTCACATAGAGGAGGATGGAATAAAGGGTCTCTTATTCTTCTATTCTTCCTAGCTGTTCTCGCACTCCTTGCCTGGCTCCGCTACTATCTTTATAAGAGCCCTTATAAACGGCTAGAAGTCTTTGGTCAGGCTATCCACCAAGCTCTGCTCCTTTCTGGCCAGATTCAAACCCAGGAGACCCACATCCAAGTCGCACGAGACAGAAAGGATGCCATCAACACGCTGATTTATTTGAAAGGCGGAACCATGCGGGAGAAAGAAGTCTTTTCGCAAACCATGATCGAATTTTTCGCACCGATTGAAAATCAACGCTATATCTTGAAAGCACAAGAAAAGGTATCCGATCAGACAGAATATTTCGCCGTGCCAAGCCTCTTTGACAAACGTAAAGAAGATGCCCAAGCCTTTGTCGAGCAGATTCGAAAGAGTATAGGTAAGTATGACCTGGTTTATACTCGAAGTACGGAAGGTCGTGCTGTTCTTTTAGATGCGCGCATCAAGGCCTTGGCTAACAAACAAGAGCGCACCTTCACCAAGAAACAAGTGATGTCGAATTTGAAATAAAAAGAATAAAAAACATCCAACTCCCTATCTTACTTAAAGGGTTTGGATGCTTTTTTTGATTAGATATTTTTAAAGTTCTCCCCTAGCAATAAACTGCTCGTCACCTTCTGGAATTCCTGATTCATCTTCGATAAATCGCTCTACTTCCATGACAAGGTTATATTTCTGGCGTAAGTCTAAGATTTTCTGCATGGTAGGAGATTGGTGATGAAGATCAAGGGCTTCTTGATTGGCCCATTGGTCAATCAGTAAGACTGTTTCCGGATCCTCTAAGGGGAGGAAGTAGCCATATCTGAGACTTCCTTCTTTATCTCGGATCTCAGCTACAATACCAGTTTCTAACATCTTTTTGGCAAAGGCAATAGCAGCCCCATCTTTTCCCTTGTAATAAATATTGACTGTTAAAACCATTTTATTTCTCCAATTTCTCTTTTACTATTATTTTAAAACAAGTCTGAGAATGTCTCAGACTTGTCGTCTTATAAGGAGCAAATTAATGATATAGTAACTCACCGTTACTTGCAATGACTTCCTTATACCAATCAAAGGATTTCTTTTTATATCGAGCCAAAGTTCCTGTGCCATCATCATTACGGTCTACATAGATAAATCCGTAGCGCTTGCTCATCTCTGCAGTCGACGCAGACACCAGGTCGATACAACCCCAAGTCGTGTATCCCAAAAGTTCTACACCATCCTCAAGCGCTTCTCCCACCTGTTGCAAGTGCTGTTTTAAATAATCAATCCGGTAGTCATCTTCCACCGTTGGACCATTTGGACCTTCTACCAAGACATCTTTAGCTCCAAGTCCATTTTCTACGATAAAGAGTGGCAATTGATAACGGTCATAGAAATCGTTCAATACTAAGCGTAGGCCAACTGGGTCAATTTGCCATCCCCACTCAGAGCTAGCAAGATAAGGATTGCTTACTCCACCAAGAAGATTTCCCATACCTGACTCATAGTTTTCAGGATCGTGTGCTTGCACCACACTCATATAGTATGAGAAGGAAATGAAGTCAACCGTATTTTCTGCTAGTAATTCGGCATCACCGTCAGCAAATTCAATGGAAATATTGTTTTCACGGAAATAACGATTGATATAGGCTGGGTATTTCCCACGCGCATGAATATCGGAGAAAAGATAATTTTGGTTTGAAAACTCACGAGTTGCTAGGACATCTTTAGGATTTGGTGTCATTGGATAAGCTGGCATTGCTAATACCATACAACCAATCTTGAAATCTGGGTTAATTTCATGACCTACTTTTGTTGCTAAAGCTGAAGCTACCAATTCATGGTGAACTGCTTGATAAAGATCTTGTTTTGACAACTCTTCAGCTGGTGTAGCAATCCCACCACTCATGAAAGGCGCATGCAGAACCGAGTTGATTTCGTTAAAGGTCAACCAATACTTCACTTTGTCCTTGTAACGATTGAAGACTGTACGAACATAGCGCTCGTAGAAAGCAATTAAATCACGGTTCACCCAGCCATTATACTGACGAGCTAAGTGCAATGGTGTCTCATAGTGAGAAAGTGTCACCAATGGTTCAATGCCATACTTAGCTAATTCATCAAATAAGTCATCATAGAACTGTAAGCCTGCTTCGTTTGGTTCCAGCTCATCCCCGTTAGGGAAGATACGAGACCAAGCGATAGACGTGCGATAGACCTTAAAACCCATTTCTGCAAATAGAGCGATATCTTCCTTGTAGCGATGGTAGAAATCAATTCCCTCAAGTTTTAAGTTGTCAGGAGTAGGTTCTTCTGTAATCAGCGGATTATGGTCTCCAGGTTTAGCCGGAACTCCACCTTTTGGTGTCACATCCTGAACAGAAAGTCCTTTTCCATCAACATTATAAGCACCTTCATATTGATTGGCAGCAGTTGCGCCACCCCATAAAAAATCTGTAGGAAATTTAGCCATATTCTTTCTCTTTTCTTTTGTTCTTTCTTATATTATAATGAATCCAGAATCAACTGTCTTACACTAAACTATCTATTACTGATACTATTCTCACAAAAAGGAAAATCATGCTTAATTTAGGACAACTCCACAAAAATATCCCCTATAAGAACGATCTCACCCCCTACTCCATTACTCGGACCATTATGGAAGACGGTCATCCTGATATTCTCTTTCATTGGCATACCGATATGGAACTCATCTATGTCCATGATGGCCAAGCGCAATTCCATATTGATTATGATTATTTTAATAGTGAAAAAGGCGATATTATCCTCATCCGTCCCAATTGCCTCCATTCAATCCACCCAATTGATAGGAACTATCACTTTATGGATGCCATCAATTTCCATCTCGATTTGCTTGGCTATTCAACTTTAGACTACGCTTCAATTAATTATCTTCAGCCACTCTACAACGGACAGTTAGACTTTGATCGTGTCATCAAACCTCATCAAGCTGGTTATTCCGAGATTCGGAAACTTCTGGTTGAGGCGATAGAAATTGGCTACTACCGTAAGGGCTTCTTTGAATTAGAACTGAAAAGTAAACTCTTATCCCTCCTTCACCTTCTCTTTCAACACGGCTATGTCCACTCCAAAGACCAAACCCGCGATGCCTATCGAAGAGAGGAAAAAATACGGACCATCATTGATTACATCAATGCGCATTACAACGAGGAGCTCACCATTGATCACCTAGCATCCATTTGTAACTATAGTCCCACTTACTTCATGAATTTCTTCAAGAAAAATCTGGGCGTTAGTTGCATCGATTACCTGATCTCCTACCGTTTACGAAAGGCGACCGAACTCCTCCAACACTCCAGTCTCTCCATCCTAGAAATTGCATCGGAAGTCGGTTTCACCAATCTGTCCAATTTCAATCGCCAGTTTAAAAAGGCTTATCACGTGACTCCTCGGGTCTATCGAGAAGAACGAAAAGGATAATGGGGTATAATAGGAAAGTATCATTATATAACAGGATATCAGTAGATTACTTGCCAATTAAAATGTAGAATCGTGAAAATAGGAAAGGAAGGAACTGATGAGCAAGATTATTTTCCTAGATGTTGATGGAACCATTGTTGACTATGATAATCACATACCCAATTCAGCTAGACAGGCCATTCGAAAAGCACGTGAAAATGGACATCTCGTCTATGTTTGCACGGGACGGAGTAAGGCAGAAATGCCTGACGACATTTGGAATATCGGTTTTAATGGCATGATTGGAGGAAATGGTTCTTATGTTGAACATAAGGGTCAGATCCTCCAACATCAACTAATCCCCTATGAGACAGCCAAGCGAGCTGTTGATTGGCTTGAATCACGAGGCTTAGAATTCTATCTTGAAAGCAATAACGGCCTTTTTGCCAGTCGGAATTTTCGGGAAGCCGCGAGACCAACTCTACGCGCCTACGCTTTAGGCAAGGGAGCTAGCGAAGAACAAGTCTTACACATGGAGGCAGAGGATGCCTTGCATGGCTTGGTTTATGGTGGAGAGCTCTACCGCGATGACTTGAACAAAATCAGCTTCATTCTCCACTCCTACCAGGATCATTTGGATTCTAAGGAAGCCTTCCCGGAGCTAAAAGCCGGAACTTGGGGAGGACGTGGGGAAGAGGCTCTCTTTGGAGATTTAGGTGTAAAAGATATTCATAAAGCCTATGCAGTTGATGTTATTCTCCAGCATCTTGGGGCCAATCGTGAAGATACCATCGCTTTTGGTGATGCTAAAGTCGATATTCCTATGCTAGAAGCCTGTCAGATTGGTGTGGCGATGGGAAATGGTGGACCAGAAATCCTTGCCATGGCGGATTTGATCACGGATGATGTCCGAGAAGACGGTCTTTATAAAGCTTTTGAAAAACTAGGTTTACTGTAGGAGGATCGTATGTCAAAAACTCTTTATCTCATGCGTCATGGGCAGACACTCTTTAACAAACGCCATCTGATCCAAGGTTGGTGTGATTCTCCACTGACAGACCTTGGAATCTACCAAGCTCAGATTGCTGGCAATTATTTTAAAGAAAATGGCATTCATTTTGATCAAGCCTATAGCTCAACTTCTGAACGTGCCTGTGATACTTTGGAAATTGCAACCAATGGACAAGTCTCTTATCAACGAATCAAAGGCCTCAAGGAATGGAATTTTGGAGTGTTTGAAGGAGAAAGTGAGGACCTCAATCCAGCTCTACCTTATGAAGACTTCTTCGTTCACTACGGGGGAGAATCTCAACAAGAAGTTCAAGAACGCATCAACCAGACTATTCAAGAGCTGATGGAAAAAACAAGTGGAGATACAATTCTTATGGTCTCCCATGGGGGCTCTATCCGCAATTTTGCAAGAGTCTGGGAGAAATATCAGCAGACGCCGATCACTGGTCGCATGACCAATTGCTGCATCCTCAAGTTCACCTATACAGATCATATTTTTTATTTAGAAGACGTCATCCATCACGATTTCAGTGGCTGGACAGGCGATGAAACCTAGACAAGAAAAAATCATAAACACACAAGGTTTATGATTTTTTTAAATAGGGAATAGTTTAGTTCTGTAAAAATTAATTAATGCACCTATAAATCTTATTATAACAAACTTTGCAATGATTCCAAAAAACAGATATAGACTTCAAAGATAGTTAAAATAGATAACAGTCTATTTTACTTGTCTTTGAAAAAAGTAGAGAAAAATTTTTAAAATGAAAATTTTTCTCTACTAATTCAATTTTATCTTATATGAATTTCTTGGAGTACGTTAATAATTTGGAAATTCTTAATTTATTATGCTTCTTGTTCTTCTTTCACCAATTTTTGATCATAAACTCGGATGAATGGGAAATAAACTAAGAACGCTGCAACTGCACAAAGTAGTGCAACAAAAACTGCTCGAACATCCGTCGTTCCTAAGAAAGCACCTATCCCTACTGGAGTTGGCCAAGGAACTTGAGCGATTACCGGATTAATTAATTGCAGAGCGTTAGCAAAATAGTAAATACTTGCAGTAACCATTGGCGCTAAGATAAACGGAATGGCCAAGGCTGGATTATAGATAATTGGTAAACCAAAAATCAAAGGTTCATTAATATTGAACAATGCCGGCACAATTGAAGCACGTCCAATCGCTTTAAGTTGTTCTGACTTAGCTACAAATGCGATATATGCACATAGACCAAGAGTTGCTCCAGATCCTCCTGCAATAACAAACATGTTAGAAAACTCTCCAGCTACAGCAAAGTGACCTCCAGCAGCATTTTCCGCCATGTTAGCAAGTGCGATTGGAGTTACAAAAGCAAAGATAATATTTGCACCGTGAATACCTACAATCCAAAGAAGTTGAGTTAATAGATAAATAATCATCAGTCCAATCCATGAGTTGGTCAGATTCGCAACAAACCCAAATGGAATAGCAATAACTTTAAAAATATCTGTTCCCATAGCCACAAGTAAGCCATTAATGAAAATAACAACGAACGCAACTACAAAGCCTGGAATCAATGCGGTAAATCCACGAGAAACACCTTCTGGAACAGCTTCGGGCATTTTAATGACCCAATTCCGTTTAACACACATACGATAAATAAGAACTGTGACAATAGCCATAATAATCGCTGTGAAAATACCTGTAGTACCAAAACGAGTAACTCCATTTCCCATTGCCCAACCATCAGCAACTACAGCTCCTTCTTTGAGACTTGTCACAGCCTTCATCATACCTCCATCAAAAATAATCTGTGGAACTGTCATGATAAATGCCATTAATGCAAGAAGAGCACCATTAAGAGGATTCATATTTAACTCTTCTTCTTCTGCATAGATTTTAGTCAACTCATATGCTAATGAAAGTACAAAGTAAAGTGATAATGAGCCCATAGTTGCATAGTTTGCAACCATATATAGTGACGTAAATTTATCAAATGAAGCAGAGAAAATATCTGCTACAATTGGCCAGAATGAGAAAGCTTGTGGCAAAATACTAAATACCAAAAACATTGACCCAACAATAGTAAAAGGTACGGCTGCCATACCGGCTGCGGTAATAGCACGCACAACTTTAAACTGAGCAAGTTTACCCATTGGTCCCATGACGTGATTTTCAAGGAAACCAAACAATCCGCTTTGCTGATCCATAAACAGACCTCCTTAATTAAACATAATAATTATTTACTTTTTCAAAAAAAGAATAATTCGAAGTATATCGACTCTAACCAAAAGTTTATAAGTTAAGTGAGCTCTTTTCCAATTGAATAAATCGTTGATAAGCCTTATCTTTTTGTTGATATATATCTTGAATTCTTCTAATATCTAATAAGCTGATAACCAGACCCAATAAAAGAACTATAAAGACAAACACACGTGCGACTTGATTATTTTCGAAAATTGGAAAAAGATAGGTGAACCAACTTGTCCAAGTTAGAACAAGTAATCCCGTTGAAATAACTGCTTGTAAACGAACAAACATTTGTGTTATTCCCAATCGCACACTCCGTTTCCCATACAATCGAAACTGCTCAACAGTAGCTAAAATAGAAAATACGACGAGTATAATAGGGAAAATCACGACAAGAGAGGGTCTAATAAATTGGATTAAAAGCCAATAAATATTGCCAAAAAAGAAGAGTGCGATTGAATAACGTAAAAGAAGAAATCGATTGAAAAAAGTATTTTTCAAAGCAGTCTCCCGACGTTGTGAACTGCACCCCAAAAGTTAGACAGAAAAAA
>NZ_KV812047.1 GCF_001813295.1 Streptococcus sp. HMSC072G04
GAAACGGATTCTGACAGCTTTTTGCTCATCGAAATAGATTGTGACAAGGAAATCAGTTGAGAAACCACTTCCTCCGATCCAACCGCCGATGTTGACTGCGATTGAGACACAGAAATTGATCTAGATGCTAAATTAGATAGGGATACCGACTGACTCAACGAAACAGATTTCGAGGCTTTTTCAGACTCACTCTTAGATGCTGATGCTGCTTTTGATTGTGAGTCGGATTGACTC
>NZ_KV812048.1:0-427 GCF_001813295.1 Streptococcus sp. HMSC072G04
GCATCGCCAAGTGACTTAGTGAAGCCATCTTTGAGGTTAGCTGTGATTACACCGTTAGCGATTGAGATGTCAAACTTAGATGTAACATCCGCACCTGATACTGAATCGTATGCCTTGATGTCTGAAGCATTCACAGTCAACTTAGTTTCATCGAAGTCATCTGTGATACCAACTGTTTGGATGTTATCCTTGTTAGCTGCATCAAATTGAGTCGTGTCAAGCCATACTTGGTAATAAAGTTTTTGGCTACGTTTCACAGTCTTGGTGTTCAAGTTTTCTTCTTCGTTGTTTGATGCATCGTCCGCATATGGGTTAGCGTTTGTATCCGCAACCTTGTTAGCCAATTCTTTGTCATCATCAACGAGTTTCGTACCTGTTACATCAAATTTCGCTTCAGAAACAACATATTTTTCTGGTTGGAACTTAG
>NZ_KV812048.1:527-762 GCF_001813295.1 Streptococcus sp. HMSC072G04
TTAAATTCTTTATCCGCAATGTCGCCTACAGTCGCGATAAGTACTTTAGCTGTACCATCGTGTTTCACTGTAACTGTTACATTCGCTTTCATAGTGTCGTATGTAACGGTTGCGTCAGATCCTTTAACTTCTTCTACAGTGTAGTTGTGTACGCCTTCTTGACCTTTCTTGAACTCAAGTTTAGAGAACTTAACATTACCAGTCGCATCATTGCTTACAGTTTCAAGAGTCTTAC
>NZ_KV812048.1:862-1980 GCF_001813295.1 Streptococcus sp. HMSC072G04
CGTTTTTCAGTTGGTTTGTTTGGTTTTTCAACTGTCTTGCTTACTGGGTTGTAGTAGTTAACTACTTGAGCCGCAGTATTTTCGATGTCTGCACCACCAGGAACATCGTTCTTAACAGTTGCTGGAATATCAAACTTGTAGTAACGTCCGAATTCGAATTTAGTTGTATCAATGATTTGAGTGTTTTCCGCATCGCCAAGTGACTTAGTGAAGCCATCTTTAAGAGTTGCAGTCATCACACCGTTGTTCACAGTGATATCGAATTTATCTGTAACATCAGCTCCAGTTACTGAATCGTAAGCTTTGATTGCTGAACCATCTACATAAACCTTAGTTTCGTCAAAGTCATCTGTAATTCCTACAGTTTGAACGTTGTCTTTGTTAGCTGCGTCGAATTTAGTTGTATCCAACCATACTTGGTAGTAGATCTTTTCGCCGCGTTTAACAGACTTAGTATTGATGTTTTCTGCTTCGTTGTTGTCTGTTTTGTCTACATATGGATCAGTATTTGTTTCACCATATTTATCAGTCAACTCGGCATCATCATCAAGAAGCTTGTTATCAGTGATAGAGAATTTCGCTGTATTCAATACGTATTTCTCTGGTTGGAACTTAGGTTCTTCTGGAGGTGTTACACGGTTGTTAAATTCTTTATCCGCAATGTCGCCAACAGTCGCGATAAGCACTTTAGCTGTACCATCGTGTTTCACTGTGACTGTTACATTCGCTTTCATTGTGTCGTATGTAACGGTTGCGTCAGATCCTTTAACTTCTTCTACTGTGTAGTTGTGTACGCCTTCGTCACCCTTCTTGAAGTTGAGTGGTGAGAATGAAACGTTACCAGATGCATCGTTGCTAACAGTTTCAAGAGTCTTACCTGTTGAATCTTTAAGCACGAAGCTGAATTCGTTAGCTTTAAGCTCACGGCCTTCCAAACGTTTCGTGAAGTTGAATCCTACCTCAACTGGAACGTTGTTTACACGTTTTTCAGTTGGTTTGCTTGGTTTTTCAACTTTCTTAGTAGTTGGGTTGTAGTAGTTTACAACTTGAGCCGCAGTGTTTTCGATGTCTACTCCGCCTTTAACGTCAGCTTTCACTGTTGTTGGGATGTCGAACTT